>DATNME010000012.1:0-118045 GCA_035602385.1 Candidatus Dormiibacterota bacterium
TGCGATAGAGATCGTCGTATTCGTCTGCGAAATTGGTGGTGTAGATCGAGGGGCGCCCGGTGTGGTTGTAGTCGCCGATCGCTACCCCCATGGAGCCCTGTTCGGAGCCATCTTCACTGACTGCAGTGCCCGATTCCAATCCGATTTCCAGAAACTTTCCATTTCCCAGATTCTTGTAGAGCAGGCTTGGAGTGGAATCGTCCGCAACATAAATATCCGGCCGGCCAGAATTATTAAAATCGGCCCATACGACGCCCATGCCGTAGTAGCCGTTGGGGTCGCTAACTCCGGCGGTTTTCGAAACGTCTGTGAACGTTCCATCACCGTTGTTATGAAAGAGAGAATCGCCTGCTCCTTTTAGACCGCGTGGTCCGCACTGTACGTCCAGGCTGCGGTATTTGCAGTTTGGCGATGAACCGAAACCGGGCAGGTCGTTCAAATGGAAGTCGACGTAATTCGATACCATCAAATCCACAAAACCATCGCCATCGTAATCGCCAAACGCTGCTCCTGCAGACCACCGACCGTCGGCTACGCCAGCCTTCGCGGTAACATCGGTGAACGTGCCGTCGCCATTGTTTTTATAGAGAACGTTGCCGCCAAGGCACGTTATGTAAAGATCTGGCCAGCCGTCGTTATTGTAATCTGCCACTGCTCCGCCCATTGCAAAACAATTACTCGATAAACCCGCTTTGGCGGTGACATCGGTGAATGTGCCGTCGTGGTTGTTGTGATACAGCGCGCCCTTGCTGGTTTGCCCCTTGATAGCCATCGCTACGGTGGGCGCATTGGTGAAATAAATATCAAGCCAACCGTCCCGGTCGTAGTCGAGCAAAACCACCCCACCGCTCATGGATTCCACGATGTATTTCTTTGAAGGATCAGCGGTGTGTTGAAACGTGATTCCACTCTTGGCCGTAATGTCCTCGAATTGCGGTATAGGTCGGCCCGCGCATTTCGCGGTACGCGCGTTAGCAGGCGGCGGTGGAGACGGCGGATGCCCCCCCTGCGCGAACGCCAAGTTAATGAAAAAAAGAAGCAGCAACGCGACACGGAACATTCTTGCCAGTGATATTTTTCTCAAACGCTCTCCGTGCTCGCGATGGTCATGGCCGTTCCGAAGGGCGGGGAGCCGTAGACGCGCGATTTTTTGCCTTTAATTCTTTATAAATTGCTAATTCGCGATCGGCTTCAGAATTCCGTGCTTGCTTGCGATAGGCCGTCTGCAATTGATAGTGAACATAATCCGTTTGCGGGAGTTCGCGTACCGCAGCCTCAAGCTGTACAACCGCTTCTTGAACATTTCCACCATCAAGCAAAAGTTTGCCCAGCTGATAGTGGGCATTTCCATTTTCCGGGTGACGAGCGCTGGCCGACTGCAGAAGTTCAATTGCGGCGCTTCGTTTCCCTTGCTGTACATAGATATAGCTGAGGCCAACCGCTGCGTCCGCATCATCAGCAGTAAGTTTCAACTCCGCGTTGAACTCCCCTTGTGCCTCATCGAAATGTTGCCAACGCAGCAGCGCCAGGCCAGCATAATAATGCGCTTTCGTAAGCGACCGCTCGCGCCCTAAAGCACGATGAAACGATTGCACCGCACGCGAAAAATCACCGATGTCAGTCCAAAGCTGCCCGACCAGAACCAAAGCATCGGGTGACAGGTCGTTTCGCTCGTATTCTTGAAGTACCGTGGTGGCCTGCGTTGAATCGCCGAGGTGGAAGAGTGAAGCGGCCCATGGATAGCCTAGAGTTGCGTCATGCGTGGCCCGATCGCCGAGGGGCGCAATCGTTTTGGCGGCTTCGCGATAATTGTCGAGGCTAAAGTACGCGGAGCCCAACATTGCGCGCACCGCTGCATCGGAGCCGTTCTCCGCCAGGACTTGCGAAAGCGCACGCGCGCATTCCGCATAATTTTGCGCGCGAAAGGCCGCGACACCCAGATTACGCAGCAGCCCAGGAATAGCGGGATTCCATTTTTCTGCTTCTTGGTAATGAACCAGCGCGGAAGAATAGTCGCGTCGAATCGCTTCTGAAGTGGCAAGATCGCCGAAGCTTGCTCCGATGATCATACGAAGTCGGTCTTCATCTGAGGCCGCGGCTTTTTTCGTCTCGTCCGATAGACCGGAACGCGATAAAGCCGCAGCATCAAGCGGCCGAGTGGGATCCACGGGTTCGGAAGGAAAAGCGATGGGCTTATCTTCCTGGCGGTCCAGAAGCGCGACCACGGCGGCAGGGGAGACGGAGCCCTCCTCTGAAGCCTTATCAGCGACTGCTTGCTGCGCTTCAGCGAGCGATAGCTTCTGAAACTCGCGAGCCTTCGCCAATAGCGGCGCCGCTTCTTCAGCGCGTCCGCTCGTGGTGAGAATGCGGCCAAGAGTCACCAAGGCTCTGCGAACTTGATAATTTCCGCGCGATTCATCTTTTCCGGTTAATTCAATACATTTCCGGAGGTATGCCTCCGAAGCCTTCATGTCACCCTGAGCATACGCATTCAGCCCCAGGAAGAGCCACGGCTCGGGCCACGACGGGTCCAGGTTTGCTGCGGCCTCAAGGTGCACACTGGCTTCGTCGTAGTGGCGCTCGTTCGAATCCAGATAGCCGAGAAAATAATTTGCCAGGAAGTCGCGCGGATAATTGCGCAGTTCGGTCACAAATTCCTCGCGGATCTCCGGCGTGTCCGCCCATTCATTCTTCCAGAGCAGCGCCAACCCAAGAAAATAGTGCGCGTGAGGTGTGTGGGTATCTAAAGCCGCAGCTTTGCGAAGTTCGCGGACGGCATCGTCCTGCATTTCGGCGTCGCGATACGCGTGGCCGAAAAGCACGTGTAGGGAGCCGGTATCACCTACCGAGGTCACAATCGTTGCGAATACTTGCGCCGCTTTTTTCTTGCTTTCGGGATCCTTCCGGGAGAGCAAAGCTACACCAAGCGCATAAGCGGGTTCGAACTCGGGATGAATCTGCACCGCTCGTTCCAACGACGCTACCGCTTTGCTGTATTCACGCTTTTTCATCCAGGCTTTTCCCTGGATGTTGAACGCGCGAGCGCTATTAGGATCCAGAGTCAACGCCTTGGCAGCTTCAGCTAGGGATTCGTCGGGACGATTGCTGTACAGGTCGCTTATGGCTAGCCCTACGTGCGTTTCGGCCGCGTCTTCCAAAGCAAGCGAGCGGCGATAGAGTTCCGCAGCCTCCGGGAAGGCGCTCTCCGTCGTCCGAATATTGGCCAGCTTTCGTAATGCCAATGCCAACACCTGGACGTTGGCTTGGGCGACAGCGGCGGGAGCGCCGGTTTTTTTAGCTGCCGCGGCAGCTTGCAGACGATTTTGCAATTCGTCTGCGGCGGCGTCGTGGCCCGAGGGCTGCTCGGCAGGCTGCTGCCTAAGGGGTACCTCGGCGGCCATAGGAGTCGACCTAGAAGCGCCCAAAAGACGATCGGGAGGAAAAACGCAAAGTATCATCAGGCAACAGGCGACAGTCGCTCTGTGGGTATGCATGACGAAAATAGAGATACGAGAAACGGACATCGCGAGAAAAGGTCTCTTTCAATATTTTAACAACATTCTATGTAGGCCGTCGAACTTTGCGCGCGACCAGGAATTTTTTCTTCGAAGAACCAAGGCATCGAAACCAAAACGCGTCATTCGAGCGCTGCACAAAAAAGCGGCGGGGCCCGATACAGCAGGCCCCGCCGGAAGATTCCTTGTACGCCTAAAAGCTGCATTCTTTAGAATTTGAATCTCAACCCGTACTGCACTTCACGGTTGAACTTGGCGACTTTAGTAGAACCAAATCCTGGATTGGCGCCGCCGATCCCATTATTGTTGGTATCATACGCGCTGATAACGTTGTTGGTCGGGCTGCAGGGCGCATACAGGCCTTTCGCATTGGCTGGGCCGCAATATACTCCGTTGCCGTTGTAGAACGTACCCGAACCTATGCCTGTGCCTTGGATTTGCGTTGCGTCAAAGTTCGAATGGTTAAAGGCATTGAACAGGTCGATGCTGAAACGCAATTCGAACCGTTCCTTGAACCGCCAGTTCTTGTATAACCCCATATCCGCATCGACGTAGTGCGGACCATGGCAAGAGCCGCGGGAAGCCGTACCGACCGTTCCGAGCTGATAGCCGATCAGCGTAAAGGCATTGGGATTGAAAATTTGATTTCCCGATACGTCCGAATTGCAGGAACTTCCGGTCTGGTTAGGACGCTGGTTATTCGTGTAGCCGGTCCCCGTCAGCGACTGCAAGTTGCACGGGAAGGGGTTAAGAACTCCGGGAGCTGTGCATACCAGCGGGTCGGAGTTAGGATCCAACTTTCCTTTTGCCTGGGACAGGCCGCTTTGATATACGGTAATGGAATTGCCACTTTCGGCAGTGAGGATGGTATTAAATTCCCACCCGCCGACAGTTTCGCGAATGAAACCGTTCTGGTGTTCAAACTTGGGCAAGAAGAACACTTCGCTGAAGACGAAGATGTGCGGGCGGTTGATAGTAGCGTTGCCGCGATCCGCGCGTAGATTCTGAATGTCAGTGAAGCTTCCCTGACTGGCTCCGCCATTGGCCGCGTCTTGCTCAAAGTCAGCAATGGTATGTGACCACGTATAGGCTGCCTGTATGTTGGAGAAGTTTCTCAGCTTCGAACGGAACTGCACCTGAAGCGCATGATAGGTGGAGTGGCCGTCACGACTGAAATAGTTGAGCGACCCAAAGTTCCCGGCAGGTCGCAATCCATTGATGCTCGGCGTCGTATAACTGCAATTTTTGTCCGTCGCACTGTACACGCCCCCAGGCCTGCAGGTCGTGCCGACCGGACCAGCGGGACCAGAAGAGTAAGCGGTTTTTCCCGAACCTGACGCCAAGAATGCCCCTTGCGCGAATGCATTCTCCGGCACGTGGTTGATGTCGTAGGTAGTGGTCTGGTGTATGCCCACATTGCCGACATAACCCACTTGCACCGCTGTATTGTGGGCCACCTGCTGTTCAATAGACACGTTCCATTGCCAGGAGTTTGGAGCAACTCCGCGCGGCGACCTGCCTCCACTGGGTGATGTCGAAGCGTTTGCCAAAGGAACAGCCGTGTCCAGCGGACGAGTGACAGTGGCACCAATTGCGAAAGGCGCGGTGTTCGACAGGCCAACTTGCGGGCTCACGCGCTCGCGTTGATAGAACTGGCCGGCCCCGATACGGAAGGCCGTCTTGCCTGTGCCGAAAACGTCCCAAGCAATGCCAAGCCGAGGAGCGATATTATGATTGTTGTTGCTGATCAGAGCGCGGTTCACCCCCGGTGTACCGGCGCTCAAGGGGAGTCCCGTCGCTGTCGCGGCGGCCTGGCAGAAACTGGTGCCAGGTACGACTATGACGCCATTGCAGGCGTCTTTGGGATCGCCATTCGGGTTATACGCTGCAAGGCTGAACGAGGCCATCTGGTTGGTTTCGTCATAGGGCTCACGCAGGAAGGACCAGCGGAAACCGTACGTTAACGTGACGCGGCGAGTCACTTTCCAGGTATCGCCCGCGTAAAACTCAATGTCATGCCATTTGCCGTGATCAACCGGGTTAATATTGGTCTCGTTTACTCCTGGGTACTGCTGAGGGCAGCCCGCAGCCGCTGGGTTAGCCACGCACGTGGCGGAATTGTACGCATTAGGCGTCCCTGTGCCCGGAAGTAGAATGTTTGCCAGGGCGTTTCCCGTGATTATGGTTGGGCCCCAACCATCACCACCACCAAAGGAGGGGCGGTCGCCGCCGCCAAACTGATTCTCATTTTTGTGGTTGGCGCTAACTAGTCCGCCAAACTTCCAAGCATGGTTGCCGTGGATTTTCGTGAGGTTATCCTGGTACGTGTAAAGGCTCATGTCGTTGTTGTAGCCAACAATGGCCCAAATCGAGTTGAAGTCTCCATAGTGACCCAAACCGCCCCACATTGTCGGAATGCCGCCGGGCGTTTTGCCCGCAGCGGGCCAAACGGGAGGCATAGCCGCATCAAGCTGCTTGCTCAAATTGGGATTCGCGCTGCCTTGTGCGGTGATGATAATCGCGTTGTGGGCGTAGCCAAATTCGAAGTCGTTAATCAATGTGTTGCTGATCTGCGAGGTCAGCCTGCCCATGATGCTCTTGGAAGGCTGGTTCCAGTTTCCCTGATAGGTTGCGAAAGGATCATCACCCCAGCCAAAAGCGTTATTGGGTGCCGGGATACTCCAGGCGTTCTGCGTGTAGCGAAACGCAATCGCATTCCTCTTCGTTAGATTGAGGTCAACGCGCACGTTTTCTTCGCGCCAAGGCGCTCTAGTGCTGACGTTTGTTACGTAATTGTCCGAGCCATTCCCCACCGTTCGGTTAGGCAAAGGATAATACGCGGCGAAAAGTTGCCCTACGGCATCCGGAGCGGCAATCTGAAAACATCCTGGCTCGGTGCCGGCGGGACCGCTGCAGCTGGCCGCCCGGAAACCCACTGGAATTGCCGAAGTAGCGACAAAATTCGGTGCGGTAGCAGTCCCCGTGTTTTTAAATGTGGCTGGGGGTGGAGCGCCGCAAGTCGTAGTGTCAGTGGCAGATCCACCAGAATTTAGAGACTTTATTGCAGCGGCGACATCAGCGCTAAAATCTCCGGCGCGCTCTGGAGCCGTAGGCGTGCACGTTGAAACCAGGTTTCCACGATTGTCTTTGTTCCATTCTTGGTTCCACCAAAAGAAGAGCCTGTCTTTCTTTACCGGACCGCCAATGTGGTAGCCGTAGTCGTTACGGCGGAGCGGCGGTTTAGGGGCACCCTTAAGGTTATTCGCGAAACTGTTTGCGTCCAGTTTGTCGTTGCGGCCTTCATAGAATAACCCGCCATGGAACTGGTTTTCGCCCGAGCGGGTGGTGATGCTGATGATCGCGCCTGAGGCCTGCCCATATTCCGGACCGTAGGAGTTGGTGAGCATCTTGAATTCGGCAATTGCATCGACAGACGGATAAATAAGGATGGTGCGGTTCGAACCCACGTCGTTATTGTTCACTCCGTCGACCAAGAACAGGTTGTTGGTGCTGGGGTTGCCGTTTACAGAAAAGTCCGCGCCGCCCTGCAGGCCTTTATCCTTGGTATTGAACCCGTTGTTGGCAGAGACTCCCGGTTGCAATTGGGTCAGCGCCATGAAGTTGCGTCCGTTCAATGGCAACTCGCGAACCTGCGTGCCTTCAATGACTGCGCCGACATCCGCCGTGGTCGTCTGCACTTGAACGTCGCTCGCTTCGACGGTGACCAGGTCGCTCGACGAGCCCAACTCCAGCTTGGCGTTCACTTCGGTGGCCGTCGAGACGTGAACTTCCACATCGGTAGCTTTATGCTCTTTAAAATTGGTTGCTTTGACAGTAATTTCGTAAACGCCCACATTCACGTTGGGAAATGAATAGGCGCCCTGATCGTTGGTCGTGGCGTCCAGCGTCGCGTTTGTGCCAATGTCGCGCAGCGAAACATTGGCGCCAGCCACCGCGCCGCCTCCTGGATCCGTTACCGTGCCGCGCACCGATCCAGAGTAGTTTTGCGCGTTCGCGGCCAATGGCACAAACAAGAACGCGACTAATACTGCCGCCGCGAGGATTAACATCGCGCACGTGAAATTTAGCTTGCTGGTTCGAATCTTCATTCCGATACACCTCAAGGAGAATATTTTCATTGCGGCATCCAGTCGAAATTCCGCGCACTCGACGTTTATCGCAAGGAATAGAAGTGGACGCCACCCCGTTTTTTGAAACCCAGAGACTACTACCCCAAAAACTAGTGCTTTTCTATTACCGGCTATATAGCACTACGAGTGCCAATGCTGTCAAGCAAAAATATTGATATTCTGCAACATAATATTGTTATTCTAAAGACACCGTCTATTTCCAAACGTGGGCCTCATACTGTTTTCCATAGCATTAGTCTCGCCTTCCGCGCATTCCGTCGCGCATCACGCTTGTACTAATAAGCTTAACTAGCTGATTACGAAAATATGGGATTTAGGGAAGTATATGAATTAAAAAGGCGAGTTGGCTGCCGGACTTCAAAGAGTAACTTTGCCTGCTTCTACATCACCTCAGGGACGCGAAGTAATGCCCATCGGCGGGACTTCACTCGTTGAAGGCCCTTTTGATTCTTTAGCTTCGCGAGCTTCTTTTGCTTTCATCTGCTGATAAATGTCCAACTGCGCTTTGGCTTTATCCGGTGCATTCGAGCGCGAATAGGCCATCGCAAGCTCGTAATGATTTTGCGCCATATCCGGTGCCAGAGCCACTGCCTGTTCCAGTGCTTGTATCGCTTTCGGCAGATTACCTGCTTGCAGGCAAAGCGACCCTAGCGCAGCTTGCGCATCCGCATTCTTGGGATTGCCAGCCGCGCTTTTCGTCAGGCTTTCTACCGCGGCGTTAATATCGCCCTCCATTTTCTGGATCATGCCCAAATAATACAGCGCTCCAGGGTCTGCCGGGTTTTGCTTCAGGCAGATATCAACGTACTTGCGCGCTACTTGAAGGTTCTGCTCATTGTTAAAAGCGATATCCACCAATATAAGGTTCATTTCTCGATCATCCGGGTGCATCTTCAACACCTTTTCAGCGGACGACTTCGCTTCTTCCCATTTTCTGGCGCCGAATTGCGCGAGTGCCAAAACATACGTCGCGCGCAGGTCGTCTGGAACCAGCGAATGCAATTTTTGCGCGTCCCTCAGAGCGCTTTCCACTTGGTTGGTATGTAGCTCCGCTGAAACCAGTCCATAAATAATTTCCGGCCGGTCCGGCGCAACTTTGCCCGCGCGAGAAAACGCTTCAACCGCCGCCGCCCAATCGGACTGTTGACCCGCTACTCGTCCGGCAGCAAGTAATGCGTTCACGGAATCGGGTGCGTGCTCCAAAACACTTTCCAAAGTGGTCTGTGCTGCATCGAGCTGACCTAACCCTGCTTGCGTTCGCGCGACATCTATTTGAAGACGATCCGTGGCCGGCTGTTTACCCTTAACAACCGTAAGCAAGGCGTCTGCACTCTTAAAATCTTCATGAGCCAGAAAAAATTCCGCCAATTCCGGAATCAGGTCCGGCTGTTTTTCCGCCACTTCCATCATGGCGCGAATTTCCACCTCTGCTCTTTCCGGTTGCTGCAAACCAAAATAATCCGCGGCTAGAGTCGGCAACAGCTCCGAGGTTCGTTTTTCCGCGGGAATATTTCCCGCAGCCGCAATCGACTCCGCGAATTTCTGCATACCCAGATAGAGCTTGGCTAGAGCCAGATTAACGCGAGTGTCGTGCGGGGAAAGCTTGCTCGCGCGTTGGTAAGCGTCCAAGGCTAAATCCAATTTCCCGTCCGCCAAATAGGCGTCACCGAGATCCAGCCGAGCCTCAAGAAGAGCCGGATCATCAACAATCGCCTTTCGCAGCGCTTCCTCGCCCTCCATAAAGCGTCCCTGGTGAAGATAAACTTCTCCTAAAAGCCTCTGAGCTCTGGCTGAGTGAGGCATTCTTGTCAGATAACGATGCAGTCGCTTGTCGGCTTCCTCCAGGTGGCCTTGCTGAACCAGGGATGAGATAGCGGCGAGTTCACCTTTCTGGCCATTCGCCACGCCGCAGCTAAATGCCAGCCCTAGACACGCGCACATGACGATGCGCCATTTCGAAGCGCGCGCCCTATTCGCGCTTTTATTTTTTTTTCCAATGCGCAATTCGGCCTCGCTGGAATCCCAGTCTACCGCAGCTAATAATGTTAGCGAAGCACGAGCCTTTCTGCGCGGCCTTTCTTCCCGTAGAATCACTTCAGGATTAAACTTTCTCCATGCGTTCATTCGCGGTTTTGCTTCTTCTCTTTATTTTGTCTGCGCACATCTGCGCACAGAACCCGCCCATTCATTTTCGAGAAGTGGGAATGCAGTCGGGTTTAACCACCGTACCTTTCAGTTCCATGAAGCAGCATTATGTGGTGGAAACAATTTCCGGAGGGATAGCGCTATTTGACTGCGACAATGGCGGAAAACTCGACATCGCAGTGGTGAACGACTCCACTATCGAACAAGCTCAACACGGTGGCGTTCCGATGATTACGCTGTACCACCAGGGTGAAAATTTAAAATTTACCGATGTAACCAAGTCGGCGGGGCTCACTCATAAAGGGTGGGGCATGGGTATCGCCGTGGCTGACTACGACAATGACGGCCTGCCGGACATTTACGTCACTGGGTACGGTGGAAACGTCTTGTACCACAATCTGGGAAATTGCAAATTTGAGGATGTTACTGCCAAGGCGGGCGTGGCGGGAGGCGGATTCAGCGCAGGCGCTGGTTGGGCTGACTACGACCGCGACGGCCACTTGGACCTATTCGTCTCCCGTTATGTGCACACCGATCTGAATCATTTGCCCACCGCGGAGAATCCCTCAAAAAATTTCTTCCATAAAGGGCTGCCTGTTGAAAATCCCTGGACTATGGATGGCGAGAGTGATTTTCTATTTCACAACCGCGGTGACGGCACCTTCGAGGAAGTTTCCAAAAAGGCGGGCGTCGACGATCCCGGGGGACATTTCGGTTTGGGTGTGGTCTGGGGTGACTACGACAATCAAGGCTGGCCCAGCCTCTTGGTAGCCAACGACACTGGTCCAAATTTTCTCTATCACAATAACCGCGATGGCACGTTTGAGGATCGCGGCCTGCTTTCCGGCGTGGCTTTGAGTCCCGAAGGCCGCGAAGTGGGCAATATGGGCGTGGATATGGGTGATTTTGATCGTGACGGCAAATTGGATTTCTCCATCACCGATTACGCCGATCAGCCGAAAGGTTTGTACTTAAATCAGGGAGAACAAGGCTTTACCGATCTCACTTACGCGGCAAAAATCGCTCAAAGTTCGCTTCCATACGTTTCCTGGGGCACCGGTTTCGCTGATTTCGATAACGACGGCCTTCCTGATTTGCTCATTGCCAGCGGTCACGTGTATCCCGACGTGGATACCGTGCCGAAAAATATCAAATATCGTGAACCTATATTGCTCTATCGCAACAAGGGGAATCGCTCTTTCGATGAAATATCCGCTGAGACAGGATTGAATAACGGCACGATGTACTCAAGACGTGGCGTGGCCTTCGGTGACATCAATAACGACGGTAACGTCGATATGGTGATTTTCAACGTTGGTGCGCCCCCTTCTCTGTTCCTCAACGACACGAAAAATTCGAATCACCGTGTTCTCTTTAAGCTGATTGGAACCAAAAGCAATCGCGGAGGTGTTGGAGCTCGAATCACCGTCACTTCCGCCACGCGCGCACAGATGGAAGAAATTAAAGCCGGCTCCAGCTATCTGTCGACGAATGACCCTCGGCTGCATTTTGGCCTGGCAGGAGACTCCCTCATGGACAAAGTGGAGATTCGCTGGCCTAACGGAGTAACTGAAATTCTTCGCAACGTTCCCGCTGACGCCATTTATACCGTCGTCGAAGGGCAAGGCATAAAAAGTACCGTCAAACTTCCACCGCCCAATTCACATTAACTATTTGTTCCGCAATTCACGAGCCGTGTAAACTCTACAAACGGTAACGCGGTTGAATTTTTGGCCGACTCGGCTTTTTGCACTCGCATCGGGAGTTCCAAGGGGTCCACATAGTCTTGCCTCGATCGCTTCGCGCCATTTTATTACTCATTTTATTTACTGGCTCCTCCGGTTTTTCCCTTCGAGCGCAAGAGCCCGCCCTACCCGTGGTTCCATTTCCCAGAAATGATGTGGGCCTTGACGCCCTTGCAAATCGCAAAAAAGCTCAATTGGAATCCGGGGATAAGTTCAAAGTGTTTTATAAATTTCATTTTAGCGATCAATTAAAACAGAGCGGTATCACCTTCCATCATCAAGCTGTGCCCTACGCCACCAATCAATATATGCCCGTGCACTACGACCATGGCACGGGCATATCCGTCGCGGACGTAGACGGCGACGGCCTGTACGATATTTACTTCGTCAATCAGCTAGGCGGAAACGAACTATGGAGGAATATCGGTAACGGGAAATTTGAGAATATTACGGATCAGGCTGGCGTCGGCTTGAAGAACCGCGTGAGCGTCGCCGCCGCATTCGGCGATGGCAATAATACCGGCCACCAGGATCTCTACGTCACTACCGTGAATGAAGGCAACGTGCTTTTCCAAAATGACGGACACGGCCATTTCAAGGATATTACTCACGAAGCCGGCTTGGAACTGGTGACTCATTCTTCCGGCGCTTTTTTCTTCGATTACGACAATGACGGGTTGGTGGACCTTTTAGTCTGCAATGTCGGCGTGTACACCACGGACGAAAAAGGTCCCGAAGGCGCGTATGTCGGAATGAGGGATGCTTTTTCCGGCCATCTCCATTCCGAACGCTTCGAGTATCCAGTGCTCTACAAGAATTTGGGTAACTACAAATTCAAGGATGTAACCGCGGAAGTCGGCCTTAACCCTCGCGGTTGGTGCGGCGACGCTAGCTTCGCGGATCTGAAAGGCGATGGTTGGCCCGGAGTCTATTTCCTGAATATGCAAGGGTCCGGTCACTACTTCGAAAACCAGAGCGGCAAGAAGTTCGTTGAAAAAACTCAGGATTATTTTCCTAAAACTCCCTGGGGCAGTATGGGGCTGAAATTCTTTGACTTCGATAACGATGGACGCATGGATCTTTTTGTTACCGACATGCATTCAGACATGATGGAGGAGCAGACTCCAGAGCACGAGAAAGAAAAAGTCAAGTCCCATCCGCCAGACGAACATTTGGGCGGGCCGGCCAGCAAATTCATATTTGGCAACGCTTTCTATCACAATCTTGGCAACGGAAAGTTTGAAGAAATTTCCGACAGAATCGGCGTGGAACAGCTTTGGCCGTGGGGCGTCAGTGTGGGTGACTTGAACGCAGATGGCTACGAGGATATGTTCATTACCGCCGGGATGAATTTTCCTTTTCGCTATGGAATTAATTCCCTGCTGCTGAACAATCGCGGCGAAAACTTTCTCGATTCCGAATTTATCCTTGGCGTCGAACCACGCCAAACGGCTTACACGCCATGGTTCGTCATGGACTGTACCAACGCATCGTTGTTGGCGGCGCTGGGCAAGGCCGTATGCGAGGGACAGACGCAAAAAGTCACCGTGTCCGTGCCCAAAGCGAGCCGTTCCTCGGTAATATTCGATCTCGATAACGATGGTGATCTCGACATCGTCACCAACGATTTCAATTCCGAGCCGATGGTTTTGATCAGTGACCTCGCTCAACAGAAAAAAATTCACTGGCTCAAGGTAGTTTTGGTGGGGACCAAATCAAATCGCAACGGTTTGGGAGCCACGGTGCGTTTACATGCCAGCGGCCGAACCTACACGCGCTATAACGATGGCAAGTCCGGCTATTTGTCGCAGAGCGTTTTACCGCTCTATTTCGGACTCGGGGAAAGCCCCATAATCGATAGCATCGAGGTCAACTGGCCTTCTGGTCGCAAGCAAATAATTGCCAAGAATTTGCGTGAAAATCAGGTCTTGCGAATCACCGAGCCCGCGAAATAATTCAATGTTCTGTCACGCCAACGCCGCACCGGTTAAGCGATTTTGCGTAGGTTTGTTCCGTATTTTTTTGCAAACCCTTACTTTCGCCGCTGTACTGCTTTTACCGCTGCTTCTCACAGGCTCAGAAGCTGTCGACATTGAAAATCCAACCTGTGAACTCATCGCGCGTGATACTTACCGAATAGATTTCGAATCGGCTCCACGGATGGGCGCTGTCGACGTATATGCCAGCTCAAGCCCGGATCGAATTGATTCCACGAAGCCAGTCGCAACTATCGGCAAAGTACCCGGCGAGGTTTATCTCCCAGGACGTTCGGGAAGAATCTATTTCCATCTAAAACCTGCGTCGGGTGCTACCAGAGTGGTCTCCATCCGCAGACTGCCGATGGAAGGCGCAAGCAATTTTCGCGATCTGGGTGGCTATCGTACTCAGGACGGACATTACACTCGCTGGGGCCTGGTCTATCGTTCCGATTATCTAATTCATCTCACAGCCAAGGATTCCGACTACCTGAACCAGTTGGGCATACACCTGGTATGCGACGTTCGAGCCGACGCCGAGCGCGCTCGCGCTCCCGATCAATGGAATGGCCCTCGGCCTGAATTCGTTTTTGTTCCCATCGGCCCCAATCGCGACGGGCGAATGACAGCAGAGCAATTGAAGCAACGCGTGGGCGCTGCCAAAGAACAAGCACAAGGACCTGCCAAGGGGTATGACTACGCAATCACCGACGCTGCGCAGTTTGGGAAAATTCTTCGGCGCGTCGCCGCCGGTGGTGTGCCCATGGTCGAGCATTGCACTTCAGGCAAAGACCGTACCGGCGTGTTCAGCGCGATTCTTCTCACTGCGCTTGGCGTGCCTCGAGAAACCGTGATGCAGGACTATCTGCTAACTAGCAAATATTTTCTAGCGCCGGAAAGCATCGACGGTACCGCAACGAATCTCCAGGAATTTTTTGGCCTTCCCGAACTCCCCGATCTCGACACCGTAAAGACACTTATGACCACGCGCCCAGAAACTCTCGAAGCCACTTTTAACAACATCGCCGCAAAGTACGGATCGTTCGACAATTACTTGAAGAATGGTTTGAATCTTTCGGATTCCGACTTGATAAAACTGCGCCAACGTTTGCTTATCTTTTAGGATTTTTTGTCCCGCCGACTAGATGGTCTTACGCGCTGTTCCTCGGAGCCGGCCGTTTGGGTTTACAACGCAGATTGGATGGAAGTACCTGCGGCGGCGAACACCGGGGACATTTCTGTCTCAGCGAAAGAGAGAAAGGATTGAACTACCAAAGGATCGAACTGCGTTCCACTTGCTTCGTTAAGACGGCGCACTGCCTCTTCGTAAGGCAGGCCCTTGCGGTACGGCCGCGAGGAAACCATGGCGTCGAATGCGTCGATGACGCAGACAATGCGGGAGACCACCGGAATCTCGGTGTTGCACAAACCCGCCGGATAGCCTTTCCCGTCAAAAGATTCATGATGATGAAGAATATCAAGAGCGGCACGCTCGAAACCGGGCAGCATCCGCAGCACCGCCCATCCATATTCGGGGTGCTTCCGCATTAGAGCAAATTCTTCGGGCTCCAGGCGTCCGGGTTTTTTGAGAATGGAATCCGGAATACCGACTTTGCCGATATCGTGCAACAACGCCGCGACTTCCAGATTTTGCAACTCGCTTTCTTCCAGTCCAAGCTCTTGCCCGACACGCATTCCCCATTCCGCTAAGCGCGTACTGTGTACACCTGTATTTAAATCTTTCAAGTCGAGTAACTGATTGAATGCACAAATCACCGAATTGCGAAGCGCCGCGCTTTGTTCTTCGAGCAGCTTGATGCGCAACAGATCTGGCGCCGCCCATGGCGGGGAGGCCATAAGCGACGCCGGAGTGAGGAAAGCAGTCACGTTGTTTACCAGGCCCAGACCCATGCAGAAATTGCCTGGTACACGTCCAATCGGCCGTTATTCAGTTCAGGTGTGAGTGGCTGCGCATTTGAGAGCGCACCGGCGGCGTCCCATTGGCTGACCGGTTGGTCCTTGGCGCTCAGCATCAGCGAAACGGTGCCGGCGACGATGGGAGCGCTAAATGACGTTCCCGAAGCGCTGCCATACGTTCCACCGGGGAAGGTGCTGATGATATTTTCTCCAGGCGCTGCGATCCAAACATCGGTTGGACCATAGTTGGAGAAATTGGACTTGCTATCCCAATTCGTCGTGGAAGCGATTCCCACAACGTAATTACCCAACGCAGCGGGATAGACCGCCGCGCTAGTGTTGCCATTTCCAGCGGCAGCGACCAGGACGATGCCGGCCTGGTTGGCATAGGCTACCGCCTGATTGAGGGCCGGCGAGGATAAGGTCATGTCGAAGCTCATGTTTACGACGTTGGCGTTGTGCTGAACGGCGTAATAAAGGGCGGCAACGATGTTGGAAAGATAGCCCGTGCCGTTGGCAGAGAACGCTTTCAGCGGCAGAATTCTAGCTTGAGGAGCGACGAGGTGCACCAGGCCGGAGGTCATCGTACCGTGACCAAAAGCGGTATAGGGTTTGCCATCCAAAACCGCCGCTGTCGATTGGTCGAGTACCGCGGCAGTGGATTGCTGCACAAAGGCCGGCGGTTGATTCTGGGGATTGGGAACGATGTAGCCATTTTGCAGCACGGACACATCGAGCCATTCCGAAGCGCCGGCTTGATTCCGGGTGAAGTCATACCCTGGCAAAAGCACGCGCGATAACACCGGATGATTCACGTCAACGCCGGTATCAATTACCGCGACGATTCCCGATCCGCGTACCCCAAAGTCGTTCTGAGCATCCCGCAGACGAATGATTTGTGTCGCGGGCTGATACACGTACCCGTGCCAGACTGTGCTTCCGTAATAATTCATCGGCACCCGGTCGTAAAGCCCGGAAGGGATGTTAGGGAGCGGGCGCTGGGGGACTGGTAAGATTCGATCCGCTTCCACACTCACGATTCCCAGTAACTGTTCGAGAAAACTCAAAGTGCCGTTCACTAAATTACCGAGCAAGTTGTTCGAAGAGGTTACGAGAAACGTCCGGCCCTCGCGGCCGTCCAAACCACCCTGGACCTGGCACTGGAGAAGATTGCAAAGATTGAGGACAGACAGTAAACCCCCGTTGCTGCGAACGATGTAGCGATTTTGCGCGGCCTCGACCGGCATTGTAAGACCGAGGGTGAGAATTGCTAGTGCGAAAATCAGGGTTATGCGTTTCATAGTTATTGACCCTTTTCGGGATCTCCCAGAGTGAATTACCCGTTTACTGGCGCGTCCGGCTGCCCTTTCATCTTCCGTGAGCAGATTTTCCGAGCCAATAGTACGAGTGTGCCTTCCTGTCTAAACAAAATTCCCACCGGTATCGGTACTTTGGTACCAGTGAAGTGTTTCGCGAAAAATCGTTGCGCAAATAGGCGCTCATGACCTTCCCCCAGGCAAATCACGAATGGCTTCCCGCAGGCAAATCACAATGGGTTTTCCGCCGGGATTTGCAAAGGTCAGCTGCAGGTCGCCACTGTTCTCAATCTCGCCGCTAAACTCTCCGAATTGATTGGCAACGGTGTCCACCACATGACCCTGGAGGTTGGAAAGGATAATGCGGGCGTCTCGCGCGCCATTTTCCGACTTCTCCAGATCGAGAAGTTGGCCGGTAACAACGATGCGGTTGCCGTGCTTGGCTTCAACCTGCAAGTCAATTTGAAAAGGATCGGCGCGATAGAGCATCTGCCGGCTGGTGCTGCCAGTTGAACGTGTACCGGCAAAAACCGGCTGCAAAAAACTATCGAAAAGCAGTTGGACGCCACTGCTGGATCCGGCCTGCTTCTCGGCCAGGCCTGCTCCAGCGAATGCCGCTTTCGTCACCCTGACGGTATCTTCCGGGGGCTGGTAGTTCCTTTCCGCAGTTGCGGAATTTCTAACTTTTTCCCAGATTGCGAGAGTTTCCATGCAGCTTTTGCATCCTTGTTTTAGATGTTGCTCCATCAACTTCTTTTCTTCCCCGGTAACAACTTGGTTCACGTAATCGATCCACGTTTCTGTTTTAAAGTGCGCCATCTCTTTCCCCCAGTTTTATTTGTCTGCCCGGCCACTCCCCAGTGAGTGGGATATATCGACCCTCATGGCATAAGGGGGTGGCAGAGGCGAATAAATATAGCGTTGGAGAAATTAATTAAGTGCTATGGAATCAGGGAGTTTGCCAATCAGAACAAAGGGGGCCCAAAAATAGGGGTGGGGATTTTGCTGGCGAAGTTGCTGCATGGCGGTTTGCAGGGAGAGAGGCATATTGCCGGTGGACAAGTACTGACGATAGAAGATTTGCATCAGTTGCGAAGTGCTTTGATCATGAACGTCCCACAACGAGAGCATGAGCGTGGTTGCTCCGGCGCAAAATAAACCGCGCTGGAGTCCGAGCAATTCATCCCCAACGGCAACGAAATTCATTCCGGTGGCGCACCCACTCAGCGTAACCAATCGCGCGCTCAACTTCATTTGGTAAAGGTCGTACAGATTCAGGTAACCGTCTCCAAGGCGAATGCCGGAGAACATCGGGTTGTCCTGCCGATAAACACCGTGCGTGGCGATGTGCAGCAAGCCACTTTGTGTACCTTTGGTGCGAAGGGCCGCGGAGGTGGCCTTTTCGCCTTGATACAAGGTCGCTTCCGGCAAGATGGCGGCCACGGACGCAACTTCATGCGCAATTTGCGGGGCGCGGTCGTCGGCAACTCCGAAAATCAAGGAGTCCCCAGTGTAGTTGGCAGGTTTTTGCTGGCACAAAGCAAAAACCGCGGCGCTCGGAGCGTACGACATGGTGAAAACGTCGCAGAGATATTCTTCGCCATTTCGCAGTGCGTGGAAGGGGAGAAAATGCAAAGTACCATGCGGAACGATGATCAGGTGCTTGCCTTGAACAAAAGCGCGAAGCGGCGCAATCAGTTCGCTATACAGAGATTCCAAGTGACTGTGCGTGGCGCGCAAGAGCGGTTCTTGGAAACGGCTGACGTATTCCGTGCCCATGCGAAACTTCGAGAGTTGAAATCGCAGCAATTGAAGAAAATGAGCGACTCTCGACATTACGGTTACCGGCAAAATGTGAATTTCTGTCCTGCTAATAACCGCGGCTATCAACCGCTCTCCGGTGGAGAAATATTCGATCAAGGTGGCATCCTGCGGAAGAGTGGCTTGCAACTCTTTAAGAGACAATTCCGAAGGAGTTTCCAACGTTGCATTTTCTCGCTCGTGCGCCGGGAGTTCGCGCAAGGTTCGCAGCAATTCCTTTTCGTGCGACTGCGCTTTTTCGTGCAAGCTTTCAAGTCTTTCCCGGGTTTTGTCTTCGGGGCGCAGTTGTTCCAGCTCGATACGGTGGTAGTACCAGTTGAGTTCCTCGCGCAAGTCGCGGATTCTTCGCACCAGATCGCTTTGTCCCGCGTCGCCAAGCGGCAGACTTTGTCCGCTTTGAAATATCATTTCGGTCATGCTGCGCGATTTCGCGGCTTCCATGCAGGTCAGCGCTTCGTCGTTAAAAGAACCCGCCGGCTCGCTGGAAATGTATAAATCCACCAGCGCCTCATAGACTTGCATTCGATTTTTTACGAATGAAATTTTCAGCTCTTCGGCTTGCAACCGGCTTCGCAACGTCTCCAGAGCCTTCTTTGCCTGCAGATAGGCGCGAAGCGCGGCGGAACGATCGTTGCAGCCCTGAGCGATTTGCCCCTCTAACAGGTGCGCCTGATAGGCAAGCACCGGCGAAGGAACCTCCATTAGTCGCGTTAAAGCGGTCTCGACCTCTGCATGCGCTTGTCCCGGATCGCTAACTTTCAAAGCAATTTTTGCCAGCAATAGATGCGCGAGGACGGCCTTGCCCGCGAGAGCAGACTGATCAAAAAAATTGGCGGCCGCCGAACACAGTCTTCGAGCCTCAAAGTGGCGTCCTTCGTGGAAGAGTAGCAGTGCCTGATACAGGTCGATAAGCCACGGCCACACCAGATTGTTTTCCCGAGTGAACATCTCCCGAGCCTTTGCGAAACCCTCGAGAGCTTGGACCGTTTTTCCCTGCTGGCCATACGCGGTGGCTTCGTTTGCAAGGGTTTTGGCGGCTTCGTAGCCCATTCCCAATTTTTCAAATTGCAGAAATCCCTCGTGCGCAATTTCACGCGCTTCTTCGCTGAGATTCAGCTCCAGGTAAATATCGGAAAGATCCAGGTGACAGAGCGCGAAATGATACGCGTCGCCGGTGGCTTCGCAAGCACGCCGCGCGGCGTACAACGCTTCGATGGCCCGGCTGTATTCTCCGCGCATGTAATACAGGTAAGCGATGTTGTAATCCGCTTGCGCTACCAGCAGCGGCATATTGTTTTGTTGGCAGAATGAGCGAGCGTCCTGATAATTTGCGAGCGCGCGAGGGAAATCGTTCAAACTGATCAGGCAAACGGCCATATTGCTGAGCACCACGGCTATGCCTTCGGAGTCTTTGTACGGCATCAACGCGCGATAGGCATTTTCGTAGTGCAGGATGGATTCTTCAAAGCGATCCTGGCGGTGATAAATATTTCCTACGTTGATTTCCAGGCGAGCCAGGCGCCACGGATCATCTAAACGCTCAAAAATCTCGCGAGCGCGGTTTGCCGCTTCAAATGCCTGCTGGTACTCACCGACTAGAATCATGGGCTGGATAGAACTGCTGAGAGTACGCGCTGCCTCGTTCCATATTTCCAGCGATTCGTAAAGTTGGAACGCCTGCTGATGATGCTCAATGGCCGCGTGGTTATCGCCGGAGGAATAGAGCGCGTTGGCTTTAGCGCGCAGCGCCAGCGCCAGTGATTCCTCGCTTTTGAGTTTTTTTGCGATGAGCACAGCGGCTTCCGCAAGATGCAGCGCTTCCTGTGTGCTGACGCGCACTTTTTGTACGACGAGCCTGGCAAGTTGTTCAACGATGTCTTGACGCAGCAAACTTTTTCGCTGAGTAAAAAATTGTGCTCGGGCAACGTCGTTATCCAGACGACCTATTCTGGCGAATAGCGCGTCGCTGGGATTTCTCTTGAGGATCCCGGGCATTAGCGCAACCCCAGTTCTTCGAGTTTCCCTCGTAACTTTTCTAAACACTTCTGCCGGGTAAAGCCTATGGAGCCCACAGCCAAGCCAAGTTCTGCCGCCACTTCGCTGTAAGGGCGCGATGGCGTTTCATAGAAAAGCAATTCAACGAGCCGCCGGCACTGCGGCGTCAAAACCGCCAAGGCTTCTCGTAACATCTGCTCTTCCTGCGTTTGCTGAACGATACTTTCGGCCATGGCCGGGACTTGCGCTTCGGGCAAATCTTTGTCGTCATCACGACTTATCGTCCGCAGATTCATCCGTTTCACGCGATAACATTCGTGATGCGCAACCTGCATCAGCCACTTGGGCAACGCTCGTGGTTCTCGCAATTCGGGCAATCGCACCAGCAATTCCATGCACGTAGCCTGGAAAACGTCGGCAGATTCCTGGCGGGAAAGGTTATATTTCACCGGGATGGAATAGATCAAAGCTTTGTATTTATCGATTAACTGGGACCATGATTCCGCGTTGCCGGACAGACATTCTTTCACCAGGCGTATATCGCTTAACGCCGCCGGCTTTTTTGCAGATTTCGTGATCACCGGGCTCATCGCGCAACGTTTTCTGTTCCGTTCTTAATGTAAAGCTGTTCGACATTCCAAAGCGCGTAAGGCTCCAAAATGACGGCTCGAAAGTTTCCAATCGTATTTTTTGCGCCAACGAGGATGTCCGGACTCGCTAAAAAAATCATGGGCTGATTCTCCGCGAGTATTTCCTGGGCACGGTTATAAAGCTTTTTTCGCTGTTCAAAGGTGCGAGCCGATAATTGTTCCTGCATCAAGCGATCGATTTCCGCTTCCCACGGGCTCGCTGGATGCGCTTGCGAAGGATTCCACAAGTGTGTCGCGCCGCCGGAAAGCAAAACGTTGACGTCAGAATTTGGATCGGCATCAAAACTGGCTATCCCCATTACGCATGCTTCGAAGTCCTTGGTTTGCGTCACGCGGTCGAGCAGCGAGCGGAATTCCAGCGGAACAATCTGCACCCGCATTCCGAGCTGTTTTAAATCGTCTTGAAGAAGCGTAGCCATTTTGGAACGGTCAGCGTTGGACGAGCTGGTGAGTATCGAGAATTCCACGGCGTTACCTTCTGGATCGCGCAGCGCCTGGTCCCCGTCAGGTCCTTGCCTCCAGGAAAAACCTGCTTGCTTCAGTAGTTCGCGCGCTTTTTCGACGGAGCGCTGGGGATGTTCGAGTTTTTCGTCTCCCCACCGATGATTGCCGGGCGTCACCAATCCCCAGATCGCCGCGCCGCGTCCTTGATACACCAGACGCACGATAGCCGCGCGGTCGACGCCTGCGGATACTGCCTGCCGGAACTTTACGTCACGAAACCATTTCTGTTTTCGCCGCAACTCTGGCGAGGTTTTTTCCGTGTCGCCGTTCAGGTTGAAAAATAGAAAATTATATTCCAGTCCCGGCCCGGCGTCGGCCATCGCGTAACTTTTCATCTGCCGCGATAGAACGGAAAAGTTTTCAGCGCCGAGCTGGCTAATGATGTCGGTTTCGCCGGACTGAAACTTCAACACTTGCGCGTCGGCGTTGGGCACGAAAAGAAAAACAAGCTCATCGAGGTATGGCAGACGCTTGCCGGATGAATCCGATTTCCAATAGTAAGGATTGCGCTCCAATACCAGCCGTTGCCCGGCGACATATTCTTTCAAACGAAAAGGGCCGAGTCCGGCCCATTGATTGAGCGCGGTTGACAGCGTTGCAATTTGTGCAAGCTTCCCTTCCTGGTAAGGCTTTTCCAAAAGATGCTTGGGGAGGATTGCCAAGCCATCAAACAGTCTTTCGCCAGCCCCATAAGGTTTTGCTAGTTGAAAAAGTAGCGTGTGCTCGTCCTGTTTGCGAACGGCGATCGGTTTCCCCCCGACGATAAGAAGATCGCGCTGCGGCGCGTGAACATTTTCGTCCAGATACACACGAAAGCTGAATAGAACATCATCTGCGGCTAGCGGTTGCCCGTCGGAAAATTTTATTCCCGATCTTAAAACAAGCGTGTACTGAAGCCCGTCGGATGAAACCTTCCAGGATTTCGCCAGCGCGGGTTCTGTCAACTGCGTAGCGCGGTTGATATGAACGAGATCGGCTTGCATAACGCCAATCACTTCTCGCGAACGCGCGTCGGTGGCAATTAGAGGATTCAAGGTCTTGGGTTCGCCGCGTAGAGATACTACAAGCCGCCCGCCTGAGCGTCCCAATTCTCCCGGGAGCGCCAGCAATTCTTCGTCGCTATTTTTCTGAGGAGAAGACGGATGGGCAGACGAAATAAAAATCTGAGCTAGAAACGGAACGGACAGTAGCGCACCCACGCGGATGCCGGAGCGAAGGGACTGGAAAACGCATTTTTTCACATCAGCCTCTCAAAACTCCTCCTTCCATCTTGTACGGTTCTCCGTGCTCCTGCAATGAACTCGCGAAGCGTAGGTATCCTAGAAAGAACGGCACCATAAGTAAGGCTGGCAAGTACATCCACCAATAAGAAACCAGAACACTGTATTGCTGAAGGCTCGAAAGTAGATTTCCCCAGCTAGGAGCGGGTTCCGGAACGCCCAAGCCGAGAAAAGACAGCGTCATTTCCGCCATAACGAACTGGGGGATTAAAATGGCTAATTGCGTCCAGATTACGCTGGCAGTTTCGGGCAGGATGTGGCGCCGCATCAAGTACAGGTCATTTGCGCCGAATCCTCTCGCCGCGCGAACGAAATCTCGTTCCTTGGCGCTCAGAACCACGGAGCGAACTAGGCGCGCTGGTCGCGCCCAACCCACGCCGCCTAAAACTCCCACTATCAGGAGAAATGCCTTAGTAGGACTGACCGAGAGTGGCAGGAAAGCGCGTATTGCGAACAGAAGATATAACCACGGCAAGGCCATAAAAAGTTCAGCGACGCGCATCAACAAGTCGTCGAGAAAACCTCCGTAATAACCTGCGATGATGCCGATGCACCAGCCAATGAGAAGTGTGAGACCTGCACCCATGAAACCGGCTAGCAGCGATATTTGTCCGCCGAACAGAAACCGTGAGAACTGATCCCGGCCGTAACCATCACTACCCATCAGACAAACCCGATTCTTCTCCCCGGCGAATAAATGCAATCGACTTGGAAGGAATCCCAATAAATAATAGCGGCTGCCATTTACAAAAAATCTCACAGGATTGGGTTGCCGAGAGTCGTCTTCATATTGATCGAAGGTGTCCTCTCGCAATTTGACAGCGTACACAAACGGGCGCGCATGGAAATGCCCTTGCGCGTCTACGAAATGCAGCCGCATTGGCGGAAGATAAGGGTTATTGCGGTTCTGTTCGACGGGATCGTATGGCGCAAAAAATCCCGCGCATGCAACGATTCCGTGCAAGATTACTAGAACAGTGACCCATCTGGAAACTGCGTGCCGTGGTTTCATCGCGATTTGTTACCGGCTCGAATGCGCGGATCGCACCAGTAAAGCAGGATGTCGGCGAGAAAATTTCCGGCTACGAGAAACATCGTTGAAAACAATACTCCGCCGATAACGACATAGAGATCACGCGCCAGAATTGATTCAAGCAAAAGCGGTCCCAAGCCAGGCCAGCTCATTACCACTTCAATGAGAAGCGAGCCGCTCAACAACGCGCCAATGCTGAAGCCGAATAAAGAGATGAGAGGATGCGCGGCTGCAGGCAGCGCGTAACGATAGAGCAAGGTACGCCGAGGAATACCGTGCCCTTTTGCGGCCAGCAAAAAAGGGGCAGCAAGAACTTCCAGGACTGCGGCACGCACGTGGCGCATAAGCAGGGGCAAGGCAGAAAGCACGAGGGCTACCACCGGCAAAAACATGTGAAAGGTTAAATCACGAACTCTGGCGGGTATAGAAAGCTTTTCAAAATCCAACGAAGCCATGCCGCCGGCGGGAAACCAGCCGGTTTTCACGGCCAGCACCAAAAGACCCAGCACCAGCGCAAGGTCGGGAATGACCAACAGCGCTGCGGTTGCGCCTGAAAGCAAGCGGTCCGGCAGATGGCCAGAGCGCTCCGCGCTGTATATTCCCAGTGGCAGGGCCAGTGCCCACGCAACCAGCGTCGCTGTGATGGTGAGCAGCAGAGTGTTTCGCGAACGCGCAATCAACAGTGGCGCGACAGCGCTGTCGTTCGCAAAAGAAAATCCCATGTCGCCATGCAGAATGGATTTTAACCATGAAAAATAGCGGAGCGGCAGTGGGCGATCAAGTTGGTATTGGGTGCGCAAGGCCGCTACGGTCTCCGGAGAAATCTGTGGATTCAACCGCATTTCGTCAAAATAATTTCCTGGCGCCAGAGCGGTGAAAACAAAAGCGAGAATTGATACGCCTATCAGTAAAAATACGGCGTGCCCAAATCGGCGCAACAGGTAGCTCATGGTCGCTCCGGAACCGGCGGCATCGCGCGCGGGAGATGAGCCATCGCGGAAAGGAGGTTGCGAGTCTCTTGGTGAGAAGGCTGCATTACAATTTTTTCGGCCGGGCCCTGCTCCACAATCTCACCATGAGCCATCACTGCGATTTCATCCGCCAAATGCGCGGCCATCGCCAGATCGTGCGTGATAAAGAGATAGGTCATGCCCAACGCGCTTTGCAGATCCACGAGAAGGTTTGCGATTTGCGCCTGCACCGAACAATCCAGCGCGGAGAGCGCTTCATCTAAAATAAGCAGGCTGGGTTCAAGCGCGATCGCCCGGGCAATCGCCAGCCTTTGTCGTTGGCCACCACTCAGTGCACCGGGGCGCCTGGTCAGAAATGACCGGGATAGGCCAACATGATTCAATAAAATATGGGCTTGATGATTCATTTCGTCACCAGACAATTTTTTCTGTAACGCGAAAGGCTCAGCGAGAATTTCAGAAACTTTCCATCTGGGATTCAGAGAACTGGCGGGATCCTGAAAAATAAGCTGAATTTGTGAACGCTTTTTCCTTCGTTCGTTTGCGTCAAGCTTGGCGTTTTCTGCTGCGTCAAAGCAAATTGTTCCCGACGTTGGTTCCTCGAAGCCAGCCACGCACAATGCCAGCGTGCTCTTGCCTGAGCCGGACGCTCCGACGACAGCAAGGGTGCTTCCTGGACGAATGGTGAAGGATATTCCTCTTAAAGCAAAGACTTCTTCGCTCCCCACGGCATTCCGCCGGAGGTATCGCTTGACGAGATTTTCTACCGTTAGCGACATACGAGAGGTGTTCTATCCCACGTTACAAATCAGTGTGTGTATTTGAAACACGAAACACTTTGCGAATCGCCCAGGTTGATCAGAGTTGGCTCCGCAGCGCTGCAAACTTCCATTTTTTCCGTGCAGCGCGCTTGGAAACAACACCCTTCCGGCAGCAACGATTCTTGTGACAAATCTGCCGGGATAGCCATCAGTTTTGCCTTGCGACTATTCCCTGATTCCGCAATTTCTGGCGGGATGGACTGAAAAAGAGCCCGGGTGTAAGGGTGTGCCGGCGACGTGAGTACTTTTTCGACTGTCCCCGCTTCAACAACGCGTCCCGCATAGAGCACCATCACACGGTCCGCCAAACCGACGAGAAGCGCCGGATTGTGGGTAATAAAGATCATCGCGACCTTAAGCTGCTTCTTGAGCGACCGGAACACATTCAATATTTCCGACTGCGTTGTTGGATCCAGTGACGCGGTTGGTTCGTCTGCTATCACCACACTAGGTTCGCACGCGATTGCTTGCGCAATCAGCACGCGCTGTCGTTGACCACCGCTCAACTGATGCGGGTACGACTCTAGGAATCGTTCGGTCTCTCCAGGAAAAACCGCATCAAACGCGCGGCGAGTTTTCTCTCGCAGCGATTTTTTCCTGTTTATACCGTGCGCCGCCAACACACGGCTCACTTGTTGCCCGGCGCGCATTGTGGGATGCAGGGCGCGCGACGGCTCCTGGAAAATAATCGATATTCGCTGGCCTCTAATCTGCCGTAACTCCTCGCTGGTCAATTGCAGAAGTTTTCGGCCTTCAAAAACGACTGCACCACGAGTGATACATGCATTTCGCGGAAGAAGCCGCAGCAAAGCCGTGCCCAACGTGCTCTTACCTGATCCCGATTCGCCGAGCACGCCGAGTATTTCTCCCGGTTGCAGCTCCAGATGGACCCCAACCAACGCCGGGTGGAGTTCTCCCTCACCGGTACTGTACGAAACGCAAAGATCGTGAACTGCGAGCATTGCCGTCATCGTAGTGCTTTCGGTGCCTCGGTTTTTATGTTGGGGC
This sequence comes from Candidatus Dormiibacterota bacterium, assembly GCA_035602385.1. Taxonomy (GTDB): domain Bacteria; phylum Acidobacteriota; class Terriglobia; order Acidiferrales; family UBA7541; genus Acidiferrum. The sequence continues at coordinate 26,849 of DATNME010000012.1, forward strand.
ACTAGAGTAGGGAGGACAAGAGAAACCCTGTGCGGGAGCGCATCAAAGGTAATGTTCCTGGCCGGCGTCAGAGAGATGACGGGAAGAGCTTGGATAGACTGAAAATATAAAGCTGTGACAATAAATATGCGATTGCGGGAATCCATTTAACACGGATCCCCGCAGTCCCGTTCCGTGCAACGCAACGTTCAACAGGGTTCAATAATCAAATGGCCGGAGGAGCCTAGCGCGTGGTTACTCTCGTAGCTACGCGACTCGCTCCGTCGACGTCAATGCGCGGGGTCATCGAAAGCACGAAGTACTCGCGTTCCTTGCCATCGGACTCAGGAACACGCAGAAGCAATTTATCCTTGTGAATCCTGAATTGCGCCGTTTCACCCACGGGCAAAAGAACCGGATGCTTATCATCCTTGGGCCGTATGCGATAAGTGATACGATCCGTTTGCAACGTGTATTCCTGGCACAAAACTTCCTTGGTATTTTTATGCTGCCCGTCGGTTCCAAAAATTTGGCCGGCGACGGTTTTGCCGTCTTTTTCGGCGTAGCCACATGGCGACGACTCCATTTGCATTAGCACTCCCTTGTCGTAGCTCGGCGCATCTTTCGCATGCGCGGTAAAGGCGATACCGACCAGCAAAATCGCAACGGCTCCCGATTTCATGGTGATTCTCCTTGTAGTCTAGTTTCCGCCGTGCGTGACCTCCGTAACCCGTGGGTCTTCACGCAGAGGTGGCTCAGGTATATGGGAATATAGGAAGGGCAAAAATATAGTACCGTGCGCGATTTCGCGCCGACCAACTAACGGCTTCTAAATCAATAATTTGCTTGCGTTGGTCCGCCGCGCAACGCCTAAACCTACTTCTGGTTCACCGTACTGGTGAAGTTCATGCTCAAATAACTCTGGCCTTTGCGGACAGTGTTTGGCAAATTCAGTGGGAAATTAATGACAACGCCGATTCTTTTCATTTACGCGGTTTACGCGACCGCACTCGCTGCTGCGTTGGCGCGCGGTGGGCTCCGAAGTGTCACGAAAATTCCCGCTGTAAACTCAGGCGGACCGTTCACTCGGGTGTTGATCATAGGTGCGACGGGTGGAACTGGTCGTCAGTTGCTAACCCAGGCACTGGAACGCGGTCTGATGGTTACGGCGCTTGTCCGGCGCCCTCAGGCACTCACGGTTCAACATCCGCGCTTAACGGTAGTGCAGGGCGATGTCCTGGATTATTCCACCGTCGAGAACGCAGTGTGCGGCCAGGACGCGGTGCTATCGGCGCTTGGCCACAAGCGTTTCTTCGTGCCCAGTCGTATCCTCTCCGAGGGCACTCGCAACGTCCTGCGTGCGATGGAAACCCACGGTGTACGCCGGTTTGTCTGCGAGACTTCGCTAGGCCTCGGGAACAGTGTCGGACGCATGGGCCTTTATTACTCGCTATTTGTGATCCCCTTCATCTTGCCTTTATATTTTTGGGATAAGACCAGACAGGAACAGTCGATTGCGGCCAGCAAGTTGGAATGGGTGATCGTTCGTCCGGCAGCGTTGACGAACTCTCCCGCGCGAGGAATATATCGCCACGGCTTCAACGTCGGGAGTTTCGTGTGGACGGCTCGGATCTCGCGGGCTGATGTCGCCCATTTCATGCTGAACCAACTGACTGACAATTCGTACCTGGGAACTGCAGTAGGTGTCTCCAATTAGTCGAATTTTCATCGCCAAGAATAAGCTCGTGCCGCGGGACAAGCTCTATTTTGCGGCTCGTATGGCTTGCTTGATCCGTTTGCGCGCTTCATTGGGTCCTCTGGCGGCGAGTATGCGGTACTTGTTCCCCGATCGTGCGTGGTAGTTGACAAAAAATCTTTCCAACTCTTCCACAAATTGTTTTCCCAGGTCGTCGATATGCTTGGTGTGCGCCAACTCGTGGTGGTTGTGTTCAACCGCTACGACGCGATCGTTACGCTCCCATTTCTTCTTCTCGCCCTGTTCACCTTCTATAATTCCAATTGGGCGGCAGGTCACCACGCATCCTTGCAGCGCTGGTTCGTCCATCAACACAAGAACGTCCATGGGGTCACCGTCGTCGGCTTTAGTGGACGGAAGAAACCCAAATGTGTAAGGAAACGTCATTCCGGCGGGCAAAACTTTCTTTAAACTGAAAATCTTTTCATCCTCATCAAACGAATACTTATTGCGGCTCCCCCTGGGCGTTTCAATAATCACGCGAATTAGTTCATCATCTTCCTTATCGCGAGGACTCAGCTTCGAGGGGTCGACTAAATTGCTCTTTGGGCTCATGTGCCCCTCCCGCAAATACAGCAACTTCCTTAACGTTCGATGCGCACCAGGCATTAAAAGGGTTTTTCACTTGCCTACATAAACGGTGTAGCGAACCCTCCTGCTGGGTTATGTCTTTCCTCTACTCCTTTAGGCAACAACTAGTCCTCGTATCGCTCGACGTGCAAGAGCGCCTGCAAGCCTTTGTTAGAAAGCAGCGGCGGCGCGTCAGCGACGAGGAAATAAGCGAATCGCTGTGGAGCTTGCCAGGTCGGGAACACCGTCACGCTTTCTTACCGTCAAGGGGCATTCACTCGCATCAAGGAGCGCAATGCGGAGAGACTTCAGGAGTGCACTCGCAAAGGCAAGCTGAAGGTCATCTTGAATTCAATCCCGATCAAGTTCACAAAAGACTCGGTGAGTCTCGAGGTGAACGGCGCGCCGCAAAGTATTCCCAATGATTTTGTGTGGATTCTAGCGGGTGGCGAGCCTCCTACTGCCTTCCTGAAAAAAATTGGCGTAGGCTTTGGCTCAAAGGATTTGACCCTGGAAGGAAGCCGCGAAGCGAAGGCAGCGAAGCAAGGGTACGAAATTGCCGGCGTAACGACCTAGTCGGTCGACGCGACGAAACCCGTCACAGGAGCTTTACATGAAACGCGAGTGCTTCGTTCTAATTCTGCTGACTGCAGTCTTCGCGGTCTGTGGCTGCCAGAAGCAGCAGATTGCATCCGACGGCGTTCGCGAAGGGATTCGTCAACACCTCAGCTCGCTAAAAACTCTAAACCTCGACGCCATGGACATACGTTTCACCAGCGTTTCCGTAAATGGAGACACCGCACAGGCTCAGGTGGAATTCGCGCCGAAAACTGGAGGTCCGTCTGGCGCTGGAATGCGAGTGTCTTATTCATTGGAGAAGCGCGACGGGCAGTGGGTGGTCGTGAAGACAAACTCTCTAGGCGGGGAGATCGAGCATCCTGCTCCGGGAGCGAACCCACACGTACAGCCCGGCCAGGGAGCCGTCCACGGGAACTTGCCCAATTTTCGCGAGATCATTCCTTCCACCAATCAGGATGCTCCTCCTAGCCAGCCTCCTGCGAGTTCAACCGAAAATTCAAAACTCCCCTGATGTAGAATCCCTTTTGAATCGCGTACCCCGCACCAACCTTACGCCGCTAAAAGTTTTGGCAATTTCAAAAACCGCCTAGCCGAAACAAGTAGGGGAGCTTATTTCCTTGTGCTACTATTTATTTCGATTTCTTTCTTTTGGAATGGACACTTTCTAGGTGATTTTCGTCCATGGAGGCTGGCATGTCGTCTTGTCGCGCAGCGGTTAGAGGTACGTTGATTTTATTTCTGATATCAGTGTGGCCGGCGTTTGGTCAGGAAATCAAGTACAGCCAGGATCCCAATGCGGAAAAGCGGATGACGCTGCTGCTGAAAGATTTTGATCCGCAGCCGATGCTGAGAGTTCCGGCGCATGAGGTTCCACGCGCAAAATTTGCGGCGATCGATATACATAACCACGTGAATGACGCGGGAGGAATTCACGGGGAGGAAGTTCCACCTGCGGACGTGGTGAAAATCATGAACGCGACCAACGTCAAGAGAGTGGTGATCCTCACGGGAATGTGGGGACAAAAATTACAAGGTGTTCTTGACAAGATGGTGAAACCGTATCCAGACCGATTTCTGGTTTTCACGCAGATCGATTACAGCAAGATTGATGACGCAAATTTCGGTACAGAAATGGTGAAACAACTGGATGATTCGGTGGCCCGTGGAGCGCGAGGACTGAAGGTACTCAAGGATCTTGGGCTGGGCGTGCGCGACAAATCGGGGAAGCTCGTGAGTGTGGATGATCCGAGGCTCGATCCGATCTGGGAGGAATGCGGCAGGCTGGGCATACCCGTGGCGATTCATACGTCTGACCCCGTGGCATTTTTCAAGCCGACGGACAATCACAATGAACGCTATGAAGAACTGATGCTCAATCCAACGTGGAGTTTTTACGGCGCGAAATATCCGTCGAAAGAAACGCTGATCGAGCAGCGTAACCATATGTTCGCGAAACACCCTGGGACTAGTTTCATTGCTTTGCATGTGGCCAACTGGCCGGAAAATCTGGATTTGGTTTCCTCCTGGCTCGATAAATATCCGAACATGGTCGTTGAATTTGGGGCGAGGGAAGCGGAACTCGGGCGGCAGCCCAGGCGCGCGCGACAATTCTTCGAGCAATACCAGGATCGAATACTGTTCGGAACCGACAGCGATCCCGACCCGAAGATGTATGCAAACTATTTCAGGTGGCTGGAAACAGCGGACGAATATTTTCCTTACTCTGGTTATCCGGGGCAGGGGCGCTGGGAGATATACGGCCTGGCGCTGCCTGATGAAATCTTGAAGAAAGTATATGCGGAAAACGCGGAAAGAATATTTGCGCAGTACAAAGGCACGGCGGCCCCTGGAATTAAGCGATGAAGATTCATCTGGAAAGGATTATCAAGGTGGGGCGGATATTCAAACTTGCGAGTGTGTGCATGTTACTGACGTTGGCCGCCTTCGGAGCATTGCAGCTCGGTGGTTGTCAAAAGAAACCCGCCGCCAAGGTGGAACAAAATTTATCACCCAAGGTGTCCGCGATCCGAGTGAATCAAGCGCCGGATGGAATTCACCTACAGACTGGCGCAGCAGAATTCGTATTGACGAGGGACGGCTATCTGAAAGCAACGCTGGTAAAGGATGGCAAGAATTTCACGTTGGATGACGCTGCGAATGAGGCGGGCCAATCTCTTAGCGTCGCGCACAAGGAAATTGGAGACATTTCATTAGATTTGGCTGGCGCAAGAGTGAGTGAGGCCCAGGGAAAACTCGGAAAATTAGGCAAACAGATTGAAGTCGTCGGGACCAGCGCGAGCACTGGGCTGGAAGAGACTCTGCGGCTGGAGGTTTACGACGATTTTCCGGGTTTGGCTTTGCTTTCGGCGGCGTTTCGCAACGGCGGGCAAAAAGAACTTGCGATTGACGAAGTTACGCTGCAGCGGCGGCGCTTGAACGCCACGCTCGCAGATCCCGCAGCGGCGGCTCATGAAATGTGGTCCTTTCATGGTTCGAGCATCAAGTGGGGCAAAGATGAAGTGCTTCCGATTCCGGCAAAGTTCACGCAGGAAAATGTTTTTGGCGCACCGGTAAAAGTTGGGGGCGATTTGGGGAGCGCGGGCGGGGGAATACCGGTGGTGGCGTTCTGGACGAAGAATGTGGGAGAAGCGATTGGACACCTCGAAACACTTCCGCTGGTGCTTTCCATTCCCGTGAAGACACTGCAAGACGGCCGAGTAAGCGCGGGCGTGCGTTTGCCCGCGAATTTGGCGCTCAAGCCTGGAGATATCTATTCCACGCCGCGAACGTTCCTGGCGGTATATGCGGGCGACTATTACGAACCGCTAAGCCTATGGTCAAACGCCGTGGAACGCGAGGGACTGACCAAGCCTGCCAACAATGAAGAAAATTATGCGGTGAGCTGGTGCGGCTGGGGCTACGAATTTGCCGTGACCCCGAAACAGATGCTAGACACCATACCCAAACTGAAAGAGTTGGGTATTCATTGGGCGACGTTGGACGATGGCTGGTTCACGAATTACGGTGACTTGCAACCGCGGCCGGATGCGTTCCCGGTCGACGCGATGCAAAAAATGGTGAACGACTTCCATGTGCAAGGAATCAAGGTTCAGCTTTGGTGGTTGCCGCTCGCGGTGGAAGACGGGCACTACGGTTATGGCGGGCGAAAATACGTAGTTTCCGAGGTGGTAAAACAACATCCAGACTGGTTGATCCTGGATGAGCACGGCAAGCCGGCGCGAATGGCGCGGAATTTGGCGACACTGTGTCCCGCATTGCCGGAAGTTCAGTCCTATTACAAACAACTGACGGAACGATTCATTCGGGATTGGGGTTTTGACGGACACAAGTTGGATAATATTTATTCCACGCCGCCGTGCTACAACCCCGCTCATCACCATAAATCACCGAACGACTCGACGTATGCGATGGGAGAAGTGTACAAAACCATTTTCCAAACTACGCGCGCGCTAAAGCCGGACAGCGTCACGCAGAGCTGTCCTTGCGGAACGCCGCCCAGCCTGGCGTGGCTGCGCTATATGGATCAGGCGGTAACCGCCGATCCAGTTGGTTCGGTGCAGGTACGAAGAAGAATCAAAATGTATAAGGCGATCCTCGGACCCAGGTCAGCAATTTATGGAGATCACGTGGAATTGACAAAGCAGACCGGAACGTACACCAGCAAAGAGCAGGATATCGGAGATGATTTCGCTTCAACGCTGGGTACTGGCGGAGTGCTGGGAACGAAGTTCACGTGGCCGGATTACGGTCCGAAATTCAAGTCAGTGTACCTGGACAGCAAGAAAGAAGCTCATTGGAAAAAGTGGATCGCGCTGTACAACGAAAAGATGCTATCGAAGGGAAATTTCCTGGACCTTTATGTTTATGGATACGATTCGCCTGAGGGCTACGCGATCGAAAAAGACGGAAACGTGTTTTATGCGTTTTTCGTGCCGGAAAAGGCGAAGCACAGCGAGCAAAAGGTATCTAAGGAAATGTGGAAGGGTGAAGTGGAATTACGTGGACTGACGCCGGGGAAGAGGTACCGGGTAGCAGATTACGTAAATAACAAAGACTACGGCGTAGCGATTGGACCGACGGCCAAGCTAAATCTGGAATTCGCGGAGAATGTTTTATTGCAAGCTACGCCTGAAGCGAATGACGCGAGAAGGTAGGCAATGCCGCTGCGTCACGAATCCGAACGAAATACAGCGCTATTGTTTGACATTGTGCAAAGCCCTTGAAGGGTGCCACCGTTCCCGCAGAAAATTTTCACGGTGCCGCGAATCGCGGAAGGCTTCTGTGCCGCCGGTGCGGGTCGCAGACAGCGCTCCGGCGATGTTTGCGAATTTGAGGCAATCCTCGGTTTTCGCGCCGCGTATGAACTGATGTATGAAGCCAGCGTCGAAACTGTCTCCCGCCCCGACGGGATCAACAGCGTCGATCACCGGAGGGAATTCCGCAAATTTTTCAGTTCCTTTACGTGCGACAGCTCCCTGGGACCCGCGTTTAATGACCACTAACGGCACTTTGCGGGACAGAACTTCCGTAGCGAGCATCACGTCGCTAACCTTGGCGAGCTTGCAAGCTTCGTGTTCGTTTGGCAAAAGGACGTCGACGTATTTCAGCACCAGCTGAATATCATCAGACCAAAGGTTTTCGGGATCGTCGTTGGTGTCCAAGGAAGTGGTTAAGCCGGCTTCCTTAGCTTTGCGGAAAAGTTCGACCAAGCCAGGACGCATGCCTTTTTGCAAATAATAGGATGAGAGGTGCAGATGCTTCGCGCCAAAGACATAATTTAGGTCTAGATCTTCCGCGCTCATCTCATACATGGTCCCCGGATAGGTGAGGATGTAGCGGCCCTTAGGTTGCGGAAGAATAACCGACAGTCCGGTTGTCTTACCGGGTAAACGCCGGACTCTCGTAAGGTCGACGCCACTCTCACCCAGGCGTTGTAGACAAATCTCGCCAAGCGGATCGCTGCCGATGGAGGAGCTGAAGCCAACCTTATTGCCCAGCAGGGCAAGATTGTGGGCAAAGATGGCCGATGAACTGCCCAGCGTGATGCTCAGATCTTTTGCGAGGTGCTCGCGTTCCAGCTCAAGCTGGTTCGACAATCCGTAGAAGATAAGGTCCAGATTCAGCTCGCCGACAACGCTGACATCTATCATTGCCACGGATCGTTCTCCTGGAATGCAATCAACTGAGAATCACCACGCGAGATAGATTTTTGGGCTCGTCTGGATTGAGATTTTTTCCAAGTGCGGTAAAGAAGCCCAGAAGCTGCAACGGGACGATGCACGGAAGCAAAGTGGCAAGCTCGACGCCGTTGAACCCAAGCTCAAAAACAAAATCGCTGGAGCGGCGAACCGCGTCGGTAGCGCGGTTGCAGATTGCAATGATAGAGCCGCCGAGTTCTTTCATCTCGGCAAGAAGTTCCGATTCCGCGTCCATTGCTGTTTCGCTCAAGAAAAACGTTAAGCAGGTTCGCGAGCTGACCACGGCCTTGGGCCCATGACGAAATTCCAAAGTGTGAAAGACCTGGCTATAGGAGCACGACATTTCCATCACTTTTAACGCTGCTTCACGCGCGATAGCATGGAACGGACCCTGGCCAAGAAAGATAAAATCTTCGAACGCACGGTTTTCCACGAAAGCTTCGACTCGTTGGCAGAGCGATGAGATTTGTGGCGCAAAATGCGTGGTAACAGCCAGTTGCGATTCGAGAAAGTCTTCCTGCTTCGCTGCCCGGGCGGCCAAATGCTGGAGAGCCATTAGCATCGTGGTGAAGGATCGGGTCATCACGATGCTTTTTTCGTCAGCGGCGGAAATACGGATGGTTTGATCGCACGCTCGTTCGAGTGCGGAATCCGCGGCGCAGGTGATTGCAATGGTGGGGACACGCAATTCCTGCGAGAGGAGCCTGGCGGCGCGAACGGCTTCAGAAGTGGTGCCGGACCGGGAAATAATTACCGATTGAAGGCCGTCAGGTTTCAGATACGAGGATTCGCGAAAAAGCAGAACTTCGGAAGCCGGTAAAGCCCGGGCACGCTGGCCGGTAACCATCGTCCAAGTGCACGCCGCAGCTTCCGCAAGATAATAGCTGGTGCCGCAACCTATAAAGAGCCATTCGGTGCGAGAACTTGTTTGCTGAAGAATCGTTTCGATCAAGGCGCTTTGCTTGAGTTCAGCGAACTGGGCCTGCCAAACCGCCGGCTGAGAAAGGATCTCCGTAAGTGTGACGGAGCGTTGCGAATCGAAATCTGTCCGGTGCATTGGCGCTTATCCTCGAACTCTGGTGCCCAACAGTCTGAAAAGACACTTCAATTTATTAAACGCTTACACAACTGTGACGTCGACTTTGGCTTCGCGCAGCGCCCTTAAATCCTTTTTAGGAACCTTACGGTCGGTAATGGTTTCATGCACCGATGATGTGGGCATGATCAACGAAAGACTTCTACGACCGAACTTGCTGAAATCGCAGACGACAACGGTTCTCCGAGCGGCCTCCGACATCGCCCGGTTCACGCGCGCTTCGAGAAGGTTGGGGGTCGTCAAACCATAAGCGACGTCGAAGCCGTCAACGGCAAGAAAGAGTAAGTCGGCATTCAGCCGCCGCAGAGACTCTTCAGCGAGTGGACCGACAAGCGAAAAAGAATTCTTGCGCACAATCCCGCCCGTGAGGATGACTTCGACGGAAGTGTCTGCGAGCTCGGCTGCGATATTCGTTCCGTTGGTAATGACGGTAAGGCTTTTAAAGTGCCTGCATGCGCGCGCAATCGCGGTTGTGGTGGTTCCGGAATCGAGAATGACAACCTGGCCTTGGCGTATCATTCGCACGGCAGCCGCAGCGATCCGAATTTTTTCCTGGCGATGCAGCCGTTCTTTTTCCTGAAGGCTGCGGTCATTCTGCGCGCCGTTGAGAATGGGGAGCGCCCCGCCGTGTGTGCGCTGAAGCTGTGCCTGATGATGAAGGTGTTCGAGGTCTTTTCGGATGGTGATGAGGGAAGTGCGAAAGCGCTTGGAAAGGTCGGTGACCAGAACTCGGCCTTCGGTCTGGAGCAACTCAAGAATTTCGCGGCGGCGTTCTTCACTAAGCACGGAAATTTCCACCAAAAAACCATGGCATTACGTTTTATTTCGAAAAGATGTCTTTTCTTACGTTTTAACTTTGCCACATTTTGCAGCCACTGACAAGAGGCGCCAGCGGCATTTATTACATACCGCAATCAGGTGACCGGTCAAGCCGAACGCATTCCGCAGGCGAACGCATAATTGTTTAGCACTTCAAGAATTTTATCGCGAATCAGCGACTCGGGATGGTTCTGAAGAGTTCCCGCACGAATGGCAGCGGCCTGGCCTGGCAAGAATTGACTAATTAGTGAAACGGGCGCGGGATGGGCCGTTAAGTTCTCAATCAGCAGGCGAAGCGCCGCGGCGACAGCTGGTACCGGCCAGTAATAGCGCGACCGGTCGCTGTAGCTGAACTCGCGCGCGAAGCGGAGAGCAGCGGCGTCACCCCGGTAGTAGCTTTGCCAATGACTTGGGTTCTCAAGCATGGCGAATTCAAGAGTTTCGCGGACTCGCGACAGAACTATTTCCTTTTTTGCCGTAACCCATTCTTCTTCGATGCACGCCAACGCAAATATCGACTCGCGAAAAGCGAAGGTGAGCCACGGTCCAACCTTAAGGATGGCGAAGTGATCTGCCACCATTTGTTTGAGCGCTGCCGGAGTCTGGTAGTCGGTGGAATGTGCTTCATAGACGCGGTTCCCATGTTGAACAGCGTATTGAGAAAGTTGCCGCGCTTCTTTCGGGTCATACGCGAATACAGAAGAGTCGCCAAATTCCACTCCTGGCTGCACCACAATAGCAATCACCCGCTCCCACGCGGCGTGCAGACCGCGCGCAAGGAATGCCTGTTTGGCTACGTGCAGCGTTCCAGCCAGGTCTTCGGTTTTGGTGGTGGCTGGGGGCAGGGTTCCGAGTTGCTCGCCGCCCGGAATCGGCACTTCAGTCCCAATGATGTATAGCGGAGCGGCCGACCGCGCATCGAGTTGCTGGTGAGCTTGCTCCGCCGCTTCGCAGAGTTCCGCGGCACGCGCTGAGACGATCTCATCGGGCAACGGAGAATCCTGGGCGCCTGGATCGTCCGCGCAGTGCATGCTGGCATCGAGATGAATCTTGGTGTAGCCCGCGAGCACGCAACCCCGCACGAGTTCGCAGCCCTTGGCCATGGCCGTTCCAGCGGATTCGTGACGCCAGACCAGGGGTCCGAGATGATCTCCGCCAAGGAGGATTTGATCGGGAGGAAAGCCAGCGGCGGTAGCGACTTCGCGAACAAACGCCGCAAAATCGGCAGGCGTCTGACCGGTATAACCACCAAATTGATTCACTTGATTCGCGGTAGATTCAATGCACAACAGACTGTGGTCGCGGCGGGCTTGCAACATTCCTGCTTCAAGCACGTAGCGATTTGCAGAACATATAGAATAAATTCCGACGGGCCTGCCCTCGCAATTGTCACGCACGATTCGAACGAGCCGAGCCGCAGGAGTGACGGAATGTTCGTTGTCTATGGGAAGAGTTGATGACATGCGCACCACTATTCGGCCGCTTCGATCGAGATGACTGCGCCTCGTTCGATAGGGGGCAACACGAAGACAAGCCGTTCACCTGAAATTTTGCCACGAATGGTCTGGACTTCTCCAAGAAAAGGCAGAAAGCGGAGAGAGGATTTGCGATTTGCGGGAATGCTCAGTCGCACCGTTGTTTCGGTTGTGGGCACGCCAACATGGCCGGGAACCAAGCCGCCGAAGTTGGCAAGAAAGACGTGAGGCGTTCCGTCAACAGAAGCCATGTTTGTCGCCATCGTTGAGGGAGCTTCAACGACCAAGTCGGGGTGAAGTTCGATCGCGGAAAGCAGCTCGTCAGGAAGTTTCGTGGAGCCGGCAACAAAGTCTTCCTCCAGAGCTTGCAGATATTTTTTTGCGGGGCAATTCGCGAACCGAGTTATACCGGGTAAATTCTCAAGTCCCGTAGCGTCACTACCCGTAATTACGAGACGTGTACCTTTGGCAAGAACCGCGCGCAGAGCTACTTTTTCTGAGTCGTCAAGTCCGGAAACGTTGGGAAGGGCAAGAACTTTTCCGCTGAAATGCGCCAAGGTTCGCGGAGTAACCACCTGAAATTCACGGTGAGTTTGCAAAAGCAGTAGCAGCAACCCTCTGTAAGACGGCAGAAACTCTCGGGGCTGATAATCGCGGCTTTTTGGAGAAAAGTAAACGCCAACTGGATTAACCGGCGAACGTTCACCGTAAAAAGTACTCTCGTGGCGCCCGATCCATTGGAAAAGTTGCGCGCGAGTTGGCTGATCGTTGGAGCCGGCCATGGAATGACCTGGCGCGTCCCAGAAATTTGCTCCCACCATGATTTGCGACATGGCGAGGTTTTTCATGGCGTCACGGGCGCCGACAATTTTATCGCCGTCCCAGGAATAGTTAAGAATCCACGTGGCTTTGCCTTGCGCGAAGGCCCGGAACGTAAGCATGCCGGCTTGGTACAGGAACCAGTCCAGTTGCGTGCGGGAAGTAGCCATGTGCTCGCCCGCGCCAAATTCGTATTCGTGCGCAATCGCGTCGGCGGCATCATACATTTCATAAACATCCGCGCCGACGCGTGTGGCTTCTTCCTCAATTCCGGGGTAAATTTCCGGAATGATCATGATCGAAGAATTTACGGAGCGTGCATTTTTACGAATTTCCCGAATGAAATCCGTGAGAGTCGAGATGCGGAAGTCGATCCAAGTGCGGAAGCGAGGGTCGCTAAAATCCCCGAGTTTCAAATCATGGCGAGCGTCAATGCCGCTACTTTTTTTGAACGCTGCCACAGTGTAGTCGTCGAAGCTCGCCCAGGTGTTTTCCCATCCATCGAAATGGGTCATCCAGTAGGGGATATCGACGTAAATACCATCGATACCCGTGGCCGCGATTTCCCTAACGCGCTGCATGTACTTATTTCTCCACTCGACGGCGAAAGGACTGATCCAAACATCCTCGTCCCCGGGGCTGATCCAGAAGGCTGCACCGGAAGTAAACACCGCTGGCTCGCCATTAACTTTGCGCTGCAGCCAGTCTGGGTGGTCCTTCAAGACGGAATGTTTGGATTTATCGGCGTTCGCGGTAATGCATTCGGTGCCGGCAATGTAAACAAAAGCCTTGTTGCCCACTTTGTGTGCCTGCTCGGCAACTTCGTGAATCGCTTTCAGCTTACTTGAAGGGTCGAGATAGCTTTCGTAACGGCCAGTAATGTCATTGTCGACTTCAATGCCGAACACGTGGCTTTTTTCGGCATCACGGACGATCTTTTCGGCGTCACCGCCCTGCAGGCCATATGCTCCAATGCGTACGTAATGCGTCCAATCCTTTTGGCGCGGCGCATCGCATCGCGCAGCGAATCCCAGCAGAAGAATTCCCGCGCAAACTATAGTGGGTGCTTTCAATATCATTGCGTGGCCCTAGAATTCAAAGCGCACGCCAAATTGCGTATGCCGAGGCGAACCGAGCGTTCTCGTGACAACACCAAACTGACCGCCGCCAAACGCTGTGCCCGGAATCGCGAATCGAGGAGTATTCGTAAAGTTGAAGAACTCGCCGCGGATCTGCAGTTTCATCGCCTCACGAATCGTAAACTGCTTGCTCAAGGAAACGTCTGCATTATGCACGCCGTCGCTTCGCAAATTTGAAAAATAACGGGGCGCATTTCCGGCGATCTGGTCACCCGGATCGGAAAAGCAATTTACGTTGAAGATCGAGGCGCCAGTGGCCGCCGACGCGTGATAGCTAATCCCGGAAGAAACCCGGGGACAGATCAGGTTAGGACGCTGGTTACCATCCGCAATTTTCCCCTGAGACATTACGATGCTGATCGGTGTACCGGTCTGAAAGGTTAGGATGGTGGAAGCGGACCATCCTCCGATCACAGCGTCAAGAATGCGGTTCATATCGCGGCCAATCCACCGGTTACGGCCGATCGGAAGATCTAGGATTGTCGCCAGGACCATGCGATGCGTGGCGTCGTTGGCGCTAATGGACCGCTCGGCTTTGAGGTTGTCATATTCCTGGGGAATGCCGGAGCTCAAGCTCGAGGTGATGAACGAATTCGCACCCGCTGAGGAATCATCGATCGCCTTCGAAAACGTGTAGTTTCCTTCAAAACTGAGGTAATGGCTGGGACGCTTTTGAAAGCGGATTTGAAGCGAATGATAAATGGCGCTGGCGCCCAGTAAAGTTAAGCCGCTGAATTGACCATTAAACTGCGGATACGGCCGCAATAGATTGATCTCCGGGATCTGGCTATTGTTATAAATCGAACTTGGCTCGTTGAAGATGGGCGGCGGCATCCCTGGCATTTGTGTAAAAAGAGGCTGAAAGGGATTGTTCACCAAGTTATTGAGCGTGTTCGTGGGCGTTGACGGCGCGGTGCAGGCGGAGGGGTTACCGGGATTTGCTGCTACGCAAGCATTATAATTTGCAAGATCTACGCTGTACTGCGCGACGATCTGTTTGCGAATCGCAGAGGGCAGAAAGTTGCGATTGGATGTTCCTGAGAAGGAACTGTAGGGCAAATGCGTGCTGCGGCTGGCGGAATAATCGATACCGATGACAATCTGCCCGGGGAACAATCGCTGCACTCCCAAATTCCATTGGTATATTTCCGCGTTGCGTGCCGGGCTGGTGTCTAAACTATTGCCGTTTCCAAATCCCCACAGCGCCAGCGGCCCATACTTTTGCCCTTGCGGTTGGGCAAATCCAGTAGGAAATGGGTTCGCCAGCGTGGCAAGCTGCGTTTGAAAATTGTCATTCGTAAAAAGGATAGGGTTGGTATTTCCAAACGCTGTTCCGACAAATTGGAAATTGGTGGCGACGTTCAAACCGTAATAGATGCCAGCCCCGCCACGAATTACCGTTTTCTGGTTCATCGCGTAGGCAAAGCCCACGCGCGGAGCCCAATTGTTTCGATCTACAGGTATATTTCGGTGTCCGGGGCCCGCATAGTTTGTAGTACCGAGCAGAATGCCAGTGCGATTCACCAGACCTGGAACGCTGATTGGTACGGCGATGCCGCTGTCGCCGGTAAAATTGCTGAACTGAATATTGTTGTGGCGTTCGCTGTACGGAGTGCTCCATTCGTAGCGCAAACCCAGATTCACGGTTAATTTTGAGTTGACCTTCCAATCGTCCTGAAAATAGAACGCGGTTTCCTTGGACTTATTAGCGACCGAAGGGGCCACGGTAAGGTGCGAGGTGCTGGGATCCCCATAACCCAGAAGCAGCCCCGCGAAAGAATCACCCTGAAACGGATTTCCAGTTCCCACCACTTGCTCGGTGACTCCCTGAGAAAAGTGAAACAGACCCGTAGGGTTCTGCGGCTGTGAAAAATTATTATAGAAGTAGCGTTGCTCGCCGCCGAATTTCCAGATTTGCCGTCCTCTAACCCAAGAAAGCGAAGAGCCGTAGCTTACCAATGTGTGTGCAAAGCCCGTATCCGTGCAGCACTGGTTGAACAGGGAGGTAGCGTTGTTGTCCATTTGAATTGTCGGAAAGCGGGTTTGACCGTTCGCCTGCGTTAGGATTTGATCACCGGGCTGATCGAAGACCGTAGATACCTTAGGATAATTTTCGTTGACCGGCGCCACCGCGCGATCTACTGCGAGGCGATTGATCCACACGATTGTCGAGGTAGGGTTCCAGTTCTCTTCAATGACTCCGTTGTGCACATCGGTGGTTGATGCTAGCCCGTCGTTAAAATCACCGTCTCCAAAAATCGTCGGCGTGAAACCGGTGGCGTGAAGCTTGCTGTAGCGCGCTGAAAGACGGTTGTTCTCAGAAAAATGGTGATCGACCTTGATGTCGTACTGCCAGTACGGGCTCTGGGCGATGACGACCTTGTGGAAATTTTGTACGCCAGGACCAGCATTTAGGTCTGTCGGTTGCGGGTAAAGATTTATTATCTTCTGTCCAATGGGATCGATGAGATTCGAATCGATGACATTGGGAGTTGAGAACTGTTGCCGGACACGATTGCCATTCGGATCCACCTTGGGATTGAAAGGGTTGAGAACTTTCAGTGGGATCGCTGTGTTTACGATTGCGGGTGGGCAATAAGGCGATCCGTTTGGGTTAGCTGGAGTGATAGTTAGAGGGTCGATGAAAGTGGGGTCACTGCAAATTACAAGCGTCTTGCTGAAATCTCCTTTGCGTTCAAGAGCCGTGGGCACGAACGCGTCAATGTGTACCGGATCGTTCTGCCTCACCTTTTCGAAGTCCGCAAAGAAAAATGTCTTTTGCTTTTTGATGGGGCCGCCAAGCGAGAAACCGTATTGATCACGTAGATGGTCCGGTTTCGGAAGTCCTTGCGCATTGGCGAAGAATTCGTTGGCGTCCAGTGCCGAGCGCTGCCCAAACCACCACCCGCTGCCGTGAAACTTATTGCCGCCTTCTTTCAAAACGATGTTAATAACCGTGCCGCCATTATTGCCGAATTCCGCGGAGAAACTATTATTTTCGACCTTGAATTCCTGGATAATTTCCACCGAAGGCTGATAGTACACGTTAGTCGTCGCGCCTTCGCCTTGTTCCGGTGCGCTAGTCAACGCCCCGTCGATCCGCACCTCCGCAGTGGCGTTGCGCTGGCCGTTGGAGACAAAGTTGGTTCCCGAAGGGTAGGAGTCGGCCGTCCCCTGTCCAGCCGTTTCCGTAACTCCACCGGCGAGAAATACCAGGCTGAAAAAACTGCGATTGGGCAGCGGGATGTCGCGAACATATTCGTTGGTTACATCGGTACCCAGGGACGCGTTGCCGGTGTCGAGCAAGGGAGCTTGTTCCGTCACTATGATGGAGGTTGTAATCGTGCCTGGAACTAGAGAGAAATCTAAAGTGGCCTGCTGACTGACCGCCAGGACCACTCCTCTTCGTTCCTGCGACGTGAAGTTCGGCGCTTCGACGCGGATCGAATAACTCACTGGCCGCAAATTCGTGAGCACGTAGACGCCATTGGCATTGGTCACTGTGGTTATGGGGATGTTGGTCGCTTCGTCAGTTAAAACGACGCTCGCTCCTGCCACCGCAGCTCCAGACGAATCTGTAACCACGCCAGTAAGTTGCGAAGTATAGGTTGATTGTCCATGAAGCAACGGGGGAGCCGCCGCGCCAACACAAACAAGCATCGCTAGGAGTGTAAATGGCGTCGCACGAATAGAAAACATACCCCACCCCCGTCGACCGCCGCCGTGAACACGGACGGCCTCCAATTTGTAGCTGGTTTCGCTTTATTTCTTTTACTTACTATTCGCTTCTTTGTCAAGCAGCGATGCAAATCAACGCAGTGTGGGCGCTTAGGCCAGTTCCGACAGCTTTGGCCAGAGTTGACAGAACCCTGCAAGGCCGTCGTTCAAGTTATCGTGCTTACGGGTTTGCGAATCGGAGAGATTCTTGCCCTAAGGTGGAACCGCATTGACCTAACCTTTCGGATTCGCGGCAAAGGCTGTGTGCCGCGGGTGGTCTTGTTTTCATATTGCCGCACATGCGGTTCATTCGCTTCGTAACGCCACAGCTACTTCTGGCCGTAATACGCGGTGTCCCCATGTTTTCGGAGGAAATGTTTATCGTGCAGGTGCCGCGGGATGGGACGCGCGTTGTGATTTAGCGCGACAGTCTGTAAGGCTATTACCGCAATTTCTTCAAGCACGACCGCAATGTGCGCTGCTTCCGCAGGGGTCGTACCCCAGCAGAACGGGGCATGGCTGGAAACCAGCACAGCCGGAACACGGAGCGGATCGAGTCTTGCAAAGCGCCGGACGATCGCATGGCCGGTGTTGGTTTCGTAATCGGAACTAATTTGCGAAAGAGGCAGAGGTTTGGTAACAGGTACGGAACCGTGAAAATAGTCAGCGTGGGTAGTTCCGAAACACGGGATTTCCCGCTGAGCTTGCGCCCAGGACGTCGCGGCGCGAGAGTGTGTGTGGGCAACGCCGCCAATTCGCGCAAATGCTCGATAAAGGATAAGGTGCGTTGGAAGATCGGAAGAGGGGCGCAGCGAACCCTCTACAATTTTGCCCTGGAGGTCGACCACCACAAGATCTTCGGCCTTCATGGTTTCATAAGGAACGCCACTCGGCTTAATGACGACTAATCCCTGTGCGCGATCAATCCCGCTGGCATTGCCGAACGTGTAAAGCACTAATCCGCGCTTTACCAGTTCGAGGTTCGCTTCCAACACTTCTTCGCGCAGACGCCGCAGTTTCATATCGCGCCTCTGGCCACGGCTGCAATTCTGCGCAAGGCCGGCAGCACTTTTCCTACGGACGTAGGCTTCGAATCCAGGTTGCCGAAAGCAAAATATAATTCGCGATAGATTTGATAGAGTTCTTCATACGTGCGCGCAGCAGCGGCGTCAGGTTCAACGACGCGATACTTGGGGCATATCGCGTCCTGCGCTTCTTCGATTGAACGAAATGTGCCGGCGGCGAGGAACGCGAAGATGGACGAGCCGAAGCTGGTGACATCCTGTTGCGGAACTAATACCGATTTATTTAACACATTTGCATACACCTTATTTAGAACCGGGTTCTTCCGCGGAATTCCTCCCGCGTTGATCACTCGTTGTATTGGGACACCATATTCAGCCATGCGTTCAAGAATAACGCGCGTGTGAAAAGCGGTACCTTCAATGGCGGCAAAGAGTTCATCTTGCGCAGTATGCGTCATATTCCAACCAAAAGTGATTCCGCCAAGATTTGGGTTCACCAGAATTGTTCGGTCGCCATTGTCCCATGCAAGACGAAGCAGGCCGGTCTGACCGGGGCGATATTCTTCCAGGCCGATCGCAAGCTCCTTAACTGGCTTTCCGGCGCGGCGTGCAATGGCCCCGAATAGATCGCCGGTGGCAGACAGTCCAGCCTCAACGCCTGTTTTTTTGGGATCGATAGAACCAGGGACAACGCCGCAAACGCCGGGAATCCGAACCGTGTTCTCGCTGATGGCCATTATGCAAGTCGCGGTGCCCACGACGTTTGAGACATCACCAGGACGCGCGCCGGCCCCAATAGCGTCCCAGTGAGCATCAAACGCGCCCACCGGAATCGGAATACCAGCACTCAAACCAAGCTTTTTTGCCCAATTCGGGGAGAGACCGCCAGCGATCACTTCGCTGGTCGAATATTTACCGTTCAACTTTTGACGTATCCCTTTAAGAAGTGGGTCAACAGCTCCTAAAAAATCCTCCGAAGGCAGTCCGCCAAGGGAATCGTTCCACATCCACTTGTGGCCCATGGCGCAGATCGAACGAGGAGCGTTCGCGGGATCTTTGAAATCACAAAGAACGGCCGTGAGCATGTCGCAGTGTTCAAACGCGGTAACGAATCGGTTTCGTTTTTCCGGGTTATGCCGGAGCCAGTGCAACAGTTTCGAGAAGCCCCATTCTGAGGAATAAACGTTGCCGCACCACTGGATGGCTTCTAGCTTCTGTTTGCGGGCTATCTCCGTGATAAGCGCAGCCTCCCGCCATGCGCGATGGTCACACCAAAGGTAGTATTCATCGAGGGGTTCCAACCCCTCCTCCACTGGCACGACGCTAGATCCGGTAGTATCCAGGGCAATGGAAGCAATCTGATTTCCGGATACGTTTGCTGCTTGCAAAGCATTCTGCATGGCTTCGACCAACGCACGCATGTGGTCAGCATGGCTCTGTGTGGCCAGATCCGGATCCTGCTTCAGACGGCGCAGAGGATATTCCGCGACGGCCGAACCCAAGCGTCCTCTTTCGCTATCGACAATCGCGACACGGACACTGAGGGTGCCAAAATCTACGCCAGCGACAATAGCCATTAGGTGCTTTCGAATAGTCCTTATAAGCCTAAACGTTACTGCGCATGCCAGTACGTTTCCCATCCGAGATATCGAATGGCAGCTTCATGGAGCATGCCGGCAACCGTCGAGAAATTCGCGGCCACGTGGTGCTCGAATCCATTTTCGCAGATGTAATGCAGAAGTCGTTGCATGTGTGGAATTTCTACTACTCCCGCGCCCCCAAACGTTTCTAACGGATCGTCTGTGAACGCGCCTGTGCCAACGTATCCACGAATTCTTCCCGTCCGGTCATCCGTGGAAAAGCGCGCATAACTCATCGCCCCGGACTTAACGCGCCCCACGCAGGTTCCGAAGGTATTGTCCTTGCCGACGGTGCCTGCGATGATCTCCTGATAGTCCATCTTCACATCGCGGAAGAAATGCTTGGGCAAGTTGCTGCAGTGGAAGCACACCGCCTTATCCGGATTACTGCCATAGTTATTGTTCCAGTCGAGCAAGGCGCTGGGTGTTTCGGAAGCGAGCCGCAGGGCATGCATGCTCAGCACGCCACACACATCCACTTCGCAGGCGCTAGAGAGCAGCTCGTCACTCATCATGCTCATGACGGTACAAGGCACAACACCAAGATTTTCCTCTATCGAGGTCCAGCACTGCACTGCACTTATCTGTACCCCGGCGGACTTCATCCAATCTTCTACGACCGCGCCAAGCTTGGCCATTTTCAGCAAAGCCAGCTGTGGCACCCCGCTCGTGGACACGTATTTTTGGATGGCTTGTAGTTTCCCCAGGGCGTGCTGGTCGTCGTCTTTCATCCTACCGATGCGCCCAAGGACCTCCGATAGATCCAGGGTTTCAATGGAAATGCCAGAGGCCTCGAGTAATTTTTCGCTGTAGCGAACGGTATTGAAGGCTGCCGGCCGAGCACCAATCGCCCCGATGCGCAAATTTCGAAGCCCGTTTACCACTCGGCAAATCCCTGCAAACCACGCCAGATCCTTCTTGAACTCCTCAGATTCCGGGGTCACGGTGTGGAGTGTAGTCAACGAATACGGAATCCCATACTGCTTTAG
The DNA here is from genome assembly GCA_035602385.1 of Candidatus Dormiibacterota bacterium. Lineage (GTDB taxonomy): Bacteria > Acidobacteriota > Terriglobia > Acidiferrales > UBA7541 > Acidiferrum. The sequence continues at coordinate 47,671 of DATNME010000012.1, forward strand.
GTTGTTGCACGCGGACATCTTGCCGCAAAAGCTATCGCGACGGTGAGAGATGGACATCTTCGCGGGTGTGTCCGGCGTAGCTTGGACCAGTACGGGCACATTGAGCCGCGCCAGCCGCAGCGTGTCGGCGATGGCGCGCTCGTCCCCAAAGTTGGGCAACGAGACAATCACTCCAGATATCCGCTTGCTGTTCGCCTGAAACAACGCGGCGCAGCGCTTCGCTTCTTCGTATGTCTCTACGGCTCCATGCTTGCTTTCTTCGGGGCCGAGGACAACCACATCCATCCCAGCACTTTGTAGCGCCCTGATCATCTCTTCCCGGCCAGATTTGGCGAGATGGTCTGGAAAAAACCCTCTATTGCCAACAATCAGCCCCATGGTCATTTTTTCGGTGCGCATAATCTCTTTGTTCTCCTGGAGCAACCGACTACCTCGGAAAAGACGAAATCTGTTTTTGCGCGGCTACCGCCGCTCTCTGCGCGGCGCAAAGCGAAAACAGTACAGCGCCCCAACCAAAAATAGAAAACCGCCCCACCAAATGCTGGCGTGCACATGAAACAGCACCACAGGATTCGGCGGCGGGTATGCCCATTCATAGAGTCCCGCGGCAAAGATGAGTAACCCATTCACCAGCAACGAGACGCCAATGAAAAACCAAATCGAAATTGGTTCGCTGGAGCGCATGGTCCTCACCAAAAATAATAATTCAGTGCTAAAAAGACGGCAGCAACCACCACGGCCCAAAACGAAGGCCGATGAACGAGCGGAATTTGCTGCTCGGACGGTATTTTGGTCGCACCGTAAACTAGGCCTTCCAATTCCGTCTCGGGTTTTGCCTTTGTAAGAAAACTGACCGCCACCGTCACAACAACGCATACGATCCACGACCAAAGTGCGCGGTACATATTCTGGGCCATGTCGCTCGCATTCCTTGAGAGCGCAACATAGGCAATAGCTTCCGGGCTCACCTTCACCCAGGCCCACATGCCGATAGAGGATGCTGTTCCGGCCAGCAAGCCCCAAAAACCACCAGCTGGCGTGGCGCGCTTCCAGAGCATACCGAGGATAACGGTGCCAAACAAAGGCGCGATGAAAAAGCTAAACAAAGCCTGCACATAATCCATGATGCTGAGAAAATGCATCACGAAATAAGCGGTAATAATGCTGATGAATACGCCGCCGAGCGTGCTCCAACGGCCCATGCGAACGTACTGCGCATCGTTGGCCTTCTTATTCAGTAACGCGCCGTAAATGTCGTAGGTCCAAACCGTAGAGAATGCGCTCACATTGCCGGCCATTCCGGACATAAAACCGGCCATTAGCGCTGTGATACCCAAACCCAAAAGTCCCGGGCCGCAATATCGCGCCAGCATCAGCGGAAGCACTTCATTGTAGCTGTGCCCGCCAGCGGCTATCGCAGCGCTCTCTCCGGAAAGCTTCACCGGCAAAACCGCGATCGCAAGCAATCCCGGTAGAATCACAATGAAAGGTACGAACATCTTGAACGCGGCCCCAATGATTGGCGCCATTTTCGCGGCACGTAGATCCTTTGCCGAAAGCACGCGCTGCACCACGAGAAAATCCGTTGTCCAGTAGCCGAATGAAATCACCATTCCAAGCCCGAAGACAATACCGGTCCAATGAATCCCCATGGGGTTATCGCGGAACGAACCCAGCGTGCTCCACAAGTGCGTGTATTCCCCCGAAGCATTGGTTGCTATCTTCGCCTTCAGGTTGCTCCAACCGCCTGCCTCGATGAGTCCCAGCACGGGGATGAGCAGCGCTCCTGCCCATATCAGGATGAATTGAAGCACTTCATTGAAAATTGCGGAACGCAGGCCGCCGAGAGTGACGTAGATCGCCACGGTGATCGACGAAATTAGGATGCTGTAGTTAATGTCCCATCCCAAAACAACCTTCATCACCAGCGCCATCGAGTACATATTGATGCCGCTCATGAGAACGGTCATCAGAGCAAAAGAAACTGCTGAGAGCGTGCGACTGGATTCGCCAAAGCGCAACTTCAAATACCCCGGAACCGAGTGAGTTTTGGAAATGTAATAAAACGGCATCATCACCATACCGAGGAAAAGCATGGCGGGAATTGCACCGATCCAGTACCAGTGCGCGGCCAGTATCCCGTATTGGTAGGAGGCGCCGGCCCAGCCCATGAGTTCCAGCGAGCCGAGATTTGCTGAAAGAAAACTTAGGCCTGCGATCCACGCGGTCATCTCGCGTCCAGCCATGAAATAATCTTCACTGGTATTGGCGCGCCGCTTAAGATAGAAGCCAATCGCCAAAACGAGCACAAAATAGAAAACAATAATGGCCAGATCGACCGGCGCGAGATGAACGAGTCTCTGGACGCTCACCGAAGCGATCTGAGTGTTCATCGCGCGTGTTAGTAATTCTGTTTTCATTGCTTGAGCGCAAACTCCCCTTCAAGCTCGATCTTTTCTGACGACCCCCCCACCAGTATGGAAAACTTTCCGGGCTCCGCCTTCCAGTCGCCTCGTTTAACGTCATAAAAGGAAAACGCACGCCGATCCAGGTCTACCGAGACTCTTTTGATTTCACCTGGTTGCAGCTGCACCTTGGCGAAGCCTTTCAATTCCTTGACCGGGCGCGGAACACTTGCGTGCGAGTCGCCGACATATACTTCGGCAACCTCCGCACCTTCGCGCGAACCCGTGTTTTTCACGTTGAACGACACGGTGACCGGCGCGCTAAAATCCGCAGAAGTCGGAATAACCTTCAAATCACTGTATTGAAATGTCGTATACGAAAGTCCATAACCGAAAGGAAACAGCGGTTTGACCCGTGCCCGGTCAAAGTGTCGGTATCCTACAAAAATGCCCTCTCTATAAAAAATTTGTTTGCTTCCATCTTTTGGGTAATAGCTCCCAAACGCCGCATTGTCTTCCCAACGGCGTTCGAATGAAGCCGGCAACTTCCCAGAAGGGTTGACGTCGCCAAAAAGAATATGGGCTAGGGCCGTGCCTCCCTCTTGCCCCGGATACCAGGCATGTAGCAACGCAGGAACTTCGTGGATCCAGCGCGTCATATCGACGTTCCCGCCAGCAGTCAGAATCACAATTACATTTTTGTTTACGGCCGCAATTTGTTGAATGAAAGCATCCTGTCCGCCAGGTAAACGGAAGGTTCGATCTCCTCCCTCACTTTCCGTGGACGGATCGAACCCCATGCAAAGGACCACTGCGTCGGCCTTGGAGGCCAACGCCTTGATCTCAGGCCCCACCGTCTGCGTGGCGGCAGCAACACCGAATCGCACCGTGGCCGTTCCCACGTTCTCGAAGTATTCGAGCCGGATTTTGTACGTCTTGCTCGGATCCAGGTGGGTTGAATAAGTATCCAGAGTCTCTCCATGTCGCTGCCAATCATCGATGACTCGCTCGTCGTTGATATAAAGGCGAACACCATCATCCGCCGAGACATAGAACTTATAGTCGTCGTCCGTCTTGGGAACGAAGTAGCCGGACCAACGAACGGAAAAATGGTCGACGGGCCCTTTCTCCGCATAGCTTCCCTCTCCCCAGTGAAAATTGACTTTTTCGTCGGTGCGAACCAGTGCCGGCTCGCCCTGCAATTCGTCGCTGTTAAAATATTCTGCCTTTAATCCCCTGCTTCCGCCGGGCGTAGTTACAAATTCCGTCTGATCGGCTATGGCATCAAGAGGTGTGCTATCAACGGAATAAAGCACACGCCCACTTTTGCCAAGATAATTGCTGATGCCTTCCAAGTAGCTGACCGAGTTGAATGGCTTGGTCAACGAACTGCCGCCGCCGCCGATGACCGCGGGATAGGCATCAGGACCGAGAACGGCAATCGTTTTGATTTTCGTTCTGTCCAGCGGCAAAAGACCCTTTTCGTTCTTCAGCAAAACCATTCCGCTCTGAACTTCTTCCAGAGCGACTTCACGCCCTTCCTGGCTGTAGACCGGGATACTCGGGTCCTCTTGTTCGTGATCGTAGAATCCGAACTGTATCGCCTTGCGCAGGATGTGACGGACCTTGTCATCGATGGTGGCCACACTGACTTCGCCGCGCTGGATGGCCGGCAAAAGCGTTTGTTTGTTCATAAACGCCGCCGACGGCATTTCAAGATCGAGTCCGCCGTTCGCGCTCGCCACCCCGTTATGCGTCGCGCCCCAATCGGACATCATTATTCCGTCGAATCCCCATTCCTTCCGTGCAACCGTGGTGTTCAAATACCCGTTCTGGGTCATGTAGGCGCCATTCACCAGGTTATAGGCGTCCATGATCGCTCCAACTTTTGCTTCCTTCACCGAAGCTTCAAACGCCGGCAAGTAAATTTCCCGTAACGTCCGCTCATCGACCTCGGAGCTATGGTCCATGCGGCCGTATTCCTGGTTGTTGGCGGCAAAATGCTTGGCAGTTGCAATCACGCCCTGCGCCTGAATTCCTTGGATCAGCGACACGGCCATGCGCGAAGCAAGATAGGGATCTTCCCCGAGATATTCGAAATTTCGGCCATTCATCGGCGCGCGATAGATATTCATTCCAGGTGCGAGAATAAAATGGACGCCGCGAGCCCGGGCATCCTTGCCCATCATGGTTCCCACACGCCGGGCCAGAGCTGTATCCCAGGAAGCGGCAAGTGCAATTGCCGCCGGATACGCGGTCGTCATGCCGTAATCGTGTACACCCAGGGGACCATCAGACATTCGAAGCGTACGTAGGCCGAGCCGCTCGATCGGCCGGATATAAAAATCGTCAACACCTCCAAGCAGCGTGATTTTTTCATCCAGCGTCATCTTCGCCAGAAGCGTATCCACGCGCTTCTCCGTTCCAGCTGTCGAGGGATACGTTGTCTGGCCGAGGACGCAGTGGGCCAACGCCAAAACCAGAACAGCAGTGATGGCTGTTCGAACGGACAAGTGCATCTGTCTTGGCTGGAGCACGCCCATCCCTATTTTTCCTCCAGAATCGCGGCATCCCACGGCTTCAGCGTAACCCCCTGGCCCGGCGCAATAGCACTCTGTGTGAGTAAATCCACAGACGCGCCATATGTGTAATTGAAGGTTTGCGCATCGTTCGAGTAATTTAAGAAATAGTGAAGCTTCTTGCCTTTGCGGTTTTGACCATGCTTGACGCGGATCGTGGGAGGCAAAGTCTGGTCGGCTCCAGTCAGTCCGGCTTGTTGTAGAACACCGAGAAGAACCTGTTCCTGCAACTTCGCACTCAATACTGTCCCCTCGTAAGTGAGCGTTCCTTTTCCATATACATTGCGCGTGATGGCGGGATAGCGGCCGAAAAAAGGATGATCGTAATAAGCCAGCGGCTTCGCGGTATCGAGAATCAGCATTTCCGCCCATTCGGACACTTTGTTCTCGTTTCCTGCATGAAACGGGTCGGCCGTCAAAACGAGAGGCTTTTGTAAACTTGAAAATTCCTGGTAGTGAAATCCGGCTGCGTCGCGCAAAGGACCTGGCGCCATATCCCAACGAACCGCTGAATATTCATTGCAAAATCCGCTTTTGAACGACATCACCACATTTCCGCCGCCACGAACGTAGTCTGCCAACCGCTTCAGCACTGCGTTACTCGCCACGTAGAGAGGCGGGACTACAATCACCTTGTAGTCAGCAAGGTCCGTGCTGTCCGGAAAAACGAAGTCGACACCGATATTTGCCACGTACAGCGTGTGGTACATCTGTTGGAGGATCGAACGGTAGTTCTCACGGTCACTGAACTTCATGAATTCGAGACCGTAGCTGGAATCATCGCTGTATAAAATTGCGACCTGATTCTTGCGTTGAAAATCCGTGATTTCCGGCCCGATGCCTTTCAGTTCGTGCGCCGTGCGGCTAACTTCCTCATACGCCCGGCCCGGTTGCAAATCGTGTCCCAGCACTCCTTTCCAATACGTCTCTTGTCCGTAATGGATCGAGTGCCAATGCCAGTACTCCACCATGTTCGCGCCAGAGGATACATGCGTGTACACATCCAACCGCAACTGACCGTCATAGGGTGGGAACTGCTCCTTTGAATCCCAGCCAATTGCTTCCGCGTTGGTTTCGGTGATGAGGTAATTCGTCTTTTTCAACGAACGCACGTAATCGCCGACGTAGGAAGAAGCTTCTCCGTCGAAATGATCTTGCGTGCCGTGATAAGGATTGGCAGCAGCAATGTCCAAGGTACGAACAACCTCAGATTCGTTTACTTCAGGCCGTGGCGGACCCGCAAAATCATGCGTCACAAATTGTTCTGGCCGCTTGTATTCGTTTACGATTTTCGCCTGCCACGCAAGGAAATCGGTGGTAAGCCATTGGGAGTAACGTTCCCATTCCAGTTTCCATCCGGGATTGATGATTCCATCACGCGGCGGAAATTCGCTCCAGTCGTTCAGCCGCTGGCCCCAATAATTCAGGCCCCATATAGTGTTCAGTTGATTCACATCTTTAAATTTTATTTTCAGATAATCGACGAATCCCGCCTGTACATCCACATTCGCTGCCCCACCTGAAGAAGTTTCGTTGTCGATCTGGTATCCGATGATATCCGGATTGTTTTTGTAATGTTCCAGGATTTTCCGAATGACTCGCTCGCAATAAAAACGGTAAGTAGGATTCAAAAGATCGGTGTTCTGGCGCAAACCGTAATAGAGATACTGGCCAGCCAGCCTGGTGATCACGATCTCCGGATGTTCCTTGTAGAGCCATGCCGGTATGGAATAAGTCGGGGTGCCCAGTATGATGCGAATTCCTGCAGCGTGTAGCCGTTCGACTACTCGATCCATCCATGCAAATTCAAATTTGCCGTCTTGCGGTTCCCACAGGCCCCAACTTGACTCTCCGATGCGCACCACGCTGATGCCTGCCTTCTGCATCAGTTGTACATCCTGCTCTAGCCGGTCCTCGGGCATGTATTCCGGATAATACGCAACACCATAGAGCACAGTATCCATACGGTCGGCGCGAAATGCTTCGCGAGCCTGAGCTTTTCCGGGGAGCGCGGTACACAGCAACGCGATGATAAGCAGTCCTGCCCGCACAGCCCACGAAAACGGTGATCGACTCTGTTGATTAAAAGTCACGAACGACCCCTCCCCGGATTCATCGCCGTTGAATCGCGCAATACGAAACTTGTCTTAAGCACGTATTCAGTTCCATTGGGATTCGGAGTCTCCAGTTGTACGTCTTGCAACAGCGCTTGAAACGCGAGTCGCCCAAGTTCGGCCTGCGACATCTCCACGGTGGTGAGCGGCGGTAGGATGTATTGCGACAAGTGGATATTATCGAAACCGATCACGGAAAGATCCCGTGGAACCACGATCTTCTCGCTGTAGCACTTGCGCATCACTCCGATCGCAGTCATGTCGTTCGAACAGAGAATTGCCGTAGGATGCGAGCGGCGTTTGAGTAGTTTCTCGAATGCCTCTTCTCCGCCTTCGAGTTTGTGATTTCCTTCGATGATGAACTCTGGATCAACTGCCATTCCGATCTCGTTCATCGATTGGATAAACGCGTCCTTTCGGGCCACCGCGGATTTCAAGCTCAATGGACCGGTAATGAACGCAACCTTTTCATGCCGCAGGGCAGCGAGGTGTTGCACCGCCTGACGAATGCCATGCAGATAATCGATTCGAATATTACTGACCCGTGGGCGCGCAGGTCCCACGTCTACCAACACCAAGGGGACGTTACGAAGTTTGAGATCCTCGAGGAGGGATTCTTCCATGCCGAACGTCATTACTGCTACGCCTTCAACTCGGTGTTCAAGCATGCGCCGAACGGATATTTTCATGCGCTCGGGATCATGAACGGTTGAACTCACCAAGATTTCGTAGTTGTGCTCCAAGGCGATTTGTTCGAAAACGTGGACAATTTCCGGAAAAAACGGATTGGTGATTTCCGAAACAATCAATCCAAAAATTCGGCTGCGGCCGGAAACGAGGGCTCGGGCTTGGGTGCTCGGAAAATATCCCAGCTCTTCGACGATCCTCCAAACGCGCTTGGCCAGTTGCGGCTGTACGCTGGGATGACGGTTGATGGTACGCGACACTGTGGCGGTCGAAACTCGTGCGCGTTTGGCGATCTCGCGGATATTCATATTCTCGCCCTAGGATTCTACTAATGCCCGGGCCCGCTCCTCGCTCTATTGCATTCGTCCGACTGAAAAGCTCCCTGATCGGTCGCGCCGCAGGACGGCACTGCATTGCCCCAAAAATCGTACCCGCCACTTTTTTCGACAGATATCGCCCTTTTCCGAGAAGGGGACGTCTGCTGTAAACGATATCCGGTCAAAGAAAGCAAGCCCTCACTTCCCTGGCCTGGAGCGACCAGTTTTGGGTCAGCCCTCAGTGCGTGCGAATCATTATCGGGGCCTTCTACACCATAGTAGACATTTGCATCAAATACATTGTCTTTGCTTGCCCCAAAGCCATGTGCCGTGACGTACGCACCGTCGGCGCCCCGCGAAATGGCATAGGAAAATCGCGCAGTTCCTGCCACATAAAATATGTTGTTGTAGAAGTGGCTGCTTTCAGACCAGCCGTGCCAATCCGAAAAAAGTACAAGATCCACGGTTCGCTCAGTCCCGACGTAAATTGTATTGTTGTAAATCAGGCTATCGGTTACCGGCCCGGCAATGTTGATGCCGCGAGTGCGATCATTTTGACTGATGTTATAGCGCACTACGGTTCCGGAATTCCCCACGCTCTCCTCGCCACTGTGACCGCCTTCGTTGCAGATCAAAAGAAAGCCACCGTCGTTATCGTGACTGTAGTTGTACTGGATCACGGTATTCCTGCTGTTCCAGTCCGAATCGTAGCCTTCGCCGTCGCGTTGTCCTTTTGTTCCGTAAGCCTCGTTGTGCTGAATCACTGTATTGTCCGCGCTCCAAGCCCAGATGGCCACGTTGTATCCTTCGGAGCGCTGATTGGCGTGACCCACTACGTTGTATTCGACCACCGCTCCGTCCGTTGCCACAACCACAATCCCATCTCCACCTATGTCGTGGAGCCGGTTTCCGCGAACGATAACGCCCAGGCTCGGAAACCATTTCGAGCGCACCCACGAATCCGACCAACCAAAAATCCCACTGCGGTCTACATGATAGATTTCGTTGTCTTCGATGCGCAGATCTATAAACCGGCTGGGCTTCTTGTCGCCCACGGAAGTGTAGTGAATTCCTCCGTTCGGCTTGACGCTGTCCACTCCGTTCACGTCGTGAATGGTCATCGACCGAATATAGATGTGGTGCGCCTCGCCGTAATTTTCCAGAGCAATGTGCACGCCGCGTCGCACCGCTGGTGTCGTTCCGGTGTTTGTGACTTCCAGGTTTTCAATCTCCCAATATTCCTGGTTGTTCAGCAGCACCGCGTCCTCGAATAATCCACCACCGTTGATGACCGGCTTCACGCCGCCACCATACATCCCTACCGTGATCGGTTTGCCTTCTACTCCAGATCCTTTCGGCCACAGCTGGCCGCTCCACACCGAACTTGACTTCAGCAGGATCCGGTCCCCAGGTTGAAACGTCGTCGCATTCACCTTCCCCAACGTTTTCCACGACGCCTCAGAACTGCTGCCTGCGTTGGCGTCATCCCCGTCCCGTGAATCGACATAGAAGATCATGGATGTTCTCGCGGCTACTAGACGCGGTCCATCGCCTCCGCGAGCGTCAAAGCAAACGAAACTGGTCAACACCACGAAGATCCGTAGAGCCTGCTGGTGAAATGAACTCAATTGTCGAACCTCCCCAGGATAGATCGGCTGTGGGAGAGTCCGGGCATTCTATCGTGTTCGTCCTCGACCTTCGCGAGATCACAATGCGGCTGCCTCGTAGAAACCCGGGCAGCTCGCTGCACCGCAAGCTGCCCTTGCTCGTCTCGCTATCCGCTCGTTAGAACGTGAAGCGCACCGCCAACTGGCCGGTCCGTGGATTGTCTTGAACTCCCGTCACCGCCGCAAAATTCTTATCTCCGAGTTTTGTCTGTTTGCCACCGCAGCCTAGGATGCCGTAGTAATGCCGGTTGAAGAGGTTATAGAGTTCCACGCGCATCGACAGCTGGTATCGCCCGTCCGAACCCATGGAGAAGTACTTCATTAGGCTAGCGTTTTCGTTGGCCTGACCAGGGCACCGCAAAGCGCCGTCGTATGCTCCTCCGGATCCAAAGCCAACAACCGTCCCGTCCGTGCTAACCGGCGCCGTAGCGACTGACTGTGGGAAGTAGGGGTAATAGTAGGTGGAACCCGGTGCCGCAGCCTGCACCCCGGAGAAACCGCTCGGATTAGCATGCGCAGGCGGACTGGGGTTGAAATTTGGGTAGAAGTTGCCCCAAACTGGGTAAAACGGCTGGTTCAGACCGACCCGGAGCGGTTGACCGCTGTTATATCCCACCAACGCGCTGAACTGCCACCCACCCACCAGTGCATTTACCAGACTTCCCTTGTCGGAAGCCCACCTCTGTCCCTTTCCAAACGGCAATTGGTAGGTCACATAACCCTTGACGATGTGCGTGAGGTCGTAACCAGTCAGGGAGTTGGCCGATGCGGACAAGTGTGCAAAGTCTTGCACGCCGGTATAAGCCCCGTTGCCTTCTTGCTGCGCCGAATAGGTGTCTCCTCGCTGGCGGGCATAGGTATAGTTCACATCCATGGTCAAGCCGCGCCCCGTGCGCTTAACCACATCAACCACCATCGAGTTGTAGGAGGTCTGGCCAATCGGCAGCCCGACATAATTCAGCCAGTAGTAGAAATTCTGGATCGACCAGGTGGCTAGCTGCGGCATCGGCGCGATCGCCGCGAGTGCAGGACCTTGGAAGCCGGTGTAAGGGCATGTTAGACCGACATAGGTCCCCGGACCGGAACCATAGTTGTTTAGTATGGGTCCTCCCTTTGTACAGCCGCTTCCAGAAAAATTCCAACTGCTGTAATCGCCATAAGGCTGGAGCCCTGGATTCTGCTTCTCGACATTCAAGAAGGCGGATGCCGAAGGCTCATTCCATGCCAGTGCCGTGTCTGGGAGATGGTGGCCTCGATTGCCAACATAGGCCACCTCCAACCTCATATTCCGTGTCAGTTCGTACTCCACACCAAGGTTGAAAGTAGTGCTAAATCCTGGCATCAGCGCGTGCGGATCTACAAACGACAAAACGCCGACATTTTGAGGTAGCACGTTTGTGCTACCGGGGACAAATTTGCCCGGATAACCTAGATCCCAGTTAAACGCTTTGGTGACATTATTTGTCCCCTTGAACCCGGGTGCAAATCCGTTAGGCACTCCGTTGAAGTACGGACTGTTCGGTGGCAGGAGAGCGAGGCTGAACGATCCACGGACCACCCATTTGTTAATCGGGGCATAGGCGAACCCGATTTGTGGTCCGAATCCGTCCCAATACTCCTTCTTTTCAAAGCTGTCTCCTCCTCCTTTTGCAAACACCAGTTTCCCCGGGTAGCCATAAGCCGGGTCGATCTGCGTCAAATCAAAATTCGCCCAGTGCCCATACTTTTCGTGGTAGCGCCCGGAATATTGCCAGCGCAATCCTGCAATTAGCGTCAACTTCGGTGTGATTTTGTAACTGTCCTGCGCGAAGAGGGACATCGCCTTGCGCCGCCCGTACAGGTTAAACCCCGTTGTCTCGGCCGCATTAACAACATCCCCGAGCAAATAACTCGCAAAGCCGAACCCCGTGAATCCTGAAAATCCCCCGTCCGTCGTGTTAGGTACGAAGCTGAAATTCAATGCGCCTTGGCCGCTGTGATTGTTGACTTGATATGCCCGGACTTCGCCACCGAAGGAGAAAACATGACGGCCCTTGGTCCAGGTCACCGTATCTCCCGTGATGATCGTAGCTCCCGAGAACGCTCCCTGGAACGTGTTGCCGATGGGCGTCACGCTGAATCCGTTGATAGCATTTCCAAAGTTGATACTAGGGAAATTGCTCGCCCCAGTACTTCCGAAGCCTAACTGGGAGTTCCAATTCCCGGCCGCCGAAGGCATGTCTCCCTGCTTGAACCAGTTGTAGGTCACGTTAAACACGTTCAGCAGATTCGGCCTAAACGTATGCGACTCGCTGAGACGATATTGTTGCGAATATATCGCCTGTGTGCGAACTGCGGACAAGGGGCCGCCATCCGTTGATCCCGCCTCCCAGACTCCTCCCGAATCGGCTAGAATTCGCGGGTGATTGATGTAAATCCACGACCCGGAAAAGCGGTCGCGGGTGCTGGCGTCATAGTCCAGTTTCACGACCGGCTGGGGATTGGTCTCACTGGGAGCACCGCTGATAGGAAACCGATTGTTGCTGGTTAGGCCGCTCTGCTCGGGCTTGTAGTGCGCCAGGAATATAGCATTGATCTTTTGCGCCACGCTGCTGATCGGGGTGTCGATGGCATTGCCCGTAAACTGTTTGCAATTCGTGCCCATAGCGTTGCAAGTAGTGGGATCGAAAATCATGCCAGCCTGCAAGGGAACCGTTTGTCCGGCTTTATTCTGAACGTTGATTGGGGCGGAAAAAGTTTTGCCGGGGCCGTCCGGCTGTCCGCACACACCCATATTATTGCCATTCGCAGGATCCGTGCAGAGATTGGATCCGAGCAAGGCGCTGAAATCGCCGCCCAGCATTGCTGTCGTCGGCACAAACCCGCTGTATCCGCCCAACCGGAAATCCGTCTTGATAAACCGCTCGAATGTCCCAAAGAAAAATAGCTTTTGCTTGAGGATGGGCCCACCAAGGCTTGCGCCGTAATCAAAGGCGCGCCTTCTGCCGCGGGGCGTTCCATTGAGATCGTTTGTCCAAGTATTGGCATCGAGAAATTCGTTGGCCAGAAAGCCGAACGCCGAGCCGTGGAACTTGTCCGTGCCGGACTTCAGCGTGAAGCTCATAACCCCGCCACTCGTGATGGCGCTTGCCGAGTCCAGGCCACTCGTCTGCGCTTGCAACTCTTCCACTGCTTCCATGGCTGGGCCCGTCAGTATTGAATCGCCTCGAATCGATGCCGTACCCGACGTACCATCAATCGTATAGTCCTTGCTGAACCACTGCGAACCATTGACCACCGCTCCGTAGGGGCTGCTGTACGGCGAGTAGCCCGGCGTGAGAGCTACCGCGAAGTCTTCTATGAATCGCCCGCCGCCATAGATGCTCAGTGGCAGATCGTTGACAGCCTTGCTACTTATGTTGGTGCCGACCGCGACAGATTCACTGTCCAGCAGTGGCGCTTCCGCGTTGACAGTAATATTCTCCGTCGCCGCGCCGACCTGCATGGTCACGTCAATCCCGGCTACTTGAGTGGAGATCAAGGTCACCGATGGCTGTAGGACTTTCTTGAAGCCGGATCTCTGAAAGCTCAAGGCATAGGTTCCCGGAGGTAAGTTGGGGATGAAGTAGCTACCAGCTTCAGTGGAGACTGCTGTCGTGGGGACATTAGTCTCGGTATTGGTCGCAGACACTTCTACGCCCGCCATAGGCGCTCCACTGGTATCCGTTATCGTGCCGGTGATCGAAGCGCGATTGGTTTGCGCCCGCAGCATTCCGACAAAAATGAGTTGAAACAAAAATAAATGTGCTAGCGCTTTACGCATTCTGCATCTCCCCAGCCTGCGGGCAGGCCTTAATAAGAATTTTTATTTTGGGCCGTGTTCTCGTCGATTGAATCGCTTATGTCAGGGATTCTACCCAGAACCCTAAAGTAAACGATTACTCAGATGCGCGAAAAATTACTCCTTTCAAGTGCCCAATGTCAAGCATCTTATGAAAAAAAACTCCCCGCGGTGGTTCAATACCCGGACATCAAAGCGTTCCCCTTCTAAAATGCAGGAAATTGCTAAGGATTTGGTACTTGTAAGGTATCTATCGGCAGCGCGCCAGCAGCTTCATGATACGTTTCTCGGGCGAGACTCAGCGGCACTTCGTGAGTAATCGTTTGCTCCAATCCAGCCGATTTGAAGGCGACTCCCATCGCGGTCCCCTAGTATTCGACCTCGTAGAGTTTGCCTTCCAATCGCACGGGGTCCTTTTCGGAGGACGAGCAGCGAATGGTGATCGGTTGGCCGCTGGAGAAACTTTCGCGCTTGATCTCCCCCGCACCCCAGGAAAGTCCACTCCAGATTTGCTTGTCGTAATTGATCTGCAGCGGCACCGCTTTGCCATTCTGCTCCGCGTAAATCTTAAGAACCTTTTCAACGGAGGTCCCGCTCGGCGGACCGCCAGGCCAACTGCGCATTACGCCTCCATCCTTGCCGTACTGCCGGAAAATAATCCGTAAGTCGCCCTTCCGTGGCGCGGCCACCGTTGCGGTGATGGCGTTCGCTTCGTTCTCTTTCGCGGAAAAGGTTGCGGCCATGGGTGTAATGGATCGTGGGATCACAACGTCTTCCTGGACGCCGAGCTGATACTCCGGCGTGGCGTACGCGCCAAACCCGACGGCCGCCATCTGTCCGGGTCCTAAGGTGATTCGCCTTCCCTGCAGAACTGGCACAAACCCCGAATCGCGAAAAATGATGCGACCACCCCGAAGTGGCTCCTGCACCCGGGAAAGCGCAGGCAATTCGATTTCTTTAATCGCCTGTGCTGGATTCACGACGGTGTACACCGCACCTCTCGCATCCATCGAGCCGAAGCCATATGGTTGCACTTCGCCGGGCACGCCGCCAAAAGTTTTCGTTCTCCCGCTGGCCTGCAATTTCTCATACATCGTTTGAACCCGGGCGAACCAACGTGCCTTTTCCTCGTCCAGATATTCCAGATTCCCGTGAATGGTATTCACCCACCCGCCTCGCGCAACCATCAGCAGCAACATTCCCTTCCAGGCATTCGTCTTCCGGTAGTAGATCGTCCCCGTATTTCCGATCATGAAGCCGGTTGAATCAATGCGCTCCAACGGAAGAAAACTCTGCTCGTAACGGCGCACCATGTGATCGCTGTAAATGTCCATGGATCGCCAAAAATTTACTTCCGGCACATCGGAGGGCCGAGGATCGCCCGAATAGAGGGAGTCAAACACTTCCAGCCAGCGCAAATCCACGGGATTGTGAAATGGAAAAGGTCCAGCCGTTGATTCCAGATCACCGCCAAAACCGTTGAACGCCACCAGCACGACGTCCGGATTTTTCTGGCGGAAAGCTTTCAAGGCATCCCGGAAAGCAGTCACGTTGCGCGAATGTATTTCTTGTGGCGTCTGTGTTTTTTCTGTCGCAGGCGTCGCCGCGCCAAAATCGACAAAATCAAACTTGAACATGCGGATTCCGTGATCGTACCAATACTGTAAAGTTTTCATGAAGTCCGGCAGAAAGCCGCCCTCGGAAAACGACATTGATCCGCCTTTGGCGGACAACGAGTCTCGCCATTGGGGCGCTGCTTCGATTTTTACGAGTCCGTTCGTGCCGAACCACAATCCCGGCTGAATCCCATTGGCTTTGCACTCGGCGATCCAGCGATCTGGACCCGACGGCCAGTTGGGCTTGCGCCACGTGCGATAGCCTCCGTCCGGAGCAAACCAGAACGCGTCCATCATGTAGTAGTCGAAGTGCACGCCTAGCTTCCTTAGGCGAACGATCTGTTCGAGTTCATTCATCGCAAGTGCTTCGGTGAGGGGAATGTTGTCCGACAGTTCGTCATATGCGGACCAATCGTTGTAAACCCAGACGGGATCGTGGAGTAGTGGCTCGCCCAAACTCGTCGGGTCCCACGGTGTTGCACTCGCGGCGTGGGTCAGCTCTTGCGGCGCTGCCGGATCGGCATGCAGGCAAAGCGATAGGATAAAAACGGAACAGAGCGCTACTCTCATCGTTACCTCCCGGGTAAAGTGAATCTTTCTTGAATTGCCTTATCTGACTCCAGAGGACGCGACCGGCCAGTCATCCGTTCGAAACGGAGATGCCGGCAAACCATCTTTGTTGTAGAGATTGCATTCCGGACTCCCTGCCCACGCGTATCGCGCGGCCACCGGGTGAGGCACATCAGGGCTCCATACCACGATACCGTCTCCATCGACGCGCGCGTTAGCCCAGTGGAATTTTCGATCGCTACCCGTAATCGAGAATCCCTTCAGCGACCCGCCTCGGGCCTCAAGACCCAACCCAGTGTGCAAGAAATGGAGCTTGATCGTGCCATCGATGACTTGCATATGGTCGTACATTGGTCCCGAATACATAATCTTCCGGCCGTAGGTTGTTCCCAACGCCCAGGTCGCCAGGCGCTGTCCAATCTCTTCTTTGCGCGGCGGGTGCAAATTTTGTCGGTCTCCCACATCAATAGTCACTGCGAGTCCCGTATTTGGCACTGTCTTTGCCGTGAGTAGCTGAGCCTCGCGCAACTCTGCCCAGATCGAATCTCCCAGTTCCGGACTATCGCCATGAGCCGGCAGTTGCACAATCAAAAAGAGAAAGTCTCCTTCTTTCCATCCATCGCGCCACCCCGTGATCAGCGCTCGCAGCAGCGTCCGGTACTGAAGTGCCCGCCAAGTGTTCCCTTCACCTTGATACCAAATAGCGCCTCGAATCCTGTACGGCTGAAGTGGCACGATCATGCCGTCGTACAACCCAGAGGGGGGCCGTGGCGGGTCGCCAACCGTCGTCATGTTGGTGATTGCCAAACCTGTAAGCGCATTGAGAGTCATTGGCGCGGCAACTCCCCACCCTGCTTGCTTCAAATCTTTGAACCAGATGGTGATCTCTTTCCAATCGGGCGTCGCCTGAATCATCCCTGTCGAATATTCATCGGAGTCTTGAATCGTCGGTTGAAGCGTATGGAACACAAAGACCCCGTTCCCGCGTACCCAAAAACGTATACCTGCAAACGAACTTAGGTCGACTGCCGAGCCATCTCGCCTAAAACCAGCTTCCATCAGTGAGGAGCTTGCACCGTCGAGCGTCCCCTTTACTCGCGCCGCGAAACCCCGACCACCGCGTCCGGGTGCGATTAGCTCAAACTGACTGTTGGGAGCGTCTTGCCAGTCGTAAGTCCAACTTCCGCCCATTGATAATCGCGACGAGCCGTCATCGAAGTTGCTTAGACTCAGCGGTCTTTCTGAGTCTTTACTCGCACGTACTAGTTCGAAATCGTCGAAGTCAATTGAGAATTCCGCAGGATGGGCCGCGTAGGACTTCACGTCTGCGCTTGACGCATCCCAGCGCTCGATAATCGGCTGAAGCTCCGGGTTGCGACGCAGCGATTCCTCGTCGGTCCATTCCTCGCCGGCAGTACCGGGCCAGGAGCTCAGGATGATTCCGACGGAAACGCCGAGCGCTTTGTGCAAATCCCGCGCAAAAAAATAGCTTACAGCCGAAAAATTCTTTGCTGTCTCTGGCGAGCATATCTCCCAGGCCGCCGCAGCCGTATCCGCTTGCGGAGTAATAGAAATTCTTTTACGAACGGTGAAGAAGCGGATTCCCGGGTAGATTGCGTTAGGTATTTCCTTTTCAGATCCTGCGGCGCCGCTCAAGGCATAGGACATGTTTGACTGACCCGATGCAACCCAGACCTCTCCGAGCATCACATCGCGGAATAGAATCGTTTTCTTACCTTGTACTGTCAGAGTGAAAGGACCGCCCGCCGGCATTGCAGGCAGTGTTACTCTCCACCGGCCATCTGAGTCCGCAGTGGCTTGTCCACCGGTGGTCCCGAGGCTTACAGAAATCACTTCCCCCGAGTCCGCCCATCCCCAGACCCGGATTTCTGCCTCGCGTTGTATGACCATATGATCGCTGAACAAGTGCGGCAGCACCGGCTCAGCACGAAGCGGTGAGAAAAAAACCAAGAAAAACAATAACGAAGAACCCAGTATTCTGTTACGTTGCAATGCTTCCTCTTCAGTGCTTTTCCAATTTGCCAACACCTTTGGCACAACTGTTTTGACATATATACACCGTGAGCAAGGTGCTGCGCTACAAGGACGCGCGTACTATGGGACAAACACTTGACGCAAGCGATGGAGAAGATGGTTGGGACGAGCTTAGTGTTACAGCAGTGCACAAACTGTTGGCGCCGCGGAAGCTCCAGCCATTAAGACGATGTAGTTGGTGGGCCCGCCAGGATTTGAACCTGGGACCAACGGATTATGAGTCCGCTGCTCTAACCGCTGAGCTACGGGCCCCACCGGTACTAACGCCTCGATTTTATAATGATCTGGGAGAATTGGGTGGAACATTCGGTGGGACTCGAAACGCTGATTATAGAAAAACGTAGTACTTTCAACGCTCAAATTGAACTTTTCATTTCAAAAACACCTCTCAAGTCGAGCAGGTAAAAAACCCAGCTCAGAGAATTCTGTACCAACAAGATTGCACAGCTTCGATTCGCCGGAGATTAATTTTCCCAGTTCAGACCGGGTCTTTGCGCAAAAAATTAAAGTCGCATCCAAACTCCGGACCAAGAACGGAATCCGAGAACAATTTAGCGTAACCTCTCGTCGGCTTCGGAGTACTTCGGAACTCTCGCCGGCGGCTCTCCAAAACTGTCTCAGAAACTTTCATGTCGATGCGCCGCTCTTTTACGCTCAATCTAATCTCATCCCCGGTGCGAACCAGACCTAAAGGGCCTCCTATGGCCGCTTCGGGCGAGACGTGTAGCACAATGGTTCCAAACGCTGTGCCGCTCATTCGCGCGTCAGAGATGCGTACCATGTCCTTGACACCGGCACGCGCGAGTTTTCCTGGAATTGGCAAATAGCCGGCCTCCGGCATACCGGCTCCGACTGCTCCGGCGTTCTGAAGGATGAGCACGCTATCGGGCGTCACATCCAATTGAGGATCGTCGATCCGTGCCGCAAGATCCTCTAGACTTTTGAAAACTACCGCTGGGCCGGCGTGTTCAAACAAACTTTGGTCCGCGGCCGCGCACTTTAACACTGCTCCCTTAGGCGCAAGGTTTCCAAAAAGCGCCAATAACCCGCCGCTTCTGAGAATTGGGTCTTCCATCGAATGAATCACCTTGCGATCCACAAAACTTAACGGTCGAGCCAGTTGCTCCCGCAAAGTTTCGCCCGAAACCGTAAGGCAGTCCAAGTTCAACAACGGTTCTAGCTCGCGAAGCAGCGCAGGCATTCCCCCGGCTGCGTGAAAGTCTTCCATGTAGTATTCGCCAACCGGTTTTAAGTTCACCAAAACGGGCGTGGATTCGCTTGCAGCGTTCAAATCATGCAAACTCAAATTAATTCCCAGCCTTCCGGCTATTGCCGTTAGGTGAATCAGCCCGTTTGTCGATCCTCCAATAGCCAGCAGCACGCGCAAGGCATTTTGCACGGATGCTTTTGTAACGATTTGGCTCGGCTTGATTTCAGAATTGGCCAGCTGCACAGCTTGGATTCCCGTTGCCTCGCCTTGTCGCAGTCTGTCCGCGTGGACCGCCGGAGCCGATGCACCACCAGGTAAACTCAGCCCAAGCGCCTCGGTGAGGCACGCCATGGTGCTCGCCGTTCCCATGACCGCGCACGTACCTGCGGTGACCGCCAAATTGTTTTCAATCTCGGCGATTTCCGGTTCGCTGATTTCTCCCGATCGATACTTGGCCCAATATTTTCGGCAATCGGTACAAGCGCCAAGACGCTCTCCGTGGTAACGGCCGGTCATCATGGGCCCGGCGACCAATTGAATTGCGGGAACTCCGGCGGAGACTGCTCCCATAATTTGTGCCGGGACAGTTTTGTCACAGCCGCCTATCAAAACCACCGCGCTCATTGGTTGCGCGCGAATCATTTCCTCCACATCCATGGACATCAAATTTCGAAACATCATGCTCGTCGGATGCAAGAAAACTTCGCCAAGAGAGATGGTGGGAAATTCCATCGGCAGTCCACCTGCCGCAATGACGCCGCGTTTTACTGCTTCCAGGAGTTGTGGCGTCAATCGGTGGCAATTGTTGAATCCACTGGCGGAGGTAGCAATGCCGATGATGGGGCGGTCGAGCATCGCACCCGAATAGCCCATTGATTTCGCGAAAGAACGGCGCAAATAACTCGAAAATCCCAAATCGCCGTACCCCGTCAAACCTTTATCAAGATCTTTCTTGCTGGTCATTAGGCCTCAAAAGATTCGTCGCGATTGCAATATTGGGAATGGTCCTCAAGTATCGGCAAGTAGCGTAACGCGAAAACGGTTTGGTTACACAGATAGGACGCGCACATTGATAGCGATGCAAGGCGAGTTGTGTCAAGGCTGCAGCCCTTAAGATTTTGTAAGCTAAAGTTCAGGCCGATGTCTTTCCTCCTCATTTCAACATCGGTGTTACAGAGGTAGTATTGTCGCAACACAATTGCACACTCCAAATTTTAGCGAGGGCAACTTCTTCCTATCATGAACCGCACTGTTCTAGCGACCGCCACGTTTTTCGATGAAGCCGCGATTGCCTTTCTGCAAGCTCACAATTGTGAAGTCGTCCTTTCTGGAATGTCTCCAGGGACTCCTGACACGTCTCTCAGCCGCGAACGTATCTTCGAATTGCTTCGCAACGCCAATGCCTGGATTGTCGCGACCGCGCCGGTTTCAAGAGAAATGCTCGAAACTTTCCCGAATCTCCGGGTAATCGCAAAGCGCGGCGTTGGCTATGACCAGATTGACGTGGCAGCCGCAAAGGAATTGGGACGAGTGGTCACCTATGCCCCCGGAGGAAACGGTCCTTCTGTCGCCGATCACACCATTGCGCTGATGTTGGCTGTGGCAAAGCGGCTGTGCGAATTTCGCGAACTTATGCGCGCGGGCGATTGGTCGGTGCAACCGGTCACCGAGTTATATCGCAAAACAGTCGGATTGATTGGCCTCGGAAGAATTGGCCGGGACGTAGCCCAAAGACTAAAAGGTTTCGAGACAACGATTTTGGCGTTCGATGAAAAACCTGACCGGCAATTTGCCAGCGCCAATGGTATCCGTCTTGTGGACCTGCCCACCCTGTTCCGCGAAGGTGATTACATCAGCCTGCATCTACCTCTGATGCCCTCGTCGAGGAACTTGATCGATGAGGCTGCCCTGGCCCACATGAAGTCCACGGCAATAATCATCAATACCGCGCGCGGCGGCCTGATCGATGAAAAAGCTCTGCTTCGCGCCTTGCAAGGAAATAGAATCGGCGGCGCGGGTCTTGATGTCTTTTTGGGCGAGCAAGAACCCGCTTCCCGCTCTGTATCGGAAGAGTTGATTGCTCTTCCGAATGTGGTGTCTACACCGCACGTGGCCGGCGCCAGCCGTGAAGGACTGATGCGCGGTAACCTGCTCGCCGCCCAAGGCATCGTCGCGGTGCTGGATGGTGGCACCCCTGCGGCTGAATGCCTGGTTGTGGACGGCCGAACGAGCGCTCAGTAATTTACCAGCTAAGCTTCAACGCCACCTGAAGTTGCCTGGAAGTGGTTTGCGTTTGCGTAAGAATTCCCGCAGGCGACACCCGCAAAGTCTTCGGGTCCTTGACGGGCGTGGAATCGAATAGGATATTGAAGTCAACGGGCGGTGCAAAGTTAGGATGGTTAAGAATATTGAACGTTTCTGCTCGAAACTGTATGTTGAAGTTCTCCGAAATCTTTTTAACTTTAATATTTTTGAAGAGAGACATATCGAGATTGGTGACGCCGGGCCCAGTCAGGTTGTTGCGCCCGGAGTTGCCCAATCGATTCAAGCATGTGCCCGGAATGGGCACATGCGTTATACCATCATCGGCGAGGTAAGCATACGGCTGACATACTGCTGCGATAGAAGGCAGCGCGGCTGGCAGTGCAAAGCATTCGAGTTTAACGTATTGAATGTGTCCGGGGTTTACCGGGTTGCTGCAACCCGGTAAACCTAAACGATCAGGCCGGCCGAATGGGTCGGTATTGCCCAGCGCCAGCGGATCGCCGGTGATGATCACGCTGAATGGAAGCCCGCTGCTGGCCTCGAATATCCCCCCCAATTGCCACCCGCCCAGCGCCCACTGCGCAGGTGCGAAGCTTGTTTTCGGACTCGGAATCTCCCACTCAAAATTAAGGACCAAGTTTCTGGTGATGTTGAAATCCGATGGTCCCCGGTTCAACCGTGTATCAAAAAAGGGCAAGCTTGAAATGGAATTGTGAAAGCCATCGCCGATGGAACCGGCGGAACTGGTATCAATGCTTCTGCCCCAAGTGAAGGACGCTTGCGCCTGTAAACCGTGACTCATGTTCTTTTTCACTTGCATTTCCATTGCGTGATAAATGGAACTAGCATTCCACAACAAACCCTCGACCTGACCGAAGTTAGGGGCTACGAATTGCCCTTGAACGGCCTGAGTCCACACGTATCCTACCGGAGTGTTTGGCATAGCAATGTCTGGGCGAGGGATATTCATGTCCTCAATGCGAAACGGTTGATGGACTCCGCGAGAACCGGTGTAGCCCAGCATCACTGCGAGACTTGATGTGAGTTGGCGCTGGACAGTGAGGTTCCACTCCATAACGTAGTTGCGATGAGGGTGAGGCTGGATGTAGTTCACGCGCAGCGACGACGCGCCGAGGCCGCTGAAGCCATTTGGAAAACTTCCTTGCGCGGGGCTGCCGCTGGTGCCAAGCAGATAGAAGGGAGCCGCAAACAGCGTCAAGTTTTGAGTTTGGTAAGGAAGCGGTAAGACATCAAACACGCCAAATCCGCCACGAATCGCCGTCGTGCCAGTCTTAAACGGATCCCAGGAAAAGCCGAATCGCGGCTCAAAGTTTCGCAGCGTCGGATTCGCGAAATAGGGATCGCCCGTATGCAGAGTTGCGTCACTCAAATTGATAAGCGTTGCTATTTTCCCGTGTTTCTCGCTTGGCACTGTTGCCATTTCATAGCGCAATCCAAGATTGAGGGTGAGGTTGGGATATAAGCGAAGGTCATCGGCGAGATACACCCCGAAAACGGTCTGCCGCATGTAACGAGGCTTGCCGGTTTCACCAAGATTGGCGGCGTAAGATTTTGGTTGGTTTTGCAAGAAAGCGGGGAGGGAAGAGAAAATATAGACCCCATTCGGAGAATCCGCCGCGCTCATATTCTCCTGGATTCTTTCAACCGCGACACCAAATTTTATGGAATGCTTTCCTTTATTAACAAATGCGTCGTCATAGAATTGATAGGAGTTCCAATGAAAGTTGTAGTTGGAAATGGCGCCCAATCCGCCCGTGAAATTGGTTAATCCACCGATGTCGATTTCTCCCACGGGACGTCCAGGCGCCGCAAATCCGTATGATGGATCGGTGGCCACCGGGCTTAGACCCTTCAACGTTTGCCCAACCAAACCTACCACTCGACTATAGCCGACGCGCACGGCGTTGATCACTTGGGGCGTAAAAATGTGATTTTCCTCAATCGTCACCAATTGGCGTCCCGTTGTGAAGCCTGTGACCTTAACGCCCAGCTCGTCGGGTTGCGAGATGGTCGCAGAGTCACGCATATAAGTCCCGTACAGCGAGTCGCTGGCGGAAATCCTATGATCAACCCGGGTGGTAAAGTAGTTCTCCGGCGTGACTTGCTGCCGCGAGTAAATGAACTTCCCAGTATTCGCATCAATCAAGCCGGCATTGGGTAGCGGCCAAATTGCGAGGTATTTGGCCAAAACTGGGTCTGATGTCTGTTTCGCACTAGCTGTCGGAACGATGGCTGGTTCTGATAATCCAAGCGACTGGCGCAGGCCTTCGTAATTGCCAAAAATGAAAGTGTGGTCTTTCCAAATCGGCCCGCCAGCGGTAGCGCCAAATTGGTTGCGTTTGAATGCGGGAATGGGTCTATCTGGCAGGTCAAAATAGTTCTTCGCGTCCAAAGCGCTGTTTCGCAAAAATTCGTACACGCTACCGTGAAAGCCATTGGTGCCGGACCGCGTAATCGCGTTAATCACGCCGCCTGACGAGCGACCGTATTCCGCTGGATAGTTGCTGCTCAATACGGAAAATTCAGCCACGGCGTCAGAACCAAGGTCTGCTCCTAGAACGCTGCCCGGGGCGGAGTTTGAGTAATCGTTCACGCTGATGCCATCCAGCCGGTAGTTATTTTGTGCAGGGCGGCCCCCGTTGACGGTCATTTGCGTTCCGAAGCCTCTTTGCCCGCGGTCCCCCTGCCCAACGCCGGGCTGCGTCCTAATCTTGGAAATTCCTGGCTCCAACGTCGCCAGCTGCGTCCAATCCCTGCCATTCAACGGCAATTCTCGAATGGTCGTGGCGTTCACAACGTTGCTGATTTCGGAAGACGCCAGTTCCACGTCCGGCGCCTCCGTGGTCACCTTTATGGTCTCGGCCACTGTTCCTATATGCATAGCCAGATTCACGACGCGTTGCGCGCCTACCGTTAGCGTTACCTCCGCTTCGATCTTGGAAAAGCCAGTCCGGGTCGCGGTGATCTTGTATTCTCCCGGTAATAAATTGGGCGCGGAATAAAAGCCATCAGCATTGGATTTTAGTGAGGTAACGATCTGCGTGGCTGTATTGACGATTTCGACTTGGGCGTCAGGTATGGCATTCCCGTTGGGGTCAGTCACCGTGCCTTGAATCGTGCCACCTACAACTTGCGCCCCCGCGTTCGCAGTGAAAAATAAACCGAGGACGAAAACGAGAACTACGCGAGCGGCAATGCAAACGCAAATCGAATGTTTCAGCCTGACCATTGTTACCCCCAAACTTCATCAGTCAATGAGCTATAAAGTCCCCCGGGCATGGAGTTTTGTCGGCCAGACGTGCTGGCCCATGGCAAAACCTGTTGCTTAACTTGTTCGGAATTTGCTTTGCGCAACGCTATGACTTGAATTCATTGCCGTCAAGGCGTTTAACCTTAAGACTTTTTAAGCAAAAATTCAGTCGTTCGGATTTCTATCGCGAGTACCATGTGCGGCGCAACGAAATTGTAAGAATGCTGGCGCAATTCTGCCATGCTTGTTTCATCCCTCGATTATTTCCGCATTCCGAGTGCTTAGTTCGAATGTACCCGTGGAGGGCGCCTGAGCCGCATCGCTTCTGTATCGGTTTGTAATGTTCTTGTTCCACTCGACCGGGCAACGTCGTTCGCTACCCGCACCGTAAAGGTCCGCCACTATTGCCTGGTCAAAATCCGGTCTTCGGACGGCGCCGAAGGCCTTGGTTACTGTTATTGCGGCACTGCCGCCGGGAATCTCGTCCGCATCGCGATAGAAGAACTGTTCGCGCCAAAATTAATTGGTAATGATTCCACGCGCGTCGAAGGCTTGTGGGAAGAAATGTACAATGAAGCTTTGCTACAGGGGCGCACGGGCAGCGTCATGCGCGCACTGAGTGCACTCGACATCGCTTTGTGGGACCTGAATGCCCGTTCCGCCAATATTCCCTTGCACCGCTACCTCGGTTGCTGGACGCTCGAAAGTGTCCCTGCCTACGCAAGTGGTGGCTATTATCTCGACGGCAAAACGGCGCAACATCTCGCTGATGAATTTAGCTCCTATGTGCAGCAGGGTTTTACCGCGGTCAAGATGAAAGTTGGCCGATTAACTCCTTCAGAAGAGGAAGCTCGCATTCGCGCCGTGCGTGAAGCCATCGGACCGGAAGTTCATCTGATGCTGGATGCCAACAACGCTTGGTCGGATCTTCCCACCGCCTTGCTGTATTGCAAACGCTACGAAAATTATTCTCCCTATTGGATCGAGGAACCGTTCAGCCCGGATGACCTGGAAAATCATTCGAGACTGTCTGCGAGCTGTTCGATTAATGTCGCCACTGGCGAAATCGAGGCCGGCCGCTGGCGCTTTAAAGAGATTCTCGACAAGCGCGCCGCGGTAATCCTACAAGCCGACGCGGCCGTTTGCGGAGGAATTTCTGAATGGCGCCGCATTGCGCAGACCGCCGCGAGTTATGGCGTGACCATGTGCCCGCACTGGCTGCACGAGTTGCATGCTCATCTGGTCGCCTCCGCTCCCAACGCCCGCTATGTCGAATACTTTCCCGATGACCAGGTCCTGAATTTTCGCAAGCTCGTGAATCGCCAAATGGAAACCAAACGCGGTCAGATTATGCTTCCGCAAACTCCGGGCCTCGGCTTTGAATTTGACGAAGCTGCGATTCAGAAATATGCGCAAAATAGTTCCCAGCCGTGGGCTATCATTCAATGAACGCAAGCTCCAACAAAGAGGATTTGATGTCGCCTGACAAAAATTCCCAAGGCGTTTACGTTATCGCTCCCACTCCCTTCCATGACGATGGACGCGTGGATGAATCTTCGCGGGATCGCATGACGGATTTTTTTGTGGAATGCGGCGTAATCGGAATCACCGTTTTAGGTCAAATGGGCGAGGCCCCTAAACTGGAGCATCAGGAAGCCCTGGCATTGGCTTCCAGCGTTATTCGTCGTGCGAAAATTCCTGTAATTGTCGGCGTCTCAGCGGTAGGTTTTGCTTCAATGCGCTCGCTGTCACGGGCCGTCATGGATGCTGGCGCAATGGCCGTGATGATTGCTCCACCTCCAACGCTTAGGACTGACGATCAGATCGTCACTTACTACAACCAGGCCGCCAGCGCGATTGGCACAGACGTTCCGTTTGTCATCCAGGATTTTCCTTTGACTTTTTCCGTGGTAATGACCCCCGCGGTAATTTCCCGCATCGTCGCACAAAATGCCTCTTGCATCATGCTGAAACACGAAGATTGGCCAGGCCTGGATAAAATTTCAGCATTGCGCGCCCTGGAACGCGACGGCTCCATGCGTCACATCTCGATTTTTTGTGGCAATGGCGGCCTGTTTTTGGATTTCGAAGTGGAACGCGGCGCGGACGGAGCCATGACCGGTTACTGCTTTCCGGATATGTTGGTGGATCTCGTAAAGTTCGCCGTGGAAGGAAAGCGCGACGCCGCTCACGATCTTTTCGACGCGCACTTGCCACTCATTCGCTATGAACAGCAGCCTGGCATCGGCTTGGCCGTACGTAAATACGTGCTGAAACGTCGCGGCATTATTGCTTCGGACAAGCAACGTACGCCTGCCGCTGTTCTCTCCAAATTTGCCATGGAAGAGATCGAATATCTTTTGCGCCGGCTGGCTCGTGTTGACAAACGGGCGGTATTGATTTAGCCGCAAAACACTCTCAGAAGTTATTGGAAGGGGGAACACGTGGACCTGGGAATTCGTGGTCGTACCGCGCTGGTCCTCGGCGGAGGCGGCGGTTTAGGTGGCGCAATTGCTCGCGGCCTAGCGGCTGAAGGCATGAATGTTGCTGTCGCCGACATCGAGCAGGAAGCATTAAAGCGTACTGTGAGCTCCATCGAGGCTTTTAACGTTAAAGCGATGAGTTTGACCTGGGATTTGTCTGATCTCTCGCTTATCGAAAAAAATATCGGCGCCGTTGAGAATGAACTCGGCGCAGTCGATGTGCTCGTCAACATCACCGGGGGGCCGCCGCCAACGCCCGCTGCCGGTCAGGACATCGCGCTTTGGAACAAATATTTTGCTGCCATGGTGGCGCCCGTAATCGCCATCACCGACCGCGTGCTACCCAAAATGAAGTCCCGCGCGTGGGGCAGGATTATCACCAGCACTTCATCGGGCGTAGTATCGCCAATTCCAAATCTTGGTCTCTCGAATTCCCTTCGCCTTTCGCTGGTGGGATGGTCCAAAACCTTGGCTCGCGAGGTTGCGCGTGACGGAATTACCGCCAACATTATCTTACCCGGACGGATTGCAACGGACAGAATTCACTTTCTAGACGAAGCGAAAGCAAAACGTGAGGGTCGTCCTGTTAGCGAAGTTACAGCAGAAAGCACCGCTTCGATTCCTGCTGGTCGCTACGGAAAGCCGGAAGAATACGCGGATGCTGTCGCATTTTTGGCCAGTAACCGGGCTTCTTATATTACCGGCTCGGTCGTACGAGTCGATGGAGGCTTGATCCCTAGCATCTGAGCATCGCGAGGAGGAACCCATGGGGCTTGACCAGGAAATCGTCAACACTTTGTCGTCCGTATCCACTGCAACCATAACCACTATTTTGCTGAAAAAAGGTTTGCGGAATGTCTGGCTGCGCGGATGCTGCCCGCTACGTCCCGGTTCTTCTCGCATCGTTGGACCGGCATTTACGCTGCGGTTTATTCCAATGCGCGAAGATCTCGCCACGCCGGAGTCGTGGTCATCGCCTCGTTCCACTCGCGCGGCAATTGAAGCCATGCCTGCGGGCTCTGTCGCCGTGGTCGATGCCATGGGCATCACCGATGCTGGTATTTACGGAGACATTCTCTGCGCGCGGATGCACAAACGCAATGTCGCCGCGCTGGTTACCGATGGATGCGTTCGCGACGCAGCCGGCGTGATTGCCACTGGTTTGCCCGTCTGGTGTCATGGCGCAGCGGCCCCACCTTCTGTATCTGCCCTTACATTTGCCAATTGGCAGGAACCCATTGGCTGCGGCGGCGTCGCAGTATTTCCGAATGACATAATCGTGCTTGATGACGACGGCGCAACCTTAATTCCCGCGGCTCTAGTGGAAGCAGTTTTAACCGCGGCGCCAGAACAGGAACGTTTTGAAACCTGGATTATGCAAGAAGTGGAAAGTGGTGTTGCTCTGCCCGGTCTTTATCCGCCCAATGCGGAAACCAAGGCGCGCTACGAAGGCTCTAAACAATAACTGAACACTGCTTAGACGTTTTGTTTGTTTCGTGGCAACTTGATGCGAAACACGGATCCGGCTTCCTCACCACACTCCAGCTCGATTTCTCCGCCGTGAGCTCTGACCCCCCAATCCGCAATCGATAATCCGAGCCCCGAGCCTCCTTCATCGCGCGTGCGCGCCCTGTCCACGCGGTAAAACCGCTCAAACACCCTGGCGCGATGTTCTGCGGGAATGCCAGGCCCGCTATCCTGGACCTCCACCAGAGCGTATCCGTTTTGGCTCGCGACTTTTACCTGGATACGTCCATGGACGGGCGAGTACTTTACGGCATTGTGGATTATCGCGACAACCGCTTGCCGCAGGATCATTCGATCCCCGAAAACGCTTAACGACCGGTCTCCTTCCACGTCGACGGCCTGCTGTTTTTCCTCCGCCAGTACTTCGAGTAATAAAGCGGATTCAGTGGCCAGTTCCAGCAAACCTATCTCACGGCGTTGCAGTGGCAAATGTCCAGAGTCCGCTCTCGCCAGTATCAAAAGGCTGTCCACAAGGTGCGTGAGGCGATTCACCTCTTCCAGCATGCTTCCGATCACGTCGTGGTGATATCGTGTGTCCCCGCCATTTTGCAGCGCCACTTCGCCCACGCTCCGCATTGCCGTAAGCGGTGTGCGCAGCTCGTGCGAAGCATCCGCGGTAAATTGTTTGAGTTGTGCAAAGGAATGTTCAAGCCTTGCCAGAGTTTCATTAAAGGCCGTGCCTAAATGGCCGAGTTCGTCATCGGGATTCTCCACCACCAGACGCTCATCCAGGTGCTCGGCGCTAATCTGCTTGGCTCGTCGCGCCATGGAGTCCAAAGGACGTAACGCGCCGAGCGCCACGAAGTATCCCGTCACACCTACCAATAGCAACGCGATTGGCAATCCTAACGCCAGCGCGCCTACCATTCGGCCGAATTCAGCGCGAAGTGCATTTTCACTAACGCCTAGCCGCACTTTTACCGTTTCGTTCCCCAATTTATGAGGTCGGGTCATGACTCTGATCCGCGTTCTGTCGGCGAGGGTAATGGAGTAGTTCGCGGGATGACTCGGATCGTCTTTTTTTGCCGGCGGGCCCAGAGTCTGGCCCTTCAAATTTGCGCTTTGATAAAGCAGATTGCCGTCCGCAGACCATACCTCCAGCAATAACACATCTTCTTGATCCCCAGTGTTTACCTGTATGCGTCCTTCGGGCGTAACCGCGATCAAGTTTTCAACGGTTTCCAGATCACGGTCCAAACTCAAATCGAGTTCGCGCAACAAACCTTGCCAGAGAAATACGGAAGTGGTTACTGCGTACAACACTAGAACGACACATAACAAAGACACATATAAAAAGGTCAGCCGCGTGCGTAACGTGGTTCGCAGGCGCGTTTTCACCGCTCGTCCTCGGAAAGCATAAAACCCACGCCGCGCACGGTTCGAACCAGCTTTGGCTCAAATTCGTCATCCACCTTGCGTCTCAGGCGCGCAATATGTACGTCAATCACATTGTCCAACGGCGTGGCGCGATTGCTTTCCTTCCAAACATCCCGCGCAAGCATCTCGCGTGACACCACCCGGCCTTTATTTCGCAACAGAAATTCAAGCAACTCGAATTCACGCACTGTCAATTCGATATGTTTCGCATCACGCGTCACCAAACGCGTGGTCAAATCCATTTCCAGCGTGCCCAGTTTGAAAGACACAATCGTTTCTGTTTTGCCTCGCCTCAGAAGCGCGCGCAACCGCGCTCGAAGTTCTGGGAATGCGAATGGCTTAACCAGGTAGTCGTCCGCACCCGCGTCCAGACCCAGCACGCGATCCTCAACCGAATCTTTCGCGGTCAGAAGCAAAACCGGAACTTGCATCCCCTGTTTGCGAAGCGTTTTTAATACTTCAATCCCGTTTCGTCCGGGTAGCATCACGTCCAGGACAATGACGTCAAACTGCTGCGAATTTGCCAGGAAAAATCCATCCTCTCCGGTTTGCGCCAGGGTCACTTCGTACCCGTTCGCCTTCAATCCTTCGGCAAGTGCCTTGCCCACTTTAGGCTCGTCTTCTACGATGAGTACTCTCATGAAACCTCGGTCTTTTCTGTACTTATATGCGCCGAGCGTCTATTGTCAACCGATTAGGCTGCCGGAGCACGCTTGTAGGGGTAACGTAAGACAGTTTTCAGGAATTGTTCAGATGTTGCCCCTGAACGTCCAGCCTACACTTCCTGGACAGCTTTCTCGGTGATTCCTGATGCATCATAGACCTTTCAATTTTTGCCGGACTTTATTTCTATGTTTGAACACATGTCTATCCGTTAAGAGAGTCATGCAAATTCTCCAAACCTCTGATTTATGCTAGCCGACACTGCCGCCGCACCCGACGTATCGGCGAGAGCCCGCCGCCGTATTGCCTGGCGCTTGATGCCTTTCCTGTTCGTACTTTACGTTATCAACTTTCTGGATCGCATGAACGTTGGCGCGGCCGCCCTTCAGATGCCTAAAGACTTGGGCTTTAACGATCGCACCGTCGGCCTCGGGGCAGGAATTTTCTTTCTAGGCTATTTTCTCTTGGAAATACCCGGCGCGTTAATTGCCGAGCGCTGGAGCGCGCGCCGATGGATCGCTCGCATTATGGTTTCGTGGGGAATCGCTACCGTACTTATGGGGTTTATCCACACCTCGCGCGGATTTTACACCGTGCGTTTCTTTGTCGGAGCCGCCGAAGCAGGCTTTTTCCCCGCTGTGCTGGTGTACCTGACACATTGGTTCCGCTACGAGGATCGCGCCAAAGTCATCGCCTTTTTTTATGCCGCGTACCCTATTTCATTCGTCCTGGGGTCGCCCTTAGCTGGGTGGATGTTAGGTATTAGTTGGCTCGGTGTGCGCGGTTGGAGGTGGTTGTTCATCCTCGAAGGCATACCAGCCATTCTGTTCGGAATCGTCGCTCTCTTCTATCTGACCGACTGGCCGCGTCAGGCAAAATGGCTTTCGCCGGATGAGCGGGAGTGGATCACTGAAGAGTTACTCAACGAAAAGCGCGCCAAGCAGAAACTTCACTCATTCAAAATCTGGGAGGCATTTCGTAACCGCGACGTCGTGCTGCTGACCTTGTGCTATTTCTTCGCGCTTACTGGTGGTTACGGAGTTTCTTTCTGGCTGCCCACGATTCTAAAGCGCCTGTCTGGTCTTACCGATATGCAGGTTACGCTTTTAGCGGCTCTACCCTACTTAGCGGGTTTTTTAAGCCAACAGATCAATGGTTGGCATTCCGATCGCACGCGCGAGCGCCGTTGGCATGCCGCCATTCCAATTTTTTGCTGCGGGCTGGCACTTTTGCTGGCAGTTCAATTTCGCGCAAATGTGACCCTGTGCGTAGCGATGTTCACTTTGGTCGGTGCCGGCTACTTTGCTTTTCATCCCGGTTTTTGGCCGATACCCACTCAGTTCTTAAGTGAGTCCGCCGCCGCAGCTTCCATCGGCCTGATTAATTCTGTAGGGAATCTAGGTGGTTTCGTTGGCCCCATGACCATGGGCTATTTGGTGACTCGTACCAAATCTTTTAAAGTAGGCCTTCTCTATCTGGTTGGCAGTTTATTTCTCTCTTCGATTCTAATGGTCTTCGTCAAGGCGGGTCGCAAACGCCTTCCGTCACCCGCCGATCAATAGCGCCGTGCGGCAGTAGCGCGTGCCCTGGTTCAATGCCCAAGTGGATCGCACTTGTTCGGGCTAAACCGAGGCTTTGCGGCGCGGCCTCTGTTTTTTCGAGATGGATCGAATAATCAGCTTGCCTCTGCCGCTCCCAGCCAGCGGCCTCTTAGCCTGGGCGACAGCAGCGGCGATGAGTTCCTCAACCTCTGGCCGCGTCAGGGTCGCCACGGACTCGATTCTGATAAAACGGTTTTGGCTGCCGCTTCCCAGAAGCAACTTATGCGGATCGGGAAGCGTGGCGCCGTAGTAGAACGACAACCCAACTCCGTTCGCGCCTGCGGCAATGGAGACGATGCAATCAGATGGCCGCTCGGTCGAGCAGTATCCAATCACGAAAAAATTGTAGTTGTCGTAAACCAGTTCATTGGCAGTGGGCAAGCGCTTGCGCAATACTTTGCGCGCGGAACGGATCAAAGCTTCGTTTTTTGCGTCAAATTTTTTGATGAAGTCAGCGAGTTGCTGCTCACCAGAAGCGGCGGCTTGCGAAGTAGTTCGCTCAATGTTCTTGTTGGACGACATCCGCGTTCCTACGCCAAATGGACCACGAGTATAGCGCGAACGCGTTTTTCGTTGCGCGAAACTCACCTGCATCAACCGGGTATAGGGAAATTCGAAATTCCTGATAAACGCATTAGCCTAGTCCGGCGCCAGTTTCTTCTTTTCTCCCGATTGCCTTGCTCGTCACAAATGGTCCACAATGGCCCCATCGGAGGCCCATTTATGAAATTCGCTCGCACCCAACCCATCGCACTCGCGCTTGCAATGTGCAGCCTCGCAGCGTCTGCTCAAATGGGCGGCATGATGCGCCAACCCGCAATTCAAGGCGTCTTCAATCCCGTTGTCGGCACTGGCGCCCTCTACGATGTCACCGACAAAGACCAAACGAAGACCACCATGGAAATCGCTGTCGTCGGTAAGGAAAACATGAATGGCAAGGACGCGTACTGGATGGAAACCGGCGTCCAGGATCCCAAATCCCACGAAACCATGTGGGTAAAAATGCTCGTCGCCAAAGATCAGAACAATATTGTCACCGAACGCATAATCACCAAAATTCCCGGCCAGCCTCAGCCTGTCGAAATTTCCATGAGCATGGTCGCGAACATGGGTGGTCAAAGCAAGATCCAGGCTTCCGATTTTCGCGACAAAGCCGAATCAGTCGGCACCGAATCCGTCACCGTTCCCGCCGGTACGTTCAGCTGCGAGCATTTCCGCATGAAGGACGGCAGTGGCGACGCCTGGGTCAACTCCAAAGTGGCGCCCTGGGGCCTGGTCAAATTCAGCGGCAAAGACGCGAACATCGTCTTACTCAAACAAATTGCCGGCGCCACTACTCACATCACCGGCACACCCGTCAAACTCGAAGACATGATGCGCCAGCCCAACTAAATCGAGGCCGCCGAAATCCCGAGGTTCCCGATGAGGCGCGTCGGCTCCGAATTCGAACCGTCAAACACCTAGAGGAATCCCCGACAGCCTTGCGGAATTCGCGTGGATCAATGCACGTGGGCGATGTCGTCGTTCATGGAGAAAACATTCTTGAAGTCGGACTCGTACGGAAAAATGTGGATCATCCAAGTGAACATATACGGGTGGAAGTCTCCGCGTTCGGCGGTGCACGCCTCTTGGGTATTTATGGAGCCGAACATGCCGAACTTGGGATGGGCGGTATGGTAATCCTTGACGCGGTCTTCCGGGGCCCAGCACACGTTGATGTGCCTATGCCAGCGCGCGATGCTTAACGGGATGTGCTCATTTAGCTCATCTTCGGTGGCGTCGGGGGCGGTTGTGTACATCACGCCTTCCAGCTTGTATTCCTGGATCGGAGTGCGGCGGTAAAGCAGAGCGGTTGGCTTGTTCGGGTCGAAATGGAGGTTCGCCTCCCGGGTATTGACGTCGTTTACGAAGTGATACTGGGACTGCTTAACCGTCGGGTTCGCAATGAGGTATCCATCGGCCAAAGCCTTGCGGTAGTCCTTGTAGCGCTCAATAGTTGCCTTTACGTTGGCTACAACGGCCTTTATTTTCTCCTCGTCGCCGGGCTGCTTTGGCCGCGGCGGGGTCATGTACATGTGCCCGTTGCCGGCCATCGCAGACATGCTCGGGCCCGAGTTGCTCATGTCGCCGTTGCCGCGCATATCCATTCCGGGCATGCTACCGAACTGCTGGTCTTGCGGCGATGTGTGCCCAACCGGCGCGGTCAGCAACGCTCCAATGATGAGCGTCACCACCACGGCGCCCTTGAACGTGATCTGAAAGCACGGATTCTGTTTTTCATTCACTGGCGGGAACCTCGGTATCTTCGCTGTTGCTCCAAACTTCCTAAATAATACTGTCACCTATTCCACCTTCAAAAGGAAATGTGTTCGAAAGTAACTCTACATCCGTGCGAAACACGGCCCCCGGGTACGTGCAAACCCATCGCTCGCTAATCGACATTCAGTCGTTTATTTGGGTCCAGGGTTTCGACGAGTATCTGTGACGCTCTGGCTGCTCAGAGCGAACCTGTAGTACCATTCCAGTTCAACTTTCGACCCAGGTGTCACCATGCCCTCCTCAAAAATACTTTCACTATATAAAGTAGTTCTGTTTTTCGCACTGAGCGTGTCCCTGCTCCTGCTGCCTATCTGCGCCCAAGAGCATTCAGAAGATCGAAACGCTCACGAGCGAAGCCGATCCGCTTGGCTGAACTACGCGCATGACCCGCAACACACCGGCGTTTCCGCCAACGCATCGCAACCGTTGCGGAAAATACATTGGTCCATGCCCGTGGACCTGAATCCGCAAATGCCATCAGGAGAATTGCTTAGCCACTACGGCTCCCCATTGATTACCGCCGAAAACACCGTCATCGTGCCGGTAAAAACTGGCGCGTTTGATGGATTTCGCGTCGAAGCGCGGAACGGCCGCGATGGCTCAATAAAATGGATGTTGGATTCGGATTACACCGTCCCGTTCGCAGGATTTACTCCGCCGTTTGGCGTCGTAATCTCCAGAAACCACCTGGTAATGCCTGCCGCGGGTGGAACGGTTTTGGAACGCAATAGTGTGAACTACTCCCACGGTAGAGTGACGCGCCTCGCTTTTTACGGCATCGAGCATTTCAATGCCGCCCCAGCAACCTTTACGAATGATGTCCGGATAACCACTCCAATCACTGCCGACAGCGACGGCAACTTGTTTTTTGGTTTCAGCGTAATCGGTACTCCGTTGCCGGGTTTGGAAAGCGGCATCGCCAGAGTTGATCGTGATGGGAAAGGCTCATGGGTCTCCGCGGTAGCCGCCAGCGGTAATCCAAATATTTCAAAGGTAGCTACCAGCTGCGCGCCGGCCTTGTCCAAAGACCAGCGATATTTATACGTGGTTGTGAGTTCCGATTTTGCACCCGGCGGATACTTGTTGAAACTAGACACCGAAACCCTGAAAACCGTGAATTTGGTGACCCTAAAGGATCCTCAGTCCGGTTTCGATGCCTTCGTGCCAGACAGCAGTAGCGCGACGCCAACCGTGGGCCCTGATGGCGACGTTTATTTTGGTGTTTTGGAGAATCCTTTTCCCGGGCACCACGACCGAGGCTGGCTGCTCCACTTCAGTGCCGACCTGCAGCAAACCAAACTCGCCGGTGGTTTTGGTTGGGACGATACCGCGTCGGTGGTCGATGCCTCTTTGGTTCGCTCCTATCACGGCAAATCGAAATACCTTCTGATGACCAAGTACAACGATTACGCCGGTATTGGTGGAACGGGCGTAAATAAAATCGCTATTCTGGATCCGAACACCAGTCAGCCCGACTTTATATACGGAAATCCGGTCATGAAAGAAGTTCTGACCATCCCTGGACCAACCCGCGATCCATTATTTCCTTGGCTTCCTGGTGCGGTTCGCGAGTGGTGCATTAACACCGCGGCAATTGATCCGTCTACGAAATCCGTCCTGGTGAACAGCGAAGACGGCAAACTTTACCGCTGGGATCTGACTACCAATCATTTCACCGAATCGATGACCCTGACCGGCGGGGTTTTGGAGGCTTATACTCCTACGGTCGTCGGTTCCGATGGCACAGTTTATGCCATCAATCGCGGCGTGCTTTTTGCCATCGGCGCGTCTTGCGGTGAAGACGCAGATCAGAATTGCGAGCAAAATTAGCAAAACGAAGATCAATAGCCGACAACAGCAGAAATACAATCGGTCGTTTTGCGCGAAGATAAGCGCTGCGCTGTGAATTCTGCTCTGGTCTGTAACTGCACTTCTTAGTTACACTCTGCATATCTTCCATGTCTAAACTTTCACGCCGTCATGTGCTCAAGACCACCCTCTCTGGAGCCGCTGTCGCTTCCCTGCCAAATTCCGCGTGGCCCTCGTCAAACACTCCAGTTCAGCGCAAAGGCCGCATCCGCCAATCCGTTTCGCGCTGGTGCTACGAAAAAATTCCACTCGATAAATTGTGCGCCGCCGCCGCTGAAATGGGTCTGCAGGCCATCGACTTGCTCGAAGTAGCCGAATTCGAAGTTCCTCGCCGCTATGGACTGATTTGTAGCATGGGTTATGCCGGAGGCGGCGAAATCGAAAGCGCCATGAACCGCGTCGAAAATCACGCCAAGATCGAGGAGGCGTTTCGCAAAAATATTCCATTGGCCGGTAAGCTGGGCGTACCCAACGTGATCACTTTCTCCGGCAATCGTCACGGAATGTCTGACGATGAAGGCGCTAAAAACGCTATTAAAGGTCTCAACAGAGTAAAACAAATCGCCGAGGACCATGGCGTCACCATCTGCATGGAACTCCTCAACAGTAAAGTCGACCACCCCGATTACATGTGCGATCACTCCGCATGGGGTTTGCACGTCGTCCAGGAAGTAAATTCACCGCGCGTCAAGCTGCTCTACGACATTTATCACATGCAAATTATGGAAGGTGACCTGGTCCGCACCATTCAAAAAAATATCCAGTGGTTCGGCCACTTTCACACCGGTGGCGTTCCCGGCCGGCACGAACTTAACGGCGCTCAGGAAGTGCAGTGGGACGGCGTGATGCGCGGTATTGCCGCCACCAATTTTCGCGGTTTTGTGGCCCACGAATTTGTTCCTACCGCTGAACCACTCAATTCCCTTCGCCAAGCCGTCAACCTGTGCGATGTCTAAGAACACGCACACCGGCAATGCGGCTCTTCTCACTGTGTTGCTGTTCGGCGGGTTCGTCGTCACTGGCGTGGTCACCACCATCCTCGGTCCTCTTCTTCCCGTTTTTATTTCGCGATGGTCTTTGAATGACGCTCAAGCCGGCTTTTTCTTTACCACTCAGTTTGCCGGCTCGCTGGTTGGAGTCGTGCTCTCAAGTTTTTTAATTTCGACGCGCGGCTTCCGCGTCACTCTAATCGCCGGATATATTCTTATGGCTCTGGGAATCGGCGCCCTGGTGTCAAACAATTCCTCCGCTGTCCTGCTTGCGGCCGCCATTTACGGAATGGCATACGGTCTGGTCGTTCCCGCCACAAACCTCTGCGTTGCCGAACAAGCTGGAAAAAAACAATCAGCGGCGCTTAGTCTGCTCAACCTGGCTTGGAGCGTTGGTTCGCTGGTTTGTCCGGTAATCGTTCGCTACGGTGTGCGCACCGCAAAATTGAATTTTCTTATCTTGCTGATTGCCGGCGCTGCAGCTCTGCTTGCGTTAATGGCGCTGCTTTCGGATTCGCGTCAATTCCCGCAACAGCCTAAGCCTGCAATTGCGACGACCCCAGTCATTCGTGGTAAAGAAACCTGGTGGGCCGCAATATTCCTGGCTCTGCTTTTCTTTATTTACGTTGGCACCGAAAATGCCGTCTCTGGCTGGTCCGCCGCATTTTCCAAACGTCTTGCTGATTCAGGAACCGCCGTGGGAGAATTGGCACCCATGTATTTCTGGTCAGGCTTGCTTGCCGGACGCTTGTTAGCGCCCGCAATACTCAAGCGCGTGCAAGAAGCAAAGGTCGCTAATATCGGCCTCCTCACCGCCACATGCGGAATCGCTATTTTTCTTCGCTCATACACGCGGCCGCTTGCAATGACCGGCTTTGTAATTGCCGGTGCCGGGCTTTCGATGCTCTATCCCATTTTTATTGCATGGCTCACTTGGGCTTTCGGTGCACGATCTCGTCGCGTCGCGGGCGTTATGTTCGCCACGGGCTCCATCGGCGGCGCAACCTTACCCTGGCTTGTCGGGGCTGTATCCAGCCGTTCAGGAAGTTTGCGCGCCGGACTTGTCGTTCCCTTTGCGGGCTGCCTCTTAATGTTTTTGCTTGCTGCTGTGTTTCGTCGAACTGCACATCCAGGCGCGCCCGCTGGTTCACCCCAATAATTTAAACGCGAGCGTCCCGCTGCGCTACGATCCCTTTATTTCTTGCAAAATATTTCCGCCATCCACCACCAGCGATTGCCCGGTGATATAGCTCGCCTCTTGTGAAGAGAGAAAACACACCGCGGCAGCGACTTCGTCCGGCGTCCCACAGCGTCCCACTGGGGTATGACGCCCAGCCACAAGTTCTTCTGCCGTTGACGACGCGGTCGCGATCCATCCCGGCGCAACAGCGTTAATCGTGATGCCATCGCCGCCAATTTCAATCGCAGCTGACCGCATCATTCCATCCATGCCGCCTTTCGCAGCGCCGTACGCCGAAGATCCCGCAT
Organism: Candidatus Dormiibacterota bacterium; assembly: GCA_035602385.1. Taxonomy (GTDB): domain Bacteria; phylum Acidobacteriota; class Terriglobia; order Acidiferrales; family UBA7541; genus Acidiferrum. The sequence continues at coordinate 86,563 of DATNME010000012.1, forward strand.
TTCCCACCAGTGGCCCGGTCACCGACGAAACATTCACAATTCGCCCGTACCGTTTTTCTTTCATCGCCGGCAGCACCGCGCGCGTTACCAAAAACGCCGTGTTTAACGTAATCGCCAGTTGCGCTTGCCATGCGGCATATTCCGTTTGCTGTAGTAACGCGCCAGCCATCGCCACTCCGGTTTGCGCCATCCCCGCATTGTTCACCAGGATCGTGATGTGCCCTGTACGCGACAGCAGCCCATCCACAAGATTTTTCACCTCAATTTCTGAAGTTAGGTCCGCCACAGCGGAATGGATCCGCGTTCCCGCAGCATCAATTTCTTTTTTTCGAATGTGAATTCGCTCCGTCGTCGAAGTAATCGTTACGTCCACTCCCAGCGCGTGCAACTTCCGCGCCACCGCGAATCCGATTCCCGCTTCGCTCCCCGCGCCCGTCACCAGTGCGCACTGCCCCGCCCACGGCGAATCCATGCCTGCCTCCAAAAACTTTTTTGTACTGATTGTGAAAGATGTTTCGCTACGCGTGTGACAGCGCCGCTTGTTTGCTTTCCGTCACCGAGGCAATCGCCGCTTCAAGCACGTCCAGCGCTTCCTCAAATTGTTCGTTAGTAATAACCAGCGGCACCAGAATCCGCAATATGTTGTTGTAAGTTCCCGCGCTGATCGTAATCAGCCCGTGTTCATAACAGTAATGCCCAATCTCTTTTGTTTCGGCAGCCGCTGGCTCGCGGCTTTCTCGGTTGCGCACCAATTCCAGCGCGCACATCCCACCCAGGCCACGTACGTCGCCAATCAGCGACCATTTTTTCTGCCAGCCCAGCGCGCGTTCTTCAAATCGCTTCCCGATCATCGTCGAACGCGCCAGCAAACCATCCTTTTCAATGGTCTCAATCGCCGCTAATGCGGCCACGCACGAAAGTGGATTTCCCGCGAACGTGCTGCCCAATCCTCCCACGCCCGGCGCATCCATAATTTCCGCGCGACCCGTTACCGCCGCGATCGGCATTCCTCCACCCAGCGATTTAGCGGAAATAATCAGATCAGGCTCCACTCCATAATGTTCGATCGCGAAAAATTTGCCCGTTCTTCCGATCCCCGATTGCACTTCGTCGGCAATCATCACAATTCCATACTTCGTGCAAATCTCCCGCACGATCCCGAAAAATTCTTTCGGCGGCGCAATGAATCCGCCTTCCCCCAGAACTGGCTCGACAATAATTGCCGCAACCGACTCAGCAGCCACCACCCGCTTGAACGTATCTTCCAGATGATGCGCGCAGAACGCTTTGCACGACGGATAAGTCAACCCGTACGAACAGCGGTAGCAATACGCGTACGGTATGCGGTAAATGTCGCTGGCAAACGGCGCGAATCCCGCCTTATAAGGCGCCGTCTTGCTGGTCAACGACATCGCCAGCAGCGTCCGCCCGTGAAACGCATCCTCAAAACAGATCGTCGCGGCTCTTTTGGTGTACGCGCGCGCTATTTTTATCGAATTCTCAACTGCTTCCGCGCCCGTGTTTACAATAAACGTCTTCTTCGCGTGATTCCCCGGCGCCAGCGCATTAAGTTTTTCCGCCACCGCAACGTACGGTTCATACGGCGTCACGCTGAAACACAGATGTAAATATTTATCGAGTTGCTGCCGGATCGCCGCATCCACTCTCTTCGCTCGATGCCCCATATTCAGGCAACCAATGCCGCCCGCAAAATCTATGAATCGATTGCCATCCACATCCTCGATCACCGCGCCTTCCGCTTTCGCCGCGAATAGCGGCGTCGCATGATATAGCCCCCGAGCAATCGCCGTGTCGCGCCGCGCCATCAACGCTCGCGACTTCGGTCCAGGTATTTCCGTGCGAATCTGTATGCTCTTCATCTTCTTTCCCTCAACCTGATCCTTCGATTCCTAGTACCACCCGATCGGCGTTTCATCCAGGTTCACAAACACTTGCTTCGTCTCCAGATATTCTTCAAGCCCCCATGGCCCCAACTCGCGCCCAAATCCCGATTGTTTGTATCCTCCCCACGGCGCTTCCACGTACGTCGGCTGCATGTGGTTCACCCAGATAATTCCCGCGCGCAGTGACTTCACCACGCGAAACGCCTTATAAATATCCCGCGTCCAGACCGCACCCGCCAATCCATACGGCGTATCATTTGCAATCCGAATCGCGTCGCCTTCATTATCGAAAGGAATCACCGTTGCCACCGGCCCAAAAATTTCCTCGCGTGAAATTCGTGCGCTGTTGTCCACATCGTAAAAAATCGTCGGCTGCACATAAAATCCTTTGCCAAATTGCGTTGCTTTTCCTCCGCCAGTCGCGACCTTCGCTTCTTTTTTTCCCAACTCCAGGTAAGCGCCCACCCGCTCATATTGCTCGCTGCTCACTAGCGGCCCCATTTTTGTTTCGCGTTCCAGCGGCGGTCCTAACTTAATGCGTTTCGCCTTCTCGGTCATGGCCTCCACGAATTTCGAATAAATTTTCTTTTCCACCAAAATGCGGCTTCCCGCGGAGCACACTTCCCCTTGATTGATGAACACCCCGAACAGCGCTCCATCCACCGCCGCTTCCCAATCCGCATCGGCAAAAAAAACATTCGGCGATTTTCCACCCAATTCCAACGTTACGCGCTTCAATGTATCCGCCGCGCTCTTCACAATGATCTTTCCCACCGCTCCGCTTCCCGTGAACGCAATCTTATCCACTCCCGGATGCGCCACCAGCGCCGCTCCCGTGCTCTCGCCCATTCCGTTGATCACATTCACCACGCCCGGAGGCAATCCCACTTCCTCGCACCAACCCGCGAGCATCAGCGCCGTCAGCGGCGTTTGCTCCGCCGGCTTCAGGATGCATGCGCAACCCGCCGCGATCGCTGGCGCCAGCTTCCACGCCGCCATCAACAACGGATAATTCCAGGGCACAATCTGCCCCGCAACTCCCACCGGTTCTCGCAGCGTAAAACTCAGCGCGTTTGCCGGAACCGGGTTTACATGCCCCTGCACTTTATTCGCCAGGCCTCCGTAATATTCAAAACACGTGGCCGCATCCGCGATATCAAATTCCGCTTCAACAATCGGCTTGCCGCTGTTGCGCGATTCTACTTCCGCCAGCATCGCCGCGTTTTGCCGGATTTTTTCCGCCAGCTTGAAAAGCATCCGCCCACGGTCCGCCGCGTTTGTCTGCGGCCATGCTCCGGAATCGAACGCAGCGCGAGCCGCTTTCACCGCGCGATCAACGTCCGCAACACTAGCGGAAGCGACCTGGGCGATCACTGCTTCAGTGGAAGGGTCGTAAACCGGAAACGTCTCACCAGTGGAACTGGGAACCCACTGGCCATTGATGTAATTCTGGTACGTTTTCACACTGACATTCGCCGTACTGGACATGAACGCCTCCGAATATCTTCATTTTAAACGGCTGGTGAACTCTCAGCCAATTTGCGCGCCGCCTTGCGGCTGCCGTAAACGAAAAAGAGAAATGCCGCCAAGCCAATAAAGAGTATCGTTCCCCCGCACATCCAGATTTCATACGAAACAAGCGAAGTAATCTGTTGTGCCGGGAAAAATACCAAGGCGATACCAAGGCCAGTTGTGAGCAACCCAGAGAACCCTGCGAACAGAAGTGTGGTTCGCCCGTAATGTCCCCGGACAAAATTTCGATCCAGCGCAATCTTGATGAGAGCGCAAAACATATAAAGAAACGGAATCAATTGAAGCACTACAGCCAAAGAAAGCAACTTTTGAAAAGTCTCTTGCACACCGGTATCACTTGCCAGCAATCTGGTGATCGAAATTCCGACAGCTGTAAACATATGTCCTATAGCAGGCAAGCTTATGAAGCTGTTCCAAATTCGGCTTCCTGCAAAGTTGATTACCACAAGCAAAAATGACACTAAAGCATGCACGATTAGCGCAGCATAAGGTGTCGCATATTTCGGATGTATCCGACCTAGCCATGATGGCAGATAGGAATCTAAGCCCGCAACAAATGGGATTCGTGCAGATCCTCCCAACCAAGCCGAACCGATACCCGCGATAGATAAGCTTAAGAGAAATGCGAACGGAGCGACTATCCAAGAAAAACCTACGCGGCTAGCCATATGACTTACAGCCTGCACGATTCCCTGCAAAACGCTGATGCTGTCCTTATCTACAGCAATTAATAAAGTCAAGGTCGCGCCTAGATAAAGAACTCCAGAAAGAACCCCTCCCCATGCAACTGCACTTGGCAAAGTTTTTTGCGGATTCTCAATTTCGTCTCCCATTATGGAAGCAAGTTCTAAGCCAACAAGGCCAAAACAAATCACGCCAAACGAGTTGAGGACAGATTTTGAGTCAGCAGGTATGTGGAAATCTTTCCACTGAATGGTGGATCCGAACTTGAGGCAGACAAGAACACCTAAGCCCATCAGCAGAAATGCCGCGACAAATGTACCAATGCCGCCAAGGTTGTTAATCCATTTGCCGACACCAAGACCGACTATATTCAGAATAACTAAAATGCTTAGTAATACCGCAGAAGCCGTTAGCGCGAATGCCTTGTTATCAGCAAGCCCTTCATGACCCGGCCCCAGAATAAAAACGGAAACGCCAACGAAATACAGCATTACGGTAGGCACGTACATCATGTTGTTCGTCCAGTAGCACCACCCGGAAAGAAAACCGTGAAAGTCGCCGAACACTTCCTTGGCCCATAAATAAACGCCGCCTTCTCCAGGGTAGCGATGCGCCAGTTCAATCACTGCAATGCCTTGCGGCCAGAAAAAAAGTGTTAGCGAAATGATCCACAGCCATATTGTGACCCCACCATTCGCCGCGATCGATGGAAGAACGTTGAGGTTAAATACCGCCACTACGAAAAGCAAAATGAGGTCGCGCCGTCCCAGCACTCTGCGAAGGTGTGGCTGTGGCGATGTAACCTCCTTGCTCAAAAAATATCTCCCGAAAAAATCGCGGACAATCGAAGAAACCAAACTAAATCAATCGCGCCCCGGCGGCCACGTCTGGTTCCACTAGTGTCCAGCGGCGCCTACAAACGCCGCGCCGCGCGACACTTGTGCCTTCGCCAATCCCGGTGCAACCTCTTCGAACACCGCAAGGTGCTTGTCGATGTCCGCCTCGCTATGCTGCACCGAAATCGTCCATTGCTCATCCCACCAATAGGGCTGCGCCAGCACGCCGCGATTCACCATCGCAAACCAATAGTGACGCCACAGGTCCACATCAATTTTCGTCCAGTCGCGGTAGTTGCGAATTTCCTTGGGGTAAAGCATCAGTGCTCCGTTTACTCCCGCGCTGACCACATACGCTTTCAGCCCCGTCTTTCCAACGATCTTGCGATAACCCTGGCTCAGCTTCTCGCTCAACTTCCCCACATGCGCATAATTTTCGCGCGTGAGTACTTCGCGGAAAATAGCCAGGCCTGCCGCCATTGCCACGCGGTTGGTGTTGTAGGTGCCCCCGTGAAATACCTTGTGATCGGAGATTAATCCCATCACGTTTTTGCTCGCGCCGAACGCCCCCAGCGGCAATCCCCCTCCGATCGATTTTGCCAGGCAAATCATGTCCGGCTTCACGCCGAAATATTCGCTCGCCCCGCCCCACGCAAGCTTCGCGCCCGTTTTCACTTCATCAAAAATCAACAGCGCCCCATTCTTGTCGCACAATTCACGCAACCCTTCCAGAAATCCTGGCTGCGGTATACATAGCCCGATGTTCATCGGAATTGGTTCCATAATAATCGCCGCAACCTGCCCAGGATTCTGCTTGAAGCGGTTTTCCACGCTGCCGATATTATTAAACGTCGCCACCAGAACGTTATCGATCGCCGCCTTCGGAACTCCCCCGCCGCCTGGAACCGAATTCGGAGCATTCTCATCACCCCATTGTTCCTCTTTCGGTTTCACGCTCACCAGCGCCGTGTCGTGCAATCCGTGGTACGACCCTTCAAACTTGATGATCTTGTCCCGGCCCGTGGCAGCCCGCGCGATGCGGCACGCGTGCATCGTCACTTCCGTCCCGCTCGATCCAAACCGCACCATTTCCACCGGATAGCGCTTGCAAATTTCTTCAGCAAGCTCCCACTCCTGTTCGTGCGGCATGCCGAACGTTGTGCCTTCGTGCAGCTTTTGCTCCACAGCCTTCACCACCGCCGGATGCGAGTGTCCTGCCATCAACGCTCCGAAGCACAAGTTGTGATCAATATATTCGTTGCCATCGATGTCGTGAATTTTGCTGCCCTTGCCGTCCTTCACAAAAATTGGATACGGCTCATAGTGGCGATAATTGCTTGCTACTCCGAGCGGTATCCGCTGTTCCGCCCGCTTATGCGCTTCTTTTGATTTCGGCGTGCGCTTCTCGTATGTGGCAATTTCCTTTTGCAATGCTTCGTACATGAATTTCTCCGTGAGTGCAGGTCTATTCCCTGCGGTCAGTATCGTGCCAGAAAAAACTGCGCCGCCCAGTGAGTCCGGGACGCTTAATTCCAGTCTACGCCTCTTGCCAGCTGCGCACCCCGCGTCGCGATTCGGCCCACGCCCGCGCGCGAAAGCGCGGCCCACGCGAGCCGCGCCGCATGAATCGCCAACAATGCAGTGCGCTAAAAAATAAACTTCAGCCCGAACTGAAGCAACCGCGGATCGCGAACCTTCAAGAACTGCCCAAAGGTTGAGTCAGCTACGTTGCCGTCGGTGCTATAGAATTGCGCGTGGTTAAGAACGTTATAAACCTCCGCGCGAAACTCCACATTCAACCCTTCGCCAAAGTGCGTATCTTTGAAGAAGCCCGCATCCCAATTGTTGATGGGTGGATTGCAGCAAAGCGTACGCGGAGAACTGCCGATTTGACCGGGCGTAACAGCATTGCTAAACAGCGTTGGGTCGAAGACGTATCCTGTGCCAAGCCCGGGGACGTTCTTTCGTGGATCGTGCGTCACAAACTTCCCTAGCAGATTCGGTTCCCCAGGGGTAATGAAACCGCTGGTACTGCCCTGCAACTCGTTGTCGCTGCCTGAAGTGATGCGGATCGGGAAGCCCGTCTGATAGGTGTAAATTCCCGACACTTGCCAGCCGTTGAGAAGTTTGCCTTTGAAACCCTCCATCTTCGGCACCGGCAAATCCCAAACCGCGTTGAACACGAAGCGATGCCGCGCATCAAATAGTGACGGTCCGTAGGTCGAACGGAAGTTTCGCGCATTCAAAATTTCTTCAAAGCTCGAGGCGTTGTCCAGCGACTTGCTGAACGTATACGCGGCCTGGAACTGTAGCCCGTGCGTGTACTGCTTTTCGAAAAGCGCCTGCAGCGAATTGTAATTGGAATAGGCAACCGAGTCTTCCGCGAAAATACTGGAGAAAACAGGGCTGCTGTCCACCGGGCATCCCGCGCCCGTCAACGGATTGCAATGCGGCGAAGAATAGGGCCGGATCCCAACCAGCGTGATAGGGGTACCTCCCGCTGCACCCGTTACCATGCAGGCTGCAGGCGCGGCCACAAACGGGCAGGGAATGTTCTGTCCATTCGGCCCGCCTGGAGCATAGGGCAAATGAAAAACAGAACCAGCCGGCAAAGTGAATGTATACGCTTGGTCTTCCGCGAACGGTCCGCAGGCACTAGGAAGCCCGGGCTGAGGAGGGAGAGCTGCTAGAGCGGCCAGATCGAGACAGGTCTGAGAATTTGCAGCATTCACATCGTGGATGGCCAGCAGCCGGTGTCCTTGTGAGCCGACATACCCTATCTGAAAAAGGATATTGCCGGGCAGCTGCCGCTTAATCGTCAGGTTGTACTGCGCCGAATACTGCGTGCGCAGTTTGCTCGGAAAATCGCCGAAGAGCACCGCGCCCCGGAACAGCGACCAATCTTGTGGCGTGCCTCGCGGCGGACTGAGAATGCCATTTGCAGGGTTCGGATGGAGGCTCCCTAATTGATCTACGAAAGGCGTGCTCAACAGGGGATTTGAGATGGAATTGCTGATGCCGAACGGCGGTTCAGCCACGAACTGCTCAAGCACCAGTTGCTCGATGGGGTTATAGAAAAGTCCCCAACCCATGCTGATGCTGGTTCTGCCTGGTCCGCCAGTCAGCTTCGCCAGCGCGCCATCTCTCCAATCCGGGCTCCAATTAAGACCAAGGCGCGGGGCGAAAGCCTTGTAGTCTGTGTTAAAGAGCCCCGCGGGAACTCCTTTATCACCCGGTACCACCAGCCCGGTCGGAAGAACCCCTGTGTTAATGCAGTCCGGCGTTGTGCCAGCGGGCAGGAACGGCGCAAAATGCGCCTGACTGGCTGCGGAAAGCTGACAAGGATAGATGGTCGTATCCTGACCCGGACGGAACACCTGAACTTTCTTCCCCGTGTCTACCTGAGGCGTATTCAATTCCCACCGCAAACCGTAGTTCAGGGTCAGATTCGGTCTGAGCTTCCAGCTGTCCTGCGCAAAGAGATAGAGCGCCTTGCTGCGAACCCGTTCCGTGTTTCCCGATCCCTGCGAATAGGAGTTGGGCAAACCCAGCAGGTAGTCAGGATACAAGTTGGAGGAGCCAGCCGGGTTGGAGGGGTTCGAGGTCATTGCGTTCAAATCGTTCAACCCACCTGTAGTGAAGGTAATGTCCCCGTTGACGTTGAAATACACTGACTGGTCGAACATTTGATACCGGATGTCACCGCCAAATTTGAAGCTGTGATTGCCGATAATTTTGCTGTAGTTGTCCGTAAACTGAAATGTATTCCCGGTTTGCGGCAATTGCCCTTCAAAATTATTTCCGAAGAGCACGGTGCCCGTATTGAAATTAACCTCCGGCACGCCTTCCAGCTTTGCGCCGAGGTTTGGATGAATTCCGCAGCCGAAACCCTGACACGCCGGTGTTGTCGTGGTGCTTCCATCAGCCAGCAGCAATGGAGTATCCGAGGTGCCAGTAAAGCAGAACGCTGAAGCTACCCCACTGCCGCACGAAGCCGTAACCAGGTTGGTGCGAGTCGGCGTGTAGAATTTGGGTTCAGCTTCCCGAAAAAAATTAAACCGGAACTCATTGACGGCGGTTGAGCCGATCGTCGAACTGTGGCTTATATTTAGCTGCTGCGCACGAAGCACAATTTCCCCGGGGAAGTTGCCCAGGAGGCCGCCCGCCGCCTGAAAATGAGCGAATGGGTCGAGAGTGGTGGAATTATCGTAGTAATAATAAACCGAAGTCTTTTGATTGTTAGAGAAGTTGTGGTCCAGGCGGAACTGCGCTTGATTCCCAAACTCCGTCTGCTTGGAAACATTCTGCGTCTGGCCCGACGTGCTATTCTGCGCCCCCGGAATATATTGCAACAGGCTGAGCGCCACAGGGTCGAAACATTGCGTGGGTATCGTACTCACTGGTGGGCCGCCGCCTGCCGTGGTCGCCGGAAAAATCGCATTCCAAGCTTTGCTAGCACCCGCAGCGGCTTGATCCAACGCGGCTTGTCCCGCAGGGGTCAGCTTACTCCCTCCCAGGCTCGCGCTTCCGCAACGGTTCTGCAGTATGGTTGCGACCGTGGCGCTGCTAAGACTGCCCTGGAATACCGACGTAGCGCCCGGCGCTCCAGTAAACCTGCCCGCCAACTCGGCGATCGTCGGCACCGGCACTTGCTGCGACACAATTCCCTGCACAATGCGCCTTCCTTCGTAAGCGCCAAAGAAGAATGTTTTGTCTCTCTTGAGGGGTCCGCCGAACGTTCCGCCAAACTGGTTTTGCTTGAAAGGCGCTTTTGGCGTTGGATTCAATGTGAAACCGTGCGCGTTCAGCACGTCGTTCCGAAAAAACTCGTACACACTGCCGTGGAATTTGTTGGTTCCGGACTTCGTCACCACGTTGATGACCGAGCCTGAGTTGCGTCCATATTCGGCGTCAAAGTTGTTGCTCAGCACGCGGAACTCCTCAATGCTGTCCGGTGAAGGCTGTACCGCGGGAAGATTCGCAAATTGGTCGTTGCTGTCCCCTCCGTTCACGGAGTAGTTGTTCGAGCGTCCGCGGCCTCCGTTTACGGTAACTACACCAGCTTTGTCGGATCCAAAAAATAAATCGTTGCCGATCTGCGACTGCACGCCGGGCTGCAATTGCAGCAACTGAAAAGGATCGCGTTTGTTCAGCGGCAACTGCGTCGTAGAGCGCTCATTCACAACCGCGCCCAATTGCGTCGATGTCGTGTCCACCACCGGCGGCGCTCCCGTCACTTCCACCGTCTCCGTCGCTCCGCCAATCTGTAAAGTGAGGTCAACGCTTATGACCTCGTTCAGATTAAGGACGATCCCCTTGCGCGTGGATTTCTTAAAGCCCTGGCTGACGGTATCAATCTCATAAGTTCCCACCGGCACTTCCAAAAAGACATACTCCCCGTTTGCGCCACTCTGGACGTCGCGCGTGGCGTGCGTCGCCTCGTTGATCAGCGTGATATTCGCCCCCGCTACCGCTCCGCCGCTCTCATCCGTCACCGTGCCGCGAATCCGCCCGCCGGTGCTCTGCGCTCCGGCAAACGGCGCCGCCAGCAAACCGACCAACACCATCACCGCACCAACAATATTTTGGCGGGAATTTCCAAAAAACTCCCGGCCCAATAGCCGTGCCTTCATCAACTCACCCCTTGCTCCGGAAATTTTATTTCCGGCGATCCAATCTTCGTGGTTGCCACTTTCCCCACAACCTTACTATAATCCTGTAAACTTAGAGAAAGCCGGCACCGGTGTCAAGCAGAAAGAATCAATTCAAACTATCAACTCGTCCGCATCCCGCTCGCATGTTGCGCATCAGCGAAGTGGCGCGCCGTCTCAGTATTTCTTCGTCCGCGTTGCGCGCCTGGGAAGCTCTCGGACTCATGGCCCCCCAACGCACCAGCAGTCGCTACCGCCAGTACACCGAAGCCGACGTGCGTTTGCTTCAGCGCGCTATTTTTTTGCGCCGCGCAAGAGGTCTCAATCCCGCGGCCATCGTTCACGTCCTAAAAAAACAAGGTGTTGTTTCCGCGCCCACGAACGCACCCGCTCTCCCCGGTCAGCGTTTCCGCCGTTTGCGATTGCATCGCGGCCTTTCCCTCGCGCAAGTTGCGCGCGCCACCAATGTCTCTGTCGGATTTCTCAGCGCCCTCGAACGCGGCCAGATGCGTTCTTCCATCGCCACTCTTCGCCGCATCGCGCGTTTTTATAAAACCAATATTCTTTCTCTCTTCGACGCCGCCGCCGAAAATTCTCGCCTGGTTCGCCCGGCAAATCGCAAAATCCTGGAAACCACTCCCGGCGTGCGCATGGAATTATTAGCTTGGGGCAATACCGCAATGGAGCCGCATCTCTTTCGCATCAAGCCCGGCGGCGGAAGCGGTGAACCCTACACCCACGAAGGCGAGGAATTTCTCCATATCCTTCGCGGGCAATTTGAAATCTGGCTGAACGACAAGGAACATTACGTACTCAAACCTGGCGACAGTTTATATTTCGAGAGTTCCATGCCGCACCGCTGGAAAAATCCAGGAAAGGTCGAAGCCTGGCTGCTTTGGGTCAATACGCCGCCCACATTCTAAAAATTCCATGCAAACTTTATGCGCAACCGCGGCAAATATTTTCGGAGCACACGTGAAATTTAGCTCAACCTTTCGCGCCGCCACTCTAATCTTGCTTACATTCGCCGCGTTTTCCGCCAGCGCAAGTCCCCGTTCGTCCGCAAAAATCGAGCCTGCCGATCTGCTCATCATTCACGCCAAGGTTTATACCGTCAACGCTAAACAACCATGGGCGCAAGCCGTCGCCGTTCGCCATGGAAGAATCGTTGCCGTCGGCTCCGATGACGATCTCGCTCGCTACCGCGCACCGGGAACAAAAATAATTGACGCTGCTGGCCGCCTGGTTCTTCCAGGTTTCACCGATTCGCACATTCATTTTCTCGACGGCTCCCTCAGTCTCGGTCGCGTCAACCTCGAAGGGGCCAAAGATTCCGTCGACATTCAAGCGCGACTCCGCGAATACGCCGCAAAACATTCCGGCACAAATTGGATTCTCGGTCGCGGCTGGAATTACGCCATGTTCGGCCCCGAAACCTTGCCGCACAAAAAATATCTCGACGAAATTTTTCCTGATCGCCCCGTTTTCCTCGAAGGCTTCGACGGCCATACCTATTGGGTAAATTCCAAAGCCCTGGCGCTCGCCAGTATCACCAACGACACGCCGGATCCCGCCAACGGAATGATCGTGCGCGATGCGAAAACCGCCGAAGCCACCGGCGCCCTCAAGGAATCAGCTGAAGAGTTGGTATCCCGGATAATTCCCAAACCCTCTCGAGCGGAAAAACTCGCTGCCTTGCGTGCTGGGATGCAGTGGGCCAATCAAAACGGCCTCACGCGCGTGCATAGCGCGGGTCAGGATTTTCCGGAGCTCGATCTCTTTGATGAGCTCCATCGTCACGGCGACATGACCGTGCGTTTCTACATTTCCTATTTCCTCGATCCGCCCGAACTTCGAACCATCGACTTGGACGCCATCGAAGCCGCCCGCGCGAAATATCACGATGATTGGATCGATACCAATGTCGTGAAAATGATGATCGATGGCGTGGTCGAGTCGCATACTGCCGCCATGCTCGCGCGCTACAGCGACGACCCCTCCGTAAAAGGCCAGCTCTTTTGGAATCCAGAAAAATATACAGCTGCCGTCTTGGAACTCGATAAACGCGGTCTCCAACTTTTTACTCACGCCGTCGGCGACGCCGCCGTGCGCACCGTGCTCGATGCTTACGAAAATTCCGAAAAAATAAATCGCACCGTGGATCGCAGGCCGCGCATCGAGCACATTGAAACCATCGATTCGGCTGACATCGCCCGCTTTGCCAAACTCGGAGTAATCGCCAGCATGCAACCCTTGCATTCCTATCCCGATACCGACACTCTCGACGTGTGGGCCAGAAACATTGGACCAGAGCGCGCCTCACGTGCTTGGGTCTGGAAAAGTATCTACGACGCAGGAGGTCGCCTCGCCTTTGGCAGCGACTGGCCCGTGGTTACGTTAAATCCCTGGCAAGGCCTGCAGGCCGCGGTCACGCGTCAGACCGAAGAAGGAAAACCTGACGGAGGATTCGTTCCCGCGCAGCGATTGTCCGTCGCCCAGGCCGTCGACGCGTACACTCTCGGCGCCGCGTTCGCTGGCCGGCGCGAAAAAACCGAAGGCTCCCTGGAATCAGGAAAGGTTGCCGATCTGATTATGCTGTCGCAAAATATTTTTGAGATCGATCCACACAAAATTTCCCAGACCAAAGTCTTGTTGACTATCGTCGGAGGCCGCGTAGTTTATCAAGCAGAGATTAAGTGACATTGTTAAGTAAGATTTGCTGGGTAACATTTTTCTCGAGAGGTGCTCGCCATGAAAATCCGCGTTCCGCTTCTGAGTTTCTGTATGCTGCTGCTTTTTCTCACCGGCTGCGGGAAAAAACAGGAAACCCTCACGCTCCTCGTTTGGGAAGGCTACGCCGACGAATCCTTCATTCACGCCTTCGAGCAAGCTCACCACTGCAAAGTTTCCGCATCCTACATGGGTTCTAGCGACGATCTGGTAGCCAAACTTCGCGGCGGCAGCGCTTCCAACTACGATGTGATTTCTCCCTCCAGCGATGTGGCCGCTTCCATCGCCCATTCTGGCCTCGCTGCTCCTCTCGATCTGACGAAATTGCCATCGTACTCCGAACTTTCTCTTAAACTTCGCGAAATGCCGCTGGTGCACTCAGGTGTGCAGATCTACGGCGTCCCATTCATGTGGGGTCCTAATCCTCTTTTGTACGACACTACCGTTTTTCCCCAGCCGCCGTATTCCTGGGGCGTTTTTTGGAATCCCAAATACAAAGGAAAATTGTCCGTCTGGGATGACCTCTCCACCGTTTATATGGCCGCGCAAATTCTCGGGTACGATCGCCCTGATCCCAGCCAGCTCTACAATTTAACGGACACGCAGCTCGAACACGTAAAGCAGAAATTGATTGAGCTAAAACCCAATATCCGCAAAATGTGGTCCACCGGCGGTGAACTCACCAACCTTTTCCAGAACCACGAAATTGTCGCCGCCATGGGCTGGCCTCTGATGACCAGTCAGTTGCGCAAATCTCATTTCCCGATCGGCGAAACAATTCCCAAGGAAAACACCACCGGCTGGATCGATCATCTGATGATCACTTCCGCCAGCTCTCACAAGGAATTGGCTTACGCCTTTCTCGAATACATGATTTCCGCGCAAACTCAGAAACAAGTCGCCGACGTGACCCAGTACACGCCCGCAAACCCTTTTTCTGCGCGCTTTCTTTCTGAAGATCAAAAAAAGGTTCTGCACCTTGACGATCCCGACACCTACATGCGCCGCATTTATTTTTGGCAGGATGTTCCCCGCCGCGCAAAATACAACGAAATCTGGAATGAAGTGAAAGCCGCGCAGTGAACTTGCCCGCCGCTTCCGTCATGGAAACGCCAGCCGCAAATGCGGCTTTGCTCGAAGTTCGCAGTATCGAAAAAAGATTTGGGCGTCGCGAAGTTCTAAAACGTCTTTCGTTGAATATCGGCGCCGGTGAATTTCTCACCATGCTCGGAGAAAGTGGCTCGGGCAAAACCACGCTGCTTCGCCTCATTGCCGGATTCGAGCAACCCACCAGCGGCGAAATTTGGATGGCTGGCGAACGCTTGGATACCCTTCCGCCTTACAAGCGCCGCGTCAACACCGTCTTCCAGAATTACGCGCTATTTCCACACCTCAGCGTCCAGGAAAATGTTGCCTACGGCCTGCGCGTCGGAAAAATTTCCAAAACTGAACTGGCCGAACGCGTCACTGCCGCTTTGCAAATGGTCAAAATGCTTGAATACGCCGCGGCGCGTCCCGCTAAACTCAGCGGCGGTCAGCAGCAACGCGTCGCATTGGCGCGCGCCTTGATCAATCGTCCAAAACTTTTGCTTCTCGATGAACCGCTCTCCGCGCTCGACGCCAATCTGCGCAAGCAGATGCAAGGCGAACTAAAATCCCTCCAGCGTCAACTGGGCATCACCTTTTTATTTGTTACTCACGATCAGGAAGAAGCCATGGCGCTTTCCGACCGCATCGCCTTATTAAAAGCTGGCGTGTTGGAACAGATTGCTTCGCCACGCGAGATTTATTCTCGGCCCGTAACCGCCTATACCGCCGAATTTATCGGTCAGACCAATCTTCTTCACGCCGAACTTCGCGATGGCGTGGCCGTTTGCGGCGCTCTCCGTTGGCGTCCCAACCTATCCACTCCAATAGCCCCTCTAAAAAATGGACCGGTTCTATTTTCCTTGCGGCCCGAAGCAATTATGTTTGCCTCATCCACTTTGCCTGCGGACTCCGCCCGTTTTCGCGCCAAGATCCATCAGCAACTTTACGGCGGCGCAACCGAAATGCTGGAACTCGATTGCGGCGCGGGCCAGTTGCTTCGCGCGCGAATTCCCGCGCGTGCCGCATTGACCGGAGAATACGACTTTGCTTTTTTGCCCTCGGACGCCATTCCCGTTCGCGAAGGCGCCTGAGCGAATTTCTTATGTACTCACGCTTGTACAAATCGCTGGTCTCCATTCCCCCGCTTCTGTGGGTCAGCGTATTTCTCCTGCTTCCTTACGCGCTCATGCTCGTTCACAGCTTTTGGCTGGTTCGCGACGGCATCCTGGTTCACGACTGGAATCTGCAAAATTATCTCAAGGTGGTGCAAAATCCTGTCTACGCATCCGTTCTGTTTCGCACCGTGCGCATCGCCGCTTCCGTAACTTTGCTTTCTCTCCTGCTCGGCTACCCGCTTGCCTATTACCTCTCCTTCCACGCCGGACCGCGCAAGGAACTTCTCTATCAATTAGTAATTGTTCCTCTTTGGGTGAGTTACCTCGTTCGCGGCTACGCCTGGAAAACAATTCTTGGCAGCGATGGCGTCCTCAATGGTTTCCTGCACTATGCGCACATCACCAACGAACCTGTCGCGTTTTTCCTCTATAGTCCTTTCGCCGTTGTCCTGATGCTCACTCACATTTACACGCCTTTCGTCTTTCTTCCCATCTACGCGTCGCTCGAACATATTCCTCGGCCACTGCTTGAAGCTTCGCAGGATCTCGGCGCCACTCCTCGCGCGACTTTTTTTCGCGTCATCCTTCCTCTTTCCATGCCGGGGTTGCTCGCTGGCGCAACCTTCGCCTTCGTTCTTTCTCTCGGCGATTTTCTCGCTCCGCTTCTGGTTGGCGGCCCTTCCAGCACCATGATTGCCAATATCGTCCAAAGTTTATTTGGTTCCGCATATGACTGGCCGCTCGGCGCTGCCATCTCCGTCTGCATTCTGGTGCTCACTATTTCGTTGCTGGTTTTTTCCGAGCGGCTGGAAAAGCGGTGGGCGTTTAAATGAGCGGCTCCGCGCAAACTCGTCGCGCGCCGCTGCTTGGTGCCTACTGTTTTCTGGTATTTGCTTTCATTTATCTGCCGGTCGTAATTCTGATTATTTATTCCTTCAATCACGATGGCGTTGGCGGATTTCCTCCGCGTCATCTCACACTGGATTGGTATCGCCAGCTCTTTGCGGATTCCGCAATCTGGGACACCGTTCTGAACAGTCTGATTGTCGCTGTTTCCGCCGTGGCGCTTTCCTTGACCCTTGGCTTGCTTGCCGCCCTGGCTCTCGATCGCGCTTCATTTCCGGGCAAAGCGCTTTTTCGTCGGTTGGTCCTGCTCCCGCTCATTCTTCCCGGGATTATTACCGGTCTCTCGCTGCTCATGTTTGCCGTCGTTTCAGGAATGCATCTCAGTCTTTTTACCGTTTTCCTTGGTCATGGCACCGCGCTCATTTCCGTGGCCACTACCGAGCTCTTCGCCGGGCTGCAAAAACTCGATCGCGCCCAGGAAGAAGCTTCATTGGACCTTGGCGCCACTCCTTGGCGGACTTTTTGGCGCATCACGTTGCCCAACTTGAAACTTTCCTTGGTCGCCGCCGGTTTGCTGATTTTTACTTTGTCCATGGACGAAATTGCGGTTTCCTTTTTCCTGATTGGCCGGGAAAATACTTTGCCGCTGGAAATTTGGGGCCGCCTCCGACGTGGAATTACCCCGGAAATAAACGCCATCTCCACGCTGATCTTTCTTGTTTCCGTGATCTTGATCGTAATTTGGTATCGCATTCGCTCGCGTAGTTTACGCGCGGATGCGCGCGAACTTCACTGATTTTCATTGGGGGAACATATGTCGTCATCACGGCGTGATTTCATAAAATTTGTTGTCGCCGGCTCCGTTGCTTCGGGCTGCCCGGTCGATCCCGCGATTTTTGCCGCGGACACAAAGACAAATTCCCCGCGCGTGGAGGGTGAACATTTTGAAATTTGTCACCAGGTTCGCGACGGCCACCGTTTCGAGATCCCGGGGGTAACCCGAAAAGCGGACATCGCAATTGTCGGCGGCGGAATTTCCGGACTTTCCGCGGCATATTTTTTGCGCGGAAAAGATTGGCTGCTTTTGGAAAAAGAAGACTTTTTTGGCGGCAACGCTTTCCAGGAAGATTTTGCCGGCGACGCTTTCGGAACCGGTTCCGCGTATGCGGCTCGCGGAGATTTTGGTGACCAACTCTCGAAAGAAATTGGATTGACGCTTCTTGCCGTCGATATGCCCGATCCAACAATCATAAATAAAACTTTTGTTCCGGATACCTGGAAAACCGGTCTCGATCATCTTCCTTTTCCCAAGGAAGTTGTCGCCAGTTTCAAAACATTCCGCGAAGACATGATGAAATTGAATTTGCTCGAGCACGTCGCGGAATTCGACGCCGAAGTTTTCACGAAATACACCCAACCTTATGCTCCACAAATTCAGCAGTGGTGGGACGGTTACGGACTTTCCAACTGGGGCGCTGCGTGCGAGGACAGTTCCGCGTTTACCGCTCTCGCCAATTTTCAAGACATGGTGAAGGGAGAGAAAGATTCGCGCGTTATCCTTCCGGGAGGGTTGGGAAGCATTTCTCATAAAGTGGTGGAAGTTTTGCAGCCGCATTATCGGGAAAGAATGCTTTCGGGGTCGACGGTTGTTGCGGTGATTCCGGATAGGGAAGAAGTGCGCGTCACTTATATTCACGGAGGACAACTCACCACCGTTTCCGCGAAGGTGGCGTTGATGTGCGCGCCGAAACATATTACTTCGCGGGTGGTGACGGGAATTCCCATCGCGCAGAAAAACGCGATGCGCAAAATACGCTATGCGCCTTACCCGGTGGTGAATATTATTTTCGACAAGCCCGTTTACAATCGCGGCTTCGATACCTGGTGCCCGGGAAATACTTTCACCGATTTCATCGTAGCCGACTGGACCATTCGTAGTACCGCGGGTTACAAACAAAAACATAATATTCTTTCGTTCTACACGCCGCTGCGGGAAAGCCAGCGCGGAACTTTGCTGGAAGAAGACGACTGCAAAGCGCTGGCGGCGAATGTGCTCACGGACTTCCAGAAACTTTTGCCGGAGTTCAACGCAACCCCCCTCGAAGTTAGGATTTTCCGGCGCGGCCATCCGATGTTTATGGCGGTGCCGTCGCAATACACGAAAAACCGTCTGGACGCCGCGCATCCGATGGAACGAATATTTTTTGGCAATGCGGATTCCGGCGGTCCGGAGTCGCTGACCAGCGAAGCAATACGCTTGTCGAAAGCGGGAGCGGAATGGGCTGAAATGGTTCTCGCGG
The DNA here is from genome assembly GCA_035602385.1 of Candidatus Dormiibacterota bacterium. Lineage (GTDB taxonomy): Bacteria > Acidobacteriota > Terriglobia > Acidiferrales > UBA7541 > Acidiferrum. The sequence continues at coordinate 105,251 of DATNME010000012.1, forward strand.
GAAAACCCGGAGCAAAAGATTTGGCGGAGAAAGCGTTGCGAGAATTTCCATTTTGATTTGCGCTAGTTTTGATAATGGCGGCAGTGATGACGGAATCGCAATTTTTCGTTCATAATAGCTGGCATTGTTGCATGCGCCGGGGAGCTGGGAAGCAGAGATGAGCAAGGTAGTGCGAGCAAATAATTCAAATACTGCCGTTGCGCGAGCGCGCACGATTTCCGTGGGAATTTTGTTTGCCGCAATTTTGCTGGTGCCGCGTTTTTTGAATTTGCGGCGCAACGAAAAAACCTGGACGGCGTTCCGCATTGTGATGGGGATGCTAGGCGCGGCGCTGGTTATTTTGCCGTTGAGTTTGTGGAATGGATTGGTCATGGCGGTTTTTGGGCTGGGACTTTTTATCGCGTCCATTCTGATTCCTTCGGCGCCGCCGAGCACGTTGCGGGACGATAAAGCGCGTCAACTGGGCACGCTGGTGGTGGTGAATGGCGGAAAGTATCAACCGGGGAATCTGCCGGTTGCCGGCGTGCAACTATTCGTGGGAAATGAAAATGTGTGGGCGCTTGACGATCATTTGCAGCCTTTACTGGTGATTCCCACGGGGGAAATTTCTTCGGCCCGCGCGGAAAACAGGAATGGGCGGTGGATTTTGAAGATTCGCTGGAGCGATCACTCCGCAGAATTTTTGTATGACGGTTTTTTCGCGGAGCATCTGGCGCGCGTGGCGGAAAGCACCATAAACTCAACAATTCCAACGGCTTTGCCGATTCTGCCGCAACGCCGCGCGGCAAGCGCGTGATTACTTTTGGGCGAACATTTATCCATAGTTGCAGACGCGAACTTCGGGATATGACACAATTTGAACATGGCTCGGGGATGGGAAAGCAAAGACGTCGAATCCCAGGTAGAAGACAAGAGCAAAGCACCGGAGCAGAAGTCCGGGCGGGGCGCAAAAAGCCCGGAGCAATTAATGCGCGAACAAACGATTCAAGATTTGGAATTATCGCGGACGCGCATTGTAAATGATCTGTCTGGCGCGACAAACCCGAATCACCGCAAATCGCTGGAAGCGGCGTTAGCGCACCTGGATAAAAAAATCGCCGAGCTGAAATAACTTTTCTTTTCCCCACCCAGATGTTCCCTGGCGATACCTCCCTCGCAAAGCGTATTTCTTCGTAAAATAATTCATGCTCACCGAATAAATTCTCCAGCCAAAGCCCAAAAATCGTTCACGTAGTAGTGCGACAAGACATTTCCGAAGAGATAGCAGACGCCCTGGCAGGGCGGAATGTCTCCGTAGGTTTTTTTGCCGCGCGCAAAGATTTTGCGCAAGGAACCATCGCGCAGAAGATTTCCGGCGATGGTGTGCAGCGGCTCGCAGGGATAGAAAACATCGCCGTTGGGATAAACGCGCGGAAACATGGTGGGATAACACTCAAACGTTTTGAAGCGCAGCAGGGTTTCGATGGTGTGCGGGGTGCCGTTGATGGGTTGCTGATTGGCGCGGCGGCGTTCGATGATTTTGTCGACCAAAGCGTGGTATTGCGGATTGCGGAGCAATTGAAGATTCGGCATTTTTTCGAGTTGCGCGGATTGCGCGGCGAAGACGTAGCCTCTTTCGCCGCACCAGTCGAGCAGGCGTTCGACTTCAGAAATATTCCATTCTTCGATGACGGTGCTGATGGTGATGCGGCGGGGACCGAGCACGCCAGCAGCGAATTGTAAATTTTCGAGAACTTTCGGGAGCGCGGCGGGCTTGGAAAGTGGATTGGTGGGATCGGCGGAGAGGGCGTCGAGGCTGACGATAAGTCCGGTGACGTGTTGCAGGATGCGCGGCTTGCGATCGAGCAGTGTGCCGTTGGTGATGAGCAGGAGAGAGCGAAATTTAATTTCCTGGCGCGCGGCAGCGACGAGATCTTCGATGTCGGGACGAAGGGTTGGTTCGCCACCGGTGATCACGATGGAGTCCGTTTCCTTGCGAATTTTTTTGAGGATGCGAATGGTGGCGGCGGTGGGAAGTTCTTCGCTGAAGACGTCGGGCTCTTTTTGGGTGCAGTAGGAGCAAGCGAGGTTGCATTTGTGGGTGACGTAGAAGGTGACGGCGTAAGGGGCAACAACTTTGGTTCCGCGGACGTGGCGGCGCCAGGCATTTTGAAAGTAGAGGCGGAAATTTTTTGCGACGAAGGGAGAGTTGCGGACGAGCTGGCGAATGAGATTGGTGGGCGTGGGTGCGGAGCGAGGAGTCGGAATGGGCGCGCGTTCGCGGTCGGCTGCGGGGCGCTGGTCGAGGGAGGCGGCGGGGACGAAGTTGGATTTTTGCGGGACCGTGGCCATAGGGGACCAGTATGACTTGAGTGAAGGCATACCGGAAAGCGGCGATTCGGTGCGCGCCTAAGCGAAGGAAAATTCCTGCCTGCGGCAGGCAGGCCTGACTCGCGGCAGGCAGGCAAAGACCCCGCCCTCACAAACCGAGGACGGACACCCTCGATGAAATGGCGGACGGAGTTTTTCATGATGGGTTGGTTGGATCGGTGGGCTGGTGGATTTGCGAGTTGTGGGATTCGGCTGCAGCTTTTATTTTGGCGGAATAGTCGGGGCGGGGGACATCGATTGTGATTTGGGGATTTTCTCGTGCCTCTTTTTCAGCGGCCTCGAATTCCTTTTCGAGTACGCAACTCGTTCGCAGAGCTTGGCTGGTGATATACGCCAGAACCGCTGCGCGGCGTGAGGAGATGCGGTTAGCGGAAAGCAAGTAGGTGAGTTTGCAGAGGAAATAGTAGATTTCCTCGTTGCCTTTGAAATCGCGGGAGGTGATGCCGAGTTCCTCGGCGAGGTCGACTTCGGCGGGTGGATGATCGGGGACGATAGTGGGTAAGAATGCGGGGACACGGTGAGCGGCGCAGAGTTCGGAGTTGGGGGCCGCCAGGGAGCGGCATTGGGATCCGTTGGATTTACGAAAGAGACAGCGGTCTGGGGTGACTTTACGATTTGCGTGCGGAGCGGGTTTAGTCATGGCGTCAGTCCTTTATATAGCGAGTTCGGAATTCGAGATCGCGAGGGGGGTACCCCCGGGTGGTGCATAGATGTATCAAAAGAAAGAGGTTGTTTTTGGAGATTTTGGAGATGTATCAAAGCAAAGGAGTTGTGGGCGGAGATGTGCGTAGATGTATCAAAGGAAAGGAGATGGGCTTTTAGAGATTGGGCTGCGGGAGAGTTAAGGGGAGGAAATGCGAGTATCACAAGACATGGTAGCACGGCGTAGTTACGATGTCAATAGCATAATTGTTTAGTTATCATTCGAACAGGATTACTTACGCCAGCGCCAGAGGACCTTCCAGGTGGTGACTAGTTCCTGGATGATGCGGGGCGTGGGGAGGTCGAGGAAGCGGCAGCGGTCGACGATGAGTTTATATTTTTCCTTGACGGCGTAGGGGCTGAGAAGGCGGAGGCTGCGCTCCAGCTCTTTGAGTTGATCGCGGGTTAGGGCGTCGTTGGGAAGGCGGTTAGGCCGGCGAGCCATAGAGGAAGGATGATAGCATATTGTTTTCGCTTTTTCTTCGCCTAGCGTTTGAAAATCGATTTTGCGTTGTTTGCGGCGGTTGAGGAATCGGGTCAAGCGTGTGCCGCACTTACGGCGCTCGGAATCTCTTGTGGGTTTTGCTCCCCCAGCCCTTACGGGCTGGGCTATTGGTGTGCCGCGCCTACGGCGCTTGAGAAGAGCAAAGTGAAGGGGTTTTGTGGCTGTTTCATGGATTGGAGAGCGGGTGAATATTGCCAAGATCCCTCCGCTTCGCCTGCCTGCGCAGGCAGGGTCGGGATGACAGAAACGCAGGCTGGGGGCGCGATTCTACCGATGAGGATCAGTTCAAGAGACCGCGAACGCGGGTGCCGATTAGCTCCTGGGCTTTTTCGGCGGGGACGAAGCTTTGGAAGATTCCGAGGTCAACGTCGATGATGACGTCGGTGTCGGTCACCTCGATGGTGCCTTTTACGGGGGAGCTGAGGAAACCCATTTTAGCGGCGACGTTGAATGTGAGCGTGGAACCTTGCCAGGTTCTTTGCTGAACGACGAGTTTAACGGGTAATGATTGTTGCAGGAGTTCATCCAGGGATTGGTCGATGGTCTGGATGACTTCGGCGCGGGTGCGATGATGCGGGACGATGATTCGCATATTTTAATTATACGATAAGGCGTAGAAAAGACGAGGAAAGGGAGAGCCTTCTCGGAGGTCTATGGCAAGGAAGAAAAATCAACATCATGACCCTGAATGGTACTTGCAAGATCCACGTACACGGCAGCGGATGGCGCAGTGCGTCGCCGGCAAACGATGGGGATACAGGCAAGACACCCCGCCGAAATTCTTCGGCGAGAGTCAATTAACAAAGCACTTCGAGCAAATGCAGCTCGATGAAGAAGGAGTGTGCGACCAATGCCGGAGAGCGCGTTAGACTCTTCCCGACGAGCTTGTATAGACGTGCGCAATCGGAAGCTACAAGTTATTCGCGGATCAATTTGGAGCCGGTGAGGATGCCGATGCCGAGAAGGACGAGGGTAGCGACGGCGATCCAACGCGGGGCGATGTGAAGAAGATGTGCGCCGTAAACGAATCCGACGATGACGATGATGAAGCCGATTACATAGGCGCCGAAGGCCATGGCGATTCCCTTTCCGGTGCGTGGTGGTTACGAGTAGCAAAATAGCATAGTTAGGGCGCTTGGTGGGGATAGAGGCTAGGAAAGAGAAGACAGCGGGCTTCGAAGCCAAAGCAAAGCCAGTGGTGGCAAATTCCTCGCTCGGCGTGGCGATCGAAGAGAGATTTTTCACTGCGCGGGACGACCTTTCGCAGGAGCGAAAGGGAGGAAGAAATCGTCCCGCTCCGTTCAAAATGACGGGTAGGAGTCGGGGATTTAGGCGAGGGCGGCTTTGCCGTTGAAGCGGGCTCCGGAGCCTAGTTCTTCTTCGATGCGGAGGAGCTGATTGTATTTGGCGATGCGGTCGGTGCGGCTGGCGGAGCCGGTCTTGATTTGGCCGGCGGCGGTGGCTACGGCGAGGTCGGCGATGAAGGAGTCTTCGGTTTCGCCGGAGCGATGAGAAATGATGGAGTGATAGCCGGCTTTGCGGGCTAGCTCGATGGCGTCAATGGTTTCGGTGACGCTGCCAATCTGATTGAGCTTGATGAGGATGGCGTTGGCGATACCCTCGTTGATGCCGCGGGAGAGGCGCTCGGTATTGGTGACGAAAAGATCGTCGCCAACGAGCTGGATTTTTTTTCTGGAGGTTGCGGCGCCGACGCTTTGCGTAAGAGCTTTCCACCCGGCCCAGTCGTCTTCGGCCATGCCGTCTTCAATGCTGATGATGGGATATTTTTCGACCCAGGAGGTCCAGTAAGCGGCCATTTTTTCTGAAGAGTGCGCGGACTTGTCGGACTTTTTGAAAACGTAATTGCCAGAGGCTTTGTCGTAGAACTCGCTGGAAGCGGGATCGAGCGCGATGGAGACTTGTTCACCGGGTTTGTAGCCGGCGGCGGAAATGGCTTCGATGACAATTTGAATGGCTTCTTCGTTGGACTTGCAACTGGGCGCGAAGCCGCCTTCGTCACCGACAGCGGTGGAATAGCCGTGTTTTTTCAGGGCGGTTTTGAGGGAATGGAAAATTTCGACGCCCCAGCGGAGGGCTTCGGAAAAATTCGGCGCGCCGATGGGCATAACCATAAATTCCTGAAAATCGACGGAGCTATCGGCGTGCGCGCCACCATTGAGGATATTCATCATGGGGACGGGGAGAAGATTGGCGGTGGTGTCAGTGGAATAGCGCGAAAGATATTTGTAGAGCGGCTGCTTGAGAGCGAGGGACGCGGCGCGGGCGGCAGCCATGGAAACGGCGAGGATGGCGTTGGCGCCGAGACGGGATTTTGTGGGAGTGCCATCGAGGGTGATCATTTTGTGATCGAGGGCGCGCTGGTCGGCGGCGTCGCTGCCCCCGATGGCGCGAGCGATTTCACCGTTAACGTTGGCGACGGCTTTGAGGACGCCTTTGCCGAGATATTTGGATTTGTCGCCGTCGCGAAGCTCGAGGGCTTCGTGTTCGCCGGTGGACGCGCCGGAAGGAACGGCGGCGCGGCCGAGCGCGCCGGAGTCGAGGAGGACGTCGGCTTCAACGGTGGGATTGCCGCGGGAGTCGATAACCTGGCGGGCGTGGACTTTGGTGATGCGAGTGGACATGTAGTTCTCCTAGGGTAGATGCGAATTGGTTATTTTACAGAAATTTGGCGCGAAGGCACAGCGTCAGTGAGTGGCGGGCGAAACGGCGGGGGCAGTGGTGGGCGAAAGGGCTTCGAGACAAAATTCGGGGCGGTGGAAAAATTTGGGAAGCGCGGCGAGGCGCTGGCGAAGGGCGTCGAAATCAGCGGCGCGAATGGTGAGGTGGCCGAGTTTGCGGCCGGGGCGCGATTCTTTGCCGTAGAGATGGAGGTGGGCGTCGGGCAGGGCGAGGGCTTCGCGAGGATCGGGAACATCGCCGATGAGATTGAGCATGGCGCAAGGGGAGGGAGCGGCGGTTGAGCCGAGCGGGAGGTCGAGGATGGCGCGAAGGTGATTTTCGAACTGGCTGGTGACGGCGCCTTCGATGGTCCAATGGCCGGAATTGTGGACGCGAGGCGCCATTTCGTTGGCTAGGAGACGGCCCTGCACTTCGAAGAATTCGATGCAGAGGACGCCGACGTAATTGAGAGTTTCGAGGATGGAGCGCGCGGCGACTTCGGCGGCTTGCTGAAGAGCGGGAGAAAGGCGCGGAGCTGGAGCGATGGAGAGGCGAAGGATGCCGCAGCGATGATGATTTTCGATGAGCGGGTAGAAAGCGGTTTCGCCACTACGGGAGCGCACGGCAATTATGGAGAGTTCACGGGAGAAGGGGACGAAGCGTTCGAGGATTAGGGCGGCTTCGTTTTTTGCGGAATCGAGATGTTCCGAAGATAAGTCGGATTTGGCGCGGGCGACGTCCTCGGGAGTTCGGAGGATCCACTGGCCTTTGCCGTCGTAACCCATGCGGCAGGTTTTGAGGATGGCGGGCAAGGGGATTTTTTTTAGCGCGGCGTCGAGATCATCCGGGGTGGGGACGGGCGCGAAGCCGGTGGTGGCGATGGCAAGTTTCTGGAAAAGATTTTTTTCGCGTACGCGGTGCTGGGCTTCTTCGAGGGCGGCGGAAGGAGGAAATACCGGGACGCGCTGGGAGAGGAAACGCGTGGTGTCGACAGGAACATTTTCAAATTCGTAGGTGACGGCTTCGAGGCCGGCGGCGAAACGATCGAGCGCGGAGTGATCATCGAAGGCGGCGGTGATGCGTTGAGCGATGCGGCCTACGGGAGCTTCGGGGGAGGGATCGAGAAAACGAAAACGCAAACCGAGCGGGTAACCGGCGAGGGCGAGCATGTATCCGAGTTGACCGCCGCCGAGAATGCCGATGGTCATGCGCGCGGGCTCTTGGATTTGCGGGGCATGGAAGTCTTGAGGGCGGGATACGGAGTGGTGAGGACGCGATAGGTTTGCGAGGCGCGAAATTCGCGGAGGGATTCGCGGATGTGCGGATATTTGGCGCCGAGGATTGCGGCGGCGAGTAGAGCGGCGTTGATGGCGCCAGCTTTGCCAATAGCGAGAGTGCCGACGGGAATTCCGGCGGGCATTTGGGCGATGGAGAGAAGCGAGTCGAGGCCCAGAAGGGTTTTGGATTCGACGGGAACGCCGAGGACGGGGAGAACGGTTTTCGAGGCGGTCATGCCGGGAAGGTGAGCGGCGCCGCCGGCGCCAGCGATGATGACTTCGATGCCGCGACGTTCGGCGGAGGAAGCGTATTCGAAAAGCAGATCGGGAGTGCGGTGGGCGGAGACGATGCGGGCTTCGTGGGGGACGTTGAGTGCGTGGAGAGTTTTGACGGTGTGCTCGAGAGTGTCCCAGTCGGAGGTGGAGCCCATGATGACGCCGACGAGTGGACGGCCGGGGGTTTTGTAATTGGCGTGATTGGCGAGGCGTGCGGCGTGTGGGTGAGGTGTGGTGCGTTTTTTTTGCGCCATGTGCTGTCCGCCTGAAATTCTTTGGGTGATGCGGTGCCGCGAAACCGGAGACGATATTCTAAGGCTTTTTTCAGGGGACGGCGAGTTTGCGGCGCTGATTCCAGTATTGGCGCAACTGGCCGACGAGATAGAGCGAGCCGGTGATGAAGATGGCGTCGTCCGGCGCGGCTTTGGCGAGGGCCGCGTCGAGAGCGGCTTCGGCGGAGGGGATGACGGAAAATTTGGCGGCGTGATGGCCGATGATTTCGGCGAGCTGGTTCGCGGAAATGGCGCGCGGGGTGAAGGCTTCGGTGAAGATGACTTCGGCGGCGTGGGGAAAGAGGAGGTCGGCGACTTCGTCAATGGATTTATCGCGGAGTGCGCCGAAGAGCATGAGGATTTTACGATCGGCAAAATTTTCCGCGAGGAATTGGGAGAGCTCGCGAGCGGCGCCGGGATTGTGCGCGCCATCGAGATAGATGTCGGGTTGGATGTGAATTTTTTCGATGCGGCCAGGCCACCGGGCGAGGGCGATGCCGGAGGGGATGGCGTCATCGGGGATGGCGTAGCCGGAATTTTGGAGGAGGCGAGCAGTGGCAACGGCGTTGAGGGCGTTTTGCAATTGGAAGCGGCCGGGAAGGCGTGGAGCGAGGGAGACAGTCCAACCAGTGGAGATTTCGGTGGCGCGCGCGAGGAAGCAGCCTTGGTAAGTGGAGAGAATTTCGAGTTGATAGGCGGAGGAAGCGTCGATGATGGGCGCGACGATTTCCTGGGCGCGCGTAAGCAGGACTCTTTGAGCCTCCGGGTGCTGGGCGGTGATGATTGCGGGGACACCGGGTTTGAGGATGCCGGCTTTTTCGGCGGCGATTTCGGTTAAGGAATGGCCGAGAAAGTTTTCGTGATCGAAATCGATGCGGGTGATGATGGTGGCGACGGGAGAAATTATGTTGGTGGCATCGAGGCGGCCGCCGAGGCCGGTTTCAAAAATGGCGAACTGGACTTTAGATTGGGAGAAGGCTTCGAAAGCTACCGCGGTGACGCATTCGAAATAGGTGGGGTGAGCGCGAAGTTTTGATTCAGCGAGAAGCTTTTCTATGAGGTTGCGGATGCGCGTGAGGATTTCGGCGAAGAGTTCATCGCTGATGTTTTCGCCATCGATGCAGATGCGTTCGTTGATGCGTTCAAGATGCGGCGAAGTGTTGAGGCCAGTACGTAAACCGGCGCAGCGCAGAATCGATTCGAGAAACGCGGCGGTGGAACCTTTGCCGTTGGTGCCGGCGATGTGAATGGAGGGATAGGCGCGATCGGGGCGGCCGAGGGATTCGGCGAGGATGGTGATATTTTCAAGATTGAATTTGGCGGCGGCGGCTTGCGTGGGGGCGGCGAGCTCCCGGCCAAGCGAAAGCAGATAGCTGACTGCGGACTCGTAATTCATTTCACGTAATTCATTTCAGGTCGTTCATTTTAGGGCATTTTAGGAAAGCAGGAGATCGAGGGAGTTGGCGATGAAGGCTTTTAATTCCTTGCGATGGACGACAGCATCGAGGAAGCCGTGCTCCAGAATAAATTCGGAACGCTGAAAGCCTTCGGGGAGTTTCTGGCGAATGGTTTGTTCGATGACGCGGGGGCCTGCGAAACCGATGAGAGCGCCGGGTTCGGCGATATTGAGATCGCCGAGCATTGCAAAACTGGCGGTGACGCCGCCGGTGGTGGGATCGGTGAGGACGGAGATATAGGGAACTTTTTCGTCATCGAGGTGGGCAAGAGCGGCGGAAACTTTTGCGAGCTGCATGAGGCTGATGGTGCCCTCCATCATGCGGGCGCCACCGGAGGCGGAAACGGCGATGAGAGGCTGACGAGTTTGCATGGCCAATTCGGCGGCGCGAGTGACTTTCTCTCCTACCACGGCGCCCATCGACCCGCCGATGAAACCGAACTCCATGGAACAGCAGACTACGGGACGGCCTTGCAACTGGCCTTCGGCGGTGATGATGGCGTCGTTGAGGCCGAGTTTTTTGCGGGCGTCTTTCAGGCGGGCCGCGTAGGATTTGGTGTCGACAAATTTAAGCGGGTCGGTGGAGGTCATGCCGGCGTCGTGCTCGGTCCAATGACCGTCGAGGAGCATTTCGAGGCGCTTGCGCGCGTTCATTTTGAAATGAAACTGGCACTTGGGACAGACGAGGAGATTTTCTTCGAGGTCTTTGCGGAAGACGATGGCGCGGCAGGATTCGCACTTGACCCAGAGGCCTTCGGTGCGAACACGGCGCTCTTCGGGCGGGGTGGATTGTTCAATTGATCGTTTGTCGCGCTTAAACCAAGCCATAAGAAAGAGAGTTTACAATTTAAAGTTTGCAATACGAGCCGTTTCAATATCAATGCCGCGCTGACGGAATGCTCGGGCTCACGCAGGGCTAATAGTCGATTCCGCGCTGAGCCAGTATACCCTTGGTGTAAGGATGTTTCACTTCGCGCATCTCGGTAACGAGGTCGGCGAGCTCGGTGATGCTGGGATGGGCGTTTCTGCCGGTGCAGATGACGTGAACGCGTTCGGGACGGTCTTTTAGCGCGGCTGCTACTTCGGCAGGGTCCAACATTTTATAGCCGATGGTGTAGTTGATTTCGTCGAGGATGACCAGGTCATAGTTGCCGCTGTAGATGGCGTCGCGGCCGGCGCGCCAACATTCCTGCGCGAGCTTGATATCTTGCGGGTCGGTTTCCGCGCCACCGACTTTCACGAAGCCGCGACCCATGGGGCGGATTTCAAATTTGTCGTCGCCCAACATTTTGGCGGCGTCCAATTCGCCGTAATGCCAAGAGCCTTTGATGAATTGGACCATAAGGACTTTGAGTCCCTGGCCGACGGCGCGGAAAGCGGTGCCAAGGGCGCAGGTGGTTTTGCCCTTGCCGGGGCCGGTGTAAACAATGAGAAGTCCTTTTTCTTCAGGCATAATTTGCAGCCAGAACCTTTCTTCTTTTCGCGCGAAAGACAGTAAGATCAAGCAAATCGGAACGTCATTGAGGCCCCCTAGACACCGGTGATTCGTTATCGGGCTCTTCGGTTTTTTTAGTGTTCGATGTCAGACCCAGAGTGGGTATTCCCGGACTACCCGGCTTCAGCCCGCGAAGACTCAACAGATTAATCAAGACGACTACACCGATAGTCGCCAAGAAGGCTCCGATATAACCAAGGAAAAAAGTCCCATAGCCCCCCTCTTTTCCACCCGGAGAAAATTCCAGAAGGAGCGCTAGAAATCCAACCAGACCTGCGAACAATGAAAATTTCACCAGGGGCTCGCGCCAACTTGGCAGACCGATAACTTGTAAGCAGTCTGGGCAGGTCAAGGACTGCCGCAAATGAAGTTCGTCGAGCGCAAAACCTCGCTCGCACAGCGGGCAGTGTGCGACAACGGGCCGGGAAAAATCAGGGGGCGCCGGAACAGTACCTCGGAAAAAGATGAACATGGCAAGATCGCAGGCTAGTCTCGCGGACAGAGGAGCAACGACGCTCCCGAGCCACACGTATACGCCTCCAAAAACTAAACCTTCGAAAGCCCCGTATGCGACCCGGTAAGGACCGCGCGGCATTAATCGCAGCGCATAAATTCCCGCGGAGAGAAGTACCGCCGTTCCCAACGAGAACGAATCATTCACCAGCGAAGTAACTGTAGCAGCTCGCCATATTTCAAGAGATGCTGCTCCGAGAAAAAGCAAAATCCACCGCGTATAACCTAATGAATAAAGGGCAGGAACTTCCCACAGGAATTGAGCGTGAGGAACGAGTTTTCGCTGAAAAACGGAGATGAGGATAAGGCCGCCGAAAAAAGCGACGCCACAAATGGTGCCCAGGAGGAGGTTACGAAACCCGAAGGCGGACGTAACTCCCACCTGTGTCCACGTAAACCCATTGGACCAGAGCCACGTGCCAGTTCCAAAAAGGAGCGCCAAATAGATTAAGAGGTGGGCTCGTCCGCTGAAAAGAAAAACTGTAGTCAGCGATTCCTTGAAGATCTTAGGAGATGCCAGCCGTGCTGCTCTTCGAATCGACGGGAGAAATGCCGACCATGAGAGCCACTCTATGAGTGGAAAAAGGAGCAAAAGGCTCAGGGTCGCAATGGACATGTTTGCCTAACTCTCGACTAGCTAGCCAATGTCAATCGTTCAAGTTTAAACGTTTGGCGAATTCGGCGGCAATTTTGGCGATGCGTGATTGCGTGCCGGCGGACATCGCGCGGCCGGAAGGGGCGTGGGTGTCGCGGAGCACGATCCAGATTCCGGGGCGATAGACTTCGTCATCACCGGGGCAGATTGCGCCGGTGAGCTGAACAAGATCGAGCGGCAAAGGCGCGGAATGAGTGAAGTCGAGACTGGCGTGCTCGGGTGAATTCGCCTGATGCGGAGGATGAGCGAGGATTTCCATCAAGACGCCGCGGGCGTCGTCGATCAGGTCGCGAAAACCCTGGGAGACGAGAACGACATCGACGTCGCGCGGGGTGGGCTGCTCGAGTTGCTCAAGATCGTAATCCGGTAAAGGTCTTTCGAGCGGAATTTCGATGGAGGCGTAGGGCTGATTTTCGTCGGGAGCGATGCGAATGGACATAGCGAGTATGTTGGCATATCCGCGGGATGGATTGCGATAGAGGCGGAAAAATAGTGGTCAGTTTCCGATTATGCGGGTGCATTCAATAGGTCGATGCAACACCATCTAACTGTTGTATTGAAGGGTGGTGTGTATGATCGAACGGAAACGAACGAG
>DATNME010000013.1:0-3690 GCA_035602385.1 Candidatus Dormiibacterota bacterium
CCAGAGCAGCCAGCGGAAGCAAGCCCTCGACAAAAATCTCGAGAAGCTCAACAAAGCAGCCGTACTTTTGCACCGAAATAATCAAGCCGCTATATTCTTCGCCTAAATGCTCTTCCATGAATTGCGCGGTTTTCCATTCCACCAGCTCGCGCTCCGCTTGATTGGCCCGGCGCTCGGCGTCGGACGTTTCTGCCGCAAATTCGGATAGATGGCTATAAGAATACGCCGCGGCCTCGGACTCGATAACCGACCTCCCGGCGGGCGCAGACTCCCTGGGATGCTCGAGCGCCCATTTCAGAATGCGATGAACAATCAAATCAGGGTATCGCCGAATCGGTGAAGTGAAATGAGTGTATTCATCGAAGCCCAACGCGAAATGTCCCAGCGGGTCGGCCGAGTAGCGCGCTTGTTTCAACGAACGCAGCATAAGATAGGACACGATACGCTCTTCAGGTTTGCCAGCGAGTTTGCGGAGTAGTCGTTGATAATGTTGCGGCGTAATGCGCAATTCTTCCGAGCCCGGCAGGCTGATGCGCATTCCGCGCTCTCTTCCGTGACCATAAGAATCGGGCTTGCCGTGTTTGGCTGGCGCCGCTGCGCGCCCATGGCGCACGGGAACTTCGCGCTGATGAAGATTTTCAACCCCGAGCGTATAGCCGAAGGCACGCGCCAGATCTTCGAATTCCAAAACCTTTTTAGCATCGGGTTTTTCGTGCACGCGGTGCAACGCCGGAATGCCCCGCTTGGAAAGATAGGAATCCACCGCGCGATTCGCCGCCAGCATGAATTCTTCTATCAGGCGGTGAGCGATGTTACGTTCGCTGCGGCCGATGCTCACCATTTTCTGCTCCGCGTCGAATTCGATCAGCGGCTCGGGCAAATCGAAATCGATCGAACCAGCTTCATTGCGACGGGCGTTGAGCAGCAGCGCCAGTTCCTTCATATCCGCAAAACGTGGCGCCAGCGTGGCGTAACGCTCCGTCATTTCCGGATCACCTTCAAGAACTTTATTGACGTTGGTGTACGTCATGCGCTCAGCGGACCGGATGACCCCGGCAGTCATGCGCGAACTTTGCACGCGGCCCGAAGCATCCAGCTGCAGGATCGCGCTCATCACCAGACGATCTTCGCGCGGCTTCAGCGAGCACATGCCATTGGAGAGCGCTTCCGGAAGCATGGGCACGGCGCGGTCGATAAAATAAACTGAGGTGCCGCGAAGCCGCGCTTCTTGGTCAAGCGCGGAGTCCGGGCGAACGTAATGAGCCACGTCGGCGATGTGCACCTGGAGCATCCAACCGCCGTCAGTGCGTCGCTCGACGTACACGGCATCGTCAAAATCTCGCGCGGTTTCACCGTCAATGGTGACGATGGGCAAGTGGCGAAAATCTTCGCGGCCGAGATGGTCCGCGGCCGTTACCGGTTGCGCGAGTTTTTCCGCTTCCTGCAAAACTTCAGCGGAAAAAGTGTGTGGCAGATGGTGTTTGCGAATAATTATTTCGGTATCAACTCCCAGATCGCCCGGACGTCCGAGAATTTCAATCACGCGACCGGTGGCGGGCAAGCCTCCGCGCGGATAGCGAAGCACCTCTACGTTGACCACCGCGCCATCCAACTCCGGCAATTGCGGCAGCCGCCGGCCCTTCAAATCTTTTCCTGAGCTTTGTGCAAGTTTTTCGCGCAGCGCCGGGGATAATTCTTCGCCCGACGGAACTTCGATGTGTTGCTGCATACGCGTGTCGTAGGGAACTACAAAATTTGCGCGCGAACCGTAATGAAAAACTCCGACCACGCTCGGATGCGCCCGGTCCAGAACCCGGACGATGTGCCCTTCAACTCGACGTCCGCCGCCGCGACCCGGCTGACCTGGCCGGCTGCTGCGTTGAATGCGAACCAGAACATGATCTCCGTGCATGGCGTCCTCGATGCCACCGCGCGGTATGAAAATGTCGCCATCCATTCCTGGTATGGGAGTGGCAGGCACCACAAATCCGTATCCGTCCTGATGCAGAACTAAGCGGCCTTTGACTTCATCGCGGTTTTGCTGCGTTGGCCTCGACAGCTGCTGTTCCTGAGGCTCCCGGGAGTCTTCCTGACGCTTTTTATTGCCGCCAGCCAGTTGGTAGCGATTGCCCGATATTTCTTCCACGGCGCCACGCTTCTTAAGTTTGCCGAGCATCTTAAACAGCGGTCGGCGATCAATCTTCCTGAGATGAAGCCTTTGCGCTATTTCTTGGCCGGTCAGGGGTGTGGTTGTAACTTGTAGTAAACGCAGTATGTTATCGGGATTGACGTGAGAGGGACGAGGCATTTTTGGCAGGTCGGCAGGTCCTTGTTGCTGCGCTAAACGATTTTAGTCATATTTTTTGATTTTCGTTGTAACTTTTTTCATGTTTCGCGGGTTTCATATGGCAGGCACTACGCAACCGGTGGCCATCCTCCGTCAGGCCACCGAATTCCCTCTCAAAAAAGGGAATGAGAAGGAGGCGGGAAGACCTGGCCCGCCTCCTTCTTTGATTTTTGCCCCCAGTCCACAAACGTTATCCTTCTTGAGCACGTTTTCGGGGACATGTTCTCGTTGTAAGTTCTCGACACATCCGATATGGTTCTCTGCACCATGCTGCGAATATCGCGCAGCCCAGGAGACTTTTCTCTGACAAAATGTTTTTGTATTTTCGCCTTGCTCCTTTTTTTCTGCCCCACTCAGACACATGCGCAGGATGGCCCGCAAAAAGGCGGGCACGAGGTGCAAGTATGGACTGGGGGCGGTCACGGCACAAACGGGAGGACGTCGGATACCGCGTTGTGGAATGTAGGACTGCGTTATGGCTGGATACTCACGGATGAGCATGGCCCAGGTTTTCTTCGCGGGCGCTTCGAGTACGCCGTTGATGCCGTGCCGGTATTTGTGGTGTTTCAGAAAACCAATACAGCGTACAGCGCGGGACTAAATCCGCTGGGATTGAAGTGGAATTTTTCGGGCGCGCAACGCGTGACTCCCTATTGTGAGCTCAGTGGTGGAACGCTCTTCACGAATACGCAGGTGCCCGAGGGAACAACGCGGGTCAATTTTATCAGCGGTGGCGCGTGCGGGCTGCATTTCTTGCGGGAGAAATACAATTGGAGCGCGGAATTAAGATTTAACCATATTTCTAATGCGGGGATTGCTTCATTGAATCCGGGAATTAACGTTTTGCAAGTCCGGATCGGCGTGGGTCGATTCATCCGAAAGTAAATAAGCACACTAAATCAGAAACGCCTCTCAACACCAGAAGATTGGGGAATTTTGGTGCCCGAAAGAGGACTCGAACCTCCACTCCCTTGCGAGAACCAGGTCCTGAACCTGGCGCGTCTGCCAGTTCCGCCATTCGGGCACAAACACGTACGTAGACCACGTCCTTGTACGGCGAGGCTTTTCATTGTGCCCGCCGTATTGGACTTTGTCAACGCACCGCGCCCCGGGGTGGTGGGTCAGTCTCGGATAATCCGACACAATATGAAAGGGCGTTGACAACCCAACCACCGAACAAATCGGGTCCGAGGACTACTTCCGGTTTGCCGACCATACGTCCGACAACAAAGTCCTTCCCCTGCGACCACACCGGGATTACGGCTCGACCAGTCGCCCGTCAGTGATCAGGCCTCTGCCCGTGCGTTTGCAGGAGCGGACTTGCTGGCAAGCCCTTTACCAAG
>DATNME010000014.1:0-2239 GCA_035602385.1 Candidatus Dormiibacterota bacterium
CACCGGCGCGCCGGTAAAGTTCGTCGGCCTCGGCGAAAAATACGACGCCCTCGAAGGTTTTTATCCCGAGCGCATCGTCTCCCGCGTTCTCGGCATGGGCGACCTCATGTCGCTCATCGAAAAGGTGGAACAGACCGTCGACAAAAAAGCTGCCGCCGAACTGGAGCGTAAGCTCCGCAAGGAAGAATTCACGCTCGAAGATTTCCGCGACCAGCTCAAGCAGATTCGCAAGATGGGACCGCTCGAAAAGATCGTGGACATGCTCCCCAAGATGGGTCCGCTCCAGAATCTTCCCAAAGATGCGAAAGTCGACGAGGGCCAGCTCACGCGCGTCGAAGCCATCATCAACTCCATGACCAACCAGGAGCGCCGCGATCACAACGTCATCGACGGCAAGCGCCGCAAGCGCATCGCCAAGGGCAGCGGCACCACCGTCCAGGACGTCAACACCGTTCTCAAGCAATACCTGCAAATGCGCACCATGATGAAGCAATACGGCGCCTTGGCCGCCCGCACCAAAATGAAAGGCCTCGGCAAACTCGCCGGCTTGTCATGAAATTGTAGCGTCGCCGCTTAGCGGCGAGGATTTTGTTCTTTGAAAATTAGATCGGCAACCTGCAGCGCCAGCTTCTCCGGTTCGAGGGCGGTGCGATTGCACAGAATAATTACGGTCAAGCCGCTGCCATCGGTGAATCGCTCGATCACCGTGCGGAAGCCCATCGTGCTCCCCGTATGCCACATCCGCTGGCGTCCCAGATACGGATCGAGGAACCAGCCAAAGCCGTAAGCAACGGGTTTGCCGGGATGCAAATTGTCGTCGTTGGGTTCCTTGGGCCAGTGGGGCTCGGAGCCGTCGGCGAGTTTCTCCGGCATTAGCGCAGCTTGAAATTCTTTTTCGCTCAGCAAAGTGTGATTGCGCAGCGCGTCGTCCCACTTGGCGAGATCTTCGAGATTTGAATAAATGCCGCCATCGCCGAGCGTCGCGGAAGTTGCGCTCTGATCCGTTTCTTTCCACGCATCACCCTCTTTGGAGTGGCCGAACGCGCGATTCGGGACCACGTTTTTTCCATTTTCGAAAACGATGGTGTGATTCATTTTCAGCGGCGCAAAAATTCTTGAGCGAAGGAATTCGCCGTAAGTTTGCCCTGAGACTTTCGCGACGATGAGCCCGAGCATGACGTAACCGGAATTGCTGTACGACCAGCTCGTCCCCGGCGCGAATTTGCCATTTTTTTCTTTTTTCAACAATTCCAAAACTTCGGCGTCTTGAATTTGTTTTTCACGCGTCCAGATCGCTCCTTTCGCTTTTTCCTCCGCGTCCATCAAGTCTTCGTAGTCGGGCAATCCGGAAGTGTGGTTCAGCAGGTTCCGAATCGCGATCGGTTTTCCGTATGCAGAAAAATCGGGAAATATTTCCGTGAGTGTTTCGTCGTAGCGCAGTTTTCCATCGTGCACCAGCAACATAATCGCCATGGCGGTGAACTGCTTGGTGAAGGAAGCGAGCCGGAAATTCGAATGCGCGTCGATCTTCGCTTTCGAGCGAAGATCGCGCACACCGTAGCCGCGTTCGAAAACAGCCCTGCCATTTTTGCGCACCAGGACGGCGAGCCCGGGCGCGTCAGCAGAAGTTACTGCCGAAAAAACCGCATCGATCTGCCTGTCCGCCGGCGTTTCCGATGATTGCGCCGGCGGCTTGGCCGCCGTTCCTAGAGTGAGCAGCGCAACGATTACGATGATGAGCTTCAGCTTCACCAGGCCTCCTTCGGGCAGGCCGCAGCATACCATGTGCACTTCATTTCACTGTTTCAGAATGGAACAGGAAAAGTGAAATCCTCTAAAGTACTGAATTAGTACTCATTGTCCTTTTTTGTACAGAAATAAATCACCTCCAAAGGCATTCTGCATTCGAGCAAAAAGAGCGGCCCGCCTCCCCGACTAGAGTCGGGATAAACGCCAGGCGGGCCTTATAGGGTAGACATGAGCACTTCCGAACGCCGCTATACACAACGCTACGGATTGAAAGTTCCATTGGTGTTTTGTCCGGTGCACTCTCCGTTGACAAATGGTCACCACGCGAAATCCATAAACATATCGCTGCGAGGAGTTTACTTTGTGACGAGCCATCCCGTATTTGTAGGGCTGCCCGTTCATGTACTTCTGCGGATGCCAAAACGGATTGCAGGAACACTGCCAGCCGAAAGAGTCTTTGACGGCCGGGTCACACACGTCGAACAAAAAG
>DATNME010000015.1:0-53744 GCA_035602385.1 Candidatus Dormiibacterota bacterium
AGAATTTCGCCCTTCACGTCTACCGTGATCTTGCGCGACAAATCGCCGCGCGCCACGGCGGTGGCTACTTCGGCGATGTTGCGCACCTGCCCGGTCAGGTTGCTGGCCATGAAGTTTACGTTGTCCGTCAAATCCTTCCAGGTTCCGCCGACGCCCGGCACCTGCGCCTGACCACCCAATTTTCCTTCGGTACCAACTTCGCGAGCCACGCGGGTTACTTCGGCTGCGAACGCGTTCAGTTGGTCCACCATCGTGTTGATGGTGTCTTTCAATTCCAGAATTTCGCCCTTCACGTCCACGGTAATTTTGCGCGACAAGTCGCCGCGCGCCACGGCGGTAGTTACTTCGGCAATGTTTCGAACCTGACCCGTCAAGTTACCGGCCATCGAGTTCACCGAGTCCGTCAAGTCCTTCCAGGTCCCCGCGACGCCAGGCACGTTAGCTTGTCCACCGAGCCGGCCTTCGCTACCTACTTCGCGCGCGACGCGGGTTACTTCGCCGGCGAACCTGTTGAGCTGGTCCACCATGGTGTTCAGCGTTTCTTTGAGTTGGAGAATTTCTCCGCGCACGTCCACGGTGATCTTGCGCGAAAGGTCGCCACTCGCGATAGCCGTCGCCACTTCGGCGATGTTTCGCACCTGACCAGTCAGGTTGCTGGCCATGAAGTTTACGTTGTCGGTCAAGTCCTTCCAGGTTCCGCCGACGCCGGGCACCTGCGCCTGACCGCCCAACTTTCCTTCCGTACCCACTTCGCGCGCCACGCGGGTTACTTCGCCGGCGAACGCGTTCAACTGGTCCACCATGGTGTTGATGGTGTCTTTCAATTCCAAAATTTCGCCCTTCACGTCCACGGTAATTTTTCGCGACAAGTCGCCACGCGCCACGGCGGTGGTAACTTCGGCGATGTTTCGCACCTGCGCGGTCAGGTTGCCGGCCATCGCGTTTACCGAGTCGGTCAAATCTTTCCAGGTTCCCGCCACGCCGGGCACGACTGCTTGTCCGCCCAATTTTCCGTCGGTGCCGACTTCGCGGGCCACGCGCGTTACTTCCGAAGCGAAGGACCGCAACTGGTCCACCATCGTGTTGATGGCTTCCTTGAGCTGCAAAATTTCTCCGCGCACGTCGACCGTAATTTTTCGCGAAAGGTCGCCGCTCGCCACCGCGGTTGCGACTTCAGCGATGTTTCGAACCTGACCAGTCAGGTTGCTGGCCATGGAGTTCACCGAGTCGGTGAGGTCCTTCCAGGTTCCCGCGACGCCCGGCACTTGCGCCTGTCCGCCAAGTTTTCCGTCCGTACCAACTTCGCGCGCCACGCGCGTAACTTCCGCGGTAAAAACGCCCAACTGCTGAATCATGGTGTTAACGATGGTCGCGGAGCGCAAAAATTCGCCTTCGAGTGGCCGCCCGTCTACGTCCAACCGCACGGTCTGTGTAAGGTTTCCTTGCGCCACGGCGGCGATCGCGCGCGTCACTTCGGTGGTTGGCTGCAGAAGGTCATCGACCAGCGTGTTAATCGAAACTTCCATCTCACCCCAGGCGCCTTTGGGCTGATGGAATTGCGTTCGCTCTCGCGTCTTACCTTCCTTGCCGACCACCTGCCCTACGCGTCTTAACTCGTGCGCGATTTGCTGGTTGGAGCTGACAATGTCGTTAAAAGTGTCGGCCAGCTTGCCGGGCATCCCCGTCCACGATCCGGGAAGCCGTACAGAAAAATCCCCGTCGCGCATGGTCTGTAGACCTGCTAGGAGCATGCTTAAGTCCCGGGCAGAGATGTCGCCAGGCCCGTGATCCACGCCGTTTGTGCCGGGAGGAGGCGCCACCACATTGACCCTTTTATCGGTTGTGTTGGATGAACTTCTCTCGATTTTCTTCATGCTCTTCTCCGGGGGCGCACCAATAGCCAGGGTAAACCGATTGCTCTGTCGCGCTTAGTAGTGGGTCTCAGAAATCGTCCTGATGTGGAACAACTTTAATTAGCATACATCCTGTAGGGGTACACTACAGGATTCCCTGTATAGGCGGGCTGTGTAGGCGTATTCAGCAACACGCGGGCGAGTGCTGCTCCGACATTCAAACTCTTCGATGTCGGCGAATCACGATTGGTAAACTGTAAATTGTTCTGGAATTTAAGTACTAGGGAGATCAATAGATTAGGGCACCGCATTGTCGATCCTGACTTAAAGAATCCCAAACTAATGGCGTTCGGCCTGGATCGCGTTCAATCGTTCCAACTCTTCCTTCAAGCGCAATCGAGCCTTCTCGTCCAGGCGGAACCGAGACTTATCGTTCACTTTGGCCTTAGAAGGCGTCTCAGGCGTTGAAAAATACCGGCGAATGTCAGCCAACAGCTCCGGCGGCGCCTCTACGAAGTCGTTGGACGCCAGGCGATCCACAAGTTGCGCATACGCCTCGTCACTGAGTTGGTAAACCCCGCGCGCAGTCTGCTCTCCGACGTCGAAATTATCGTTGACCAGGCTGATTTGCCCGGTGCGCAGTTCTCCCAACAATCCGCGGTAGCGATCCAGCGTGGTATTGAAGCTGCCTTCAAACATTTTTTCCGTTTGAGGCGTGGGCGTGCGGAAAGCAAGAAACCGCAATGGGCCGATTTTGGGAAGGATGCGAACAATAAAAGCAAGAAACGTCTCCCAGGCTCCCGGCTTCCGATAATCCTTGCCCCACTCCTTTTCGTAACTGGCGCGCGAAAGGTTATAAAGAAATTTTCGCTTAGTTACGCCGGGAACGTCCTTTTTGATCTCGTTCTGCTTTAGCTTCCAGGCAACTCTCGTGGCCTGGGGAATAAGCGAGCTGACACTATGCCGGAACGAGCTTACTACCTTTTGCTCATCCGGAAGAACAGAGTTCAGTTCCATTCCATATGTTTCACAAAAAGCGCGCTCCAGCAGCGGCAAGGAAACTTGGAAACCGATAAAGCTATGGTAACTGTCGGGGGCATAGCGTTCCTTGGCCACCTCCAAAACATCGAATCCAAATTCGGTCTTCCCGTGTGCTAATGGATCGTCTTCGTAGGTAACAACGTTTCCGTACTTCTTCTGCAATTTGGGATACAACAGCGGCACTGCCACGTTAGTTGCTAGGCGATGCCCGCTATTGTCAGCAGCGTAGTGAGCCAGCGCTCCGATAGCAAAGGCGTATTCATTCAGATCCTGCGAATCGTGCAACAGCGCTTGAACGAAATCACCGCTGCGAACATAGTGCGTTAAATCGCTAAAAAATTTATTTCCGTGGGGATAATACCCCATGTCCTGAATGATCGCCCCGCCGTAGGAGTAAGCGTGCGCATTGCGCAGTTCTTCAGGCGTCGAATCGGGAAATCGTTTCAAGAGCAGCGGCTGGATATTTGTATCCCACGCCGCGTCAATGATCGTTTCGTGCGTTAAAACAGAATATGCCTCGGATGGCCAGGGCCACACGAGGCATATCGTCAAAACATAGATTGTAAAAACCTGGAGTCGGAGTTTGAGTCGACTGTTCGTGGCGTTCATAGTTTCCTGGACTACCAGCGAACAGCGAATCAAGCCGGCGCGCCAAGTTTAATGCTAGTCCCCGTTACAAACAATCTTCCCGCTTTGTGCCGGGAGCGATTGCTGATTAACAGAAACACCGGAATTAATACTGGCCAGCGCTGCGCTTTCTTTCCTCGGCTGTAGTGCCGCTTGTACTGCCAACCGAGTTGGCAAACTCATCCACTTGGTTTTCGGCTTCCTGTTTCGCGATGCCGTAACGTTCCTGGACTTTGCCGATGAGTTGGTCGCGCTTCCCGCGGACCACAGTCCAGTCATCGTCCGTCAATTTGCCCCACTTCTCTTTTGCTTTTCCTGCAACTTCCTTCCACTTTCCTTCGACTTGATCCCAATTCATTGCAGCCTCCTCAATTAGTTGGTCTCTGCCAATCCGTTGAGCGCTGGCTGGGAGGAACGCCGGAATAGGCAATCACAGGGGAACACATGGAGAGGCGGGCGTACATACATGGAAATACTGATGCTGTGAATTTCTCGAGGAACGCGCTGCCCGAGGCCCGCGTCGCCATTTAGCGTTGTCACTTACAGGAAGCATTTAAGTCTCGTACCGTTTCCACCCTATGGAGCGCCGGCGGACGCGAACCTATAAATGAGCGGTGGACCGAGCAGTGAAACTCACCGTTGGTTCGTTCGCAAAAAGAACCGAATTATAGGAGGCGGTATGTTGCGTTGGGCACTGGGCTTTTTTGTTATCGCAATTATAGCGGCGTTACTCGGTTTCACCGGTATCGCTGTTGCCTCGGCAGGAATCGCGAAACTTATCTTTTATATTTTTCTGGTTCTTTTCCTTGTTTCACTTGTCGGCCATCTTTTCCGGCGAGTGTAATTAATTTATACTCTGCGGTAGTGCCGGCCGGATTTCGCGCAGATTTCCGGCCGGTATTCGAATTTGCTTCCGGAAGTGTAAGCTGGGGTCTGGGGGACTTATGAAGCGGCTTTCGACAATACTTGCTGCATGCGTCTTATTGATGAATATAGCCTTTGCAAAACCTGCGGATGAAAGCGCGAAAGACGAAAATAATCGTCTTCGCAGCGCGGGCACGGTTCTTCAGGAAATTTTGGGTATTTCGGAGAATATTCCGCAAGACCTGCTGGACAAGGCGCGGTGCGTGGTTGTGCTGCCTTCCGTTCTGAAAGCTGCGTTTGTGGTCGGCGGTAGTTACGGTCGCGGAGCGATGGTGTGCCGCACGGGCAAGGATTTTACTGGTCCTTGGGGCGCTCCAGCCATGTATGCGCTCGAAGGTGGAAGCGTAGGTTTCCAAATCGGGGGTCAGGCAACCGACTTTGTGATCCTGGTGATGAACTCGCGCGGCGTGGATAGCCTGCTGCACAGCAAAGTAAAATTAGGAGCGGATGCATCCATAGCCGCCGGACCACTGGGCCGAACGGCTTCGGCGGAAACGGATGCGTATCTGCGCGCGGAGATGTTGAGCTATTCGAGATCACGGGGCGTTTTCGCCGGAGTTTCCCTGGAAGGAACGACTTTGCGTCCAGATGACGATGCAAATCGCCGCCTCTACGGCCGCGATTCCTCAGCCGCCGTTATTATCGCCGAGGGCCGAACGACTGCTCCCGAGTCCGCGCGAACGTTAGTGGATACACTGCAAAAAGCTTCATCACATCTGAAGTAAAATTTCTTTTAGCCTGAATTACAATTTCTTTTAGATGAGGCTGAGGGGCAGTAGTTATCCCTGTTTTTCCCTCCCTTCCGAGTTTTCTTGTAGTACGTGATTTCCACGTACCCCCCTACATAGAGAACCCTATAGTCCTTTTTTGCATAGTTTTTTATATTGCAAACAACACAGAATGTCTGAGGGATGTGTTTCCCACAAAAGGAGTCGACCTACAATGAATTCTCAAACGAGCCTCTCTGAAGAAGCCTTAATCGCCAAAGCGCGCGAAGGAAATAGCAACGCATTTGGAGAGCTCGTGCGGCGCAATTCCCGGCGTGTTTACGCAATGTCATTGAAGATGCTGAAGAACCATGAAGACGCCGAAGACAACTCGCAAAACGCATTTTGCAAGGCGTACCGCAAGATTCGGCAGTTTGAGGGCAACTCACAATTTTCCACCTGGCTGGTAAGTATCGCCATCAATGAGGCCTTGATGATGCTGCGCAAGCGCCGCCCGGAACGCACGGCGGAAGTCGCGGATGGCGATTCGAACTCTCACGAGCAGGGTTCTCACTCGGATCTGCAAGACTTGCACGCCGATCCCGAGTCGCAATATGTAATGAAAGATTTGGCCGAAAAAACCTTCGAAGTGCTGACGCCGGCGCTTAAGTCGACCTTCATTCTTCAAAAGGGCGAAGGGTGGACCAGTTACGAAGTTGCGGAAGCGCTGAACATCACCGCGGAGACGGTAAAGTCGCGCATCTTTCGAGCCCGTGTGCGGCTTCGCGAGCGCTTTTTAGCGCTGTCCAAGACGCATACGGTGGCACTGCAAAGCTAGCAACAGCGATATCTCAACACGAAGCCCCCGGCCGGTCGCAGAGCGACCGCTGGGGCTTTGCTTTTTCTACCACGCACTCGACGCAGGTCGCCACTCGGTGAAGCCGGCCAATTGTGGTTTGGAACGATGCACATCAGCGCAGATAGTAGGGCACTTGGTTGGGGTTCCTCCGGTTTTCAAGGTATGGCCTGGGAAAAGCCTTCGTACTATCGTAGGCACACTTCCTCAACCCCCGAGGGAGTTAAGGAAAACTCGAAGGAGGCAGTTATGGAAATTACTTTCAACAAGAATCTTACCGAAAGATTGTGGGTCCTCTGGAATCTGCAGTTGTGCAATTTGTTCCGGCACTTGACCGGCGCCACGTTCTAAGGTGAGGGATCGCCGCCGCCCCCAAAGGCCCAGTTATCCCAACCTGGATTTTCCGCAAGCTGAGCTCTAGCAGATTCGCGGGTGGCGAATATTTTAGTCGGCTGTGATTTTTGGGACGTCGACACCCAGCGCGGTAGCCAGGTCTATTAAGTGTTCCTGTTCTTGCACAAGTATCTCGCGAATCAATTCCGCCATCGCGTATTCGCCTAACTCCTCGCACTGGCGTATGCGTTTTCTATAATTTTTGATTGTTTCACTTTCGTTTTTCAGATCCGCCTGCAACATGCCCTTGTTGTCCTTCGTTACCTGCACCGGCTTTGGCTGAACCGTCGGAGTGCCGCCCAAATAGTCGATCTGTTTGGCGACGGTCAAAGCGTGTTGCAACTCCTCGGCGGCATGCTTCTCCAATTCCGCGGCAATGTTCATGTACTCCGCGCCCTTTAGCATTTGCGAATACACCACGTAAGCTATGGTCGCCTGAAATTCACGGGCGAGATCTTCGTTCAAACTCTGGATTAACGCATCGCGCCCCGCGCCGTCCTTTTGTCCTGCGCCTTGTCCTGCGCCACCCTTTTCATTTTCTTGTTTTGCCACTGCTTCCTCCTAGCGAGAGTTGCGGGAAAAATCAGGCGCCGGTTCGTCAGCTGCTAAATTTGGCCGATAAAAATGTGAACTTTTACGAATGAACGGCACTTGGAAAATTTGATGCCAGGTCTAATGCGTGGAATTACTCAGTTCTCCAATAACACTGGTCGCGACATCTTTGCCGATTCTTGGGCTGATGTACGTTCCCTCGCCAATCACCACCGTGAGCGCTTTCACAAGTTCCTGCTCCGCATCGGTCTTCAACAGGTAGCCCCGGGCGCCGGCGCGAAACGCGCTGCGTACCAGGTCCGCGGATTCATGGAGTGTTAGAAGGACGATTTTTGCTTCTGGCTGGATTCTACGAATAGCGCGCGTGGCCTCGATGCCGTTCAGCCCGGGCATCGATAAATCCATGATGATTACTTCGGGCTTGAGCTCGTCAGCGAGCCGGATGGCGTCGTTCCCGTTGTCGGCTTCACCGCAAAATTCCCATTCGGGATAGGGATGCAAAATGGTTTGCACGCCTCTGCGGATAAACGCGTGGTCATCTACGATCATTACTCTAGGCATCGTTCTCAGCATCCTCGAGTCTTCGACGGGTTAGGACTCGACTCGAGAGAGAGCCGATGACCGCTCGAAGGGGCATATTTTCTACTGCCCGGTCGTTCTTCCTGCAACTTGGCCGGCTTACACGCGAACCGGTCACGCCTCAATGATTTGATTCTTTACCGCGTAACGAACTACTTCACTCACGGAATGCATCTCAAGCTTCTTCATAATATTTGCTCGATGCGTTTCTGCGGTTTTGACGCTGATCCCCAGCGCCACGGCCACTTCTTTGCTGCTTTTTCCTTCAGCCAGCAGCTGTACAATTTCGCGCTCCCGTGATGTAAGCCGGTTGCGCAAATGCGCTTGCGGGTCCACCACGGAATTCTGCATTGAGAAACCATTTAACAATATTTCTGCGGCGCGCGCGGTGAAGAATGTTCTGTGATTTGCCAAAGCTTCAACAGCGCTCACCAGATCGCGGTCCGCGTCTGACTTCATGATGTACGCCCGGGCGCCGGCTTCGACGATGTCGCGCAGCAGTTGGTCGGAAAAATGAAGCGTAAGTATCAATATGCCGGTTTTTGGGAACAGCTTGTGAATCCGCCGCGCGGCTTCCAGCCCGTTCAGCTCCGGCATGCTGATATCCATCACCACCACATCGGGCTTGAGTTTTTCCGCGAGCGCCACCGCCTCGCGGCCAGTTTTTGCTTCGCCGCAAATTTCCCAGCCGGGTTTTGCGGTCAGCAATTGCTTTAATCCTAGACGCAGGATGTCGTGATCATCTGCAACAAGAATTCGCACAGTAGTCTTCCCCGTTCTAAATTTACCACCTGGTGGTACGACTCCGCACTACGCAGTGTACGATCTGACCCGAGATTCACCGAATCTGACGCTACCTGCCGTCTAAGTATTGATAGTATGCCCACCCCTAGAATCCCATACGGTATTCCCTGTATTTTATATCGTAAAAAAATTAGGGACCTGGGTATCGCCCAAGTCCCTAACTCTTAAGTTTTCAATTCTTTGGCGCTACTCAAACTTTCAAACTACTCGGTTTCAGATTCTTCAGTGTCCCGACGGTTCTGGTCACCCTGGTGGCCCTGCCCGCCCTGACCCTGACGGCGACCCTGATCACCCTGCTGCTGTTGTCTTTCCCAGTCTTGGCCGCCCTGACCGCCCTGACGTTGCTGATCGCCTTGATTGCGGTTTTGAGGATCGGACCCCGGAGTGCGGTTCTGATTCTGGTTCCCGCCCTGCTGATTTTGTTTATCTTGCTGATTTTGTTTATCTTGTTGATTTTGTTTATCTTGTTGATTTTGTTTATCCTGCTGATTTTGTTTATCCTGCTGATTCTGTTTATCTGGCTGTTTCTGCGTTCCTTGTTGACCCATCGTCCATCTCCTCTGACCCAGTAGGGTCTGTGACCCCTAGGTAACCACGGACGAAAGAGCCTCCCAATACGGCAGAAAGCCGAGAAATACTGGGGAATAACCTGAGAGCGGCCGCGCTCGCAGCGTTTTAGGCGTTTACAGCGGCTACACTAACCGCCTGCTTGCTACTACACAATTTAGCCGATTGTTTGCTCGGCAGTTTCGCGTTCAAATGCCCGCGGAGGATAAAGCCCGAGCGCGTACGCCTGCACACGGGGAAACTACTATGCTGATAATACTTGTAGTAATCCTGGTGTTATTAAGTCTGGGCAGTCTGCCTGCTTGGCCGCACAGCCGCGGCTGGGGATATTACCCAAGCGGCGGGCTGGGATTGGTCCTGGTGATTCTCCTGGTCCTCTTGCTGATGGGCCGGTTGTAAGGATAACCACCTGGCGGCATTTGCCGCCTCCGACGTTATTTCAAGTTAAAACCAGCCCGAAAATATTCGGGGATACGAAAAAATAAAGCGCCACTAGCAATTGATGGTCAAAAAATCAGGAGGTCGACATGTTCATAATTCTATTTGCTGTTCTGTTACTCGCGTGGCTGGGCGGCTTTTTGGTCTTCCACGTATCCAGTGCTTTGATCCATTTGCTGTTGTTTCTCGCAGCGATTTCATTGGTCATGCACCTCTTTCAACGCAAGACCATGGCCTGAAGTGAAGTTCAAGGATCGCCTCTGGAGCTTCCTGCCATTCCCGGAGGAAGTTCCAGAGAAGTCAGCGCCATTGCGGCCGGAATCCTCGTTAATTCTAGGGTCGCTAACTGCATGAAAGGCTATGGCTTGTTACAGCAAAGACCTGATTCCCTGCCAGACGCGGTAACGCTACTCTGGGCTCACCTCCGACGCATCCCCACCGAGAACAGGCGCCTGGCCGACCACAGGCACCTGTTCTCATCCCTCCCTTAGAAACGTATAGCGGCGTAGTGGGAATTAGCTTGGGAACTTTTGTATTAAAGACGCGACCAGGCACACTACGGCGCTTGCCCTTCCAGTGTCACCGGGATCGCGGCCGTCACCGTGGTGCCGCCTGGCTTCGAACTCAACTCGAGCGTGCCGCCCAGTTGCCGCAGGCGCTCCGTCATTCCCCGTAATCCAACTCCGAAGGCGCGCATACCATCCCGCGCTGTGGCGTCCCAATTCTTGGGATGAATTCCTTTTCCTTCATCAATAATTTTCAGGATCACCCTATTATTTTGTCCCAGGAGCTGAACCTTCGCCGTCGCGCTGTCGGAATGGCGGTGAACGTTCGTCAGACCTTCTTGAAGCACGCGAAATAATGCCAGCTCCACCTCCTGGCTGACGCGGCTGAACGCCGGAGAAACCTCGAAGCTGGTTTGAATGCCGCTGCGTCTGGTGAACCCTTCCAGATACCATGGGATCGCCGATTGCAATCCCAGTTCCTCCAACATGGGCGGGAACAATAAATAAGAAATAGTGCGGACTTCCTTGATGGCCTCTTCGGCCAGTTGGGAGCACTCTGTCAGCTGACCGACGTTGTCTTGATTGGCGCGGTCCGCGGCGCTTTTCACCGCGTCCAATTTCATCTTCAATCCCACCAGGTATTGACCGACACTGTCATGAAGGTCCCGGCCAATTCGTCTGCGTTCCATTTCCTGCGTTTCCAACAGTCGCAAAGAGAGTTCGCGCAACGATTCCTCGGATTCGGACAACCGGCGTTGCGCTTCTGTACGGTCCGCGATTTCTTTCCGCAATATCTCATTCGCTCGAATCCGGTCGGTGAAATCCCTGGTAACTTTGCCGAAGCCCACCAATTTGCCGGCGTCATCCCGGATCGCGGAAATAACCACGCTACCCCAGAAGCGGCTCCCATCCTTGCGGACACGCCAGCCTTCATCTTCCACGCTGCCGTCCCTGACTGCAATTTCCAGTTCGCGCTGCGGTTTGCCTGCTTCGATGTCCTCTTGCGGATAGAAAATCGAAAAGTGTTTGCCAACTATTTCGGGCGCAGCCCAGCCTTTAATTCTCTGTGCGCCCGTATTCCAGCTGCTGATGACCCCATCGGTATCCAGCATAAAGATTGCGTAGTCCTGGACAGCATCCACCAGCCAGCGGAATCTCTCCTCGCTGTGATTCAGCGCCACAGAATCGATCATCGACGATGAGTGCTTCTCTTGATCAAGTGTGACCGTTGAGTGTTCCGAGCAGATTCGCATCAACGGCTCGGCGCTGTTTTTTCCCTGGAAATCGGCAATTGGGTATGCGCATCGTAGTGTGAAAGATTGCTTTTTTGCCAGATCATTCCACAATTGTTCCAGACGGACGGCCGCATCCGTTTTTCCCGCCGCCCACAATAGCGAAACCATTTCTCCGAAGACCACTGGCGGCTTCCCTTTTGCAGCCGCGTTTGATTTTCGGATAATGCCGCCAATAATTTTTGAGAACCGCGCCGCATCGGGCATCCCGCCGGCCGTGATTTTGGCCAGCGTTTCGGCGGCATCCAGCTCTACGTATCTGTTGTTCGTGCGAGCGCTTGCTAAATCGACTCCACGGGCCTCCAGACGCTCGTTCAGTCCCTCTAGATGCGGTTTGGTACCGACCACGATCGCGGCTCTATCTCCGCGCAACGCGGAGCCGACGTAATCACACAGTGCATCCAACAGTGAGTCGGTTTTTTGATAAAAATAAACAAGGTGCTCGCCAGCAAACGTGCCGCTGCCAGGTTCCCGCTGGCTGGAGTCGGGGCTTACGGCGCCGGTCATTATTCCGTTCGTTGAGCTCATCGCGCTGGGCCTTCGTGTAAAACTAACAGTTTCCGGGAACTAAGTTCTTGATTCACTTCGGCAATTTTCCTGTGGTGATTGTTCCAACGGCGGCATCGCTTGCGCCAAATCCGTAAATTCGATCGGCACACTATGCCCGGCTCGCCGCTGCCCTTTTGCGAGGATGCTTCTTATGGGCGTACATGTCTTGATCCGCTCGAGCCATTAATTCCGCCAATGAACTTGGATTTGCCGGATCAAACCTGGCCACGCCGATGCTCAGCGAAAGTCTATATCGCGCTTCGGCTCCGTTTACGCGGGTTAAACATTCTTCCAGGCGAGGCATAATATCGGGCCGGTTCGGCATCGAGGCTTCCGAGGCCAGAACCGCAAATTCGTCTCCGCTAAGTCTGGCGATGATGTCCGAATCACGGAAAGTTTCTTCCAATGCGTCGGCGGTGCGCACCAATGCTAAATCGCCTTCCTGGTGGCCACACGAGTCGTTGATTCCCTTTAGATTATCGAGGTCGCAAAACAACAGCAGCACGTTTTGCCCATTGCGCTGCGCCAGTTTGATCTGGTGCGTTGCTGACGCAAGGAACCCGCGCCGGTTATACAGACCAGTTAATTCGTCGGTAATCGCCAGCGAGCGAATTTCCCGCTCCAGCAGTGATTGCTCCAATGCGCACGACGCCGCTCGCAGAAGAGCTTTCTCGACTTGTGGTGGGTGGGGATGCCCTGACCTAACCGAATTCGATATTTCTTCCAGCGCCGATAGGATCTGATCCAGCTCTTTGTCGTCAGAACGGAGCGCCGACGACAGGAGCGCTTCCAAGCTTTCCCTGTGCGTGCGCCTTCGCCCGTCTATAGGGAGTACCCTGCCTGCTGGGCGGCCGACTGTTGCGAACTGATGCTCGCCGGTGAATTCCCTAAAATCTTTTTCGTTATGCCCGACTCCCATTCATACCCCAAACCCACGGGGGCAAAGCGATAGCCCCCATAAGGTAACTTTGGGGTCCTGTACCGTTTCGAACCATCGGGTAAAAACTGTATTCGAAAAATAGGGTTGCCGCGTTGTGCACACGAGGCTCTCGTGGGAGTCGAAGACGGAATCGAAAAACCTTGAAATAAAAGTGCTTAGCGCGGCGCGGGTGCTGCGCCCATGCCGCTTAGCTCTACAGAGTGGGGACTGCCAGGTGCGTCATCAATGACCGAAATCTGAGCGTTTTTTGGTCCGGTCGAGGTCGGGGCGAATACCACCACGATATCGCAACTTGTTTTAGGGGCCAACTGCCAAGTGCCCGAGGGACATGCGTTTTTAATGGGTTGTATGTGGAATTCAGCGGCGGCGGCGCCATTGATACTGATTTCGCTGTTGATGTTCATGGTCGCGCTGCCGTTATTCGTCAAAGTGACCACGCGTGGGGGGCTTGTGGTCCCTACCGGCTGGTTCCCGAAGCCGAGATTCGAGCCGCCAAAAACAGCCGACGGACCTGGCGCGGTGGCGGTGCCTTTGAGGTCAACGGATTGTGGACTACCGGAGGCGTTGTCGGAAATATTAAGAGCGGCCTTCAGCGCGCCAACGATAGTAGGATTGAAAACAACGCGAATTTCGCAATGGCCCATCGCCGGCACGACGCTTGGAGCAGTGGGACAATTGTTAGTTTGCACAAAATCCAGTCTGTTTTCGCCGGAAACCGCAACGCTGCTGATGAGGAGATCTGCTCCTCCATTGTTGGTCAGAATTATCGATTGGGGTGCGCTCGGCGTCCCTTGCCCCTGCGGGCCGAACTCCAAATGATTGACGGAAAGATTTACTAAAGGCTCGGCCGCCCGGACAAATTGAAAAGGCGCCGACAAAGCGAGAAACAAACTCGCTTGCAGCGCTTTGCGGAAATTTCGGCGAGACCAGCTATTTTTTAGAAACGTCCGCGTAACATTTTCATCGCTCATCGGATGAGTTTACGCCCAAGCAAGAATTTAGGCTATACCGTCGCGTAGTCCAAGGGTTACACCGCGACGAAAAAACATCGCCGCGGCGGCAATCGCTGTAGTCACTGCGTGAAAAGGGCTTACCTGCGATTCCGTCGCAAAATACAAGCAAAACTACGGGGATCAGAAATACAGGAAAACACTTATATTTTTTCAGGGTTACTCCGCTACACTTTCGTTGCAGTAAAAACGGTTCCACGCTTCCGCAGACATCGCCACAAAATGTGAAACCGTTTCCACTTCCATTGGGTCCCTTGGCGGCGCAACTTTTATCTTTTCCCTGGGTTTTATTATTGAAAATTTTGGATGCACGTGAGGAGAAATTTATGCGTGGAAAATACGGCTATTTATCGGCGCTGATTTTGGCAGCTGCTTTATTTGCAGGATCTGGAAATACTTTCGCGGCGGCGCGCCCGGCTACACAAGATAGCAAAGTGAACGCGAATCTTGTGCGCGAAGTTCGCCACCAATTGGTGATGCTTCCTTATTACTCGGTGTTCGACAATCTCACTTATTCCGTCGAAGGTGACAAAGTCACTCTAAGCGGCCAAGTGGTGCGGCCTACACTCAAATCCGATGCTGAATCCGCGGTGAAAAGCATTGAAGGCGTCGGACGCGTTGTGAACAACATCGAAGTTTTGCCGGTTTCGCCGATGGACGATGATATTAGGAGAGCGGTTTATCGCGCTATATATGGTGACGCCGCGCTGCAGCGTTATGGGTTGCAAGCGGTGCCGTCGATTCACATCATCGTAAAAAATGGAAACGTGACGCTGGAAGGTGTCGCGGATACGGAAGCGGATAAGAATCTTGCTTATATTCGCGCGAGCGGAGTTCCCAACGTTTTCAGCGTAAAAAACAATCTCGTCGTCGCGCGATCGTAAAGTAAAAAACAATCTGGTGGTCGCGCGTTAGAACACAGGTTACATCGACAACAGTCCAAAAGCCGTTAAACTCCAGCGCTCGGGGGCTGTTTTCGAGACGGCCCGCCGGTGGGTGGCGGATTCTGGTCTTGAGGAGTGGTAGCCTCGGGGTCCGCGGCGATGGTGACTTGTACCTCGGCGCCGGGCTTCAAACTGACTTGCTCCCCGTTATCTTTCTCCAGCGTGTTTTCGATCCTCAGTTCCTTATAAAGCGGCTCCGCGCCTTCGACGGCGATTTGCGCCTTGTCGGGCTGACTGGGATCTAGCGAAGGAATGATTTTTTCCACGGTGCCTGGCAGCGTAACGACCGCCTTCTGGTTATCGTCGTGAGTAGTCTCGCGATTTTGTGTCATCGGCCCGATCTCCCGTATAGAAAACTACAGTAAATACTGTACCTGAAAATAAAGTCCGTTAAAAGTCCTCCGATTTTGGCACACGGTGCGATTGCGTACAGACGTGCCGGGACAAGTCGCTCACCTAGCGGTCGATGTGTAGAAAATAAAGTGGACGGTAGGGTGAAGGCTGTATTGATTGTTAGCGGTATACCGCATAGTTTGAGGGAGGCTCGGAACATGTCGACGATCCTAATGAAAAAACGAGACGAGAACGGTAAGGATATAGGTCCTAAAAGTATCTTGCTTGTGGATGACAACGACGTGGTGCGGAAGATTGCCCGCCTCTTTCTGGAAACGCAAACGGATTTGGAAATTTGCGGTGAGGCCGTCGACGGAGCTGATGCGATCGAGCAGGCGCAACGGCTTAAGCCTGATTTGATTATTCTCGATCTGGCTATGCCGAACATGAATGGGGCGGAAGCGGCTCCGATTATCAAACGCATGTTACCGAAGGTGCCCATCATTTTGTTTACCTTATATAAGGAACAGATTGGCAGCGTTTTGTTCTCAAAACTTGGCATCGACGCGGTATTTTCCAAGCCCGACGGCGGCTGGAAACTAGTGGAATGCGTCCGAGAATTGCTGCAGCAAAAGGCAGAAGCCCCGGCGTAAACGTTTCGCCTGTTCCACGTAACAATTTTGTGCAACAAACTCAGAATCCTTCCTTCATCTTGTTACCGTGAAAACGGTAACATTGCCCAACCAATTCCCACGCCAATCAGCAAGAATAAAAACAACGACCAAATAATATATTTCACGCGATGCATGGGGCGGCGACGGCTGAGAAATCCAAAAGATACAGAGATCAGCACGGCGAATAACAGCAAAGCCTGGAAGTGCGTTAAGTAAATATGAAAGGGGGTCATCAAGCTTTCCGTTCGCGAGCCGCTTCGTAAGCGTGGAGAGCGGCCAGCAAATTCAATACGCCGGCAGTGGCGAGAAAACGAGTGCCGTAATCGCCGTTGGAATGCGAAACGTCGGCGCCATCCGCTTCGAGAGAACGGGCTGCGAGATAAAAAAGTCCGCTGCCCATGTCGGCGGCGTAACCTAGCGACTCGAAAGCGTCGGTAGTGTTGTAGGTGAAAAGATTTCCGCGCATTCCCGTTCCTAAAAGAACCAGAATACCCACTACCAGGAAACAAGTTATCGCGCGACCCCACATTTTCAAAAAGGCGTGTCCGAGGCCGGGGAGAATCCACCCAGCGATACCGATGGCGATGGCGCGGATGGCGCGACCGGAGTCGTGGCGCGAATGATGATGCGCAGCGTGATCTGGGGCGTCGTTCCCTGTTTCGCTAACGACGGTGGATTGTTCGGTCACTGAGTTCCTTTGACTAATTTCCTTAAAAGGGCCGCATCATGCAAATAATGTCATGCCAATAATGCCAAAACTTCGTGCTGCGTGGCGCCGGTGACGCGCGCTTCGCGTTCATCGATATAAACGTCCACTTCGCTGCGGATACCAAACTCCGGCAGATAGATTCCTGGTTCGACGGAGGTGCAGGTGTGGGGAATGAGGTGGCGAACATCCTGCGTTTCGAGACTGTCCATGTTTGCGCCGTTTCCGTGAACGGTTTGCCCGATATTGTGCCCGGTGCGATGAATAAAATATTTTCCGTAACCGGCTTTATCGATGACGCGGCGCGCGGCTTTGTCTACTTGCCAACCTTGCAGCGGCTTCCCTTTCGCTACGTGCGTGCGGATTAAATCCACGGCAGCGTCACGGGCTTCGCGAACGACGCGAAAAACTTTCGCGTATTTTTCGGGGACTTTCGCGCCGAGGTAGCCAACCCAGGAAATATCGTAGTACACGCTATCGGGAGAATTCTTTTTGCCCCAAACATCGAGCAAAAGAAAATCGCCTTCGCGGATGTGCGCGGATTTATCTTTTTGCGGCGCGTAATGAGGATCGCTGGCGTGCGCGTTTACGGCTACGTCGGGGCCTTCGTCGGTGACGATATTCGCGGCGGCAAATTCAGCGCGTATCCATTGGCACAAATCGTATTCGGTAATCGGCTTTTTTTCTTTTACGCATGTTGCGACGTGTTTAAATGCCGCGGAAACGATGCGATCGATGGCCCACCCGGCATAGAGGTGGGATTGCAATTGTTCGGGGGTCCAGCACGCTTCGTATTTCTGGACCAGATCGGCGGAGCTGACAACCTTTACTCCAGTGGAGCGCACCAGTTCGATGGTGCCGGCGTCGACCATAGCGACATAGGGAATCGCATTTTTTGGGGAATACTGCATGGCCACAGTTTTTGCGGGCTTCAAAATTTTGGCGAGATTTTTGCGCAACTCATCTTGACCAGAGTAATAGAACGTTTCTCCCGGCACGTTTTTGAGCGATTCAGTTTCAATTTTATGCACGAGTTTTTGCGGAGCGCCTTTCGCGGGAACGAAATAGAACCAGCGGCGGGTGCGCATGGCTTCGGGAAGGTGCAGGATGTGGTGCGCGATGGGGTCGCGACCGCGAAAATCGTAGAAGAGCCAGCCACTGAGTTTGGCGGCGCGCAGATCGTTTTGTATTTCGGCTAAATCAAAAGGCATCGACTGCTCCGAGATAACACTGATGGCTAAGCTTCATGGTTCAACAGGTCCAGAATTTGCTGTTTGGTGACGCCAAGGATTTCCAGGCGCTTGGTGCGAGCGTGTTCTCCGCTTTGAATTCTAACAGCCGACTTTGGGGTTTTCAAAATATCGGAGAAAAAGTCGATGAGCGCTTCGTTGGCGCGGTTTTCGGTTGCAGGAGCTTGCAGGCGAATTTTTAGGGCGCCACCCCAGACGCCGGCGACTTCGTTTTTGCTGGCGCGAGGCTGAACGCGGACGGAGAAGATGACGGCTCCGGTGGTGGGGTGTTGGGTGATTTCTGGAAGAGTCATGTGGCTGGGCTCCGGGACGCAGAGTTGATTGTACGTGGAAGACGCTCGATGGGCGAGAAGCGGGATACCCCCCACCCCCGGGGTGTCGGAGATGTATCAAAGGAAAGGGGTTGCAAATGGGCTTTGCATAGATGTATCAAACCAAAGGAGTTGCGGGCGAAGGATGCGTAGATGTGTAGTTGTGTAGTTTTAAAGGGGTTAAATGGTATTTTCGTGGAACCGGAGAGTCGGTAGAGGGGGAAAGGCGACTGAGGTGCAATCTGAATTCGTGTAAGTCGGACACGGGAATGACTTCGCAATCTATTCGCGTATCAGTAAGTAGTATAACACGCGAGTCAAGATGTATTTCGCGGCAGCGGCAAGATGTGTCGCACCTACGGCGCTCAGGATGTTTAGGGACATTGGACCCCAGCGCTTACGCGCTGGGCTAACGTGTGACGCACCTACGGTGCTCAAGCAGAATTTAAACGAACAAAAACAAAAGACACTACCAGGCGCGCTCGTATTGGACGGGGGGCTTGAGTGGGGATTCGAGGGCTTTGGCGGCGCGGCGGGGCCAGTAGGGGTCGCGGAGTAGTTGGCGAGCGAGGAAGATTAAGTCGGCCTGGCCGGTGACCAGGATGGATTCGGCCTGGGCGGGATCGGTGATGACTCCCACGGCGCCGGTGGCGATGACGGCGTTTTTGCGGATGGCTTCGGCGAAGGCGACCTGGTAACCGGGAGCAACGGGAATTTTTACGCGGGGGACGTTGCCTCCGCTAGACGCGTCGATCAAATCCACTCCAAGAGGCTTGAGGCGGCGGGACAGTTCGACGCTTTGGTCGAGATCCCAGCCACCTTCTTTCCAATCGGTGGCGGAGAGACGGACGAAGAGTGGGAGGCGCGCGGGCCAGACTTCGCGTATCGATTTGGCGACGCGGAGCAGGAGGCGAATGCGATTTTCGAAGCTGCCACCGTATTCGTCTTCGCGGGTATTGCTGAACGGGGAGAGAAATTGATGCAGGAGATAGCCGTGGGCGGAATGAATTTCGATGACTTCGAAGCCGGCGGCGAGGGCGCGTTCGGCGGCTTTGCGAAATGCTTCGACGGTGGCGCGGATTTCATTGATGGAGAGAGCGTGCGGCGTGGAATAGCCCTGGTCGAACGGGATGGCGCTGGGAGCGACGGTGGTCCAGGCACCGTCGGCTTCGGTGAGCGGCTTGCTGCCGAGCCATGGCGCGGCGGTGCTGGCTTTGCGGCCGGCGTGGGCTAGCTGAATGCCGGCGACGGATCCCTGGGCGCGAATGAAATCGACGATGGGGCGCCAGGCGGCGATGTGGGAATCGAGATAGATGCCGGCGTCGGTGGGAGAAATTTTGCCGATGGATTCGACGGCGCTGGCTTCGGCCATGACCAGGCCGGCTCCGCCAACGGCGCGGGAGCCTAGATGGACGAGGTGCCAAGTTTGCGGGTGGCCGTCAACGGCGGAGTATTGACACATTGGAGAGACGGCGACGCGGTTTTTTAGTTCGATTTCGCGGATGCGGAGTGGGGAGAAGAGTTGGGACATTAGGCCTCGAACGGATCGGATTTGAGAAGCAAAAACCTGGAAAAACTGCAAATGACCGGAGCCGGTGATTCCATCGAGCGCGGCCGTGCTTATATCAAGCCGAGATCCCTCCACTACGAGCCGCAAAGAGCGCGGCTCTTCGGTCGGGATGACAGAAAGACGAAAACCGCGCCCGCCTCGGAAGGCGGCCTCTACACGGCAACCCGAGTGCCGAAGAGGGCGGTGCCGATGCGGACTTCGGTGGCGCCTTCTTCGATGGCTACTTCGAAGTCGTGCGACATGCCCATGGAAAGAACCGGCAACGGATGGCGGAGCTGGGCGGTCAGATCGTCGCGCAATTTGCGCAATTGGCTGAAATACGGGCGCACCTGTTCGATGTCTTCGAGGAACGGGGGGATACACATCAGGCCGGCGAGGGTGAGTGAGGGGCACTGGATGATTTTTTCGGCAAGCGCGGGAAGATCGGCGATGGCGACGCCGCTTTTGGTTTCCTCGTTGGCGAGATGAACTTCGATGAGCACGCGAAGTTTCGAGGCGGGAGAAATTTCGGCGCGGCTGCGATCGAGTTTTTGGGCGAGGGAAAAATCGTCAACGGCATCGATGGAATCGAACGTGCGGGCGGCGCGAGCGGCTTTATTGCTTTGCAGATGGCCGATGAGATGCCAGGTGGCGGTGAGATCGGAAAGTGTGGAGCGCTTCCCTTCCCATTCCTGGACGCGATTTTCGCCAAAGTGGCGGATGCCGGCTTCGTGGGCGGCGCGAATGGCTTCGGCGGGATGAGTTTTGGAGACGGCGATCAGGGTGATGTCTTCGGCGGGCCGTCCAGCGCGACGGGCGGCGGCGGCGATTTTGTCCTGGATGCAGAGGAGGTTTTCGCGGAGGGTGGGAGGCATGGTGGATTGGAGGATTGTATAGGAAAGAGGGAGAGTGGGGAAAAGGCGGGGCGTATCCCGTCGATTTAAGGAGTGGAAGAGTGTAGCCAAGATCCCTCCACTGCTGGCCGCAGAACCGGCGGCCCTCCGGTCGGGATGACAGACAAATGAAAGAGTAATGATAAAAGCAAGAAGAAGCGCGACGCGGGAGCGTTGCGCTCGCGGCGTTGCGCGTGGTGGCGTCTGCGCCGTGAGGCGGTGGCGTTGCGGAGGATGGGAAGCAGCGGGTAGACTGGCAGCGGCCGCGGAGGCGCGGCAAATCTCGATGACATCACGCGGAAAATTGATTGCGGTGGAAGGAATTGACGGGAGCGGCAAGCGCACGCAGGTGCAATTGTTGGAACGCTCGTTGCTGGCGAAGGGATATGGCGTTTATTCGACGGGATTTCCGCAATACGATTCGTGGTTCGGGTCGATGGTGGGAAAATTTTTGAATGGCGAGATGGGTTCGCTGGAAAATGTGGATCCACATTTCACGGCGCTGCTTTATGCCGGGGACCGGTTTGAAGCGAAAAATAAGATTGAAGACGCGTTGAATGCGGGAAAGATTGTGCTGGCGGACCGGTATGTGGGATCCAACCTGGCGCATCAAGTGGCGCGCGCTCCCGCGGAAAAGAGATTGGAATTCCGGCAATGGATCGAACATTTGGAATATGGGATTTATGGATTGCAGCGAGAAAGCCTGGTGCTGTATTTGCGGGTGCCGCCACGCGAGGCGCAAGCGCTGGTGACGCGAAAACGGGCGCGGGAGTACACGGAAGCGAAGCACGACTTGCTGGAAGCGAGTTTGCGGCATCTGGAGGATGCGGCGGGGATGTATGACCAGCTAGCTACGCAAGAGCATTGGGTGACGGTGCAGTGTTTTGATGAACGCGGCGGAGTGATGCGATTGCCGCAAGAGATTGCAGCGGAAGTTTCCGGAGAGGTGGAGAAAGTTTTGGCGCGCAAGGACGGGATGTAGCGATGGGCTTTTCTGATTTTTTGGGGAACGAGCGAATTGTGACGGCGTTGCGTGGAGCGCTGCGCAACGACCGCGTACCGCATGCGTTGTTGTTCACGGGCGTGCGAGGAGTGGGAAAATACATGCTGGCGCGATTTTTTGCGCAGGCGGCCACGTGCGAGCGGATGAAGGATGATTTCTGCGGCACGTGTACGACGTGTTTGCGCACGGCGTTGCTGGCGAACCGGGAGGCGCTCATCGAAGAAGGATTAGCCGAACGAGGAGAAAGCGCGGACGCCGCGGCCGTGGAACGGATGCCGCTGATTCTGCAAACGCATCCGGACGTATGGGTGCTGGCGCCGGACCCGGTGCGGCTAAAAGTTCCGGTGGCGCGGCCGCTGCTGCGAGTGGGGCAACTTCGCGCGGTGCAGCGCGCGGCTTATTTTCATCCGATGGGGCGGCGAAGGGTGTTCATCCTGGATGGCGCGGAAACGATGCGCTGGGATGTGACCGACGTGATGCTGAAGATGCTGGAGGAACCGCCGGGATCGGCGACGTTTATATTGACGGCGCCGTCGCCGTACAGCTTATCGTCAACGATTGTTTCGCGATGCATGCAGTTCCATTTTGCGCCGCTATCGCAAGGGCAAGTGGAAGCGGTACTGAAAAAGCAAAGCGACCGGAGCGCCGCGGAGATCAAAATGGCGGCGCAACTGGCGGAAGGCAGTCCGGGCGTGGCGCTGCAGCTGGATGTTGGCGAGGCGGAAAAGCGGCGGAAGGATGCGCTGCGTATTTTGGAGCGCGCGGCGGAGGGAACGGGGTTCGGGCAGCTGTTCGTGGATACGGCGGCGATGGCGAAGGATCGCGAAACGTCGTTTGAGGAGCAGCTGGAGGTTTTCTATGGGCTGCTTTCGGACCTATTGAAACTGACGGCGAAGGTGCGTGAACCCGTGTTGCGCAACGCGGGGCTGGCGAGAGAGTTGGCGGCGTTGAGCGAGCGGGTTGATTCGCGATGGGTGATGCGGGCGATCAAGGGGTTTGACGAAGTGCACGCCGGGGCGTGGCGAAATTTGAACCGGCAGCTTGGGCTGGACGCGTTGGCGGCTTCGCTGGCTCCGCGCTGATTGTGTGTACGCTTGATGACTGTATCGTTTTGCTCAGGCGATTTGACGAATCCAAATTATATTTGTAACGTCTGAAACCAAGAGACTCGGGCGCACATCCAACGCTTTAAGCACCCTCCATAACCCCGAAGGAGCAGTCATGGTAAACCGTAGGCTATTTCGTCCCGGATTTCCAGATATTAAGGATCAGGCACCGTCTCGACCCCCGCACAACAATAACGGCCCCGCGCCGATGAAGAATAGCGGGCCGGCACCGATGAAAAAGCCGGCGCCTCCGGAACTGACGCATGCGGAGAACTTCTATTGGGTGAAGCAGATGCAGGGTCACACACCGATGTCGGTGGTGATGGAGGATGGCGAGGTGCTGCACGGGATCGTGGAATGGTACGACCGGGATTGCATCAAGCTCACGCGCCAGGGCGAACCCAATTTGATGATTTTCAAGCGGTATATCAAGTATGTGCACAAGGACGAAGAAGAAGGTCGAATCCAGGACGAGTAGTCAATTCTGACAAATCATTAAGAAATAATTAAGCCTGCTGTAAGGAATGACCCGCAGTCGCCGCGAAGGTAAGCAAGGCTTTGGCGGCGAGCCCCCCCTTACTATCGCGAATCTCGCATTCCGTAACCACGAAATTGCGGCCCGTGCGCAAAACGCGGGCTTCGGCGGTGATACGTCCGCCGGAAACGGGCTGAAGATAGTTGATCTTTAGCTCGAGGGTGGCAATTTCTGCGCCTTCCGGGATGGTGGTGTAGGCGGCGATAGCGGAGGCAGTGTCGGCGAGGGCGGCCAGGATGCCTCCGTGGACGACGCCGTGTATTTGCTTGTGGCGCGGTTCGAGATCGAGCGAGAAAACGGCGCGGGCTTTCTCGACGAGATCGACCTGGAATCCCATTTCGGTGGTGGCCCGGCTGAGCTTCATGCGCTGGCGAACCAGGTCGGTGAGATGGGCGGTGGAGGGATGATCTTTTTGCGGGGATTTTTCCAGGGATGATCGTCGCTGAGATAATTTTTTTGCTGGCTTTTTGGTCATCGAAAATTCCTGAGTTCGTTATCGAGTGATAGATGCAAGGCGAATGGCCAAGTCAAGATACCACTCCTTTTTGACGCTGTCCCTTGCCGTCTCTATACTGGGCCGTCTCTATACTGTGCACTTCCCTTCACCGGGCTCCGAGGTCACGTGTACCAGCAACTATCGCATCGCTTGCGCGCGGCACTGGCGCAGTTCATCCAAGAAAAATACGGGCTGGAGATATCGATTGCGCTGGAGCGTCCGCCAAAAATCGAAATGGGGGAAGCGGCGTCGCCGGTGAGCTTTGAGCTGGCGAAGAGATTGAAGCGAGCGCCGCGTCAAATTGCGCAAGAAATTGCGAACGGATTGGGAGTTGTGCCGGGAATCGCGAGAGTGGAGGTGGCTGGCGCGGGCTACCTCAATGCGTTTTTTGATCGCGGGACGTTTTGGAGCGACGCTGCGGCAGAAGCGAAGGGCGGGCCAGCTGCGGAGCAACCGGGCAAGATAATCGTGGAACACACCAGCATCAACCCGAATAAGGCGGCGCACATTGGTCATATGCGGAACGCGATTTTGGGGGACGCGTTCATTCGTATTCTGGAGCATGCGGGGCATCGCGTGCAGGTGCAGAATTATATCGATAATACGGGCGTGCAAGTGGCGGATGTGGTGATCGGCTTTCAGCATATGGAGAAGAAGTCTGTGGAGGAGGTGCGAAAGCTGGCAGCGCAGCCAAAATTTGATTATTTATGCTGGGATTTGTATGCGCGGGTGACGCAATTTTTTGAGGAGGACAAAGCGCGCGCGGCGAGTTTGCGCGGGGCAACACTGCGCGCCATCGAAGAAGATCGAGGCGAATCCGCGGAAATGGGAAAAGTGATTGGGGATGCGATTGTGACCGCGCACCTGCGGTCCATGGCGCGACTGGGAATTTCCTATGATTTGCTGGCGCGCGAAAGTGAAATACTTCATTTGAAATTCTGGGACGCCGCGTTCGCGCAATTGAAGGAGGCCGGAGCGATACAACTGGCGACGACGGGAAAGATGGCGGGATGCTGGATCATGCCGTGGAACCGCGAGACGGACGCGAAACAGGAAGACAGTGACACCAGCGAAGAGGAGATCAACCAGGACAAGATTATTGTGC
Organism: Candidatus Dormiibacterota bacterium; assembly: GCA_035602385.1. GTDB lineage: Bacteria > Acidobacteriota > Terriglobia > Acidiferrales > UBA7541 > Acidiferrum. Next base: position 24,544 of record DATNME010000015.1, read on the forward strand.
GTTCGAATGGGACAGTCACTTACGTTGGGAAAGATATTGCATACCAACTGTGGAAATTTGGATTGCTGGGCAAGGATTTTCACTACATTAGGTGGCCGGTAGCGATCGATGGGAAGGTTATTTGGTCGACTACGACAGAACCCAGCGATCCGGCGGCGCCGGAATTTGGGAAGGCGACGTCGGTTTACAACGTGATTGATACGCGGCAAGCGTATTTGCAAAACGTGGTGGCGGCGGGACTTCGTGCGTTGGGGCACCCATCGGAGGCGGACCGGTCTATCCACTTTGCTTACGAGGTGGTTTCGCTGACGCCGCGGTGCGCGGCTGAGCTGGGTTATGAGGCCGCCGACGTCGAAGAGGGGAAAAAATCGACCGTAGAAGTCAGCGGGCGCAAGGGACTGGGTGTCAAGGCGGACGACCTTATCGACAAAATGGAGGCGGCTACGCTGGCGGAAGTGAGCAAACGGCAGGCGGACATGTCCACTGCGGAACAAAAGGAAACGGCGCATACGATTGCAATCGGCGCGTTGCGTTATTTTTTGCTGAAATTCACGCGGACTTCCATTATTGCTTTTGATTTTAACGATGCGCTCAGCTTTGAAGGGGACACTGGGCCTTATTGCCAGTATGCGGTGGTACGCATTCGCGGGATCCGGCGCAAAGGTGTTGAGGCCGGAGCGACGAGCGTGGTGGTGACGGCGGAATCCGCCGCGTCGATATTAAACGGTAAGGACGGTAATAGTTTGTGGGAAGTGCTGCTACTGGCCGGTTCGCTGGACTATGCGGTGGATGCGGCAATCGCGGCGCAAGAACCGGCGTTCATCGCTAAATATTGTTTTCAACTTGCGCAGGCTTTCAATCTTTTCTATCACAAGCATCACATACTTTCAGAAGCGGACGAGCAGAAGCGCGCCTTTCTTTTGCGGCTTACGGAGATTGTGGAAGCGCAACTGGTGAAAGCGCTTTCGCTGCTGGGAATCGCGGCGCCGGAGAAAATGTAAGGAACCGAATTATGGTTAAAGCTATGAATTTGGATTTACTGGCTATCGCGGCGCATCCGGACGATGTTGAACTGACGTGCGGAGGAACGCTGTTGCGCATGGCGCAGGGCGGTTACAAAACGGGGATTCTGGATTTAACCGCTGGAGAGATGGGTACTCGCGGAACGCCGGAAATGCGCGCGGCAGAGGCGGCGAAAGCGGCAAAAATTTTACGTGCTTCGTGGCGCGGAGTACTGGGCGTGCCGGATTCGGATGTGCGATCCAACCGGGAAAACAAATTGAAGCTGGCGACGATGATTCGGAAGCTTCGGCCGCGAACGGTGATCCTGCCGTATTGGCAGGCGCGCCATCCGGATCATTACAATGCCTCGATACTGGGTTATGAAAGCTGTTTTCTGGCGGGGCTGAAACAACTTCCTATTGAGGGCGAGCCTTTTCGGCCATTTAAGATTTTATATTCTACTTCATTTGCGGCGGTGCAGCCGACCTTTGTTGTGGACATTACCGCGCAATACGAAAAGCGGCGCGCGGCGATCCTGGCGTACGGTTCGCAATTCCGGCCGAGCAAATCTTCAGGAAAAAGCAACGTGCACCTGGGTCTGGACAGTCTGGAAGATGAGATGAATCGGCTGGCACGGTACTACGGGCAAATGATCGGCGTGAAATACGGGGAGCCGTTTCTCATCAAGGAGTTAATGCAGGTGCACGACGTGGTGAAAATGGATGTTCGGTCGATCTAAGACCAGAGCTAGCGCTTCTCGTCTTCCATAGCGGGGGTAAAACCGGGGATATTGTGTCCGCCAGGGGTACGCTCGGCGCGAACCCGGGTCAGGGCTTCATCCTCGGAGCCGGATTTACGAAGGACGATCATGGTGGTGAGAGCTTCTGAGTACACACGGGTGACCAGGTAGGTATCGCCGGTCCCATCTTTTTTCCAAAGCTGGCCAATTTGAATTTTGCTTACGCTCATCGGGTCAGCTTTGACTTTAGAGCGCCTACCCAAGGGTGTCAACTGGCCGCAGGTTCACGGCAGGAAACCTTATACAGTGACCGTACATCGTATTTAAAAGACCATATTGTCTGCTGCGCTCAATTGGTCAGCGGGGGCTGGAGGGGTCCAGCCGTGCGGGTAACAGCGGGTGTATACTGGGCTTAGGGGAGGTATCCAAATGAAATTCAATAAGGGTGCTTGCGGTTATGTTCTTGCAGGCTTGTTGGCGACTTTCCCGTCTATTGCCGGCGCACAGGCGCCACAAGCGAAGGATCCGAGCAAGGCTCCGGACTCGCAGCCGGTAGATCAAACACCGGTGCAGCAGCAGTCCACGGTGAAGCCGAAAAATTCCAAAGAGGATGTTGACGCCATTGGCAACCGCAAGATCGGCGGCTTCAACATGCATTCTATTGAGACGGATATTGCGATCGGAAAAAACTACGCGCAGGAAGTGGAACGTTCTTCAAAGCTGATCGAAGATCCGGTGGTCATTGAATATGTAAATCGCGTGGGGCAGAACCTGGTGCGCAACTCCGACGCGAAAGTTCCCTTCACCATCAAGGTGATCGATTCGGACGAAATTAACGCGTTTGCGCTACCGGGCGGATTTTTCTTTGTAAACAGCGGGCTGATTATTCACGCGCAAGAAGAATCGGAACTGGCGGGAGTGATGGCGCACGAGATTTCGCATGTGACCGCGCGACACGGTACACGCGGCCAATCGCGAGCGGAAGTGGCGCAACTGGCTATGATTCCGCTGATTTTGCTGGGACCTGGAGGCTGGGCAGGATACGGGATTTATCAGGCGGCAAATCTGGCGATTCCCATTTCGTTTCTGAAGTTCAGCCGTGACTTTGAGCGCGAAGCAGATTTTCTGGGCGTGCAGTACATGTACAAGGCCGGTTACGACCCGAACGCTTACGTAACATTCTTTGAACGCATTCAGGCGGAAGAGAAACGGCGTCCTGGGGCAATTCCAAAGGCGTTCTCTTCCCATCCGCCGACACCAGAACGAATTGCGAATACGCAGAAGGAAATTGCGCGGATTCTGCCGGCGCGGCAGGAATATATCGTAACCACTTCGGAATTTGATCAGGTGAAGTCGCGCTTGCGGAACATTATGTTCAGCCGCAAGGCGAAGGATAACGAGCCAGGCAAGCCGACGCTGCGAACGCGCACAGAGCAAGCTGATAAGAAGAAGACCGAGAAATCCGGCACGGACACGACGACTACAGATGATGACCGGCCGACGCTGAAACGGCGGCCTGACTCGCAACCTTAATTTTTAGTTCTTAATTTTTATTTAAACGGGCTAGTAGGAATGGTGCTGCTGGTGTTTTTTGTGTTCTTCCGGCGCGGCGGCGATGCCCATGCGGCGAAGTTCTTCGGCATAATATTTTCTGAACAGCAAATCCCACTCTTCGCTGCCCTCGAGAATTTCTTTTTTCTGTGAAGTGATGCGCTTGCGCACTTCCACTTCGGCTTTTTCCTCATTGCGCAAAGTTTCTGTAAGGATCAGGACCACTTGCTGGCGAATGGTGTCGCGGTCTTCGACAAAATCGACGTCATCGCTGGAAACCAGCACGTCGGTGATTTGGTGGGAAAGGCGTACAATTTTTTCGCGTGTGATTCGCATCTTCGATCGTTTTCCTCAGCGTGTTGCGAAAACCGTTCTGTTTTCCAACGCAAGATCTTTCAGCGCAGAATCAGTTTGCGGTCGCGAGCAATCTGCGCTTTCGCTTTCTTAAACATTTCCTGATAGGAAGCACCAGTGCGGCGCATTTCTTCCTGATGCTGGGTGAGAAGTTGGCGAACTTCCTCGTTGATTTTGTCTTCGACGCTAAGTTCTTCGTTCATCTGCTGGCGAACGCGGAGGATAACCGCATCGGGATTTTTCGTTTCGATGAGTTCGCCCCCGACCAGTTTCTTCACTACTTCCGCCGCCATGTACCCAACATAATCGCGCTGAATCAGCATTCCTACGGAGTCCTTTAAATAATTCTTTTAGAAGTTTACTGGCTGGCCAGAGAAAGCGCAAGGAAACGAAAACTGCGGCGCTTTGCGGTTTCGCTTTTTGGGCAAATGAGAAGCGCGCATTCGAAATTTCAAGTATGAATTCCTTAATTCTTCGTAAGGAACAATTTATTCCCTGTTTACATTTCAGTCGCCATTCATTCATCAAGCGAGCCCGGGCGGGCATTAACCTGACTGCAACACGGATAGTACCAATGGAACGGCTGGGGACGCCTCCAGGCGGGCGAGCCCAAGAGTGGCGATCACCAAGTGCGAGAAAATAAAAGTATTGGAGGATGGGAATGGGTAAATTTTTGCAGTCGCTGCTGATAGCGGCTTTGGTACTTCTAACGGTTTGGACTGGAGCGGTGAAGGCGCAGGGCGGTAGAGGGGTGTTAACGGGCACGGTGAAGGATTCGGGCGGATCGGTTTTGTCCAGCGCGCAGGTGGTGGTTCAGCCGCTAAACAGGAGCGCGGTTACGAATGATCAAGGGCAATTTCGTATTTCCGACCTGCCAGCCGGTGAATACGAGCTTAGCGTGACTTACGTAGGATTTGCGGCATTCAGCCAAAAAGTGCAGGTAGTCGCGGGTCAAACCGTGACCGTGGATCCGGTGCTGCAAGTTGCTTCCCAGAACGATCAAGTAATTGTGACCGCGGAGCGTGTGCAAGGGGAAGCCGAAGCGATCAACATTGAACGGTTATCCGAGAATATTGTGCAAGTGCTGCCGGAACGGGTGATTCAGAGCCTGCCCAATACGAATATTGCCGACGCGGTGGGGCGGGTGCCGAGCGTTTCGCTGGAGCGCGATGAAGGCGAAGGCAAATACGTGCAAATTCGCGGGACGGAACCGCGACTGAGCAACGTGACCGTGAACGGGGTGAACTTACCATCTCCGGAAACCAACGTGCGCAACATCAAGTTGGACGCCATTCCGGCGGATTTGGTTGAGCGCATCGAAGTCTTCAAGACGCTTTCCGCTAACCAAGATGCTGATGGAATCGGTGGAACCGTCAACCTAGTAACCAGAACGGCAGGCGAGAGGCCAACTTATATTTTCGGAGGCACTGGCGGTTACAATCCAATTCAGAAAGGCTATTGGCGCGGGGGGTTTGGTGGCACGGTTGGCAGACGCTTCGGCCCCGAGAGGAAGCTAGGCCTGTTGCTCAATGGCACTTACGATAAGACCAACAGGGGCATCGACGACCTTGAACCCAGCCAGGCTATTGGAACGGACCCGGTGACGGGCCGTAACGTGGCGTATTCGAACGGGGAAGATCAACGCTCCTACGTGTACTACCGAACGCGTTACGGGTTTTCAAACGGGATTGACTACAACCTAAAGCCGGGCAGCAACTTATACTTCAAGGGATTATTTGCCGATTTTCACGATTATGGTGAAACCCGTGTTTATACACCGAACGCGGGTACCAACATCAAGTCGGTATCTCCCGACGGCAAACAGATCACCTTCATGAATGCGCAGGACTGCGTGGCCGTGAATAAAGCGGCAGATGTGAAGAATCCCGGAGCCAACCCGTGTTCTCCGGGTTTGTATCAGTATCGGCATTACATTCGCAGGCCGGATCAGCAGGTTTATAGTTTCCTGGCGGGAGGAAGACACGATCTTTCGTCGACACTAATCACCTACGAGTTCGCGGGTTCGCGTGCGCATAACATTGGCGGGCAAGACTTCCAGACAACTAACTTTAATGGACCAACCCCGAGCTACGACAACAATGGAAATCTACTGCCGGGACCGACCGGTGCGGACCTTGCCGTGAGCCTCCGGGATCCGCTACGGCCGAAATTCAATGCAGTAGATACCAGCAATATTTATGATCCGACTCAGTACGTGTTGGCGAATACTTCCTTTACGCGCTACAGCGCAACGCAGCTTAACTTCCAGGGAGCTGCGTCGATGGCCCGTCGGTATAGCGCACATTCGCATCTGGGGACTTTCGAAATCGGAATAAAAGTACGGAATTCTCACTCCACACAAAACGAAAATGATCATATTTACAACTACAACGGAAGCAGCATTACGCTCGGTTCCGTGCTGGGTTCATATACCAATCCTATTTATTATGACAATTACTTTCGTATCGGCTCACTATCGTATGGGCCAACTTCGAACTACGCTTCAATTACACGGGCAGTAGTGCCGATCCTTGGCGACCCGAACCTAATGTCGGAAGATACGGCGAGAAGCCTTCGTCGTTCCAACGGTGCATTTTTTGACGCCAACGAGCGGATCTACGCGGGCTACGTGCAGAACGTAATTTCGTTTGGCAAACTGCGGCTGCAAACGGGTCTGCGTTTCGACGCGGCCAATACCGGCTTTACGGCAAATCAGTTCACCGCACAGGACGCGGGTAACCCAACGAAGATCTTCCGGAGCTCGAATTACTTTAACGCTTTGCCCAGCGTGCAAGCGCAATACCAGCTGCGGAGCAACACCAACTTGCGCGCCAATTATAGCCAGGGCATCTCCCGGCCAAACATCGGCGATCTGGTACCTACAACCATAGTTGACCCGAATACCAGTCCAAAAACCGTTACGCAAGGCAATCCGAACCTGAAGCCCACCAAGGCGAACAATTACGACATTTTGATTGAACACTATTTCCAGCCGCTAGGAATTTTGCAAGGCGGTTACTTCTACAAACAATTGTCAAATCCGATTTACCAGACAGCGAGCCTTTTGGGGCCAACAGATCCGAACCCAGGATACAGGCTGCTACAAACAATTAACGGCCCAAGCGCGCACATACAAGGCATTGAGGTCTCGTGGGAACAGCGATTTTCGTTTCTTCCTGGACTGCTGAACGGATTCGGCGTGTCTGCGAATTACAGCTACACGCAGTCTGCCGTGACGTTTCCGTCCTTTTTCAACCCAGCTAACGCGGGCGGCGAGGGACGGCTCGACCACCCAGCTTTGCCTCGACAGGCGCCAAATACCTGGAACGTCGGCTTCACTTATGACAAACAGCGTTTCTCAATGCGCTTCGCCGCGAGCCACAACGATGCCAACATTGCGTTTTATAACTACTCGCACACAGACGCGGCGACGGACAGGGATCCTATCCTGGGATTAAAGGGGCCGTCGGGCGACGTTTATTTTTACGCACACACGCAATATGATATCCAAGGCAGCTACCGGCTCGGCAAGGGGCTGCGATTTGAGGCCTCGGGGCTGAACCTCAGTAACGAGGTATTTGGTTTCTACCAAGGCAGTACCGTCTATCCCGTCCAGCGAGAATTCTATAAGCCAACGGTTTCGTTGGGGCTGCGGTGGTCGTCGTCATCGGAGTAATGTTTTGTTCCGGCCCGGCGGAAATTGCGCCGGGCCGTTTTTTTTTCGAACACGTGTGTTGTTGCAATGCGTTGACGATGCGGAAGGGTTACTGTAGATTCATAGAGTAGGGCGCTTAGCTCAGCGGTTAGAGCGTTCGGTTTACACCCGAAAGGTCGTCCGTTCAAATCGGACAGTGCCCACCATTTGCACGGGCACGCAAACCCAAAGAAAAACTGCCACAAAAACTGACACTTCAATCAACTGGAGCGGCAGGCCGCTGTTAGTAAATACTAGTCGTTACAAAAAAAACGAGCGCCTTTGAATGTGAATTAACCCCATATGAGTTGTTTTATTCTTGATTTCAGATGAAGTCGGTCCAATGCAGCAGCCGCCGTCTTCGAAGTTGCGTTGCAAGTGCGGTAGATGCTGCTCGCCAGGAGAGGATACATGCGCCGACGGAAGAGCCAGACAACTGCTTCCAGATAGCTTTCGTTGGCAAACTGTTCTTTGTACCGCACATAGTCATCCAAGTCATAATACTGAGGTGAGTCTTCTCTGAACAGGTCTTCCAGAACGAGCAGGAAGAGAACTGTTCCCGCACTGTAACTCCGCCACGAAGAGTCCACTCCAGCAGCTGAAGTATAAAAGCTCAGGCCATACTGCTGCCCGATTATGAAGGCGCACGGCATGGCATCGCACGTGAGCAGATAAGCCCGCAACCAGCCACGCTGCGCCAGAAACTCCAGTTCGCTCCTCACAGCATCGACATCCCGCGCCCCGATGCCTACGCGATATCGAACGAATTGCCAGGTTTTCTGGGATATACGATAGGCGACTTTTAGGAACGCATCGATCTCAGATGCCTTGGTCACTCGGATGAGCTGCACATTCCCGCGCGCTTGCAATTTTTTCATCTCGCGAAGGCGGTTTTTTCGCGCTTTTGAAGAAAACTGATTCATATAATCCGCAAACGATCCGTTTAGGCGAATCAACGGATGGGGTAATGGCCCCGAGGGGGTATAGAAGGAAAAGAATTTCTGGATCAGCGGGCTGCTGTGCAAATAGCTCCAAAGGAAAGATGCAGTCTTGACATGACTCAACTTAATCGCATCAAATTCGGACTCCAAGATCCGACTAAACAGCATGTCATAGACGGATGTTTCCGCGGGCATGTTGGGTGCGTAACCCTGCAAACTCAAGACATGCAATGGGAATTTCGCGACGATCGACTCGCCCAGGCTGCAAGGGAGCGACTCGCGGGAAAGCACAAACGGGACAGCGCCAATGATTTGACTTTCGCGCTCCAGGAAATATATGCGCACATTTTCCTTTTGCCCCTTGTACTGCTCTTCGATCCAGTCGGGATCGCAGTGAATGGTATGGTCGTGAAAACGGCTGTTACATTCTTTCCAGCCCTTTCGGAAGGCTCCCAAATCCTGATCGAGCCGAATCTCCCGAAGGTGACCGCCCGAAGCCGGGCTTGATAGCCGGTGCCCCTCCCCATGTAATTCGCTTTCCTTCTGAAATTTTTCTTGGGATGATTTCAAAGAAATCCAGTCTCGTATCTTGCCGCGAGTATCCTCCAGCAGATCCACGAACCTTATGCCTACCTCAGTTTTGGATTCACTTACCCACGCCATCTGTCCGTTTATTTCGAGGCGATTATCGGATATTGCCAACCCAAAACGGATAGGTGAAATGTGAAGAAGTTCGACCAGCGCGACCGAAACCCGCAGAGCCAACCCGCCTTCACCGAGGTTGAGAACGGTGCCACTTTTCCCCTCACCCAGGTCAACGGAAGCGCACGAACCAACCCATAGGCGGGGGTGGACACGGCGTTCCTGAACAGGCACGGAGCTAGCGGGTTCGGGGGATTTGATCATGCCGTGCTTTGTTAGAAGGGCAAGTAACTACCTTGCTCCGCCGCATGATCTATGATTCCTATTTTTTTGTCAAAGCAAGAAAGAGGCATATTCACTGTGTACACCAGGCAGCCGAAAATATTTTGCACTTGAAAGGCGTGCATACCCTTTGGATCGTAATGGATAGCGGTCGCGAAGAGATTAATATAGACCCGATGTCCGAATAGCTCGCTATTGCACCCGATAGCCTCCAGACGGGAGGCCGAGAGTGCGAGACTGCTTATAGCTAAGAGTCCTTAGTAATTCCTAAAAATTCCGGGTACCTGGCGAAAGAAAGCGAGTGCCGCCAGATCCGCACCAGGAGCGCAACGCAGTGGACGATTTCGTTTAAGATCCGCTTCGGGCTGGGCAATCTGTGTGGACGAAGCACGGTGCGTTGACTCTTATTGGTTCTCTCTACAACCAAATGCTCCAAAAATAAGCAAAGATTTTCCACAGAACACAATGGATCCTCGGAATTATAGACAAATAATAAGGATACTTATATATGTCTATTTCCGCCTAACTTATTGAATTTAAGTCGATTGTGCGCTAGATTTAGCCCTCCCCTTAAGATTCGAGTTTATGGTACCCGCTGTGCAAGTATAATGCCAGCCGGGGAATTTGTGTCTTTGCAGGCACTTTCTGACTTGGGTGAGTCGCAATGCTAGATGACGAAGATGTACCGGTATCTCGCGGCCAAGACGAGTACTGGGTCGCGGCCTATTGGGCCATGGTCGTTCGGCGGCGGTGGTACATACTGCTTCCCGTGTTTGCTTGCTGGGCGATCGCGTGGGCAGGAAGCTGGCTGGTGCCCTTAACCTTCGAGTCCGAGGCGCTGATCCTTGTAGAACAGCAGAAAATTCCAGAGCAGTACGTGGTACCAAACGTCAATGTAAACCTGCAGGACCGCCTGCAGAGCATGACACAACAAATTCTTAGCCGCACACGCCTCCAGTCGACAATCACCCGTTTCCATCTTTACAAAACACCCCAACGATTGGCATTTACCCAAGCTGAAGATCCAGTCGAGCAAATGCGAAAGGACATCAAAATCGAGCTGGTGGAGGCACCCGGTCGGCCAGGGCAACTTACTTCATTCAAAATTCGATATTCGGCCGGCACGCCTCAGCTTGCACAGCAGGTGAACAGCGAGCTTACGACTCTATTCATTGATGAGAATCTGAAATCCCAGCAGCAGCTATCAGAGAGCACGACAGCTTTTCTGCAAAGCCAGTTAGCGGATGCGAGAACAAAGCTTGAAGACCAAGAGGCCAAGGTCCGAGCATTCAAGGCGAATCATTTCGGGAATCTCCCGAGCCAAGTGGAAACGAACGTCCAAATCCTGACTGGCTTGCAAGGTCAACTACAGAGCACCCAGCGGGCTTTAGATGGAGCAAACCAGCAAAAGCTGTATCTAGAGTCCCTGCAACAAGAATACCAAGCGATCCAGGCAGGTTTAGGCAGCGGAAGCTCGACGGCAACATCGCCGGATACGTTGAATAAGGACCTCTTAGATTTACGTCACCAGCTACAGGAAGCTCAGCTGCGATATACGGAGAGCCACCCCGAAGTGGTCATGTTGAAGGATAAAATCGCTAAGATGGAGAAACTTAAACATGACATCGACTCCGAAATTCTGGCCAATGAGAAGCCCGAGAAGACCATAAGTGAAATTGACCCTGGCGCCGCAGTAGAGGTGCAGCGCGGGTCAACGTCTCCGATGATGCAGATTCAAAGTCAGCTGAAGGCCAATCGTTTGGAAATCCAAAATTACCAGCAGCGTGAGAAGAAAATTGAGTCTGATATTACCGCATATCAGGCTCGTTTAAATTTGACACCCCAAACGGAACAGGAGCTGGCGGATATCTCGCGAGGGTATGAAGAGTCCAAGGCGAATTACAATTCGCTTCTCCAGAAGCAAAACCAGTCGCAGCTGGCTACGAGCCTTGAACAGCGCCAGCAGGGTGAGCAATTTCGCATCCTTGATCCGCCGAGTTTACCGGCTAGAGCGTTGGCGCCAAATCATTTGGTTTTCAGTATCGCAGGCTTGATCGCGGGTATCGCAGTTGGAGTGGGTTTAACTCTTGTCCTTGAAATGACAAATGTTCGGGTTCGGCAGGAAAAGGATCTTAAAGATGCAATCCCCCTTAAGGTACTGATCGGGATTCCGCATTTAGATGTTCCCGGAGAAGACCGTTCTCGCGTTCTGTTTCAGCGGATGGAGCTCGGGGTAGTGGTGATTATGGTTATTTTGATGTTCGTTGGGAATCTTTACGCGTTCTACAAAAGTTGAAGGCAATGTACAAGAAATTTTATGGATTCACGCAGAATCCGTTCGAGGTTAGTCCGGACCCTTATTTCTTTTACCAGACGCCCCGACATACCGAAGCACTGGCCATTCTGAGTTATGGCGTGCTTCGCCGGAAGGGATTTGTAGTGGTAACCGGCGAGGTGGGCACCGGCAAGACTCTGGTGGTGCGATGTCTTCTGGATGTTCTCAGGAATAATAAAATCGGCTTTGCATACATCTACAATCCGATGATTTCCTCATCGGATTTTCTAAACCAGGTGATTAGCGACCTGGGACTTCTTCATTCCCCTGGGCGCACGAAGAGCGAGACATTATCGCGCCTCAACAATTACCTGATGGAGCGCTCACGTCAGGGTCTATCGACTGCACTTGTCGTGGATGAAGCGCAATTGCTCAGCTGGGAACTACTGGAAGAAATCCGTCTGCTGACAAATTTGGAGACCACGAAGCATAAACTCCTGCAGATTGTGCTGGTAGGACAGCCAGAATTGGACGAAAAGCTGGATTCGCAACAACTTCGCCAACTGAAACAAAGGATCGGTCTGCGGTGCAATCTGAAGCCCCTGGAAAGGAAAGAGTTGCAAGGTTACATTCATCACAGACTGGAACTAGCCGGGGGCAATTCGCATGCATCCACAATTTTTCCGGACGAGGTTATTGATGTAATTCAGAGATATTCACGAGGGATACCACGTTTGATCAACACTATTTGTGAAAATTCCCTGTTGCTTGGCTTCGGCCACAAGCAGCAGCAGATTACCCCTGAAATTGTCGAGGAGGTGGCTGCGGATCTTCGATTGAATAGCGTTACGGTGTCCTGCGATGCGGATGCGTGTGAAACGATCGAAGAAAGCAAATTTGATTTGGGAGTGAAAGAAGAATGAGCCGGCTCTACGAAACTCTGCGACGAATGGAAATGGAGAAACGGCGGCCAGGAACCGCTCTGCCCGAGTCAGCCGAACTTGTCGACATGATGGGTAGTGCCCTGGCAGCCCCCGTCGAGCTCGAAGGCAGTCCGTCCGCGAAAATCGAGGCTATTAAGTCTTCGCGCATAGTGGCACTGACAGATCCCAGGAGTCTGGGCGCTGAGAAATTTCGCGCCTTAGTGGCTCGATTGGAAAATCTACGAGGAAGCCGCGAGTTGAGATCGCTACAAGTTGTGAGTGCGGTGATCAATGAAGGCAAAAGCTTAGTCGCAGCGAACCTGGCAGTCACACTCGCCCGGCAGTCCGGATACAAGGTTCTGCTGGTCGAAGGAGACTTGCACAGGCCGACTCTGGCGACGCTGTTTGGATTGAGCGGACTGAGCGGTATAAGTCATTGGTGGCGCGGGCGAGAAGATGACGAAAGGATCGCCCGCTACGTTTACAAACTGGGTGATATGCCACTGTGGTTTCTCAGTGCCGGCTCAGCACTGGAGCAGCCATCGCAAATTTTGCAATCGGCTCGATTTGCGGAAATGTTCATGCGGTTAGTTAGCTGTTTTGACTGGGTTGTGGTCGATTCAACGCCCATGACGCCGACCGTCGACGCTAACCTGTGGTCGAGAATGGTAGATGGCGCACTGCTGGTTGTCCGCGAAGGCGTGACGCCCATCAGAGCCCTGAAGACCGGCGCGGAAAATTTGGACGACCCAAAGTGGCTGGGAATAGTGCTTAATGAGGCTTCCGAACTCGATCGTGTGAATTATACCGACCAATACTACGGCGTCAAAAAGAATAATAGCCGGCCCGAAAAAGAGAAGAAACCAGAGGCCGCTCCATGATCCGCCTCCTGAATACCTATTTTCCAAGGCGCACCATGTTCTTGGGAATTTCGGAAGCGTGCCTGGTTGCGCTGGCATTCGTCGCTGCTACGATTGCGCGGCTAGGCAGGCCCGATGGTTTGGTCATGCTGAGTTACGAGCAGGGGTTTTTAAAAATCGGCGCACTAACTGCAGCGTTTAGTTTCTGTATGTATTATTTCGATCTTTATAATTCAACGATCTTAAACAACAAGCGCGAAGTTCTAACTCGATTAATCCAAGTCCTGGGCACTGTTACCATCATGCTGGCGTGTCTTTACTACATGTACCCGCCACTAGAGTTAGGCCGGGGAATCTTCCTGATTGGATTGGTTATCGGTTCTATAATTTTAGTGTTTTGGCGCAGGTTATTCCAAGCCATCAATAGCCGCCCTCAGTTTGCTGAACGCGTGGTGATTTTCGGGGACGGCCCGCTAGCTGAATCGCTCGCAACGGAGTTAGGCGCTCGTCCGGAATTAGGTATTCGGGTCGTAGGCAAACTGAAGGGCCACGAAAACGGGAACGAAAATCTGCGCTCGAGTTCTGGCGAGAAAGCGGGCGATCAATTTCTGAACTTAGTTGAGCCCTACAGAGCAGAGCGAATCGTTGTGGCGATGAACGAACGAAGAGGAAATTTGCCCGTGGATGCTTTACTTCAATTGAAGACCCAGGGGGTAAGAATTCAAGACGGCGCCGAAATGTACGAGGCAGTAACTGGGAAGCTTCCAATTGAATGTCTCCGGTTGAACTGGTTGCTGTTTTCTTCCGGCTTGGAAGTTTCGCGCCCGATGGAGATATATAAGCGCGCTTCGTCAGTGATTTGTTCTGCGGTGGGGCTGATTCTGGTCCTCCCACTGATGGCATTGATCGCATTAGCAATTCGTTTGGACTCAAAGGGCCCAGTAATTTTCCGGCAGAAGCGTGTTGGGCTGCACGGGGAGATTTTTACGCTGTTTAAGTTTCGTACGATGATAGACGCCGCCGACCAGGACGAAAACCAACGTCCCGCGGAGAGAATTGATAGCCGATTCACGCGTGTCGGGAAGCTGTTGCGACGTACTCGCATGGACGAGTTGCCACAGCTCCTGAATATTCTCCGCGGTGATATGCATTTCGTTGGACCACGGCCATTTGTCCTCAATCAGGAGAGGGAGTGCGTGGAAAAGATTCCCTATTACAGTCGGCGATGGGTCGTCAAACCCGGCGCGACGGGATGGGCGCAGGTCAACCGAGGCTACTGCGCGACCATTGACGATAACAAGGAAAAGCTCGCCTATGACCTTTTCTACATAAAGAACATTTCCATCGGGTTGGATATCATAATTCTGTTCAGGACCGCTAAAATCCTAGTCTGGGGTCAGGGCTCGCGATGACTCGCGCGTTCGAATTTCTATTCTGGCTGGGTTTGGTTTGGCTTGGGTATGTCTATCTTGGCTATCCAGCTCTTCTTTGGTTTATCGGGTTTTTCCGATCTTTCCGGCTTGGCGCTTCAGAAGCATATATACCAAAGGTTTCGGTGCTGATCTCCGCTCGCAACGAACAAAAGGATATCGGATGGAAGATCGCGGAAACTTTGTCGTGGGATTATCCCAGGGAACAGCTGGAGGTACTTGTGGCCTCCGACGCCTCCGAGGATGGTACGGATGCGATCCTCGCGAAGGTGAGCGATCCTCGCTTCCGATTTCTGCGACTCGATGAAAGAAAAGGGAAAAATGAAGCGCTTAATCGCTTGAAGGAACTGGCGGGAGGCGAATTACTATTTTTCACCGATGCGAATTCACATATCGGACCGGCTTGCCTCCGGAGAATGGTGAGTTGCTTTGCAGACTCCCGCGTCGGTTGCGTAACTGGCTCGGAGCGCACCACTCGCGAAGAACAAGAATTCGTGGTAGCGAGCGGCACGAGAGCCTTCCTGGGTTACGAGTCGCTCGTGAACACCTTGGAAAGTCGGATCGGTTCTGTTTTGGTATGCGATGGTTCGATCTTCTGTATTAGAAGGGACCTTTTCAGCGCGCTACAGCCCGATCTGGCAAACGATTTCGAACTTCCGGTTCGTATCGGCTCCTCCGGATGCGCGATCTTGTTTGACCCATTTGCAATCTCATACGAGAAGGCCACCAGTGATGCCCGTGAGGAATTCCGCAGGAAGCGACGAATTTGCTGCCAAGGAGTAATCGGCTTCTGGCGGCTACGGCACGACTTAAGTGGTTTGCGAGGATGGCAATTTTTCTCACGCAAGCTCTTGAGGTGGCTTGGCGCCGTGCCGCTATTGCTCAGTTTTTTATTTAGCGCGTTACTTGTCTCCAATCCTTTGTATGCGTCAGCGTTTGGTCTTCAACTCGTGTTCTATGGCCTGACATTACTCGGATGGTTGCTGGCCGTCGGAAAACGCCAAGGAAGCAGTGCAAGCACCTTCCCGTTTTACTTTGTCATGGTGAATATAGCGGCGTTTGCGGGAGTGTTAGATGCCATATTGGGCAAGCGATTCAGCGTATGGGAGAGTCCCGCACATTCGCGCGGCTCGCGCTCGAATGTTCCCCCGGATGAACAACACCGTCCCGTCATCGAGCCTCTCTTCCAGGGCCAAACTATGTCTACCTGCCCTGACCCCTACGCGGAACTGCAGCGTGAAAAAAAATAGTCATGAAATGCATATTCTCTATCGACGTAGAAGACTGGTTTCACATTCTCGATCTGTCCACGACTCCGGAAATAGCCCAGTGGGACTCCCTGCCTTCTCGTGTGGAAAACAATTTCGCGAAACTCCTGGCCATTTTGGATGAGCGCAAAGCAAAGGCAACCTGTTTTTTCCTCGGTTGGATAGCGGAGAAATACCCGCGTCTGGTGCGAGAGGCTGCCAGACAAGGGCATGAAATCGCGTCGCATGGATATGAGCACAGACTCGCGTATGAAATGACCTCGCAAGAGTTCTTCGAAGACGCGGTGCGCTCAAAGAAAGTAATCGAGGAAATTTGTGGCCAGCCGGTCTGGGGTTATCGGGCCTCTGGCTTTTCGGTGACTAAGGATACGCCGTGGTTCTTTGACAGATTAATCGAGGCTGGTTATCGCTACGATTCATCCTTGTTTCCAGCCGCGCGTGGACACGGAGGATTACCGAACGGGAGGTACGCTCCTTATCGATTAGAATCCGCGGACTTTGTGGAGTTTCCAGCTACTGTCGAACGCTTACTGGGCAAACCGATATGCTTCTTTGGCGGAGGCTACCTGCGGTTGTTTCCATACTTCTTGATCCGAACAATGACGCGACGCGTACTTCGCCAGGAACGCCCTGCCATCTTTTATGTTCATCCGCGAGAAATCGATCTAGGGAGTCCGCGGCTGGCTATGGGGTTTAAGAGGCGATTTAAGTCTTACGTCAATATTTCGACGACCGAGCCAAAAATCAAAAAGGTTCTCTCCGATTTTGAAATGGTTACCTTCCAAGAATATCTCGTGAGATCGATGAATATCTCAAGCGCTGAAATGGATCCGCTTTTGAACGTTTCTACGGTTCTTAGCGAGGGTCCTGGAGTCGTGAAGGTATGAATGTTGAGATTTGGGAGGATCCTTCGAGTTGGGACTCATACGTTATGTCGATGGCCGAAGCTTCCAACTATCACCGGTGGCGGTGGAAAAATGCCATTGAAAAAACCTTTGGCCACGCAACATATTACCTGGCTGCCCTAAATCATAAAGAAATTAAAGGTGTATTGCCTCTGGTGGAAATGAAGAGCCGTCTTTTTGGCCATTTTCTGGTTTCAATGCCCTTCTTCAGCTATGGAGGCGTGTTGGCAAGCTCCGGGGAGGCTCGTGACGGACTGGTGGCCAAAGCCGCAGATCTGGCGCACGAACTGGGGGCCTCGCATGTCGAGTTGCGTCAAGGATCCGCGCAACCCTTGAACTGGGCTGACACTACGCCGAAGGTCACCATGGAGCTTCCTTTGCTGGAAAGCAAAGAAGCGCTGTGGGGCGGATTGAGCTCCGGGATGCGTAACAAGATTCGGAATGCCCAGAAGAACGATTTGCGTGTCGAGTGGGGAGGGGTGGAATCTGTAAAGACATTCTTTGAGATTTTTTCAACGAACATGCGCAATCTGGGAACGCCAGTCTATCCGCAGCGGTGGTTCAGGAACCTTTGCAAGGAGTTTCCGGAAGAAGTGAAAGTCCTAACGATCTGGGACCAAGACGAAGCTGTGGCTTCCGGGATCGTAACTTGCTTTCGAAATACTCTAGAACTGCCATGGTCTGCGACGTTGCCGGAATCGCGCAAAAAATATTCTGCGGTGTTCTTGTACTGGACACTCCTGGAGTGGGCGATTTCAAACGGTTATCGAAGCGTGGACTTTGGCCGCTGCACAAAAGGGAGTGGAGTTTACGAGTTCAAGCGGCACTGGAACAGTCAGGAGCGTCCTCTGCACTGGTATTATTGGCTGGCTCCCGGTACTCAAGTTCCGGCCCTCCGGCCCGACAATCCTCGTTATCGCCTTGCCACACGGGTTTGGAAGCGCCTTCCCGTAGCTGTGGCAAATGTATTAGGACCTCGGATCGTACGTTCGATCCCTTAGAGGTAAAAGACGCGTATGAAATTTGCAGGCAACACAAAGAACCGGAAGCTTTACCCTGCTGGCTCCGCGCTGCATGCGCAGCAGGTTCTGCCGGCAGAAGTGGACCGCGACCAGAATTCCGCGCTTCGACGACCTATTGCTGAATCCGGAAAATTAATTCGAAACGGAGATCAGTTTCGGAGCTCGGAACAGAGACTTAATGGCGGCAGCATCACATTTTGGAGAGGCCGAGTTGCTCTTTACGCGATCCTTAAAGCTCTTGGAATTGGGAGTGGGGATACTGTGGTGCTACCCGGGTATACCTGCTTTGCCGTGCCCTCGGCGGTCTGCTTTGTTGGGGCGGAACCGTTGTACGCCGACATTGAACCTTTGAATTTCAATGTATCGCTAGAAACCATACAGTCCGGGCTGCGCGAGAAGCCCGCAGCCAACGTAAAGGCCATCATTATCCAACACACTTACGGAATTCCAGCGGACACGGAACCTATCATAGCTTGGGCACGCGAACGTGGGATCGCCACGATTGAAGATTGTGCGCATGTCTTTGGCAGCCAATACCGGGATTATGGTGGTAAGTGGCTCCCGGTGGGATCTTTGGCGGATGCCTCTTTCTTCAGTTCCCAATGGACTAAACCAATTTCCAGTGGTCTCGGAGGTTGGGTCAATACAGGGGATGTGAACCTTCGGGCCAAGCTACAGCGCTTTCGAAGTGAGCATTGCGTGCAACCCTCGAAGGCCGAGGTCGCGATGCTGGCGGCGCAGGTCGGGATCCGCACACTTGTTTCGCATCCTCGCATAGATTGGATCGTGAAGCGGGTTTATCAAACTTTGTATAGCAGAGGATTACTCGTTGGGACTTCTTCAAAGGAGGAGCTTCGGGCACAGATGCCCTCCGGATACGCTAAGCGCATGTCGTCATTTCAAGAACACCTTCTGCATCGCTCGTTGAGGGATGAGTTTGTCGTTGCTCACCGACGCCGCTTGAAGAGAGTATATGACGAAGCCCTCGAGTTGGCGGGAGTACTTCCCTTGACTGTGGCGGAAAGATTTGATCCGGTTCTTCTGCGCTATCCGGTTCGGATCAAACAAAAGGCGCGAGCGCTCGCGGAAGCCAAAAAATACGGCTTGGAGATTGGCGATTGGTATTCAAATCCCATCGACCGGCCAGAAAGTCTGGACGGTGAAGTACTTGGTTACCGGCCGGGAGCTTGTCCCGAAGGGGAGCGAGCAGGCCGTGAAGTAGTCAATTTACCCATGGGCCGCAGGGTGACTGAAAAATTGGCGCGTCGAATGGTTGAATTCGTGAAGAAGTTCAGTTGAGCGGTGGAACGAGAAGAGGAATTGGATGCTCGCAGTATTTGTATTGATAGACGCGTTAGGCTGGCGATATCTGGAGGACCGGGAATTCCTCAATGATATTCTTCCCTACCGTGTCCCACTGCAGACCGTGTTGGGATTCAGTTCCGGCGCGATTCCGACGATACTTACGGGGAAGCCACCGGCAGTGACCGGCCATTGGAATCTGTTCTACTACGACCCGAAGGGCTCCCCGTTCAGGTGGTTAAGATTCGCAGGATTTTTGCCAGACGCGCTGCTGGACAATCGCGTCACGAGAAAGCTTCTCAAAGAACTAGGGCGACGTGTCCTTGGGATGGGGCCGCTGTTCGAATGTAGCGTAAGTCCAAGATTCCTACCCTTATTCAACTATGTCGAAAAAAAGAATATTTATGGTGATGGGGGCATTCCGGGTTCATCTTCCATTTTTGACGAACTTACGGCGCAAGGTATCGCACATCGGGTGTATTCCTATCATCATTTGAGCGACGCGAACATTATCGATCAGGCCATCCAGGATATTCAGTCGAAAGCGGCTTCTTTTTTCTTTTTATACTTAAGTGAGATGGACATGTTTCTTCACATGCATTGTAACCAGCCCGAAAAGGTCGAGGAACGTTTGCGGGCGTATGAAAAAGGATTGCGAAGAGTATTTAAGACCGCTCGAGAAGTAGACCCTGAAGCAACTATGACCGTGGTTTCCGATCATGGCATGACGCCTGTCGAGCATCATTACGACGTCGTCGGTGAAATCGAATCCATTGGGCTAAAAATGCCTGGTGACTATTTAGCGGTGTACGATTCAACAATGGCGCGCTTTTGGTTTTTCAACGACAAGGCAAAACAGTCTGTGTACGATCGTCTCACGAAGCTTTCTTGTGGCCGTATTTTGCCGGACGAAGAACTACGCAGGCTCGGAGTCTTCTTTGAGGACCGGCGATTTGGAGAATTGATCTTTTTGCTTCACCCGGGCTGGTTGGTGTCGAAGGGTGACTTTAACGGGAAAGGCTGGATGCCAATTGGAATGCATGGCTACCATCCCCAAGATTCCTGGTCCGACGCAATTTTTCTGAGCAGTAATCAACCGCCTGTATCGATGAGCACCATCGGCGATGTTTATTCCTGCATGCGAAACGCAGCAGGGTTGGCCCCGCGCGTTGAGGGTCTCGCATCGCGCCCTAGCGGCGGGAGAATTCAAACCGAAGTAACCGTTATTACTCGCGAACCCACTGGGTCAACACGAGCATGAGTGGAATTCCTATCCCGGTTATGTATTTTACGAATTCGGTCGTCCGAGGGGGCGCGGAAGAACATATTCTGACGCTAATTCGGAAACTGAATCGCAAGATTTTTCGCCCACTTCTGGTCTGCCCGCCAGAATGTGGAGAGCTGCTCCGTCCCGATCTTCCGGAGGACGTCGCTCTTGAACGTTTACAGTTTCAGTGGCCTTACCAGATTGGCCATGCTCGTCAGCTGGCTGCATTCTTGCGCGATTACCGCGTCGGTATTCTGCATTCGCATCTTTTTGTCTCA
The DNA here is from genome assembly GCA_035602385.1 of Candidatus Dormiibacterota bacterium. Lineage (GTDB taxonomy): Bacteria > Acidobacteriota > Terriglobia > Acidiferrales > UBA7541 > Acidiferrum. The sequence goes on from DATNME010000015.1 coordinate 45,279, forward strand.
AGCGTCGCAGCATCTCCAATCGGGTGGCTCAGTAGAGTACCAGTGATTTTGGAAACGCCCCATTTGCGGGAGGCTTGGCGCCGGGGGCTAATCAAAGGGAGTTATGTAGTCGATCGCGCGGTCGGCAGGTGCGTGGACCACTACGTAGCTGTTTCTGATGCCAATGCGCGTTATTTGATCGAAGAAAAGAAGCTGCCCGCAAAGAAAGTACATGTCATCCATAATGGGTGCGACTTAAAAAAGTTCGATCCCGAGCGTGAGGCTCCGCACGGACTAAAGAAGTCTTTGGGGTTTTCAGGAGATGACCCGGTTATTGTTGTTCTGGGTCGTCTCGAGCCACAAAAGGGTCATCGTTTTTTATTGGAAGCTCATGCCCAAGTGCTTCGTGATGTACCCGCGGCTCGATTGGTTTGCGTTGGCGCGGGAGTTCTCGAACAAGGACTGCAGGAGCAATGCCACAGGTTGAAGATTCAAGACAGCGTACGTTTCGTTGGCTACCAGTCGAATGTCGTGGACTGGTTGGCGCTTGCCGATATCACTGTATTGCCATCCCTGTTTGAGGGTTTGCCTCTAGCGGCGATCGAATCGCTCGCCGCACAGCGGTGCATGGTGGCAACGGCCGTGGACGGCACCACTGAAGTGATTATTAACGAGCAAACCGGACTGACGGTGCCACCCGGAAGCGTTCAAGAGTTGGCGGCGGCCCTCGTTCGATTATTGCGTCAGCCGGAGTTGAGGCATCGACTGGCCCTTGCTGGACGCCAATGGGTAGTCGAGCATTTCAGCGAGGAGCAACAGATCCGGAAAACCGAGCAGTTGTATCTGCAGGCTTGGGAGAGGTCGTCACAGGAATTGAAACGGAATAAGGTGGCCGGGATGGCGGCGGAAACCTCGGTGCGTGGCGGTGACCATGCGACGCGAGCCAAACAGCCAGTGGGTGCATAGGAGAGTCGATGAGCGGTCTGCCAGAACTCCCGGGGAGACGGACCGGCATTGCCGAGGTCTTGGATTCCACTTCGCTCCGACAGGCTATTTGCGATAGCGCGCTTCTGGAATGTAAGAATGCGTTCAAAAATGAATTGAGAGCGCTAATCTCGACGGGAAGCCTGGCCCGCGATGAAGCCTCTTTTCTTCGTAAAGAAAACTCCTGGGCAGTTTGCGGCGATGCCGAGTTCATGGTTGTGTTCGAAAAGAGTGCCGCTCTCCCAGCAGGCGCGGTAATTAGGGAAATCCAGCACAGGATCGAATGCGATCTGTTGCAAAGAAATATTCAATGCAAGATTGATTTGAGTGCCGTGCATCCGGGTTATTTCCAGAGTCTTCCCGCGCATATATTCAGCTACGAATTGAAACACTGTGGCCGGGTTATTGCAGGCGATAACACCATCCTTCAATCCATTCCCGACTATTCCGCTGAGAACCTCTCGCTGGAGGACGCCTGGCGCCTGCTTTGTAATCGGCTGGTCGAAATGCTCGAGTGCGCCGCGGAACTGTCTGGTGAAAATAAGCGTCATTCGGCAATGTTGCGATACAAAATCTTGAAACTGTATCTGGACATGGGCACATCTTTCCTGGTGTTTGTGCACGCGTATGTGCCTACGTACAGTAGGCGGCGAGACGTGCTCCTGCGGTTATCCGGCCAGAGGACGACACCGGGAGCGAATCCGTTTGAGCTCGGAAGTTTTGCAAACCTTGTCGCTGAGTGTACCGCTCAAAAACTCGTACCTGGCGCCGCCAGTGAACTTTCAATTGACCTCTCCTGGCATGCTGCCATCCAAGCGGCGCATGCGCTTTGGCGCTGGGAATTAGCTCAGCTGGTTGGAGCGAAAACGGAGCTTACAGACCTCGAACTCTTCAATAAGTGGATCAGCCTGCAGCCATTCAGGAAGAGAGTTCGAGGCTGGTTGTATGTTTTGCGTGCCTGCGGGTGGCAGCAAAGCTATCTCGTTTTGCGCCGTTGGTTGAGTCTCCGGAAAGCTTCTCCGCGCCACTGGGTCTATTTCATTGCAATCCGTATGCTCTTTCAGTCAGCTGCGGAAGTGGGTTCTTCTGAGATATTAAAGCGTGAGACGAACTGGGCTACCTTGAGTAGTTATTTGCCCATCCGGAGAATGACAGCGAAGAATCACGCGTCCCCATCGTGGGAGGATTTAGGTTACGATGTAAGCTGGAATTACGAACAATTCGTGATGAGAACGCGTACGTGAGTTCATCCTCACCATCTCGCAAACGATTTTCTCTGCCAGTCAATGAATCTCCGAACCTAAACGTTCGCCGACGTGGAACGACAAATTCTCGTCGCAGTACAGGGGAATACTGAAAGCTATGCGCATTCTCGCTCTCTCTCTGACGAGCCCGCTACCCGCCAACAACGGGGTTAAGATGCGCACGTGGTCTGTGCTGCGCGCGCTGGCAGCGGAAGGGCACGAGATCGGAATGGTTGTTTTCGCGGATCCCCGTGAAGGGGACGGGGCCCCTCCAGAGCTTTTAAGGGTTTGCCGGCGCGTGATCCAGGTTCCTCACCAGTTAAAGAGTCTTTCTTCCAGCAAAGATTATCTTGGGCGCGGCGCACATCTGTTCTCAAGCACTCCGTATGGAGTCGCTGCTTGCCGGTCTTCGAAGATGGCCAGTGAGATTATTGCACTCCTAAACCAAAAAGAGGCTGATATCATCCTCTGTGAGCAAACCGACTTACTGATCAACCTTCCGGCGCAGTTGCCTATACCGTTAGTGGTGGACTTCCATAACGTCGATTACCTGATTATGGAAAGGTATCGGCGCTTTGAGCGAAATCCACTGAAAAGTTTGTATGCCTTGCTGGAAAGCCGCAAATTGCGCGAATGGGAGCGCGGGGCGTGCCGATTGGCTTCAACTGCATTCGCGTGCTCCGATCATGACCGCGCACTGCTTCAAGCACTTGCGCCCAAGTTGCCGATGTTTGTCGTGCCCAATGTTGTGGATGTCAAAGAGTACGAGCCCGGTGGTGGTGAGGACGCTCGCAAGATACTGTTCCAGGGTGGTATGGATTGGTACCCGAATCGGGACGCGGTTGAATTTTTCGTTACCAGAATTTTCTCGCTGATACGGAGGCAGGTGTCTGATGTTAGATTTGTAGTTGCTGGACGCAATCCCCCGGAAGAGTTCAGGAAGCAGTTGAGCCGTGCACCTGGTGTCGAATTCACCGGCACAATTCCCGACATGCGTGCCGAGATAGCCAGCGCGGCAGTGTGCGTAGTCCCGTTGAGGATGGGAAGTGGGACTCGCCTGAAGATTTTGGAAGCTGCGGCCATGGCAAAACCCATCGTGTCCACACGATTGGGAGCCGAGGGGCTGGAATTTCTGAACGGGCAAGAAATCGCTTTGGAGGACGAGCCATCGGCCTTTGCCAACGCGGTGCTGAAACTGTTGAGCGCTACAGGTGATCGTCAACGTCTGGGGCAAGCGGCACGCAAGCGGGTCGAGCAGAGTTACAGCTTTCCGGCGTTGCGCACTTCGTTGCGAAAGGCGATGAACACTCTGAGCCGGGATGCCAGCGCATCGCAATCAGGGAAACTATATCAACCGGTTCTCGAAATATAGCCCACAACGAAGCATTTGAGCGGGCGCGAAATGATCGAATTCGATTGAACTGTTTTAGTCGGAATAAGCACATGGTTTATCGGAGGGACAAACATCGTAAATGGAGGTTTCGACAAGAATCAGAGCGGTATACGAGATATCCAACGGGCAGCGAAGACTCGTACCCATTGAGGGGCTTCGGGGGTTTGCTGTTCTGTTGGTTTTCTTCGTACATTTCGATGCTTTTTTTGGTAGATACGCGAGCCTTCATCCGCTGATTAAGAGGTTGTCCGTAATTTTGGGGAATATCGGCAACACGGGAGTTGATCTTTTCTTCGTCTTGAGTGGCGCGCTCATTTATGGGGCCCTAATTCGCAGAAAGGTTTCCTACTTTAAGTTCATCGGACGCCGACTTGAAAGAATTTATCCTGCCTTCTTAGCTGTATTTTGTATTTATTTGATACTCTCGGCTGTATTTCCTGGCGAAAGTAAGATTCATGGTTCTCTATCATCCGCGTCCCTTTACGTGCTCGAAAATGCGCTGTTATTGCCCGGGATTTTGCCAATCATTCCGATCATCACTGTTGCCTGGAGCTTGAGCTATGAATTTTTCTTCTATCTGATTATCCCAATCGTTGTTGGGGTTACTCGAATGCGCGCATGGAAAGGCGCGAGTCGGGTGGCATTCTTCGTTGGGCTTTGGCTGTTCTACTTACTTTATGCATTTACAGTTCCTCGGTCGCAAGTTCGGTTGCTGATGTTTATTGCAGGGATCTTGCTATATGAAGCCATGGACTCGACCTGGCTTAAAAGAAGGTTGACGCGATGGGGTGAGATTTTTTCGATTGTTATATTTCTTGCAAGCCTGGCATTTGTATATCTTTACGACGCACACGCCAATTGGTTTGGATTTCTCCCGGGATTAACCGAGGGCAGGACTGTTCTGCCAGGTATTCCCACATTTCAAGGGCCGTATAAGGTGATCGTCTTGAGTATCAGCTGCACGATGCTGGTTTTCTATAGCGTCGAGTTCGATGGACTGCTAAGAAGATTTTTTTCTTGGAATCCTCTGAGATATTTGGGAAATATGAGTTACTCCTATTACTTGATCCACGGTCTAGCTCTTCATGCCCTGGCTATGATTTTGTATTCGATCGTGCCAGAGGGACAGCCGAAACTGTCTGTGTTCTTGCTGGCCCTACCTGTCGGCTTTGCAATGACCTGGGTTGCGGCTTCTATTTTATTTATTCTTGTGGAGAAGCCGATGTCCCTCAGGCGACACCTGGCTGGTGTGGCAGAAAGAGAGCAAGTCGGCGATACGCTCAAACCCCTACGGGCAGGGCGGCGGGACTAACTCCTGCGGGCTGGAGTTTTTATGATTTTCTATTACTGGCTAGTTGGGATTCTGCCGCTGATGCAGCATCCTATTTGGGGACGGAAAATAGGACCGTTGACGGTATTTGAGTACATCGGTGTGATCTGTTTTGCCTACGCTCTTGTTCACATCTTCTCCCGTCCTATGTTTCCGCCGTACCTGGGTACTTGGGAAACTCGGCTGGTGGTATTGCTATACCTGATCGCGCTCTTTTCCTCGTTGACCAAAGGGCGCGGAGTTGATTTGGGTAACGGACCTCTTATTATTTATACCTCTTCGCTCTTCCTGATATTTATTAGTATTTCCATTGTAGATACGCTGCGACGCCTGCGTCGAACGGTCCTCGCGCTTGTGGGCTCATACGGTTTTGCTTCCCTCTTCGTCATTCGCGAGTGGCAACAAAACCACGGGTTATACAGCAATTTCCGCCCTGGCTGGATGGTAGGTGATTCCAATTATTTCAGCACCACGGCGATTTTTGCGATTGTGCTGGCCTTTTATTTCATGCAAGAGAAGCGGTCGTCCTGGGAGAAAATCTTTTGTGGTGTCTGCTTGGTTCTTACGATTGTGGCGAGCACCTTGTGCGCGTCGCGCGGAGGGTTCCTTGGACTTACAGCGGCCGCATTGCTTCTTGTATGGAGCAGCAAACGCCGAGTTCGGAATTTGATCCTAATGAGCGCTCTTATACTTCCCTTAAGTCTGGCCCTGCCGATGTCTCCTTTGCACCGCTTTCTCACTCCCCACGAGGACTACGGGTCGACTCAAGCTCATCTGGAAGCGTGGAAGGCCGGTGAGGCGATGATCAAAGCGCATCCCTTCACTGGTGTGGGTCTGGGAAACTTTAAACCCTTAATGCCGCGGTACGTGGAGGCAGGAACAAATATCACTGTCGACACTCTGGCGCACAACATGTACATAGAAGTGGCTGCGGAATTGGGTTTGCCAGCGCTCCTGGTATTTCTTGGTATCATTTGTTTCACCTACCGGTCCCTCGTGAGGCTACGAAAGGCTCCTTCGACTCATCCGTTGATTCGGAGAACGGCTTCGGCGCTGCAAGCGGGCCTAGTGGGTTTCGCGGTGGCCGGATCTTTCGTCTCCGCCGAATACCAAAAAACCAGCTGGATGGGCTTCGCTCTAATGTTTTGCCTGATGCCGCTCGCGCGATCTCAAAAGCTGGCGAAAAAGGTTCCGGTACCGGCCCCAGTGGCGGCTGGGGAAGAGGCTGTCTTATCAAGCTGAGGAAGCGCTTCATCTGGAAGGAAGCGGCTCGCGGGCGGAATGCCATGAAAATCCAAACAATATGCTAGACGAAGTATTAATTAAACGACCTGCGTTCGCAGAGGATTTAACCGGCGTACCCGAAGGCCAGCGGCATCACATGATTTCGGGAATGCGTTGGACGCTTTGGCTTTCTGTTCTGTCAGCACCCTGCGGGTACATCACCACGGTATTGCTGGCCCGCGTCGATCCGGCTGTCATCGGCACTTACGGACTTTTATCTCTATATATCAGCCTCACGTCGATTTTTCTGTTTTTCGGGGGGAACGGCGTAGCGATCAAGTATCTGCCTGAGGTGCCCGCAGAGAAGCGCTTGTCGTTTCTGATTTCCTACTTCTTAGTAATTATTGCGGCCACACTGCCCTATCAGATCGCGCTCTCATTCTGGCCGAAGGGACTACAGTACGTGCTGGGAAGCGAAGCTGGAAACCGGTTCGGAATCCTGCTTGTGTGGGTCGCCCCTTTTTATATTCTCTCGTCTTTGATCCTCGCGGCTCTGAAGGGCTTGCTGGAAATCAAGTGGTCCCAGGTATACAACCGCATTATTACCCTGGCGAGTTTTGTGTTGTACCTAGGACTGTATTTTGGCGCGCGAGAATTCTTGGCTTCCCATTATGTGGCCATTATCTGGAGCGCCTATCTGGTCCTGGCGAGTTCGGTGACCATCCTTGCTATGCGGCGTCTTTACCATCGTCTCAGTGACGCCGATCTTGGACGTATTCGATTCTTCCTGCCTAAGGGATTCTGGTCGTACACTTCGGGGTTACAGCTCGTTTCCGTTCTCAGCTTTCTAAGTACCAGACTCGACTATGTGTTCATCCTAAATGCGGGCGGGCTTGTGGAGTTCGGCCGCTACGTAACGCTCATTTCGCTCGTGTCGGTGATCCCTATGTTTGCGACTTTTGTCCTTGATAGCTTCCTACCGTCGTTGACGAACACGCTGGCGCTGCGCGATTACGAATCCTCACGCTCCCTCGCGGAGATCTACCTGCGATTTATGCTCCCCTGCGGGATGCTCGCGGCCACCTTCGCGATCCTGTTCGCTCATCCTCTCTTTGCGATGCTTGGCCCGCGGTATCTGGACCTTGTGAACCTCGGCCTGCTAGCTTTTCCGATCGCGGCTCTGCAGGTATTGAATTGGTACGTGGGAACCATGCTCACGGCCATTGGGCAGTCTTATGGCGGCGTTATCGCCCAATCAGGCAGGATGATTGTATTCTGCACGTCCTTTTGGCTCTTGTGGGCGCCCTTTCACCTCTGGGGCGCAATAGTGGCCTCGGGACTGGCCGAACTGACTTATCAGGGCCTTGGGCTTTTTCTTCTTCTTCGCAGATTGCCATTCCGTTTTTCTTTTGTGCCCACTTACTTTGCATTTTCATTGATCGTCGCCCTTTCCGCTGTGTTTGCCCGATATTCGTCAAACAAGGGACTCGTGATTTCCGCCATTATCTGGCTGGCGCTGGTGGGAGGATTTTTCCTGGTGGCGCGCTATTCCTGGAGCGAAATTCGACGGCTTACTCTGATGGTTCTGCCTTCTCGCGTCTCGGCGGCCGTATTGCCGTGACCGTATAACCCACGTTAGCCAGCCGAGGTACAGTTTGTTGCGGGCACCTGATGTCTAGCTCGACGCTCGCGGGCAGTTTCGAAAAGCTCCTCGAACGCCCTCGCTCGACTTTCCCAGCTATACTTCGAGCGGACGAATTCCCTTCCCGCCGATGCAATCCGTTGCGCCTTTTCGGAATTGCTGAGCAAATCGATTACCCTCGCGGCGAACTCTTCAGTGCTCCGCGCAGTCAGTAGGTGCGTTCCATCTTTGCAGTCGATCCCTGAGGTGGATCCGGGTTCATAGGCGACAATCGGCAACTCTAACGCCATCGCCTCCAAGATTTTGTTCTTCACGCCGGTCCCAAAGCGCACGGCACCCGCATAGACAGCCGCCGAACAAAGAGCCGGACGCAAGTCAGGTAAATCCGCCAATATCTCTATCCCATCTCGCGATGCTAAGGCTCGAACCTCCTTCGCCGGCGTAGCCCCAACCACCCGGAAGCGCGCGCTTGGCACGGCTTGACGCACGAGCGGCAAAATCTCGGTAGAAAAATGTTGTACCGCGTCAACATTGGGCGAATACGCCAAGTTTCCGTGGAATACGATGACATTCGGTTGCTTCGGAATCTCACTGGGACTGAAATATTCCGCATCTACACCGTTGGAGATGACCGCGAAGTTAGCCTCGGGCGCCAATCTTTCAAGATAGA
>DATNME010000016.1:0-92471 GCA_035602385.1 Candidatus Dormiibacterota bacterium
GAGCCGGCCCTGCGGTCTTACATCATTTCCCTGGTGCGGCGTACCCGGGTTTGGCCGGCAATTTCGCTGGGCGCCAGTCCGCGCGCCGCGGTCGGCTTATTTGTTCTTGCGCGTGCCCTTGCCGGCATGGATGGAAGGGACTATATGCTGCCCGACGATGTAAAAGCCGCGGCGCTGCCTGTTTTGCGCCACCGCATTTTGCTGAAGCCGGAGGCCGACCTCGAAGGACTTACGCCGGATCAGGTGATCAGCCAGGTGATCGCGGCCGTGGAAGTTCCCAAGTGATGACCTCATGAGAAAGGCTTGCCAATGAACTCGCCTCGACCCCTGGTGCCGCCGGAAGTGGCGGCCAGGGGACGATCGCTCGGACGATTGGCATTTGGATTTGGTCCGCGATTTTTCGTGGCGCTCCTGTTGGGATTTCTGTGGCTGCTGCCCGCGTGGTGGGTGCCGCAAATGATCGCGGCCATGATTCTTTGGGATTTGATGGCCTTCCTGGTATTTGCGTTTGATTACCTCCGTCTACCAAAGGCCGCGGAACTCGAAGCGCGACGCAGTTGGGATCACGCTCCCGCACTTGCCACCTCCGCTGCGGTGACCGTGACCGTACATAATTTTGCGAACGTCGCCGTGAAATGCATCGCCGTCGACGAAACCCCTGTTTCATTACGAAGCTCGCCACCCTCGCTGTTGCTGATCGTTCCTGCGCGGCAACAGGCGCGGGCACAGTATCGAATTATGCCGCGCGAAAGAGGTGATACCAGGCTCGGAAAGCTGTTTTTGCGTTATCAAAGTCGTTTCGGATTCGCGGAGCGTTGGGCATCGGTGGAAATTTCGCAGACCGTTCGTGTTCTGCCCGACATGGAACAAGCTCGGCAACAGGCTCTCTACTTGATTCGTAGCCGCCAGGTTGAGATGGAAAAGCGGCGGCGGCGGCAACGCGGACAGGGGCGGGAGTTTGAGAGTTTGCGCGAGTACCGGGCCGGCGACGAACTGCGTGACGTGTGCTGGACCGCGACCGCGCGGAGGCATCAGCTTACCACCCGAATCTTTGAGATCGAGCGAAGCCAGGCTGTGTGGATTGTGCTCGACGCCGGACGGCTGCTCCGCGCGGAGGTTCAGGTCAATGAGTTCCGCTCCGCGAAGTTGGATTATGCCGTGAACGCGGCGCTTTCCCTTGCGCAAGTCGCTACACAATGTGGCGACCGCGTTGGGCTCCTCGCGTACGGCCGCAACATTCAGCAAAACCTTGCAACCGGTCGAGGACCAGCTCATCTGCGCAGCATTGTGGATTCTCTGGCGCAGGTCCGCGGCGAAGCTGCTGAAGCGAATCATTCAAAGGCCGTGCGCGTGCTCTTGACGGAACAAAGCCGCCGCAGTTTGGTGGTGTGGATCACGGATTTTGCGGAGACGCCGAACACTCCGGAAGTAATCGAATATGCGATGCGCATGAAACAGAGGCATCTGGTTATCTTCGCGGCGATGAGCCAGCCAGATTTGACGGCGCTGGCAGAGACCACCCCGCTCTCTCGGGAAGACATGTACCGCCACGCAGCGGCACTAGAGATCGCGGGCAGACGTGAAGTACTGCTACGGGCTTTGCGACAGCAGGGCGTATTTGCCTTCGAACTGCTTCCCGGATTGCTGGCTTCTTCGGTTGTGAATCAATACTTGGACATCAAGGAGCGGAATCTGCTGTGACCGCAACCTTTTGCGGTCTTGCGCTTCCGAGCAGATACACCAGCAGGGCAACGAACAGCGCGGCGGCGAGCCCGAACTTCATAATTACCGGCGCTCCGCTGGGTGAAAAAAAACCTTCGATTAGCCCCGCGACCACCAGCAATGGAATTGTCCCTAACAACAACTTCGCCGCGCGGCCGCCGGCTTTTACCAGCGAAACTCTTCGCGGCAGCATTCCAGGAAAGAGCATCCCTCGGGCAATTTCCAAGCCGGCGCCGCCTGCGATGAAAATTGCGGGAAGCTCCAGCACTCCGTGCGGAGCCACAAAACTCCAGAGCTGCACGGCCATTCCCGCTTTCCAGGTTGCTGCGCCAATCACCCCAATTAATAATCCATTTATCGCGATCATCCATATCGTGCCTATGCCCGCGGTTATGCCCATCGCAAACGTGCTGAAAGCCACCGATAAATTGTTGGTCATGATCCCCGAAGAAGCGAGCGGCTTTACCGTAACAATGGATTCGGTCCACATTTTGCGTTGTTCGATCGTTTCCATCATGCGTGGCCCCAGTAGCCGGTACGCAAACGCGGGATCTTTAGAGGTGATCACCCAGGCAACCACGCCAGTGAAAACAAAAATTGCAACCACCAGCAGCGTCTGCCGAAGAGTTTCGCGGAAAACTTGCGGGTACACATCACGATAGAAACGCACGATTCCGCTGACTTTCGGTTTGTGCCCCAGATAAATGAGGTTGTGGCTGCGGCCGAGAAGTTGGTTAAGATATGTGGCGAGTTGGCGGTTGGACGCATCTTCCCGGACGGCGGCCAAATCCGAAGCAGTTTGGCGATACAATGATCCGAGTTCCTGCAATTCGCTATGGCTTAGACCGGAAACTCCTCGGTTGCAGCGTGCTACCAGCTCTTCCAGGCGTGCCCAGGACGGCTTGCGTTTCTCAAGCCAACGATTGGATATCATGTCTTTGAACCCGCCGAGTACCGCCCTGCCGTCCGAATTATCGCCGGACAAGCTTACCATTGAAACTCCTGAGCAGACGACGCTGGACTTTGCAGTCGCGGGCATTGGTAGTCGCTTTTTGGCTATCGCGTACGACCTGCTTATTCAAACTGTTGTCGGCATAATTGTGGGCATTGGCGGTGCCTTTGCGCTGGGTGGTATTTCCGCCGTCGCGCCGAAAGCCGCGATCTGGGGCGGAGCGCTGCTGATAATTTTTTATTTCCTGCTGTATTTTGGCTACTTTCCTTTCTTTGAAATTTTGTGGAACGGCCAGACGCCAGGTAAGAGGAAGATTGGGATACGGGTCATCAAAGATTCAGGACGTCCTCTGACGCCCGCGGAATCAATCGGGCGCAACTTGATGCGAATCGTTGATTGGCTGCCATTTCTGTATGGCGTTGGGATTGTCAGCGCATTTCTAACCGACGGAAATAAGAGGCTGGGCGACTTACTGGTCGGGTCGCTGGTAGTGCGCGAGACTTCATTGAAGGAATTGACGCCAATCTGGCACGCCGCGCCACTACCGGGCGCGGGAGCCAGCTTGAGCACCGGACCACTCGGTGCTTATCGGCTGTCGCCCGAGGAGTGTGCATTGATTGAATCGTTTTTGAGCCGGCGTTCATCGCTGGATTATGACGTGCGACGACGAATGGCTGAAGAGGTGTATCGCAAGATTAAGGATCGACTTACTCTGTCGGCGGACACCACTCTTTCCGCGGAGAGAGTTCTGGAAGGTCTGAGCTATGAACGCCGCGCAACGGGCCATTTTTCTTGAACGTAACGCCGCTCCCTCGAATTAGCGTTTTATTTATTGGCCCGCAGCGTCGCGGTCAGCTGCGCCGCCGCTGCTTTCGCGCGTTGCAAATCGCCAGGCTCAAAAGAAATTGCCGCGACCCGCGCGTGGCCTCCGCCACCAAATTTTTCCGCTAAACTGGCCAAATTCTGCGTCGCCGAAGCAAGGTTCCAGGGATTTGTTCCCAGCGAAACTTTGGAGCGCACCGGCGTCGACAGCACACTCACCGAATACACCGCTTCAGGATGCAATAAATAGGGAATGAATTTGTTGTAGCCTTCCAAATCCAGATCGCTGATGTCAAAAAATACCACGCCATCTTTCGATTCACACCGCTCGCGCAAAATTTCCATGGATTTATGATGACGTTCGAGAAGCGGCCCGAGATGATTTGCCACCAGCGGCAGCTTCACCATTTCCGCTAGCGAAAGATAAGCAAGATCAGGAATAAGTTTGGCCGGAATTCCTTCTTCCGGCGCGGCTTCAATCACCAGCGCGAGTTGCGTGGCCGGCTCGGCCACGGCAGTTGCGAATTCCGGGGTGGGGAATTGCGCGCCATCAATGATGTCGCCCCAATAAATCAAATCCGCGAGCGGCGCGGTATCAAATCCAAATTTTTCTTTTGCAATGTCAGCGATCAATTTAGTGCAGGATTTATAATCCGGCTCATAAAACATGTGCTTGCCGGGATGTTCGCGGAATTGCGCGGCATCCGCCGGAGTGAGAAACGCGCTTTGATGATGGTCGAACCACCAGGTAACTTTTGGCGAATTGGAATATTTGAAATCCACGATTGCGTTTTCGTCGCCGTCAAAAAGACCTGCTTCCCAGGATTGGGAAGCGCGATGCGTCATTCCGCTGAATGTAAACTCCGCGCGGGGATCAAAACGCTCGCGATAAAAACGATAGAAAAGCGCGGCGGAAGCGGTGCCATCGAAACAGCGATCGTGAAAACACAGCCGTACTTTGGTCATAGCGAGCGAAGCGGTCTTGTCCTTCCAGCAGTCTGATGCAGCGCCGGGAGCAAAGCATTAAACGATGTACGTGCAACGGAAAATTGTCAAGCGGAAAGGAAAGGGCAAAATTCACGGTTCGTTTTCCTTTCTTACAAATGAAATACAACTGAGTACGCTAAAAAACTTCGCGTCAATCAGACCAATTTAACGCGCTTCAAACGGATAGCGGTCCTGGGATTGCACCGCCGCGGCAACTTTGCGGCGCAATGCAATGGTGTCGATCGCTGGCCGCTTGGAAAAACGCTTGAGCACGGCCATTTGCGTGGTGAGCATGTCGCCCTCGTGTACCGCGGCAAGAGCGCGACGGGCTTCGCGTTCAATGCGGTCAGCCGCATCGGCGATGAGCACGAGAACCGCATCCACCATGGTTTGCGCGGCAGCTTCACCGCGTCCGGCGGCTGCTTTCTGCGCGCGAAGCAAACTGGATTCCATGGCATAAATTTCCATGACAATGTTGGATAACGCGCCAATCAATTCTTGTTCGTCCGCAAGTTTTTCGCGGAACTTCTGCATTGCCCCGCCGGCGGCCTGAAGAAAAATTTTCTTGGCGTTGGCAACAATGCGCGCTTCGTCAGCGAGCACGCCTTCGGGAGCTTCCTCGAAGGAAGGCCCGGCGAGAATTTCGTCCGAAAGTTTCATCGCGGCCGGGATAAGCGCCAACTGACCATTCATCGCGCGTTTCATCAGCATCTGAATAATCAGCATGCGATTGATTTCGTTAGTCCCTTCAAAAATGCGATTGATGCGGGAATCGCGATACGCGCGGCAAACGGGATAATCTTCGTGAAATCCATAGCCGCCAAAAATTTGCACGCCTTCATCGACAACAAAATCGAGCATTTCGCTGCCGTACACCTTTGAAATCGAGCTCTCGATGGAATATTCCTCGAGCGCCTTCATGGTATTTTTTATTTTGTCGCCGCCGGTGGAGTCCGCAGTCATCGCGGATTCCATGTTTCCCGCGGAACGATACACCATCGATTCCACGGCAAAAATGCGGATAGCCATCTCCGCCAGCTTTTCTTTCATCATCCCAAAGTCGCCGATCTGTTTCCCAAACGCTTTGCGTTCCTTGGAATATTTTGAAGCGCTGGCCAAAATGTATTTTGATCCGCCGACGCAGGAAGCGCCGAGCGTGAATCTGCCAGCGTTCAAAATATTGAACGCGACGATGTGGCCGCGACCGATCTCGTAAAGAAGATTTTCTTTTGGAACTTTACAGTTTTCCAGGAACACCGGCGTGGTGGAGCTGCCATGAATGCCCATTTTGTGTTCTTCGTTGCCGGGCTTGCAACCGGGAAAACCGCGCTCCACCAGGAAGGCAGTAAATTTTTCGCCGTCAATTTTCGCGAAGACTACAAACAGATCCGCAAAACCTCCGTTGGTGATCCACATTTTCTGGCCGTTGAGGATGTAATGAGTTCCTTCGGGATTGAGAACGGCGCGGGTAAGCGAATTCTGCGCATCGGAACCGGCTTGCGGCTCGGAAAGGCAATACGCGCCAATCCATTCTCCGGTGGCCAGCTTGGGCAAATATTTTTTCTTTTGTTCTTCGGTGCCGAAATAAACGATGGGCAGTGTGCCGATACCGGCGTGCGCGCCATGCGTGACCGCGAAGCCGCCATAGATGGATAATTTTTCGGTGAGCAGCGTCGATGCAATTTTATCCAGTCCCGCGCCGCCATATTGTTCCGGCGTGCCGCCGCTCATTAAACCGAGCGCTCCGGCCTTCTTCACCAGTTCGGGCATGAGCCCGGGCTTTTTATTTTCCAGGTCTTTAGCGAAAGGCAGCACTTCCTTGAGGATAAATTCCTCGGCAGTTTGCCCGATTAATTTCTGGTCGTCGGTGAAATCCGCGGGTGTGAAGATGTCGTTCGGCGCCGCAGACTCGAGCAGAAAGCTGCCGCCTTTGGCTGCGGGCTTGTTGACGACGGAGGTAGCCATGAGTGCTCCTTGTGGAAGGAAGAATGGTGAGTCGCGCTGTCGGTATTGCAGCGTCGAGGTGCATTGTACTCCGCTGGACCAAGGCTCGCAAAGTACGGCCGGACCAGAGAGGGGGTACCCACCCCCGGGGTTGCATAGATGTATCAAACGAAAGGAGTTGCAAAGCCGATTTTCGCAGATGTATCAAACGAAAGAGGTTACGAAACGCGTGTGTGTGTAGATGTATCAAACTAAACGAGTTATGGCTCGCTGCCAGATCGTTATTGGAACAAGGTTCACCGAAAATAAAGGACTTAACGCACGCGGAGACAGTTGGCTCACAGTAGGCTTGGAGAAGTCGCTTGAGAATCACACAACATGGTAGCAGTGGAGAGGTACCGTGTCAATAGATACCTTAATAGTAATTCATTCGAACGACCAGCTGGGTATGCAAGGCCAAAGGGCATTGCCGCGCAGCCCAAATGAGTTGCGCTGGACGACCTTCTCTTCGCGGCACGAAGGCGTACACTACCGTGAAAGGTTCTAGCCTATGCGAATGGCTCTGTTTCTCGTGGGATTGCTTACCTGGCCCGTTCCGCCTCGAGTGGAAATCCGTGATTCCGAGGTTTGGCTCGTCCGAGATGGACGTGAATCTCAGCTCACTCACGATGGAAAATCCAAGTTGCAGGCGGAACTGTCGCCGACGCAAAACCGAATTGCTTACTACGAGGAATGCACAGAAGCAGAACACTGCGCGCCTACAGTGATCGTCCTCGACCTCGAAGGCCATCGAATCACTTCCTTCCAACCAAGGTACCAGACCGTTCCTACACCAGAGCCTTGCGCCAGCATTCTTTCCATTGCGTGGGTCGGGGACAACGTAATTTCGGCCGTCTGCCATGGCAATCCTTCCATGAGCGAATACATCGAGGTTGATCTATCCACCGGGCAGACGATCCGCGACCTCGTCGGATATAACTTCACGGTCTCGGCCAACGGAAAAGAGGTCGCACATGTGGGCGCGATTCGTCACTTCTCGCCACCTTATGACAAGAGTGAATACCTTCAAATTGACCACACAACTGTGTATCCCCTGCCAAAGGGGATGAGCCCTTTCGAACAAAAGGGGATGCTGCCAGAGCGGGCGGAGGTCGTGCATAAGAAAGGCCTGATCTACGAGGGCATCCACGAATTCATGTCCAGGATGTACTGGTCGCCTGACGCCCAGCGGATTGCGTTAGTCGATTGTGTTCATGACTGGCAGACAGCGCCGAATTCACAGTTGGAAGGAGATGGGAAAGAATTTAACCACCGATGCTCACTCGTAGTCGTTTCGAAAAATGGCGAGGCTGCGCCGTTCCCGCTGAATGACTTGTCTACAGAGGACCTTCGAAAGGTTTCTATGTCCTGGGCCAGTGCCCACGAACTTTCAATTGAGACGGACGGCCTGACCAAGACGTTTGCCGTACCGTAGCGCTACCACACGCATCGAGGAGCCAGCGGAGAGATTCTTCACTGCACAGGCCGACCCTCCTCAGGAGCGGAGGGAAGGAAAATGTCGGCCTGCTCCGTTCAGAATGACGGGGTGGCGGTTAGGGCGAGCGAAAGTAGTACTCAGTTCGATTGGACGGGTCGAGAGCTTCCGTGAGTTTCTGGAAAAAAACGACCCTTTGTGGGAGGCAGGCTTAGTTCTTCCATTGCTGGGAGTCGACAATTTCCTGCATTTGAAGGTCGTAGTAAAGCATTGCCTGGTCAACAAGGGGTTTGGCGGCCGCTATCGTCTGGCTCAGATGATTATTATAGATGTCGATGTTGTCGGGATCTTCGGAGATCGTCTTACGAATGGCCGCGACTTCGACCATGACCGCGGTGAGCGTGACATGCAGTGACTTTACGCAACTCAGAATTGCTTCGAGGTGCCGTCGAAGGTCGATAAGGTGTTGCACTTCCGGCCTGGCAGTGGACATCGCTTCTCCTTTTTCGACGAAATACTTCCACGAGCGCCGTGGCAATGCTTCTAATTTTGTGCGCCAGATGAATGCGGTCGCTCTGGTCGAAAAGACTGATGACATGAGGCGCAACGGGGTAGCTGCTGCTCCCAACTAATATCGAGCTCCGCTGAGCAGAAGGGACAGCGGTCCAGCCATTCGCCGTCGCAGTCCGGGCAGCAATTTATTATCAACGACGACCGTGCCGTAGTCCGTCCGCCTTCCCGCAAATCAAGAACAAAACGACAGGACGGGTTCTTACATATCAGAATCTTCGGAATCACTACGCCTCCCCGGTGGCTCTTACGCTCGACCTGCGACCTCATTGATATTCCTCCTGATCCTCTATCTCGACCCTTTGGGAATACAGATGGAATTTTCACAAACTGCAAAAGATATCGTGAGCAACTTCTCCGAAATTCAGTTTTGCGACCACGTTTCCAAAACCCGCGTGATTCATCTCTTGGCTGGACCGTTACGACCGTATCTTCGTTGACAGGCGCAGGTTAATCAACCCCGGAGATTACGTGCGGGTTCGCCCGTGCGGTAAGGAACGTACTTACTTGTAAGGAAGAAACTAACCTTTACATCGCCCGCGGCATCTCCCTTTAAGACCCCCGTTTTTAAGGCCAGGAATGCGATCAGCAGGTTCTTGTCAGGAAGCGCCCCCGTCGCGCTTGGGCTTGCTGCACCGCCATTACTAAAGACTGCTCCTCGTCAAGCCGCGCGGAGGCGCAACCATGGTCCCCGAAGGCTCTCAGCTCACAGGTCAATACAGCTTTCTTGGGGTTGCCCTTTCCATCGTTATAGCCGCATTGGGTTCTTATGTCGCACTCGATCTGGCTGATCAAGTTGCGGCGTCACGCGGCCACGTTCGACGTGCCTGGTGGACAGGCACACTCGCGATGGGTATTGCCATCTGGTCCATGCACTACACGGGCATGCTCGCGTTTCATCTTCCCATACCGGTTCGCTACCATGTGCCTACCACTCTTCTATCCTTTTGTATCGCTGTGCTGGGGTCGGCGGTTGGTTTGCACTTGGTTATCCGCGAACAGTTCCGTTGGAGCAAGACAACGATCGCCGCACTCTTCAATGGCGCTGGAATTGTGGGGCTGCACTTTACTTCCATGGCCTCCATGAGAGCCGGTGCCGTTCACCGCTACGATCCCGGTTTTGTTCTTCTCTCAGTGGTAATTGCCGTCGCAGGTTCGCTGTTGTCATTCTGGCTGACCTTCGGTCTACGCGAGACAACTTGGTCGCTTACTTGGAAGAAAGTCGCCAGCGCGCTAGCCATGGGCATGGCCGCCATTTCTGGGATGCACTACGCAGCGATGGCCGGAACAAAATTCTTTGCCGCCGCACCGCATCATTCCTTCCTGCATACCGTTGACATTTCACCGCTGGGCATCGCCGGCGTTGTGGTCGTAACCGTGATGGTGCTTGCTTTTATGCTGTTCAGTGCCGTGATGGTGCAGCGGGTTGAGCGCGCCGCTGAATCGCTGATTCTCCTCGATGCGATCCCACAGCAGATCTGGAGTGGCCCGCCGGACGGCACACTTGATTATTGCAACGAGCGTTGGCGCGCCTACAGCGGATTAGGGCTCGAAGAAATACAAGGGGACGGCTGGCGGCGTATGCTTCATCCCGACGATCAGGAGCGGGTGTTAACGGCTTGGCACACGTCAGTGACCGAGGGCACTCCCTACGAACAAGAAGAACGCCACCGCCGCGCGGACGGAACCTACCGTTGGTTCCTGGCGCGTGGCATTCCCTTTCGCGATGCGCGAGGACGCATCATAAGATGGTACGGAACAAACACAGACATTGAAGATCGAAAACAGGCCGAAGAGGAGCTGCGGCGACTTTCAGGCCAGCTCTTGCGTTTACAGGATGAGGAACGTCGCAAGATCGCCCGCGACTTGCATGATTCGACGGCCCACCAATTGGTGCTTTTGGCAGCGAGTTTGCAGCAGCTCCAAACGTCGATTCCAACTCTTAGTTCTAAAACAGAGCGGCTCTTTTCCGAGGCCGAAGATTTCGCAGCGCAGGCGCTGCGCGAGGTGCGCACCCTTTCTTATCTGCTATACCCGCCGATGCTGGATGAATCGGGCTTGGAGGACGCGATTTCCGACTACGTCGAAGGCTACAGCAAACGCAGTGGTGTCCATGTTGATGTGCAAGTATCACCCAATCTCGGACGCCTCGGACGAGACACAGAAATGGCATTGTTCCGCGTTGTGCAAGAGAGCCTGACCAACGTACACCTTCATTCCGGCAGCCGTCGCGCGTGGATCCGGCTGGACCGCATGAGGGATTCCGTCATCCTGGAAATCAAAGATGAAGGTGACACAGGACGAAACCCGGAAACTCGCCGCAGCGTCACACCAGGAGTGGGCATTTTAAGCATGCGCGAGCGCGTCACGCAGATGGCCGGTCATTTGGATATTGAATCGAGTAGCGCCGGCACGACAATCCGCGCCACAATACCTATCAATGACAAAAGATAGTTCACAACTCCGTATTCTGATCGCTGACGACCACGCTCTGTTCCGGCGCGGCGTGCGTGGGATGCTCCAGGACCAGCGCGGCTGGACCGTTGTTGGTGAAGCCGGCGACGGACACCAGGCAGTGGAGCAAGCCAAAAAGCTGAAGCCCGATGTGGCCATACTCGATGTCACGATGCCGGAGCTGGATGGGCTCGAGGCCACGCGCCAGCTCCGGCAAGAATCTCCGGACACTAAGGTCCTTATTCTGACCATGCATGAATCCAAGCAAATGGTGCGCCGCGTCCTGGAGGCCGGGGCGAGTGGCTATGTTCTAAAATCTGACTTTCCACGTTCGCTGATAGAGGCGGTCAAGAGTGTGTCTCGGGATAAAACATTTTTTAGCTCCAAAGTAACGGAGATTGTTTTCAACGGGTTTTTGCAGGCGACCGATGCTCGCGACGAAAATTCGCAATCAGAACCGTCTGAGCGCAAATTGACTGTGCGTGAGCTGCAGATTGTCCGCCTTCTGGCAGCGGGCAAGGCTCACAAAGAGATCGCCGTGGAGCTCGGAATGGCGGTAAGAACCGTGGAGACGCATCGCGCCAAAATCATGTTGAAGTTGGGGCTGAACTCCTTGCCGCAGCTTGTGCAATACGCCATTCGCAACGGATTAATCGCCTCTTAATGGTGGCGATCTTAATAACCGCGCCAGTGGGGAAACGAACATAAGTCTACAGTGGCATCCGGCGGCTATTTGCCGTAGGCGATCACTAATGTGAGGTCATCTTCTTGCTCGCCTAATCTGAATTGTTCCACCGCTTCCTCTACGCTTCGCAATATGTGCGCGGCCCTAAGTTCCCGATTCTTGCGCAGCATTTCCAGGAGACGCTCCTCACCGAATTCCTCTCCCTCTTCGCCTCTTGTCTCCGTGAGCCCGTCGGTATACATGCCCAGCACATCTCCGGCTTCAAACTGAATCGCCTCTACGAGACACTTCCACTCCGGGAACAATCCGAGGACCGTGGCTGTGGCATTAAGGCTTTCCACCACACCACTCCTGCGGAGCAGTAGCGGAGGGTGATGCCCACAATTGACGTAATGCAGCGTTCGAGTGGCATCGCTGTAGCGCCCGAAAAACAGAGTTACGAATCGTGCGCTTGCGCTGTGCTTGTAGAGGTGGAGGTTAAGTGAGGCGAGCAATTGCTGAAGATCACCCGGGACGGCGCCGCACTGGGTGCGCAGGCTTCCCTGCAAACTTGCCATGAGCAGAGCGGCCGGAATACCCTTACCTGAAACATCCGCCACCACGAACCCGACTTCTCCGGGACCTAGATCCAGAAAATCGTAGTAATCTCCTCCCACCATGCGCGCCTGGCTGCAGTGTCCGGCGTAGTCCAGAGTCTTTAACGGCGGTTTCTCCTGAGGCAACAGGCCGCGTTGCACGACGCGAGCGTGGTTCAATAATTCATCGTTCTCCATTTGGCTGGGACTCAAATCCCAAATGTTTGCAGCTGGCGCCAGACACTCAAGGCCAGCCTCTCCCGCGGTGGCAGTGCCCGCCGTGCCAGCCCAGACCACGCGAAAGGGTGTCCTTCGATTACCGCATTCCACCGTAAGAACTTCGCCGAGCTGAAGCGCTTCCTCCAGGCCGGCAAGTCGCGCTCCTGAATTGGAAATGTCCACAGTACGAGCCGATTGAAGCTTCTGACCCGAGCCGGACCGGCAGAAGTACAGTGGTAGCTCTATGCGCACGCGCACTTCTTTTCGCTGGTGATAACACGCCAGTGCCGCGGTAATCGCCTCCATTAGGACTAATTCATTGCAAGGCTTAATGAGCAAACGGAAGATGCCACCTTCGTTGACCGCGGTTACAGCGCCGTTTAGATCGACCTGGCCCGTTAATAACAACCTGATTGTGTCCGGGGCGACTTGACGCGCGTGCTTCAGGAATTGCGCTCCATTCATGCCGGGCATTTGCATGTCGGAAATAACGATCGCAAAGGGACCGCTATCGCGGAGCAAGGCTATGCCATCCTGACCGCCAACGGCGGTCGAGATGTCGAATTCGCCTTTCAGCATTTGTCTGTAGAGGCCCAGGGCAGCCGGTTCATCGTCCACGAACAAGATCTTCTGGTTCACTACACGGCCTTTCAAACTTCATTGTGTTCGAGACGCCAGTGCAGGGCTTGCTGAGCGAATAGACGCATGGAGCACTTCGTTCCTTGATCCTGGGCGTTGTTTGGTTTCCGTACACCGGCTGGGAAGGAGCAGAGCAAACGAGGGACCAAATGGGCGGTTGCTAGCCTACTGAAAAGACAACGAATCGGGAGTAGGCAAGCAAGCTACCCTGTTCTGAATTGAAACACTGGCCAGTTATCGGGCCTTATTCCGAAGTCTTGGTGCGAAGTTGCAGTGATCGTCCAACCTTGGCGCCTTAACGCGATACGAATTCAATCCAGATGGCGATTATGCCGTGTGCAATATCCGACAGCCGGGAATCGTGCATCGATATACGATGAGTCTCTCCTTTCCTCGCAATTTTCGAAATATCTATGACCACTACTGCGCTCGCGACTACCACACCCGCAATTCCCAGCACCAGCTCAACCATGAAAGCGTTGGTCTATCACGCTCCTGGCGAGTATGCATGGGAGAACAAGCCTCTCCCCACCATTCAGTTTCCCAGCGATGCCATCATCTCAATTACCACTACCACTATTTGCGGAACCGATCTCCACATCTTAAAGGGGGATCTCCCGTCCGTGACCGACGGCCGAATTCTCGGACACGAAGGAATTGGTGTCGTCGAGCAAGTGGGAACCGCCGTCTCGGAGTTTCGCGTTGGAGACAAGGTCATCATCTCGTGCGTTACTGCTTGCCTCAAATGCGACTTCTGCAGAAAGCAAATGTATTCTCATTGCCGGCAGGGCGGCTGGATTTTGGGAAACACCATAGACGGAACTCAGGCCGAATACGTGCGCATTCCACATGCCGATGGAAGTCTTCATAAATTTCCGCCGGCTGGAGACGAAGAAGCCCTCGTGATGCTTAGTGACATTTTGCCGACTGGCTTTGAGTGTGGCGTCCTGAACGGGCAAGTGAAGCCAGGCGATACCGTTGCCATCGTGGGCGCGGGACCAGTGGGCCTCGCCGTTCTGTTGACGGCGCAATTTTATTCGCCGGCGGCGATCTTCATGGTCGACTTGGATGACAAGCGTCTGGCGGTGGCAAAACATTTTGGCGCCACCACGCTGATCAACAGCACCGATGGACACGCTGCGGATCACGTAATGAAACTGACGAATGGCGCTGGCGTGGACGTGGCGATAGAAGCGGTCGGCATTCCCGCTACCTTCGCCATCTGCCAGGCCATTGTCGCAGCCGGCGGACGCATCGCGAACGTCGGCGTCCATGGCAAACCCGTGGAGTTGCATCTGGAGAAGCTCTGGGATCGCAACATTTCACTCACCACACGGCTGGTGGATACCGTCACGACACCCTTGCTGCTAAAAATTGTCCAATCGCGCAAGCTGCAACCGCACAGGCTCGTAACTCATCGATTCGCGATGAACGACATCATGAAAGCATACGACACGTTTGGGAACGCGGCGAAAGAGGGCGCACTCAAAGTGGTACTTACCATGGGCGGAATTCGCTGAAGATCGTCACCCGGAAACTTCCCTTATCAATCCGTCCGGATATTACCGCAATAAAGATTGCCCAAACTGCAACGGTGCCGGGTATCTATTCGTGGGTCCGAGAGATGAAGTAGCGGTTTAAACGCGCTACTTTCAAGCGAAGCCCCTACTCTCTTCCGCGATCGATGAAGTACGGGATGATGGCAAGTATTCCAAGTTCCGCGTAATAAACAGTTCCCGATATAGGGTCGCGGCTTGCAAGATAGTCACTGATGGACATGCCGCGGAGATAGAGCACCAGTGAAAACTCCGCGAGCAACAACAAGAATAGCGCGATGCAGCCCATCCCAAGCCGGCTAGACAGTTTGGGCGGTACCGTCAACCGGCGAACCACCCACCGCGCCGCCACAATTGTGATCACCAGCATGATCGGTGCTTCCATCAACTCGGCCATCCTCGTGCCGAGTCGGGGTACGATCAACAATATTCGAATCGTTCCGAGAGCGAAACCTGCTCCGAACACCAGGGCAAAATAAACTGCACCTGCTTTCAGAATCCGCATAGAGATGTGCCTATGAATAACTTGATTCCACACAGACGGTCTGCGCGTTAGTCAGCATTTTACCGCGCGGTCACGCAACTGTTCCGAACAGCCACCCGACGCTTGCGGTCACCGCCATGGCCAGCGCACCCCAGAACGTGACGCGAATGGCGCCCATTGTCACCCCTGCGCCGCCCGCGCGTGCTGCCAGCCCGCCTAGGAGCGCTAGGAACACCAGTGAAGTTCCAGCCACGAGAGGGATCAAATGTGCGACCGGGGCCATGGCAGTGACCAAGAGAGGCATGCCTGCTCCAACAGCAAAGCTGCCAGCCGATACCAACGCAGCCTGAATCGGACGTGCACGGAGAGTCTCGGAGATGCCGAGCTCGTCGCGGGCATGCGCGCCTATCGCGTCATGCAGCATCAACTGGTCGGCGACTTGTTTCGCGAGCGAAGGATCGAGTCCACGAGCGACGTAGATCGCCGTCAGTTCCTTGTGCTCGCCCTTGTCGTCTGCTTTGTGTTCGGCGCGCTCAACTTCGAGTTCGGCTTGTTCGGTGTCTGCCTGTGAGTGGACAGACACGTACTCACCAGCAGCCATCGACATAGCCCCAGCCACGAGGCCGGCGACGCCTGCGACCAATACGTTGCTGTGAGTCGCATGCGCAGCTGCGACACCGAGCACCAGACTCGATGTTGAGAGGATGCCGTCGTTCGCGCCCAGTACCGCCGCGCGTAACCAGCCGATGCGTTCTGTGCGGTGTCGTTCCTTGCTGTCTACATGCATTCTTCAGGCCTCTTTGAATCTGCGAACCGCAAGTAACCACGAAACATCCTTGGCCGGGCGCCGGAGTTCCCCCACTCTACGACTCTGTAATCCGCATCACAACTGTGCCCAATGATACATACAGGGGTGCTAAATTTGTTGCACAGGCCTTACACGAGAGAGGAATTATATGAATGTCATTGTCGAACATCTGGGTGGCGTGCAGTTCGAGATCAAAGCGCGGCAACACCGGATTGCGTGCGATCAACCAGCAGAAAACGGTGGATTTGACGAGGGAATGACTCCGCCCGAACTCCTGTTGGCGTCTTTGGGTTCTTGCGTTGGCTTCTACGCCGCGCAGTACCTGAAGAAACACAAATTGGCTACCGAAGGCACCATCGTCCGGGTTTCCGCTGAAAAAGCCCAAAACCCTCCGCGCATGGACGATTTTCGAATTGACGTGGAGATTCCCTCGGCGTTAAACGACCAGCACCGCATAGGAATCGAGGAGGCCATACGCCACTGTCTGATCCACAATACCCTGCTTAATGCCCCTCGTATTTCGCTCGCGGTGAAGGGTGGCGCGCTGCAAAGCGTGTGAAAGTTCCCGTCATCGCACAAAACTCCAACCTACGCACATACCCCAGTGGCGGTAGCCAACTCGGAAGGGATCCGCACTCGCGAGTATTGGGGAATTACGCGAGGCGTTCGGAGATTCCGGCGGCCCTTGTCGCCACCGACTGATGCTTCGATGTACGCTTATTTCTTTAGATGAAAAGAGCTGAAGGCCGCATTCGCTAACAATACTTGAGCTTCCGCCGGGTCGACGGGAACCAGATTCACCTCTTCGCCTGAGACGGGCCGCTCCGGAGTTTTGGTCCGGAAGTAGTAGGATTTACCAGCTTCGGCCGTGAAGCTGGTGGCCGCTGTGGAATTTTTGACTAGTTTCTCAAATTTTGTTTGCATATTGGTGCACAAGCGGTGATCGCCTGGGTCCACAGTAAAGAAAAAGTAAGACCTGTAGCCGTTCGCCCCGACCCATGATCCGTCGACTCCAAATCTAGTCGTTGGGCTTCCAATGTGGAAGTCAAGGTGGTCGGATGAGGCATCGCCAATGACGTATACAATTGCCTTGCCGCCTTCGGGTTGCGCCGTCGGGTGCTGCTTCTTGTCGGTTTTCACATCGAAGCGAATTTCATTCGGCCCGCACCCCGCAGCCGCCACGGGGTTCGAAGTTGGAACCTGGGCGAGAACCGGTGACATGAAAAGCAGCAAACTGAATAATAGTTTGAGCACAGTGAGACCTCTGTTCAGTCAACACAAGTAAAGAAGAGAAGTTACGCGAGCCGCTCGAAGATGCCGGCGGCGCCCATACCCCCACCTACGCACATGGTGACCATGCCGTAACGCGCGTTTCTGCGTTGCAGATCGCGAATAATTGTTGCGGTGAGCTTTGCTCCGGTGCACCCCAGCGGATGGCCGAGAGCGATTGCACCGCCATTGGGATTTATGCGCGAGGGATCAAGTTTCGCCTGCTGAATGACGGCCAGTGATTGTGCCGCGAAAGCTTCGTTGAGTTCGATTACCGCGATGTCGTCGAGCGACAGCCCGGCAAGCTTGAGCGCTTTGGGAATTGCGTAAACCGGGCCGAGACCAAATTCTTCAGGCAGGCAGCCCGCGGTTGCGTACGCCACAAAGC
Source organism: Candidatus Dormiibacterota bacterium (assembly GCA_035602385.1). Lineage (GTDB taxonomy): Bacteria > Acidobacteriota > Terriglobia > Acidiferrales > UBA7541 > Acidiferrum. Next base: position 17,549 of record DATNME010000016.1, read on the forward strand.
GAGCGAGCTGTTTTGCGCCGAGCGCTTTAGCGCGCGCTTCGGACATCACTACCACTGCCGCGGCGCCGTCGCTCATCGGCGAACTATTTCCCGCAGTGACGCTTCCCTTTAAATGAAATGCAGGTTTGAGCTTGGCGAGAATTTCCAGGGAAGTATCCGCGCGGGGAAGCTCGTCGGTGGCGAACGAAAACGTTTGCGTGGCCGGCTTGCTCGGCGATTTCGATTTTGCGGAAGAGGCGCCGTTGCCGTTCGCGGGCAGGGAAGTGAACGATACTTCCACGGGAACGACTTCATCCTGGAAAGCTCCGGATGCGATGGCGGCCAGCGCTTTTTTGTGTGAATTGGCCGCGAATTGGTCGGCTTGTTCGCGCGTGATGCCATGTTTGCGCGCGATATTTTCCGTGCCGAGGCCCATATTAATGTAGGAGTCTGGATAGTTATCGACCAGCCAGGGATTCGGCGCGATTTTATTTCCGCCCATCGGCACCATGGACATGGATTCCGTGCCTCCGGCGATGATCACTTCCGCCGCGCCAGAGCGAATGCGTTCCGCGGCCAGCGCGATAGCTTGAAGGCCCGAAGCGCAAAAACGGTTGATGGTCATCGCGGAAGTTTCCACCGGAAGGCCGGCGCGCAGCGCGGCAATTCGCGCCACGTTCATGCCCTGCTCGCCTTCGGGCATGGCGCAGCCAAGAATAATGTCGTCAATTTCGCTGGGTTCGAGTCCGGGGACGCGTTTGATCGCTTCTTTGATGGCTAAAGCGGCGAGATCGTCCGGACGCGTGGCGCGCAAAGAACCTTTATAGGCGCGGCCAACCGGCGTGCGTACAGCGGAAACAATGATGGCTTCAGGCATAAGCAGAGCCTCCGAACCAGGTTGATGTCACCATTGTTCGCCGATGTTTGGCAGATTGCAAACGGGCCTCGCGACACTCCCGCGCAGAGGCCATTCGCATGGCTGGAGAAATGTCCGCGCCAGGTTTCGTCTAAAACTCTAATCGCAGGCCAAACTGCAAAACGCGAGGCCCGCCGCCGCCGAGGCCCGGATTGCCCTGGGCGACGTCGGGGGTTTGGGTAATAAAGCCGGCAGGAAAGCAGGTTGGCACTGAATTGCAAAAATTGTTACTGGCACTGGGAGGCGGCAAGGGTTTTGGCTTGCCCGTGGAATCAATGCCTGGTGTGATGAAATTGCTGGGTAAAGCGAAGTTGGGATGATTAAAAATGTTGAAAATTTCAACACGAAATTGCAGGGCCATGTTTTCCCGCAGTCGAGTGGACTTCGAGACAGAGAAGTCCGTATTCCAAAAACCTGGACCGTATACGCGGTCGCGACCTAGGTTGCCAAAATTGCCAGCCGGATCGGCAAAGGCCAGAGGATTAAGGTATCCAGTCGATGGGTTCCAATTTGGCAGAATGAAAGGCTGACCGGCGACCACGTTAGGGCGCTGACGACCGTTGATGCCGTTTCCGGTGACGATGTCAATAGGCCGCCCGCTTTGCACGGTAAGAATAGAATTTAGTTGCCAGCCCGCGCCCAGAGGCTCACCAATCGCGGAAAACCTAGGGAGCTGGTAGTTGATAGCGCTAGTCAAACGGTGACGAGTATCAAAGATGGAAGGACCTTTCTCTGCTTTGAGATTTGTCGAGTCTTGAGGCAAGGCCACTGTTGCGAAATTAAAATTGATGCCATCCGAAGCGCCGTCAAGAGACTTCGAGTAGGTATAAGTAGAGAAACCTGAAAAATGGTGGAGATTCTGGAAGCGTGCGGTTAGCTGACCTGCATGATAAGTGGATGCTGTGCCGGCAGAAAAAAAGTCGATCTCTCCGTAATTGGGATTCGTACCGTTCTGGTTAAGATCGTAGAGGCGAACAAGCTTAGTGCCTTTGCTCCCAGAGTAGCCGGCCTCCAGGGCAAAAGATCCGCCCACCTGTTGCTGCAGATTAAGAGTCCACGTTTGTACATAAGGTGTGCGAAGGTTTCGGTCCACATCAAAAACAGGGAACGGAGGTGTGGCAGGGGTAAAGACCGCCCCTGGCACGGAGCCGTTCCAAGCATTCGGATTGAAGCTCAGTGGGATACTGGGCACGGGATTGGCAGGATCGGGATTGGTGGCAATTCCCGCGGAAGGGGTGAAGTTGGCAATCATTAAATGCTGCGGAATATAGTCGTAATAGATTCCGTAACTGGCACGAACCGTGGTATTCCGGTAAGGCGTCCAGGCGATGCCAACTCGAGGGCCAAAATTATTCAAATCGCGGCGATAGAGAGTGGGAAGCGCGGGGCTGCCAACGCGTACAAGCTTGCCGTCGACTAAGTTCGTCAGCAAATTGTGCTTCTCGCTCAAAGGGCTGAAATACTCCCAGCGAAGGCCGAGGTTAAGCATAATTTTAGAGGTGACACGAAAATCATCTTGAGCGAAAAAGCTCAAACCGTTGTTGAACGTCGTACGCCGGGTAAAACCGCTGAAAGCTTCGGTCGCAAAGGAAAAGGGAATCGCGTTTCCCAGATAATAGTTGGCAAGAACGTCGACGACCGGGTCGGTTGAAAGGCCCGTCGTAGCAAAGCCGATAAGCCCGCGCTGCAGGTTATCGTTGAATGCGTTAACAGCGGCTCTCCGAAATTCACCGCCGAACTTCCAGGTGTGACGTCCGTTACTCCAGGTGAAATTATCAAGCACCTGAAAACTCTGGCTGACGCGCCCGCGAGGGACGCTGAAAGCGGTAGCGCCTAGATTCTCGATAAGGCCGCTGAAATCAATTTCCGGGAGTCCCAATTTTCCGGTGCCGACGTTGAGGCCCGCCACGTTAGGGTCGGCAATGTTGAGTTTGTCATCGGCCGATCCAAACGAGTTCCGAAAGCGTGAGTATCCAAAGCGAATTTCGTTGAGACGCGCGCTGTCAAACACCGAAAGCCAGCTCGCCGAAAATACTTGTACTCTGGTCGGCGAGACTTGGGCGAAAGCCGGCAAGCGCGAGCCGCTGCCACTTCCGCTGGATGAACCAAACGGAAAGACTTGATTGTCGCGACCAAAGGCGTAGCGAGCCGCGAAAGAATGAATCGAAGAGACTTTCTGATCAATTTTGAAGATGAGGTTATCGTTGTTGTTCTGATCTTTAACTACCGTCGAAATCGTGCCAGTGGCGCTCTGAGGATAGAACGAAAGGAGTTTGTCGAGCGGAGCAGGATTGATTCCTGGTTTCGTTGCAAGCGCCAGTGCGCGCGCCGCGTTTTTCTGCGCGGTGGTGGGAACCGATGTTACAAAGTCTGAGCCAACGCGCTCGCGCTGCCCTTCATAAGCCAGGAAGAAAAACGTCTTATCCCTACGAAGCGGGCCGCCAAGCGAACCTCCGAAATTGTTGTTAATAAAAGGCGATTTCTTGCTTGGAGTTGTGTTGAAAAAGTTCCGTGCATCGAAATATGAATTGCGCAGGTATTCATACAGCGAGCCGTGGACGAAGTTGCTACCCGACCGCGTGAGGATGTTGACGACTGAACCTGAGTTTCGGCCGTACTCCGCCTTGAAATTGGCTTGCAGATTGAATTCCTGGATCGCATCCAGGGGCAAAAGCGTTGCAGGCGCCCCAGAAATACCGACCTGATTCAGCGCCGAGTTGTTGAACCACGGGTCGTTGTTGTCGGTGCCGTCGAGGGTGTAGTTGTTGGAGCGGTCGCGGTTGCCGTTGATGTTAAATTGGCCGAAGCCTTTTTCCGAGCCGGCCACGCCGGAGCCTTCCACGGTGACGCCGGGAGATAGCGCGACAAGTTTGGTGAAGTCGCGGCCGTTGAGGGGCAGCTCCTGCACCAATTGGCGATCGACTACTTGAGAGAGCGTAGTGCTTGCCGTGTCAATCAGAGGAATATTTTCGGTGACCACGACGCTTTCCTGTTTTTCCGTGGGCTTGGCTAAGGTCATGTTGACGACCGTTTCCGCGCCGACGTTTACGGTGACGTGGTTCGCATGGACCTCCTGGAAGCCCGGAGCGATGGAAGATACTTCGTACTCGCCCGCGGGAAGTTCAAGAAACATGTAAGTGCCGTCGCTATCCGAAGTCACTTCGCGCGTTTCACTGGTCCCCAGGTTGCGCGCGGTTACCTTCGCGCCGGCCACCGGCAGGGAATGCGCGTCCAGAATGGATCCGCGTATGCCGCCGCGAAATGATTGCGCCCGCGACGCTGTTGAACTGAACGACAGCAGGAGCGCCATAGCTGCAACTGCCCAAGCTTTATAAATTGTTGTCGTGCTCATCGATTTGCCTCGTTAGCCACAAATTTCTTTTTTGACCCTACTGAGCCTTGCCACCCGCGCCCTTGCGCGGAATAAAAATTGTTCCGGGCGGCGTAAAATTATATTTTTTCGCGTAATTTCCTTCGTTGTTGGCGATACCGACGCGGCCGCGAGAATCGATGTACAAAAGATTTTCGCCGACCGGCACATTCATGAAGGTTTTAACGTAAGGCACGGTTACGGGTTTTTTGTTGATCTGCACCACCACTTTGTCGCCCAGGTTGTAGCCGAGCTTCTTGAATTCATCGCCCGGGATATCCGTGATCAGCGAGCCGTAGGGATCATCAAGCCCGATGATGTCGCCTTCAATGCCCTTGGCGGTGGTTTTGGAGACTTTGGGTTCGAGTCGCACCAGCGGCGAAACTTCCGGCCCTGCTTGAGTGAAATCCCATCCCATGGCGAGGTGCGCTGCAGCCGGGGAGAAAATGTCGCGGCCATGGAATGTCGACGAAACCGGCGCCTGAATCATCCAGGTGGTGTTGGTGATTTCCCGCGCCGAATCGAGCCCGTCACGATCGATGACGGGTGTTATTAGCCCATTGTCAGGCAGCACGAAATATTGGCCCTTTTTGGTTTTAACAACAACCGCCTTCCGCGCAGTTCCGACTCCCGGATCGATCACCGTCAGAAACACGGTTCCGGCGGGATAGTAAGGCGAAACCCCCGCCAGAAAACGCGCGCCTTCCTCAATGGAGAACGGCGTCACCTGGTGGGTGATATCCATGATCCGCGCGTCTGGCGCGATACCCACGATAACCGCCTTGCATATCGCCACAGCGTCGTTGGCTGCGCCAAAATCGGTCATGAAGACGATGGTGGGATGCGCTATCTGCGCGGTAGCTGGCGCGGCAGAGTTACCAGGGGTTGACGGCTGGCTGGAACAAGACGATAGCAACAGGACGTACAGAACCAGCGAAAACAAGGCAATTCGACGAGTCATAAATGAGGGCAGCCCCTTGCGTGAATAAACGTAAATAAATAAGAGAAATTGCTGAATCGTTCGATGCAAAGAGTATAAGGAAACTCCGGGCCAATTGCTAACGAACGAAGACCGCGACTCTACAGCAAACAGCGTATTTATCTGCTTCCAGTAGTGTGTACACTGCTCGCAATGCAGCCCAGCCACCTGCAAAATTCCGCCATCTAGAATAGGCATCAGCTTAACTCTGGCTTAGGCGTAGCTCCGTGAAATCGAAGACTGGAAAGCTAAGAGGCCTTATGCGCCGCCATATCCTGTTGCACCGCCATATCGTGGTGTTGCTATTCGTTTGTGTTTTTGTCGCAGCGGCCAGAGCTGATCAGCTTTCGTTGAAAAACGGCGACCGCATCAGTGGAGAGATCGTTAAGTCAGACGGTAAAACGCTGCTCATTAAAACGGAATTTGCTGGCGAAGTAACCGTGAAATGGGAAGCGATCAGCGCTATCGAATCGAGTCAACCGCTGCATCTGGCGCTAAAAGATGGGCAAACGATTGTCGGGGTGGTCAAGACCGAGGATGGGAAGCTGGAAGTAGCGGCCAAAGAAACCGGAAATGTCTCCGCGCCGATCGGTTCGGTGGTAGCCATCCGCAACGATGCCGAACAGAAAACGTTTGACGAAGAAGCCGAAAGATTGCGACACCCACGTTTCATCGATGTCTGGACCGGCATGCTCGATACCGGTTTGAGCCTGACGCGCGGCAATTCCTCAACGATAAGCTATGTCCTGGCGGCCAAAGCGGTTCGCGAAACGCCGCGCGACAAGTTCACCTTTTATACCGCGGCAGTTTATGGCCGGGACAGCGGCACACCGCCAGCACGGACGATCGCTCACGCAATACACGGCGGAATTCGTGGTGACTTGAATTTGGGCGAGAGAATGTTCGTTTTCGGTTTCACCGACTTTGATTATGACGCGCTGCAACATTTGGATCTTCGCAATGTGATTGGCGGGGGCGCTGGATACCACGTCATCAACACTAAGGAGACAAAGTTTGACCTCTTCGCCGGCGTTGCTTTCAACCAGGAATATTTTGGGGCCTATCCCGACCCGCTCTTACCCTCCGGCATTCACCCGGCCATCAGTCGCAAGAGCGCCGAGCTGGTCGCCGGCGAAGAATTAGCCATGAAGTTGAATAGCCGAACTACCTTGGCCGAACGATTCTCTTTCTTCCCTAACGTCAGCCATGCCGGGGACTTCCGGACGCAATTTGACGCCACCGCCACAACCAAATTGAAGAACTGGCTGGGATGGCAGGTTACATTTAGTGACCGCTATATCAGCAATCCGCCACAGTTGCTTAAAGGCAACGATTTGATCCTTTCGACGGGCTTACAGGTGAAGTTTGGCAAGGGGACACTATAGGATGCCCTGCCCACGGGCGGGCAGAAGGAGGAAAAACTGTGGATTTGACCTGTCCGTTAGGACAGGGAGGCCGTTCGAGGTACAGGAGAAGGGCTAGCGAACGCCTAAGGGTTGTAATCGTGCCGTAAGTCATTCCATTTTGGGATGGTTACGTGCGTAAGGAGTTTCGTAGACGTACTAGGAGAACGGTTTACAGACGAAATTGTAACCTTTGTACTATCGCTTTTGGGCGGTGCTTGCTGTCAAATAGTACAGGTAAGCGAATCATAGACCCAACGTACAGGGTGGCGCATCTAAAGCAGCAAGGTTGGGTTTAATGAAAGAGTTAGTAAATCAGCAGAGATCGAACCAGGTGGGGCAAGAGGGACCAATGAAGACTCAGGACAATGGCCGGAAATGGATGTGGTGGTTTCTAGGAATAGTTGTAGCGCTGCAAATGTATTTTGTGCGAGAACTGCTGGCCGCGTTTGCGATGTTCGCGGCTGGATTCGCGGCAATCGCGCTCCTAATCACCATGGTTTATATGCTGCAAAAAACCTGGGAAGCAGCGGTGGCGCGAGTATGGGCCAGCCGCAGTGGCTTCATGATCGCGGCGCGCCGCGGTGTCAGCCTCGTGGAAGATTTGAGCATGCGCCCTTTCCGCCGTCTGGCGCAGTAAGATTGACCACGCGGTTTGGCGAATAGACCTGTCGATCGCCGGAACACACAGCAGCATAAAGGCCAAACGTCCTGAGAGAGCGTTTGGCCTTTGATTTTTCCGCCGATAACACTCCAATTAAACGTCCGCCAGCCTCCTTTTGCGCTCCGGGCTTGCGAAATGCCACACTGTTTCGGTTGTTCGCGGAGGAGCGCATTTGAGCCGTCGGTTTGACGTGGTGATCCTGGGTGCTGGCGCTGCGGGGCTGATGTGCGCCGCCGAAGCCGGCAAACTCGGGCGGCGCGTGGCGCTGCTCGAGCGGTCGGAGCGCCCCGGCAAAAAAATATTAATTTCCGGGGGCGGCCGCTGTAATTTCACCAACATTCATTGCAAACCGGAAAATTTTATTTCCGAGAATCCGCACTTCGCAAAATCCGCGCTTTCCCGGTACACCCCACAGGACTTCATCGCATTAGTGGAAAAACACGGCATTAGGTATCACGAAAAAACTTTAGGGCAGCTGTTTTGTGATCACTCGGCGGACGAAATAACGACAATGCTCCTGGCCGAATGCGCGAGTGGAAAAGTAGAAATTTTTCTGAAAAAGAACGTACGGGAAATTACGCGAAGCACGGAATTTGTTGTGCGCACCGACACCGAGGAGATTCGCGCGGCTACCCTCGTGGTAGCTACGGGAGGCTTATCGATTCCGAAGATGGGCGCTACGGGATTTGGCTATGACCTGGCGCGCCAGTTCGACATTTCGATTGTCGATCCATGGCCGGCATTGGTTCCTCTGGTCTTCGCCCAAAAGGAGCGCGCCGAATATTGCGAGCTTGCGGGAATTTCCGCGGAGGTAATCGCATCCGTTAAGAATGGGACGTTGCCGGCTCCATCCTTCCGCGAAGATATGCTCATCACGCACCGCGGCTTGAGCGGGCCCGCCATTCTGCAAATCTCCTCCTATTGGCGTCCGGGCCAGCCGATTGAAATTGATCTTGCTCCTGGCCGCGATGTCACCACGCCGATCCGCGACGGCAAAGTGAGGAGCATGGCTGCGGCGCGTTCGGCTTTTCAAGGGATTCTCGCGAATCGTTTCGCCACGGGCTGGCTGGAGTTGCATGCTCCGCCCGGTTGGAGCAATCAGGATCTAGACGAATTGGAGCGCCAGGTACACGAATGGGAAATTATTCCCGCGGGTACCGCGGGATACGAAAAGGCCGAAGTAACCGCGGGCGGCGTGGATACCAATGAACTCTCGAGCAAGACCATGGAAAGCCGGCGTGTACCGGGTTTGTTTTTTATCGGCGAAGTGGTTGACGTTACCGGCCATTTAGGCGGCTTCAATTTTCAATGGGCGTGGGCGTCGGCTGTAGCCGCGGCGAATGCCTTAGGCGCGTCGAGCTAATGTTGGGCTAACAACGTTAAGCCCGTTTCATTTCAAAAAAGCTATGGAATGCGGCAAACGCGCAGCGTTTTGTTTGAATACCGGCAATCCAATCCCAGCTCACCTTTTTGATCCAGTACCACCCAGGTCACGCCGAACTGTTTGTTCAGCCGCTGGAAATCCGCAAGCTGAAACGTCGTCCATCCCTGTTCTGCGTTGACCTGTTCCTGCCAATGCTCCGCGACCGGCAAGTCTGGAAACATGGTGGCCCCACTGGAATCCTTGAGCGCATCCGCAACCCTGCTGCGTTCGGCGATGGCGCGGAATCCCTGGATATCCTCGCCGGGAAGTATTGAAAAATTTGGATTCAAGGCAAATATCGCCGAACTAGGTGTGTTTCCCCTGATCCACAAGAATGCCTGCTGCCAGTCGTTGTTCGGCGTCGCTCCCGGCCATTCGATATGCGGCGTGGCGGGGAAGAGTTGCCGTTGCGCGATAAACATCCCGGCGCAAAGCGGCACGCACAAAGCAAGCCAGGGCCATACGCGGTCCTTTAACAGCCACTTTCCCAGTAACCCGCCGCCGGTCAGAATCAGCAAGACATACGCCAGTTGCAGGCTGCGCAGCGGTTGATACCGGGCGAGCGCCAGAAGGCGGTCCGGTACGGTGAAGATCACTTCCAGGATGAAATAGAAAATACCGAAGGGGACCATGGCGCGGCAGACCGTCTCCAGATTGGTCAGGCCCTGTTTGCGCGCAATGCGCGAAAAAGAATACAAGATCGCCAGCGGCGCAAAGATGCCCAGCCACTCATACCATTGCCACCGCGATAGAAAAAAATAGGGGACCGTTTGCACGATTTCGCGATACGCCGGGGAAGGATATTTGATGGACAGGCCCACCGGTAAAACGGCAGACGCGGAACCTCGAAGAAAAGGGAATCGCGGCACCGCAACCAGGAAAAATATCCACGAAGCCGCAAAAATCGCCATTAATGGATGTACCGCCGCGGCGAACACTATCCAGAATCCCGCGCGCAAATATTTTTTCTCCAGTACTGCGCTGGTAGCAAAAATTGCCGCAAATAAGGCCATAGCGCGTGGGTTCAAATATTGATCCACGATGTAGAGCGCAGTGCCCGCCACCGGCAAGGTCAAAAGCGCCGCGAGAAGCGTTACCGCCGCCCAGTGCGCGCGCTCCTCCACGAAAAGCAACCGGCACAATTGCAGACTGGCGAGCAGCAACAGAAAAATCGATACCACATGCCACAACAAAATCATCCAATCAAAAGGAACATGTGCTACCCGGATGGAAGCGGCAATCAAATCAGGAAAGAACGTCATGTGGGCGTGAGACAAGAAGAATTCTCGCCCAAATGGATATAAATCGGGGTTCAGCAGTACTTTAATGCCGGGAATGTAAATTTCCGAGTCTTCAGCGCCCGGATGGTAACCGTGAACCAATAAGGATCCCGCGGTGAGAAGCGCCAGATACAGATAGTCCAGCGGCTTCGAACGCGCGCCTGGGTTCATCTGCCGCGGAGCACGACGCGTGTCATTCGGATTCTTGGGTTCCGGCGTGGAGTGCGAGTGTGGTCTCTGCAATATCCTCAAGTGGGAGAGTCTCGTTTAATTTGCGTCCATCGGCATTGAGGTACGCGAAATGAGTTATGCCCAGCCGCTGCAGTCTTAACTGTAAAGTTGCGTATAAAACGTTAAATCCGTACTTCACGCTGCGCTGGAAATTAATGGATGAAGCTTCTTTAAAATAAAGCGTGGGGCAGGAAATTTCTCCGATGGGAAACTCAAAATGAATGCATTGCATCAGCATTTGGTTGTCAAACGCGAAATCGTCGGAATTTTCGAGCAGGGGAAGTGTTTCCAAAACTTTGCGGCTAAACCCCCGGAAACCGGTGTGGTATTCCGAAACTTTTGCCCCGGTAAATAAATTTTGAAACGCCGTCAACAAACGATTGGCGACATATTTATACACCGGCATGCCGCCCTTGAGCGTGCCCCCGCCGAGTATCCGCGAACCCAGCACCACCTCGTATACTCCTGAAGAAATCATGCTGGCCATGGCGGTCACCAGCGTCGGTTTATATTGATAATCGGGATGAACCATCACCACGATGTCCGCTCCGCTGGCCAAGGCGGCGCGATAACACGTTTTCTGATTTCGCCCGTACCCGTAATTCGCTTGATGTTGCAACACCGTCAGGCCCAATTCCTGCGCGATTCGCACGGTATCGTCCGTGCTGCAGTCATCCACCAGAATCATACTGTCTACAACGGCAGGCAGTTCGCGAACCGTGGCTTGCAATGTTTTCGCGGCATTGTACGCGGGCATCACTACCGTTACTTTTTTCCCGTCAATCAATTTTTCATCCCCAAGTCATCCGACCGAACCATTACGGGCTACGCTACCACACTATTGCCGTAGCTGTCAGGATGTGCCGCAGACTTGTTTCCCAAAAGAGAACGCGCGGAAGGAAGTGTGACCTTCATCCCGCGCGCTCGATTTAGTTCTGATTGGGAACAGAGCGTACCTCTGTTCCATTTCGGGTTTAATATTCCTGCTGCCGAAGCTCAGCGAGCTCAGCCTCCGTCATGATGTCGGAATCCACTTCCTGCCCCGGTTCCTTCGGTGTGTTTTTTTCCACTTTACGTTGAGCGCGTTGTTCTTCCTTCATCTTGCGCCGGTCGATTCGCTTCATTTCTTTTTGCCGTTTTTGAAATGTTGTTGCCATCGCTTCTCCTCAAAGCAGAGTGCGGCCAGTTTACCGGCCCGGCCGTCCAGCCCAACCATGGCAAGAAAAATTACCAGCGTGGTTCGCGCGGCTGTCTTGCGGACTCGCGATAATCTTCATTCGAAAAGCGGTCACGTCCACCACCGCCGCCTTTACCGCGCCCGCCGCCACCGCCAGGTCCGCGCCCGCCCCCTGAACCGCGGTCGCCTCCCGGTCCGCCATAACTCCGCTGTCCGCCGCGTGGTGCTCCGCCTTCGCCCTTCGGACGCGCTTCATTCACCTTAAGGTTGCGTCCCCCCAGCTCTTTTCCATCGAGCCCGGCGATGGCCTTTGCAGCTTCTTCGTCGTTCGGCATTTCGATGAATGCAAATCCGCGCGCTCGCCCGGTTTCCCGGTCCATGGCCATATGCACGCGGGTAATCTGACCAAACGGTTCAAATAATGTCCGCAGATCAGCTTCCGACGTCTGGAAGTTCATGTTCCCAACAAATAAACTCTTCATCACGTTCCCCTGTACTCTTCGAAGTTTCCTGGCGAAGGTGCTCAGCGCAGTGCCGATTCCGCCGCCCTGCTCCATCAGTTGAAAATTGAAGGAATCCTCGAAGGGGCAAAACAAAATCAGTACCTTCAGGGAACCCAGGCAATTCTACCTCGGAAGTTTATATTCTACAGCTAACATGCCTCTTCGCCAAGAGGCAAGGTCGTTACCCAGTCATGACACAAATTGACTAAGATTAGAGAGTCGTCTCTCGGAGTCCCATGCGGCATTGGCGTGCAGCAGTCACTTTAATCGGCGCTCTCTTTTTGGGGAGCCATATTCTATCGGCTGAGCGTATCGCTCCGCCTTCTATTCCGGTCTTTGACGGCAACCGCGCCTACCAACACGTTAAGCATTTGGTCGGAATTGGACCGCGCCCGCCTGCGTCCGCTGGAATTCACGAGGCGCAGGCCTATATCGTGAGCCAGTTAAAAAGTTTCGGATGCCCGGTGGAAGAGCACGACTTTCACGCTACATCACCAGTGGGCGACCTGGCCATGAAAAATATCACCGCCAAGATTCCCGGCGCCTCTTCCAACACAATCCTGTTTGCCACGCACTACGACACGTTGCGCATGGCAAACTTTGTGGGTGCGGATGATGGCGGCTCGGGGGTGGGCACCATGCTCGAGTTAGCGCGAATTCTGTGCGCTCGTAAAAATCGATTGAGCGTTTGGATTGTGTTTTTCGACGGCGAAGAAGCCCAGGGACAGTGGGCAGACAAAAATTCGGTGCAATGGGACGCGAACAATGCCACGTTTGGCAGCCGCGAAATGGCCGCCAGCCTGGCGCTTTCTGGGGACCTAAAGCACGTCAAGGCCATGATTCTCGCCGATATGATCGGCGCGCCAAATCTCAAGATTAAACGAGAGACCAACTCGACTCCGTGGCTCATGGAAATGGTGTGGGCCGCCGCTTCACGCCTGGGCTATGCAAACATTTTTGTTAGCGAAAACTATCCCGTATCCGGCGATGACCATTTTTCCTTTCTGCAGCGCGGAGTTCCGGCTTACGACATCATCGATTTCGACGCGCTCACAACGCATTGGCACACGCCACAGGACACTTTAGACAAAGTTGATCCTCACAGCCTCGCCATTGTCGGCAACGTCCTCTTCGAAGCCCTGCGCGATTTGGAAAAGAAATTTGCGAACAAATAAAATAGTTTTTCCCCGAACTTCTTCCACGCCTTAACTTGCCCTAACTTGCCCTAACTTGACGGTCCAACCTCACCCTGCCCTTTCGGGCAGTCACCTGCCTTGCCCTTTTGTACTATGGCGATGGAACTACCGTTCTGCGAATATCAATTCCTGCGCGGATGGCCTCTCCATCTACGCAGCCAACATAAACTCAAGTAAGGAAGGTCCGCGCAGCCTTGGCACGGGATACCAAATCTCCGAATTCGCTTTCCGCCGCAGTTTCAGACCCCATTTCCGCATCGCAACCGGTAGCCAAAGAAGTTTCCGTGCTTGCATCCGGCGCTCGGCCGGCATCAGCCTCAGGTGAGCGCGAACTCTTTACCGAAGCCACCACCACCGTTTTGGTTTCCAAAAATGGCGCGGTCATCCGGCTAGCGGCAGCGGTAGTTCCCGGCCAGTTGTTGTTTTTGGTCAACCAGGAATCCAGGCGCGAAGTGGTAACTCAGGTGCTGCGCAAACGCTACTTCCGCCCCACCAACTGTTACGTGGAGCTGCAATTTACCGAATCCGCTCCGGATTTTTGGGGCATGGAGTTTGGCGATTCCGCATCGAGCCAAACAAATTCTCAACAAGCAGAGGTGGTGAAGCGCGTGCAATCCGCCGAGCCCACGTCTGACAACCCTGCCCGAACAAAACCGCTTCCCAGCCCGCGAGAAGTCGAAAAATTAAAACAGGAAGTAAATGTACTTCGCGACCAGCTCAATTCTTTATCGCAAGCAGGCGTCGCGAAAATGCCGGCGTCCAATTCGGATTCAACCGCCGCATCGCCCGTCGCGGAAGCTCTTAAAAATGTCCCATCGGCGCCCGTGGCCTCGTCCCCGCAAAAAGAAGTTACCAACCGTTCCAACGCGTCACGTCTCCCCATAGAGCCGGAAATATTGCCCATAATTGTTGCTTCCAAAACCGAAACCGAACCCTATGGCACCGTTCGTAAAGCTCGCCCGCCTCGTCCTCCCAACTTGCAAGTCGCAAGCAATTCCTTTGCTCGTATCATTCCCCTTGCCGCCGGTTTTTTGCTTCTAGCAGCCGGGGTAGCGTGGTATGCCCGCCTGCTCCCCGGCTTATCCGAGCCGAATTCCAGTTCCGCTGCTCTGTTGTCTTCGTCCGCGCGTGACGCAAATCCCGGAACTCCTGCGCTGGCCGGAGGCCGCGTTGCTCCTGGCCCTGTTGACAGTCCACTCGAAGCTGGCGCGTCCAGAACTCCATCGGTGGCCTCATCACAGAATTCCTCTGCGTCAACGCTTTCTGCGGCCGCGGTAAAATCTCCCCAAGTCCCGCCTGTCGAGCGTGCCGCTCCGCCAACGGCATCCGCACCTGCGAAAAAGAATGTCTCGGTCGTAAATGTTGCAAAGCATTCTCCACGATCTTCCTTGGAGAAGACTTCTTCGACTCTGGCACTCTCGAATGGGCAGGGCGTCGTGCCGCCCAAACTGCTCAGCTCTGTTCAAGGCATCGCTCCCCCAGAGGCTGTGCGCGGTTTTGTCACCGGCAACGTCGTCGTCGACGCGGTGGTCGGCCCGACCGGCCGCGTCATTTCTTCCACCGTTGTGTCCGGCAGGCCTTCGCTTCGCGCCTCGGCGCTCGAAACCATAAAGCAGTACCGCTATCAGCCTGCCACCCAGAATGGCCGGTCCGTGGCCGCGCACGTGACCATCACCGTGCAATGTTGGTTCGAACCATAAAATCGCCGCGGATCACAAAAACCCCTATAACTCCGAGTGACGTCCCTCGCCAGGGCGCCCGTGCCCTACACGTTCCACAATCGACGCACCTAAAGGGGATGCGAGTCACCCGGCCGCTGAGGTATGATAGAGTCTTCGCAAATCAATCAGTTAGGATGACGCTCGAACATGACCATGCCGTCGCAAAGAACCGGAAAAGTACTGCTCAGGGTGAGGCCGCGTGGCTTCTGCGCCGGAGTGGTACGTGCCGTTGATATTGTTGAATTGGCGCTGGAAGCTTACGGCGCGCCCGTTTATGTACATCATGAAATTGTTCACAACACCTACGTAGTTGAGCAACTGCGCCGTCGCGGCGCCATCTTTGTCGAAGCCATTGCCGAAGTACCGCAAGGTTCCGTCCTGGTTTTCAGCGCTCACGGGGTTCCTCCGACCGTAAGGGAAGAAGCCAAATCCCGTTCACTCAAAGTAATTGATGCCACCTGTCCTCTGGTTACCAAGGTGCATCTTGAGGCGCTCAAATTCGCGCGGGAAAATCGCACCATTATTTTGATCGGCCACCGGGATCATCAGGAAATTGTGGGTACTTCTGGAGAAGCGCCCGACCGCACCATCGTAGTCGATTCGGTGACGGCTGTGGATGCTCTCGAAGTGGAAGATCCCAGCAAACTCTCTTTCCTGACCCAGACCACGCTGAGCCTTTACGACACCCAGGAAATTGTGGCCCGCCTGCGCCAGAAATTTCCGGAAATTAAAGGTCCCGCGAGCGACGACATTTGCTACGCCACGCAAAATCGCCAGGAAGCGGTCGAACAGGTTGCTCAGGATGTCGATCTCATTTTGGTAGTGGGCTCGCAGAACAGTTCCAATTCCAACCGGCTTGTGGAAGTAGCGGAACGCCACGGGGTCAAAGCGCAATTGATCGACGCCGCTTCCGATATCGACGTTAAATGGCTCGAAGGGGTGCAACGTGTCGGCCTCACTGCCGGCGCTTCCGCCCCGGAAGTTTTGGTCGAGCAGGTGAGTCAGCGCCTGGCCGAATTTGGTTTTACGGATCAGCGCGATCTTGATTTGATTCGCGAAGACGTGCGTTTTACTTTGCCGCCGGAACTGGCTTCTATCGCGCCGGCTCCGCGCAGGTAACCACGCTCGTTTGCAACAGGGGACCGATCGCCACGGCGATCGAGGCAGCAGCAAAAATAAGCGGGAGAATATCTTGGCGGTCAGGATTGTTCGTCAACCCAACAAGATTGCCTTAATCGGCGCGCCGTCCAGCGCGGCGGCATTCTTGCCTGGCAGCGAAAAAGCTCCCGAGGCTTTGCGCGCCGCGGGCCTGGTGGAGCGTCTGAAAAGCGCCGGATACGAGGTCACCGATCATGGCGATTGCGCGCCGCGGCTTTTTGCCGACGACGAAGAACACCGGCGCGCGCGCAACCTCGGAGAAATTTTGGCGGGTTTGAACGACTTGAAAACGCGCGCGGAAATCGCCGTAAAAAGTGGCGCCTTCGTGCTGGTGCTCGGCGGAGACTGTGCGCAAGTGCTGGGCTGGCTGGCCGGCGTGCGCCGTTATTATCGTCACGTGAATCTGCTATGGATGGATCGCGACGCGGACCTGAATACTCCGGCGACCACGCCTTCCGGCCGCATCGATGGAATGGTGGTCGCGCATGTAATCGGCAAGGGCGCCCCGGAATTGGTGCGTTTTTGCGGGGAACAACCTCTTGTCCGGGAGCCGGACGTCACCTTGTTTGGCGTGCAAAGGCTGGATCCTCCCGAACAGGCGTTTTTGAGCAGTTCGGCGATGCGCCAGGTAAGCGCCGCCGACGTTCAGACCAAAGGCGCCAGCACCGCCGCCAAGGACGCTTTGGCGCATCTGCACGCCGATGAGCGGGAATTTGTGCTGCACCTTGACTTGGACCTGATCGCGCAGGAAGATTTGCCGCCGGTGAACGTTCCCGGCAGCGGAGGACTGCGCTTTGACGATGTGGGTGCGTCGCTGACCGAATTTGCGAAGAATAAAAATTTATTGGGCCTGGACGTATCGCAATACAACCCCGATAAAGATCCAGGAGCTAACGGCGCAAGTAAAATTGTCGATCTCCTGGTAAACGCCTTGGCCGCGCGCCGCGAAGCCATCGCTTCTGCTTCTGAATCCGGCGCGGCCACCGCCTAAAATTACCTTTCCACTTTTTCCGTTTTGTATACAATTGTTACAGTTTTGTTATCGTTGCAGCACTGGAGGGTGTGATGCACAAGTGGTTTGCCGCAGTAGCGTTGAGTACCGTTCTGGCACTATCTGCCGCCGCGCAGAAATCCGGGAACACCGCCAATACCGTTGCAAAAGATTCATCGCAAGTTTCTGAGGATCATTCCGCCGAGCGTGGAACCGCTTCTGCTCCGGCAAATGCCTTGGCGACTCCTGCTAGTCCTCGCGTTACGCCCTTCGCCGCGGCAGCTCCTAAAGCTGCTTCGCCGTCAACCGCTCCCGGCCGCCTGACGCCGCGGTTTGAAGCCTCGCTGATGTATAGCTACGCCAATCTTGATCCCGGCGATCCGTTTGACAGTTTCAGCAATCATGGTGGCACCGGCTCTTTTACTTACAATGCTTCGCGCTGGCTCGGCCTTACCGCGGAACTGGGGAATTATCATGCGCGGCGAGATGTGAGCCCGTTTACCGGTTCTAACTTTCAACCGACCGGCGGTTTCTACTCCTACATGTTTGGCCCCCGCGTAAACCTGCGTCGTTTCGATTACTTCGTGCCTTTTGCGGAGTTTCTCGTCGGCGGCGCTCACGGCAATCCGCAGTTAATTGGCGATACGTCCAAAGATACTTTTGCCGTTGCCGCGGGTGGTGGCGTCGATGTGGTGCTTACCAAAAACATTGCGTGGCGCTTCGCGCAAATCGATTACTTTCTGACGAATTTTTCCGGACCTTATTTGGGTGCCAGAGCTCAACAGAACGGCGTTCGGCTCGGTACCGGGCTGGTGCTGCGCTGGGGTTTCCCGCAGCCACCCCCTCCGCCGAATCAGCCGCCTGTGGCGGCTTGCAGCATTACCCCAGCTTCGGTTTTTGAGGGCTCGGGAGACGCCGCGGCCCTTCACGTAGCTGCCAGCGACCCGGATAACGACACTTTGACTTATAGCTACACCGCCACGGGGGGCAAAGTCGAAGGAACCGGTCCCGACGCGCGTTGGAACTCGACCGGCGTCGCCGTGGGAAACTACACGATCACCGCAAAAGTAGAAGACGGCAGAGGCGGTGCGGCCACTTGCTCGGCGGATATTAAAGTCGAAGAGCGGCCACATCATCCTCCCACCATAACCTGTGCGCCGGAACGCAATTCCATTATTGCCGGGGAAAAGGTTACCGTGCAGTCCACCGCGACCAGCCCGGATAACCTCAAATTGACGTACACCTATTCCGCAACGGGCGGCCACATCGCCGGTGAAGGTCCAGCGGCCACATTTGACGGAACCGGGGTTGCTCCCGGAAGTTACAAAATCACTTGTGGCGTTACCGATGAGCGCGGCGATAAAGCCGAAAGCACCACGGACCTGGAAGTGAAGGAACCGCCGCAAATCAAACAGCTGGAAGCCAGGCTGGCGTTGCACAGCATCTATTTCCCGACGGCGCAACCAACCAAAGCAAAACCGGATGGCGGATTGACGCCTAGCCAGCAGGGTACTCTGAATACCCTGGCTACTGACTTCAAGCAATACCTGACCTACCGGCCCGATGCGCATTTAATTTTGGAAGGCCACGCCGATATTCGCGGCACCGCCGCCTACAATCAGGCGCTGTCCGAACGCCGCGTGGCACGCACCAGAAGCTATCTGGTGGAACAAGGCGTACCAGCTGACCGCATTGAAACCAAGGCGTTCGGTTTCCAAAAGAACATGACCTCGGAAGAGGTGAAAAGCCTGCTCGATCAGGATACCCAGCTCACGCCGGCGGAAAAGCAGAAGCTGCTGAAAAATCTGCTGGTCGTTCGCCTGGCTAATAATCGGCGCGTGGACGTCACCCTGAGCACCACCGGTGAACAATCCGTGCGGCGCTTCCCGTTCAATGCGGCAGACGCCCTGACACTGCTCAACACCAAAGGTGGCGAAACCAAGGGGACCAAAAAACCGGGCGCTAGAAAACCGGCAACCAGAAAGCCCGCGGCCAAAAAACCAACGAATCCCTAAGCTTCGTTAAGGGATTTTCGAAAAGTACAAAGACGGGCGGCGCAAGCCGCTCGTCTTTGTATTGGGCATGCACCAAAACGGGAACTCGCGGCCCGATTCGGCAAATCCTTAAGACCCCTGCCTTTACCCCATCATTCACAAGTAATAAACTTGACAAGTTTACCAACTTGGAATAAACCATCTGTATCGTGCCGCGAGCAACCACCTGTTCTGTGAGAATCTTACGAGTGTTCAAAATGGAACCTCACGTGCAATCCGGTACTGGTGTTTAGCGAGGTCACGCAACCGCATGGACAGCGCGCAGAGTCGTATGAAAACAGAGAGTGGTCAAACTTGGAAATTGGATTCACCAACCATGGTGGAAGACGAAGCAGTGCTTAGTCCAACCTTGCCGATGAACTTGCTGGTTGTCGACGACGACGCCGCAACCCGGCAGGTCTGCGAGGATGTGGCCGCGCAATGCGGCATGAAAGTGACCACCGCCGCGAGCGCGGAAGACGCCCTCGAAGTCATCGAAGGCGCTTGCGTGGATATTCTCCTTACCGACCTGCAATTGCCGGCAACCGGTGGCCTGGAGTTGTTGAAACGGGTGCACGATACTCATCCGGATATTGCCGTGGTGGTCTTGACGCAATACGGCACCATCGACTCCGCGGTGGAAGCCACGCGAATGGGCGCCGTGGACTACGTCACCAAGCCCTTTCGCGTCGAAGAATTGCGCGCTCGCCTCGAGCAAGTGGCCCACGGTGTGGAATTGCGCCGTGAAAATTCTTTGCTGCGTGAGCAACTCAGAACCCGGCCGGGGTTTGGCGGATTGATTGGCATGTCCGCGCGAATGCAACGTGTTTACAAAATGATTGAAAAGGTTAGCCGCGGAGACCACCCGGTATTGATCCTGGGGGAAAGTGGAACCGGGAAAGAGTTGGTGGCCCGCAGCATTCACTTCGGCGGCGCCCGCAAGGATCGGCCTTTTGTGCCCGTGGATAGCTCCGCGCTGGCGCCCACGCTGATTGAGTCCGAACTGTTCGGCTACGTGAAAGGCGCTTTTACTGGAGCCATGCAGGCCAAGCAAGGACTCATGGAAGCCGCTCAGGGCGGGACGCTATTTTTAGACGAAATTGGCGAGATGCCCGTGGAACTTCAGGTCAAGCTGCTCCGCGCCTTGCAGCAGCGCGAAATAAAGCCCGTCGGGGCCACCGAAAGACGTCATATTGATGTTCGCATCATCGCCGCGACCAACCGCGATCTGGATGCCGCGATTCGCAGCGGCGCCTTCCGCCAGGATTTGTATTTCCGCCTCAACGTGGTGCAGATTAAATTGCCGCCGCTGCGCGAACGCAAAAGCGATATTCCATTATTGGTGGCTTCTTTTCTGGATAAATTCGCGGACTCCCACCCCGGCCCGCCGCGCGAAATTTCCGAGGACGCCATGCGCCGGCTGATGGCCTACGATTGGCCCGGGAATGTTCGCGAACTTGAAAACGCCGTGGAACGTTCCGTCGCGCTCGGCTCCGGCCCGGTCGTGTCCGTCGCCGATTTGCCTTCCAGCCTGCATTACCCGGACGCGGACCGCGTGCCTGCCAAAGACGAAATGATGCCTCTTGAAGAATTGGAACGGCGCGCAATTTTTCGCACCCTTCGAGAAACCAGTGGAGACAAATTGGCCGCGGCGCGCCTGCTTGGTATCGGCAAGACCACGCTGTACCGCAAACTGAAGCAATATAATATGGAGCGCCTGGAAGCATAAGGCCCAACCGCCCCGTTCATCCTTCATCCTTCGCGTCCATGTCCTTCGCTCGGGTCACTTCGGGAATGCAGTTCCGCAAATTATCGACTTGGGACACTCCCTTTTTCTTAATGCCATGACTACGCAGCACTTAATGATTCTGTAACTTTGGAACCGGTGGTGCATTACTCGGCTGGAGAAATAACTTACCAGTAAGCGACGCTCGAAAATAGGTCAGGGCGTTGCTTAGGAGCCGAGCGAGATTGCGATTTCCGGTCTGGCGCAAAAAACGCAAAAAAGAGGAAGTAGCTCCAACCGCCGCCAGCGTATCTCGACGCGCGATCGCTGGGGCGGGCGTGGAAGACCTGGCCGTCGCGGCATTGCAAATCTTCCAGCAATCGTCAGGTGCCGATCGTCTCGGCGTCTGGCTGGAATCTCCCGAGGACATGCGCGGCGCGCATGAGCCAAGCTTTCACGGTTTCGTCTGGGATCGCCAAAATTCAAGCACACCGCTCGAATGCTCAAGACTAGCCCCGCAATCACCGCTGCCTGCCGCGGTTTTAAGCGGCGAAAAAAGTATGAGCGTCGACATCGAGTCCATGCCCGGGCAATCCATGATTGCACCTTTGATTGGCATGCAACGCGCCCTGTGGGTCCCGGTCACGACCAATGGCGTCCTGCGCGGGTTGCTCCTCGCTGCCAATAAAAACAGATCCCGCAAACTGCTTTTCGCGCCGAGCCAAACAGTCGCCGCGGAGCTCGGCCTGGCGCTTGAGCACCAACACGAAAAACACCAGAGTGAACGGCTGCAAGCCGACTCCAAGCTGGTCGCCCAGCTCCTCCGGAATATCGCAACCGCGGAAGCTTGCGGCAACGCGCTGGATATGTTGGTGAAAGACGCCGTGGAACCCAAAAACGAATTGGCGCAGTTCGTATTCATTCAAAAACTTAGTAGCGCCCTGGGAAATCTAGCGAGTATCGACGAATTCCACTGGGGCAGCGGCGAATCCATCTGGACGACGACCTTGCGCCGCGAACCCTTTTTAGGATTGTGGCGCAACGCGCTCATTGCGCTACAAACCATAGACACCACGCTGCCGGTGTCCTGGCGCCGCGGAAACGTAAAACGAATCATTGCCGTTCCCTTGAAAGATGGCCAGGAACTTCTCGGCGTTTTGGTTGCCGGTTTCTCACAAAACACCTTTGCCGTATTCGAGCGAATCCAGTTGCGCGCACTGCTGGCGGCGCGAGTGTTAGCGGACCTGAATCGTTTCGCGCGAGAATCGCGAAACGAGCAGCGCCGGCAATCCATCTTGCTTGCCGGCAGCGAGGCTCTGATCCTCCTGGATTCGCATTCACGAGTCGTGGACGCATCCAGCGCAGCGCGTAAACTGCTCGGCGAAAAAACGAATCATTCGCCAAGCCCCGTGCCCGATGAAGACCTCCTGCCTAACCTTTTTCGCGATCACGATCAGGAGCGATTGAAAATCTGGCTGCAAAATTCCCGCGATGATGTAACCGGCGCACGCCACAAGAGTATCGAAGCCGTTTTGCTCAGCGGCGCGGCAGTTCGTCTTTCCGCCGCGCCGCAGGCCACCGCGGAATTCATCGCGCTCCGTTGCGAAATCCTCGAACCGGCCAAGGACACCGCCGAATCTCTTCATGCCGAACAGGAATTGCAAGTGGTGCTCGGCTGGCTCGAAGAGGGCGTAATCGTTTTTGACGCGCACGAAAATATTCGCGCCATGAACGAGCGATTCACTCAAATCGCGGGAATCCCCCCGCACGAAGCCGCCGCATTAACCACGCTCGACGAATTAATAAAAATAATCTCTCCGCGCGTCACGGAACCAAAACATTTTGCGCGAACTTGGCTGGAGCTCTCTGGAATGGATGGTGACGTTCGCGAAGAAATGGAAATTGCCTCTCCCTCGCCCTGCCTGCTGGAGCGAACCTCGCGAGCGATTGTGGACTCCGCGGGGCGCCGCGCCGGTCGCGTCGAAATTTACCGCGATCTTACCGCCAGACGCCTTTTGCAGACCAAGCTGCTGCGGACGGAAAGACTGGCCGAGGTTGGGCAAAGGGTATCCAGCGTGGCCCATGAATTGAGCAATCCGCTTACCACTATTCTCGGTTATGCCCAGAGACTTTTAATGCGCGCGGAAATCTCTCCTCCAGCAAACGAGATTCGCCAGATTTTTCACGAAGCGGATCGCGCGGGAAAAATTCTTCGCCAGCTTTTGCCTTCGAGCCGGCAACCTAAACAGCTTCATCGCCGAAAAGTTTCCGTGAACCGCGTGGTGGTGCAGACCGTGGAAATGCAGCGCAATGGCGATGGATGGGGAACCATTCGCACCGAATTGGACCTGGACCCGCTCGGACCCACCGTTTGGGGCGATGCCGGCGAATTGCAGCAAGTGCTCATCAATCTGCTTTCGAACGCTCGCCACGCCATCGCTGAAACCGGAACGGATGGGCTGATTCGCATTCGCACCAGGCAATTTGGCGGCAACACTGTAACGCTCGAGGTCACCGATAACGGTCCGGGAATACCGGAAAAGATAGCGGCACGAATCTTCGATCCGTTTTTTACCACCAGGCAGGCGGGGCTCGGCACTGGACTCGGACTTTCCATTGTTCTCGGAATTATCCGCGAACATGGTGGACAGATGAGCGTCATAAGTCCGCCCACCGGTGGCACAAAATTTTCCATTGAGCTGCGCTCCACGCCAATTGTTTCCTCGCGAGCGCAAATACCAGCCTCCTCTGATGCGCGTGAGTTTAGCCCGTCCTGGGGCAAACCAGTTCACAGGAACAGAAGTGGCGTTCACGCTCACGTGCTGGTCGTTGAAGATGAACCCACCGTCGCGCGCTTGATTGCCGACGTTCTTGAGGACCAGGGGTACAACGTCGATGTGATGCTCAGCAGCCGCGAAGCTCTGGAACGCGCCGGTAACTCGCATTACGACTTGGCCATTTGCGACATGAGAATGCCCGGATTGGACGGGCAGCATTTTTTCCAGGCTCTACTGCTGGCGCAAAATCCGCTTCGAGAAAAATTGCTTTTTGTCACCGGAGACGGTGTCGCGCCGGCCACTCGAGAATTTTTGGAACGCAACAAACTACCCTACGTCGCGAAGCCGTTTCGTGTCGAAGAGTTGAGCGAAGCAGTAACCAAAATTCTGGCCAGAACCCTGCGGATACCGGCGGAGGAAAACAACCCGGTGAGAAAACTCGGAGCCAACAATGCATGATCGAATGACCAATGCGAAGTCCACCATTCTGCTGGTAAGCGGCGATCCCACGCTTTGCGGCGACGCCGGCCGGGAGCTGGAAGTTGGCCCCTATTCTGCCCAAATACATTGCGTGAACACCGTCAGTGCCGCGCGCGAATTCGTACAAAGATCTTCCCCTACCGTGATTTTGCTGGAAGAAAAATCCCTGCACGACGTGGCCCGGCATCCATCGGAGAAAAAACCAAGGCTGGACTCCGTGGTCGCGTGTCTCGCGGGCTATGCGCCCGTCGTGGTTATTGCCGAAGCCCGCTCCAAAGAAATTTTAAATTCTCTGGTGGCGGCCGGCGCGGCCGATTATGTTGAACAAAATTCCGCGGGTCTTAAGGTCGCGATGGCGCAAGTGCAACGCCGCTTGCGAAACGCCTGCGGAGAACCCATAACGTCTCTGCAAACGCCGGATATCGCGACGTCCGAAACTGAAGAACAACATGTCGGCCAGTTGCTGCGCCATGAATTAAACAACCCGCTCACAGGAATTCTCGGCAACGCGGAATTGTTGCTGGCCGAAGTGCGCCGCAAGAATGACGGGCGCCTGCCTTCCAATACTCAGCACCGGCTCGAAACCATCGCGGCGTTGGCGGTACGCATGCGCGAAACCGTTCGACGGTTAAGTCATCAACTCGAAAGCCGCTAGACGGAACTCTGTTTTTGAGTCGTCCAGATCCGATACCCGCCCACAAACGCCTTCTCGTTCGAGCCCCTGCGACTTTTCGGTGGCAGGGTCTTTAACTTGTGAACGTTGCCGCCTCCCAGCACAATATAGTCGGCGTTCATAGCATCCCGAAGTTCTTCCACGATCAAATTAACGTAGCGGCGCCATTTCTTTTTTCCCATGCGCTCGAGCCCGCGCATTCCCAAATAATCTTCGTAGGTTTTTCCATTCTTGTACGGCAAATGCGCGATCTCCATGGGCTGCACGTGTCCGTCCACCACCATCGCCGATCCCAAACCCGTGCCAAGTCCCAAAAAAAGCATGCGCCCGCCCTGGTAGGACCCAATTGCCTGCATCGCCGCATCATTCAAAATTTTCACCGGCCGTCCGAACGCCTTGTGGTAATTGAAGCCCACCCATCCTTTTCCTAAATTGTGAGGCTCGATCAATGGCTTGTTGTGTACCACCGGCGCCGGGTAGCCCATGGATATCACGTCATATTCCCAGTCTTTTGCCGCCGCTTTTACCCAGGCAACCATGCGTTTTGGCGTCATGGTGGGACCTGAATCCGTTTTCCGCGGAGTGCTGTGTCCAGTTGCCAAAATTTTGACATGCGTGCCGCCGATATCAATAACCAGAATTTTCCGCGCCATTGTCCTCATCGATTTTCGTTCTACTTTTTTCCTTCGCAAGTCAGTCGTCATCATCTTTTTTCGAAGAGTCTATTTTTTGCTTTTCAAAATCAGAAAGACCCAAGCGCATCGCAGCGAAAGCCGGCAACTTTCCAGATGCTGGAACAGCATTCTCTCCCTTGCATGCGAACCATATCGCGGCATTCAGAACCGACGGATCGGCAAGATCCGCGTGAGAAAAATCCTGCCGCAAAGTTTTCTTAATCCAATACGCTGACGCTTTGTCCTTGGCTTCCGCGGTAATCAGATTATCCGCTGCAATCGTTGGGAGTATCGCTTTATACGGCGTCAAATCCGCGGTCTCCCGGAAAATATCCATCGGTATCGCCGAAGCATCCAGTTGGTTCATGGGCGCCATTCCCAAAAGCACTTCCATCGTTCGAATCATGCTGACGGTGCTGTGGAATTTGTGAATCAGAGCGCCGGGCCGGTTATAAGCGCTGATAACCAGCGCGACGGAGCGGTGCGCGTCCACGTGGTCCGGTCCCGCCTGCGCATCATCTTCCACCACAAAAATCGCGGTGTCCTTCCAATACGAGCTCGATGACACCGCCTCGACCAGTCGTCCTACCGCATAGTCGTTGTCCCCAACAAAAAATTGCGGCGTCGGGAACCCGGGTTTCATGCCGGTGGTGTGATCGTTTGGAAAACGCATCACGCTAAGGGCCGGCATCGCATCGCCTCCGCCGGCATCGCGCCGCGACACAAAGCCGTTAAATTCCGCTAGCCACTCACCCAGGCGCGAATTGCCCCGGCATTTTTCATTTGTGTTTTCCCGGGTGACCGCCGGATCAATTGCATTCTCCGGATGCAATGCCATGTTGTAGCAATCCGCGGTAAAGCTGTCCGGATTGGTAATATCAAAGCTCCGGAAGCTTTCGCTGTGATGATTTTCCAGCGCCTGTTTGCTCGCAATCGACCGGCGAGCCGGCGAAATATCGGGATACGCCTTGCTGCGTTTTTGCGTTGCCGCCACCACATCATTGGCGGAAATTACCGTTACGAACTCTCCGTAGTTGCGGTACGTCAACCCCGCGCGGGCCGCCGCGTCCCAAAGATAAAGAGTTTTTGGCTCCGCTAAATCCGTGAAACCCTGACGATACGGTATGTGTTTTTCCAGAAGATCGAGTAATGCGGCAAGAACATCTCCGTGAAAGTTCCCGGTATCCAGTTCTCCGGGCGGTTCGTATTCCGGCAACCGGTTAAATCCTTCCCAGTCGTAGGTCCGCCCACGCCCGGAATATTCCCAACGCATGCCTTTGTCGATGTAATCGGTGGAAAATGCCGCGGTCGCCCAATTGTGGCCGTCGGGACTCGCCTCCGAATTTACAAAGAAGCGATCAAACAATCCAAATCGCTGCGCCAGCGCATGATGGTTCGGCGTAACCACCTGAGTCGCCCCGCTCGGTCGAGCCGCTGCGGCTCCATTTCCAAAAATTGCCAAATCCGGCTGACCATCGGCTTTTGTTCCATCACCGGAAACGCGCACATCCCCAAACACCTGATCGTACGTGCGATTTTCCTTGATGATGTAAATCACATGCTTGATTTTTTCCGGCAAAAATATTCGCCGGCGCGGAAACAGCACATCATTCTGCATCGTCTGCTGCGTGTAGTGCGCCAGCTCCGGTTCGCTGGGAACAGAAAGCATGCTGATGTTGCCGCTGACCAGAGAGAGGATGTATTCGCCGCCTTGATTATTTTTCTCGGGGTTAGCTGGAAATGCCGTATTCGGCGGGTTCGGCGCCCGCCCGCTGTTGTTCACGCGCATTGACGAAGGTTCAAACCCGGTCCCTTTGCCATTGCCAATAAATAATTTTCCATCCGCCACGGCGACGGCCGACGGATATTGCCCCGTGGGAATAAAACCAAGAACCTTCGATTTTGCGCCTTGCGGTGATTTTGATTTTGTCGTCCCATCACCACGCGCCTTTTCAGAAAGCGCCACCACCGCGACAGCGTTGCTGTGCGCGTTCGCGACATACAAAGTGTCCTCACCATTATTTAGCGCGATATCTTCCGGGCTCGATCCTGGCAAAGCATCATCCCCTAACCGCACATCGATTCGTTCAATCTCGCGGTTCGTCGCGGTATCAATCACGGAAATGTTGTCGGCATTGGAGTTCGCGACAAATAATCGTGTTTGTTTTTTGTTCAGCAGCATCGCCGTGGGATGCCGGTCCACGGCGATAAATTGTTGAACCGCCGGTTTGCTGGAAAGGGAAATCACCGCGACCGAGGAATCATTCCAGCACGAGACATACGCGCGTGCTCCGTTGCCGGTTCCAGCCACGACCACGTCATATGGATAAATATTTTGCTTCAGTTTCCCAGCGTGATGTAAATCGACTTGCGCAAGGCTTCGCTGCCCGTGGAGATTATTTACGATGGTTAGACTGTCGCCCAGATTGTTCGCAGCGAGCAGCGTCTCTCCATCAGCGGTGATCGCAAGTCCCGCCGGATATAGCGCCGCTTTTCCCTCATTGTAATCTTTTGGAGAAGATTCGCCGGGATTGCTGACCAGAAACGAAGGTGCCTCGACTTTGCTGCTGGGGCCAGGCGACCCCGGTTGGATTGGCGAGGGAACAGTAGGATTGAAATTGAAAATCCAGATTTTATTTTCAAAGCCGCCGGAAACGTACAGTTCAAAACTTCCATCAGCCTGCGGCTTGCTTGAAAAAATTGCCCCGATATTTACGCTTTGCGGCGAGGGGAAATAAACATTTTGGATTACCACTGGCTTGGGGCTGGCATTGAGGTCCACCACCGCAATCGATTGCTGCGCGTGATTCGTGTCTTCACTGAATTGAATTCCATAGCCACTGTTGATCACCAGCAGATAGCGGCCCTTGCCATCGTGCCCAAGCGTATCCGGACTTCGCACAAAAGCCACCGGTAGTGCTCCAACCGCGGGAAGCCGCGAACCTGCATCCATCACCAGTTCACCCGCGGGCGTAATCGGACGCCCTTCGTTGGCAGGTTCCTGCTGACCATTCGCCACCGTGCAAAAAAGCAGTCCGCTAGCCAACAGCATACCGATTGCGCTTGGTTTCATTGGTTTACATCCCGTGAAAAATTTTTGTGTCCGGTGAAGTTTACTCCACCCACTGAATCTGGATGTTGAACTTTCGGTGAATTGTAAACCGTCGACAAAGCTCGAACGAGCTAGGTTTGGCTGTCAGCATCTGTATAGGCGTCGATCGCGAAGTCCGGCCCAAACCGCCTCATATTTATGTTCCTCAACAACGGCAACGCAACTTTAACGTCTCGGGTAAAAGGAACCGTCGAGCCCCCGGCCAATTTTGCCGCATAAAAAAGCACCACCTTGCGAACAATTTTTGCCGCCAACGCGGCGCCATTCAAGGATGGTCCCGCCTCCAGCAGCACACTAAGAATTTCGCGGCGTCCCAGTTCCTCCAGCACCGCGCGGAGATTGATCCGGCCGTTGACAGATTTTGTGTTTATGACCTCCACGCCGGCGTGCTGCATCTTTTTGGCATTCCGAGACGAAAGCGAAGCCGCGGTAAAAACCAGGACATCATCGTCGAGTGATTGCACGATGCGCGACTTGTGCGAAAGCCGCAGCCGCGAATCTAAAATCACTCGCAGCAAACGCCGCCGGCGAGGCAAGCCGCTGCGATCATTCAGCAGCGGATTGTCTGCCAGCACCGTGCCGATTCCGGTGAGCAGCGCGTCAGAACCGTGGCGCATGCGATGAACTTCAGCGCGGGACTCCGCTGACGTAAACCACGAATCTTTGCTGCCGCGTCTTTTAGCGAGGGCTAATTGACCGTCCAATGTCAGCGCCGATTTCAATGTAACAAACGGTCTTCCGGTCCGGATCCAATAGGAAAAATGTTCATTCACCCGCCGCGCTGCCTCGAGATCTTCGCCCTTAGCAACGATCACCTCGATGCCCGCTTCGCGAAGTCTCTGAATGCCGCTCCCATCCACTCTGGGATTTGGATCGCGCATTCCGATAACTACGCATTTAATTCCCGCGGCAATAATCGCTTCAGTGCACGGCCCGGTGCGGCCGGTATGGTTGCACGGTTCGAGGTTGACATACAGCTTCGCGCCACGCGCTTTTGCTCCGGCGGATTTCAGCGCCACGATCTCAGCGTGGTCTCGCCAA
Organism: Candidatus Dormiibacterota bacterium; assembly: GCA_035602385.1. GTDB lineage: Bacteria > Acidobacteriota > Terriglobia > Acidiferrales > UBA7541 > Acidiferrum. The sequence goes on from DATNME010000016.1 coordinate 47,056, forward strand.
TCGTATTGATGGAAGCCCTCAGCAATAACTTTGCCGTCGGGCGCGGCAATCACGCACCCGACCAATGGATTCGGACTCGCAAGCCCAATGCCTTTGCGCGCCAGCAAAGTGGCGGTCTGCAAATGCGGATGCCTCGCGGACTCTATCATCTCAGTTGAAGAGTGAATCCGCGTAGGTTTGCGCGTCGAACGGAACCATATCGTTGATCTGCTCCCCGGTGCCCACAAACCGGATCGGCAGCCCAAGTTCGCGAGAAATGGCTACAACAATGCCGCCTTTCGCCGTGCCATCGAGCTTGGTCAAAATAATTCCCGTCACGCCAACGACGTTGGTGAATTCGCGCGCTTGCGCCAACCCATTCTGTCCAGTCGTGGCATCCAGCACCAGCAGCACGTCATGTGGCGCACCGGGAATCACTTTCGCCGCCGTGCGTTTCATTTTGTCCAGCTCCGCCATCAAATTTGACTTGGTGTGCAACCGCCCCGCAGTATCCACGATCACCACATCCGCGTGGCGCGCTTTGGCCGCCGCAACCGCGTCAAACACAACCGCCGCCGGGTCCGATCCCGGCTTCTGCTTGATTACTTCAATCCCGTTGCGCTTTGCCCATACTTCCAACTGCTCAATCGCCGCCGCTCTGAATGTATCCGCGGCGCATAAAACCACGCTTCGCCCTTCTTGCCGTAAGCGATTCGCCAATTTACCAATGCTCGTGGTTTTTCCCGCGCCATTCACTCCAACAATAAAAACCACGCGGCTGCCCCCGCCATTCGGCGAAATTGCAAGATTGCCGTTCGAGCCGGCAACGCTGTTCGGCGCCCTGAGAATTCGCACGATATGAGCCTTGATTTCGTTTTTAAGCTGCGCGCCGTCGGAAAGCGCGTTGCGCTCGATTTTCTCTTTCACCGCGTCAAGTATCTCGCGAGTAGGTTTAACGCCGAGATCCGCGGAAAGCAGCGCGGTCTCCAATTCCTTCAGCACCAACGGATCGATTTTCCGCCCGCCTAGAAAAAGACTATCGACGGTATCCGCCAGCGCGTCTTTCGTCTTGCTGACAGACTTCTTCAGCTTCTCGAGAAGTGTTGGTTCCGGTTCGTTTTTGCCAAACAGCGAAAGCATAGGATTTATCGGGACTATTAGCCCAATAGGAAATTGTATCAGATGGTGATGTACGGGTTGTTCCAGCAGAGGGAATGCTGCAAATGTCGCGGGTCTCGCCTAATATGCTGAACTATACGGTGACTTCTACAGCCGTCAGTCGAAGCTTGCCAGCTTTCACCGTTGACTCAAGCGCCGCGACAATCGCCGGGTCGAACTTCGTTCCCGCCAAAGTTTTGATGCGCCCCATCGCGTAGTCCAGTTCCATAGCGGTCTGATACGGACGGTTGGTAGTCATCGCGTCCAGCGTGTCCGCCACTCCAATGATGCGCGCCATCAGCGGAATCTGCGGCCCCGATAGACCGTACGGATAGCCGCGCCCGTCCATGTGTTCGTGATGCAATTCGATTCCGGGAAGCATTTCCTTCAACTGCGAAACCGGGCGCATGATGTTTGCGCCTTTCACCGTATGCGTCTTCATGATTGCAAATTCTTCGTCGGTAAGCGCTCCCGGCTTTTTCAATACGCGATCGTCCACGCCAATTTTTCCTACGTCATGCAGCAGCGCTGCGATCCGCAGTCTGTCCAACTCCGCAGCTGACATTCCCAATTCTTGCGCGATAAGCGACGAATACTTTGCCACGCGTCCCGAGTGACCACGCGTATACGGATCCTTTTCGTCGATGGCCGCCGCGAGCATTCGAATGGAGCCGAGAAACAGTTCACGATTTTCCTCGGCCGCTTCCTTCAAGCGCTCGATGTACTCTTCGATGCCGCTGGCCATTAAGTTGAAGTTTTCGGCCAGCTCGCTGATTTCCGTCGCGCCGCGAACTTCGGATCGCTGGTGAAATTCTCCGCGGCTGATTGCGCGCGTGGACGCCGCCAGCCCGCGAATCGGCCGGCTAATGCCCACAGCAAAAAAATAACCAAATGTCACCGCGATCAACACCACCACGCTGACGAATGCAAGTGCCTGCCGGTTCAACTCCGGCACTCCAGCGTCCGCCCGTGCCTGATCGAGCCGGCGTTGCGCGATCACCGCCCAATTCACGTCTGGAAATGTACTGTACGTCCCAACCATTTCGGGCGAATGTCTGGAACCTTTTTCCGTAAATCGAATCGTCTCGGTGTTGCGCAATTCTTTCGGCAGCGCGCGAATCTGCGCCACAATTTTTGAAGACTCGCTCAGGTCCGCTCCCGGAACAAAATCGGGATTCCGCGTATCGGGATGCGCCACCACATGTCCCGAATGATCGATCAGAAAAACGGTGCGGCCGCGCACGCTGGCGTCCTGAAGCCGGTGCAAAATCGGTTCAAGCGAAACCACCGCCGCGAGCATGCCCGTGAAGTGATCCGCGGCGTCCTTCAGCGGAATCGCGATAATAAACGCCGGACTATTGCCGGGCGACAATCCAATAGGGTCGCTGCGGAATTTTACGGATTGCACGCAGCTTACAAACGCGCGCTGCAAAGCTTTGGCAACGAACGGATCCTGCGCCGCGCGAAAATTTCCTTGCGAAGCGCTCGTGCCCTTGCCCGATTTGCCCACCGCCGTCACATAAACAAACGTGGTGCGATTGCTATCCACAAAGTCTTCCAGCAGCCGTGTAACCTTCGGCTCGGAAACGGGGTCCTCAACATTGTCGATTAACCCGGTCAGCGCAAGAATCTGCCGCTCGCTCACCAACTGCTGCGTCATGTTCGAGTCAAAAAATTGCACTTCTTGCGCCAGCGACCGCGTCAAATCGGTTTGCTGCACCCGCTCGGTATCGACAAGTTTTTCCTGGCTGAGCTGCAATACTTCGCGGTGATACAACCCGAGTGGCAGTGCGCTTACCAATAGCAGCGCACCCAGCACCAGCCAGAGAATCCGCACACGGCCGGTGCGCAATCGCGTGAACAAAGATAGAGGAGCTTCCGCCATATCGCTGCATCAAGTGTAGGGGAGGAATCCGCCGGACCGCGGAAACAGACGGAATCGCGTGGCCGAAGTGCAACTGGGACTTTAGTACTATCAGCAAACGGTCAAATAAACACGCCGCCGTTACCTTTACGCCACAACCTACTCCGCGTCTTTGCTGTACCGCGGCTCCGTGCCTTCAATCAATCTGCGTATATTGCCGTGGTGTTGCACAATCACCAATAGCGAAGCAGCGAGCGTCCCGATAGTGATCACCAGTGGTGGCGCAAGAGGCGGCGGTGCCCACAGAAAATAGATAAGCAATGGCATGGTCGATGCGGCGGTCAGAGAGCCCAGTGACGAGTATCGCGAATAAATCGCCACGATACTAAACAGCGCTAAATCGCAAAGCGCAGCCATCGGGCAAATCACCAAAAAAACGCCCAGAGCCGTGGCTACGCCTTTTCCGCCTTTGAACTTCAGCCAGATAGGAAAGCAGTGACCCACCAGCGCGGCTAATCCCGCAATCATCATCCACGTGGCGCTCCGTTCGGTATATCGCGCCGCTAACCACACCGGCAGCGCGCCCTTTGCGGCATCAAGAATCAACGTGAATATCCCCGCTACCGGACCAACCACGCGGGTAACGTTGCTCGCGCCGATATTCCCGCTTCCTTCGGCGCGAATATCCGTTCCACCAAAAAATTTTGCGATGAATAACCCGAAGGGAATCGAGCCCAGAAGGTAAGCAACCACAGGAATCCAAACCACGGGAATGGAGACCACGGGAATGGAGAAACTAAAAGAGCCAGCTCTTAGCATCGAAGTATCAAGCCGCCGTATGGATTTTCTTGGCTGGGTCTTTCCCATTGTAAAGCAAATGAATGCGAATCATGTCCAGCGCGGTTTGCGAAGCGTGGAAGCGAATCGTGTCGCGATCACCTGGATACACCGCGGCACGCTCCTTCACTCCCGCGGCATGCGATATAGCCACATGGACCGTGCCCACTGGTTTTTCTTCGCTGCCGCCGCCCGGCCCCGCAATTCCCGTAATCCCTACGCCAATCACGCTGTTCGTCCGGCGGCGAATCCCTTCGGCGAGAAGTACCGCCACTTCCGCGCTCACCGCGCCCTTGGATAGAATAATTTCCGGCGGCACATCCACCCACGCGGTTTTCAAGTCATTGCTATAGCAAACCACTCCGCCCAGAAAATACGCAGAGCTTCCGGCGATGCTGGTCAGTCGCTGCGCCAGCAAACCTCCCGTACAACTTTCCGCCGCGGAAATCGTTGCGCGATTCTGTATCAGCAAATTTCCCACTACTTCTTCAAGCGCTTTGCCTTCATGAGAAAAAATGCGGTCCGTGAGCGCGATCTCAATTCCCTTAACAATTTCGTCCAGGATTTTCTCCGCGTGCTTTGCATCTTCCGTCCAGATTCGCAGATGAATCTGAATTTCGCCGGGCGCCGCAAGAATGGTGGTGTTCACCTCGGGATGCCGCGTGTATATGTGCTTAATCCGTTGTTCCACCGCCGACTCGCCCATTCCCGCCACGCGTAGCTCCCGATGAAACATGCGCACTCCGGAAGCACGACGCTCCAGCCGCGGAAGTACATGCTCGCGAAACATTGGTTTCAATTCGCGCGGCGGGCCGGGCAGCAGCGCGATGGTGCGCCCCGCGTCTTCCAGCCACAAGCCGGGCGCTGATCCGCGCGGATTATGCAGCGCTTCGGCGCCTTCCGGCACCATCGCCTGACGAACGTTTACCGCCGGCATTTCGCGTCCCAGGCTGCGAAAGCGTCCCTCGATGTAGCCCAGGATTCCTTCATCGCGCACCAGCTTCCGCCCAAGAACTTCAGCGAGCGTCTCGCGCGTCAAATCATCTTCCGTTGGCCCCAGGCCGCCGCTGGTGATGATCAGCGGCACGCGTTCCAGCGCTTCACGAAAAGTCTCCGCCAGCAGTTCGCGATCGTCGCCCACGATTGTCTTGCGGATCACTTCGATTCCCAGCTTGTTCAATTCTTCGGTGAGAAAAAGGGAATTGGTGTCGAGCCGGTCCGGAGTCAGCAATTCCGAACCAACCGCGATGATCTCAGCTTTCATAGGAAGATTTATCCCAGCAAAGGAAGGCCGCGCACATTCCAGTCCAGATTGAAAAGAGAAGTGTTGGTTGCCAGGATTGCTCGCCCCGTGGGCAGAAGCGCCAAGCCCACCAGGCCGGATCCGCTCACGACGACTTCGGGTTTTCCCGCCGACGAAATGCGAATGATGCCGCGCTGCCCTGCATAGGACGCAGCCACATAAAGATTCGCGTCGCGGTCAAACGCCAGCCCCTGCGGGCGTCCCAGCCCGCGAAAAAAAACGCCCACTTCGCCTCCCTGAGTGATGCGATAAATGCGGTCGTAGCTGGAGGTTGTCGGACCCGTGGTAATTAAATCCCCGTTGGGATGAAACGCCAAATGGTATGCGGCCATGGAGGGTTCCAGCGTTGCGAAGACAAAAACTTCTCGCGACGGGCTGATCTTGAATATTGTTCCGCTGCGGTCGCCCACGAATAAATTCCCCGCGCGGTCAAACGCAATGCCCGTGGCAATGCCCATTCCTTCGATCCATTTTTCGGTTTGTCCATCGGGAGTGATCCGGTGAACTGTGCCGTCATGCCGGCAGGAAACGAAAAGATTGCCCTTGCTATCCAAAGCCAGCCCGCTGGGATTCGTCAGCGAAGTCACAAATGGCTTCACATTGTAATTCGCGGTGATTTTGTAAAGTGACGCCGGCACTCGTTGCCCGCGCGGGCCGGAAAACGTAACGTATATATTCCCGTCCGAATCCACCGCGGGATTCGCGATGGGATGCAGGTTGTCCGCAATCTGCAATCCGATGGAAACCGGAAATGGCTGGCTCTCATTTCCTCCGCTCGAAACTTGCACCAGACCTGTCGACGCCGCCTCGGGAATCCGCGCAATCAGTCGGCTTTCGCTCGCCAGCGCCAGCGTGGCTTCGGTTTCGCCGAACCGCACCACCGGATGCACGCCCGGCCGCGGAATGAAGCCGCTGCCATAAATCGTAACCTCTCCGCCGGGAATGGCCGCGGAAGGCGCAACCCGCTCGATCCGCGGGAGGCCGTTTTTTTCCGTTGATGCGCCAAAGCCCAGTTTCATAGGTGGAGTAATTGTACCGCGACTCGCAGCACGATGGCAGCGTACACTCCCGCCAGCCAGTCATCCGCCATAATTCCCCAGCCCCCAGGGAGTTTTTCCAGCCAGCGAATCGGATACGGCTTCCAAATGTCGAAAAGACGAAAAAGCAGAAAACCTGCCAGCAGATATTTCCAATTGAGCAGGCTCAGTCCTGAATAAAGCGCGAAAACAGAGGCATTGTCGGGCGAAATTAGGGTCGTTGGTGAACCCAAGGGCACAAGGGCGAGCACCAACGTGACATGCGTACCCGAGACTTCATCGATGACCACATATTGTGGATCTTTTATCCCCGAGTATTCAGCGACCCGCGAAGCGCTCCACACGCCGACCAACGCCACAACCACGATCGCAATCAGCGACGGCACTAAGAAAAGCACCGGCGAAATATATATGTATTTATCGTGGACATATATATCCATGCCTAAACTGCCGGTCAGAAGAACGAAATAAGTACTGGGATTGGTAAGAATGGCCACAACAATTCCAACCAATGATCCGAGCGTACCCGGCGCCTTTGGCGCGTAGCCTACTCCGAGAACTGTCGCGATCGCGAAAGCAAGCCGCGGTTTTTTGCGAGTCGTTTCAGGAAGAGCCGCAACTTCAATGTTCGGCGTCATTGGGATTGTCGGGCGTGTCCAAATCCAGGATCACCGTCTTGCGGTCCGCCTCGGCAACGTCATCCTCATCGAAGATAGGATCGGAAACCACATATTTTTCCGTGGCCCAGTTGCCAAGATCGCGCAGCCGGCAATCGTCGCTGCAAAAAGGGAACTCGGCATCTTTGGTTGAATCCGTGGGAGTTTTGCAAATGGGGCATTTGTGCTGCATGAAACTTTTCCTTTTAGGGTTTTAGGCCTGCCTTAGGCTAAGCCTTTAGGCCACGCCGCGGGAACAAAATTACGCAAGCACGCGAAGAGCGGCGCCCGTCGCGATGCGCATTAACTTTTCCGCGGGTACCGTGGCCGCATCGGTATTCTGCACCCGCTGCCCAATAATTTCTACCACGCGGCCCACCATGTCGTAAGCGTCGGTGCCGGTGATCTCCACTCGCGCTACGTCGCCGGTCCCCGCGATATCTCCCGAAGGCAACTCAATATCAGTCAGATACACTTTGCCGTCAATGTCCGGCGCCATACCTTCCAGGCGCGCTTCCCAAACCAGCGGATTATCTTTCGACGGTCCTTCCACCAGTGCGGTGTGCGTCTGATTCTTGAAACGGCGCAAATTTTCGCGCGAGATTTTTTTCTGTATGGCCATCAAGCGGTTGCGGCGGTCGGTAATTGTCTGCGCATCCACCTTTCCATCCAAAGCAAAGCTCGCGGCGTTATCCACGTCCGAGTATTCAAATACTCCCATCCAGTCCAGCTTTGCCGCGCGCACAAAAGCGCACAATTCGTCAAAATCCGTTTCCGTTTCTCCTGGATAACCCACAATGAAAGAAGTGCGCAGTGAAACGCCGGGAATCGTCGCGCGAATTCTTTCCAATAATTTCAAAAACGCATCGCCGTGAGAGCCGCGCTTCATGCGCGCCAAAACGTTGCGGCTGGCATGCTGCAGCGGCATGTCCATATACCGCGCAATGCGCGGATGCGAAGCCAGCGTATCCAATAATTTTTGCGTCACGCGATTGGGGTAAGCGTACAAAAATCGCACCCAGTGTAAATCTTCTACCTGGGAAAGTTTTTCCAGCAGCAGCGCCAGCCCGTCGCGCAAACCCAGGTCTTCGCCATACGACGTCGTATCCTGCCCAATCAACGTGATTTCACGCGCTCCGGATGCCGCCAGATTTTCCGCTTCTCGCACCACGGATTCAAAACGGCGGCTGCGGAATTTTCCGCGCAATTGCGGAATAATGCAGAACGAACATGGATGGTCGCAGCCTTCCGCGATTTTGATGTACGCGGCATGTCGCGGTGTGGTGATAATGCGCGGCGTCAGATCGTGATAAAGAAAAGCCGGTGGCTGCGCGGGAAGTATGCGCAGGCTGCCTTCCACCGCTTCCATGATCCGTTCCACTTCGCCGGTTCCAACCACAGCATCCACTTCAGGAACTTGCTCGAGAATCTGCGCGCGATACCGCTCCACCAGGCATCCAGCCACAATCAATTTTTTTGCCGCGCCGAATTTTTTGTGTTCCGCCATTTCCAGAATGGCGTCGATGGATTCTTTTTGCGCGGCTTCAATAAAACTGCACGTATTTACCACCAGGATTTCCGCTTCGTCCGCGCGCGGCGTAAGTTCATACCCTTCGCGCGCAAGAATACCCATCATCACCTCGCTGTCCACAAGGTTTTTGGGGCATCCCAGGCTGACGAATCCGACCTTAGTCATAAGTAGTAAAAGTGCGCCTTCGCGCAATTCTTAATGATAACACGGTGAATGGAAGCAGAGACGAAGGAGCTAAATCAGGAGGGCAAATGCCCCGTTAAAACGTGTTTTCAACGGGAAGTTTCAGCCAGGCCAGCGCAAAAATGAGGAGTCCAGCCAGTAGAAAAGAAGTAGGCAGAGCGAAAAAATAATATAAAGAAACGCCAGTCATCACCGCGAGCCACAAGACGTTGATCAGCGCGATTCGCTTCAACAGACCAGCACGCTCGTTCGACAAAGAAAAATCCAGCACTCCGAAACCGAATGCCGCTACCATGAACGAAATACTGAATCCCCGCATCAGGCCAGCCATACTGCACGCTGACCCCAATAAATTAAATTTGTAATTGGCCATCAGCTCCAGCAATTGCCGCTCGGTTTCATTCGCCGGAACCATTGGTATGAAGAAAGAAATGGAGTGCACCAATCCCAGGAGCAATAATGTAGCCGCTCCAATTTTAAATAGACGCCTTCCCCATTTGTCGGTCATAAGGTGAATTTATAGCATGAACTCCGCAAATTACTTAATTGAATGGTTTTCTAGGTCGAACGGACATCATCGAGCAATTGCCGCAGGCGAGATGTATCGCAAGGCGCGCCGCCAAAACGCGTGCGTGAATAAATTTGCGTGAATTCGTGCACCGCGGGAGCGAGGGGTTCGTCAACAGTCGCGGCGAATTCGAAAGCAGTTTGTTCCGCGCTACGTTTTAATCCGCGTTTCTCAAGCGAGCGCAGTAATTCTGCGTATAATCTCGTCGCCAGTTGCGGCGCGCTTGACGAAGAAGTTCTATGAATCTGCCACTCAAAAATAAGTTTGCGGATGGACCGCTGAATCAGATCAAATCGCAGGATCACTAGGAACAAAATCAGCGCGACCGGAAGAAAATTTCCAAGCCAAGCGTGCCGCACTTGCCACGAAGAAAGACTTTCCCGCGTTCCTTGCTGAACGCGTTCAAACCAGGCTCGTGCTATTTCGTTCCAGTTGCGCGAATTGTGTTGCACGGACTGCGCCAGGACCACTTGGTGCGCAAAATCGTAATTGATAATCCATTCGCTCCACGATAATTCAAACCAATCCAGATAATTTGCCAGCCGCGAAAAAAGTCCGGCATCAGCCTCCGCTGCCGGTGGCGTAGGATCAAAAGTAATCCAGCCATTCCCGGGAAAATAAACTTCCACCCAGCTGTGCGCGTCACTCGCGCGCACCACATAGTCTTCGCCTAAATCGTTGTACTCGCCCGGCAAGAATCCATTTACTTCGCGTGTAGGAATTCCCATCGTGCGCAACATCACTGCCATTGACGAAGCGAAATATTCGCAATGCCCTGCGCGTGTTTCAAAAAGAAAATGCGGCAAAGGGTCATCGCCGCTTTTGCCCGTTAACGTGAGTGTGTACCTGAATGAGTGGCGAAGATAATTTTCGAGCGTAACCGCTTTGTCATAAGGAGTCGCCGCGTTGCGCGTAAGTCGCTCGGCTAACGCGGCAATTCGCGGATCCATTTTGGGCAGTTGCAGATAACTCTGAAGAATTTCTTTCGGATACTCTGAACCTGCCTCGCGTAATTTTGCGGGAATAATTGCGGGTAGCGCGGAAAATCCTTCATACCGGATTTGCGAATAATTATGATACGGATTAAAAAGTGATCCCGTCGCGTCGCGAAGCAAATAATTCCGGCGAAGAGTGTAACCTCCTCCCTCTCCGGAAAAATTTCCGCGCAATGAAACTACATTTGCCGGAACAAACAAAGCATCGGTCGCCAGCGGTTCCAACAGAATCGTGTATTTAAGCCCGGTGGCATTTCGATTTTTTGCCGCCTCGGAAGTGTCCACGCGAATCCATCCGTCTGAATTGCGGGCGGACGGCAACTGCTCGCCGTGTTGCCCATTCGTGAACCAGCGCCTGCCGTCGAATTCCACAAGGGCGATGCCGCGCCACCTGAGGAGTGGGTAGTTGACCGGCCCACCGGTGCGCACGCGCATCACCACCGCGGAATTTTTCTTCATCTCGCCAATTTGCCCCAGCTCCACGTTTTCGTTGAAGCCGGTCATCAGGGAAGGCTGCATGCCGGTACGCCCCCAGTAGCCGGCGCTGAAGCGCGGAAAAATAAAAAACAAGGCCCCGCCCAGCACAATTCCGCCGAGTGAAGCGCCAAGAGCCGCGAAACACAGCGCTTTGGTCAGCCTGCGGTCTTGCCGAGGCGATGCTTGCGAAGAAATGCTTCCCGTTGCGCCGCGGCGTACCTCCAACCCGAGAAAGGTGGCCACGGCAAAAACGGTAAAACATAAAAACAATAAAAGGAACTCGGTATCGATGGTGAGAATGGCGGACGCCAGCATCCCCGCGAAAGAAAGCATGGCCAAGAAAATAGTGTCGCGATCGGTTGTCGCGCTATACAAGCGGACTATCGTCACGAGTAAAAGGTAGTGCACCGCGGAAAGGAGTGCGGCGTACAGCGCGGGGTTGGAAGAGTTAGCGGCAAACGAATGCGAAACAAAAAAAACGTCAAGGGGGAAAAAGAAAAGATAGGCAACAACGATGCGGGTGGCGGCATGCTGGGAAAGTTCGGGGGCCTCGCCGCGCCACCAGCGAAAGCCCTTATAGAAGAGCGCAGCGGGCGCGAGGATTGCGGTGAGCAGATCGAGTTTACCGGTGCTCACCAGCGTCGCGACGGAGGTAAGAATTAGAAAAAAAATTGCGAAACGAGAATAGCGTTCCGCGGGAAGAGCGATGACAGTTGGGGATGCGGCGGAGCTCATGATGGAAATTCAAGGGTAACACCTGGCGGGAGAACGGGCTCGCGGAGCGCGCGAAAACGATAATGCTTATGTGGAAAAAGCTTGCGAATTGCCAGAAGCCAAAAAGTCATTCGCGGCGCGCGCTACTTTCCGCGTCAAACTGGAAATTGGAAGGGAATCGAGGTTTATGATTTTGACGATTTTTGCGTCCGGGTATACCGGCAATTTGTCGATGCGCAGCAGAAAGGGTTGAAGAAGAATTTTGCGATAAGTTACGGCGTGGCGAGCGGGCGTTAGTGCCTCGAATTGCGGAGCCACCTTGCTTTTCTGCGACGGAAAGTTTCCAAAATGTTTTTGCAATTCCACGGCTGCATTTTTGCGAATTTGGATTGTTGGGAAATGCCACATTTTCGAGACCAGCGCGGCGATATTTTCTTTTTGCGATGCAGATTCCAAATTTTGCGGCGGCGGAAGCAAAATAGTTCGCCCGCGAAAATCCAAAAAAACAGTAGCACCCAAAATTATTTCGACGGTGGCGCGTTTTTTTCTTTTTTCCGGCAAGATTTCGGCGATGCCAAGTTTTCGCGCTTCACAAAAATTTGCAACCGGGCACAATAAACACTGCGGCGCCCGGGGTGTGCAAATGGTTGCGCCCAATTCCATCATGGCTTGATTCCAATCACCCGGAGCCCCAGGGGCGAGCAAGTCATCGGCGGTTTGCTGGAGCGATCGCCAAATCGAGGATTCGCGCAGGTCGCCGCGAACCGCGCCCAGGCGGGCTAGCACGCGCGCTACGTTGCCATCCACCGCTGCGAGTTTTTTGTTGTAAGCGATGCTGAGAATTGCGGCCGCAGTGTAATTCCCGATACCCGGAAGCGCCAAGGCATCCGAAAAAGTCTCCGGAAATTTCCCGTCATGTTTGCCAACGATTTGCCGGGCGGCGGCTTGAAGATTGCGCGCGCGGCTGTAGTAGCCGAGCCCGGACCAGTAGCGCAAAACTTTTTCTTCGGGCGTATCGGCCAGTGCAGCGATATTTGGGAATTGCGCTAGAAATCGTTCGTAGTAGGGGATCACCGCGGCGACGCGGGTTTGCTGCAACATTATTTCCGAAAGCCAGACGCGGTAGGGGTCTTTATCGCGGCGCCAGGGAAGTTCGCGCTGGAATTGCGCAAACCAGCCAAGCAATTGTTTGCGGAATCGTGAAAGTTCGCGGGGCGGCAGCATCGTCGCGCTATTCTCGCACGATTTGCGATCTGAAAAATTAGCGGGGAGCGAAGTCCTCCAGAAAAATAATGTAGGAGGAATGCCAGAGGTTGGCGGAAATGGAACCGCGAGGCTGGCTGGTGACGATCACTTTGAAGAGTCCGGGCTCGGCGGCAAGTTCCGAGAGCAGCGTATGGTTGGGGTCCGAGGCCAGGGGCTGCGCGATGGCGAGATGGCGAAGCACGGCAAAAATATTTTCTTCCGCTGGCGCAAGGGGTGTTTCGATACCAGCGCTGCGGAATTGCATGACGGCGTTGCGTTCGTAGAAATTCCAGGCGAGACCGGCGCATAGCGTGACGGCACGCTCAAAGCGCGCGCGAGTTTCGGCGGAAAATGCGGCGGACGAAGCGTCAGCCGAGGTGGGCGCGGAAGCAGCGGTGTGTGGATCTAAAACCAGCAGCACGCGGCAATCATCTTCGCGGGTAAATTCGCGCACCATGAGAGAGCCGAACCGCGCGGAAGCTTTCCAGTGAACGTGGCGCGCGCTGTCAGTGGGAACGTAGCCGCGCAGGGCGTAGAGATCCTGGCCGCGTCCTTTGGAAAGACTTTCGAGAGCGCCTTGCAGGCCGGGCAAAATTTCCAGCAATTCGTGCGTGGGCTCAACGGAAGGATAGACCGCGGCTTCGGTGGACAAATCCATTCGCCGCGATTTTTGCAAAAAACCAAAAGGAAAACGCGTGACGATGCGAAATGCTTCCTGGCGGTAGAGTCCACGATGCGGAAAGGTGATGGGCACGGATAATTTCAAGTGATCGTGTTTGGGAATGTAGGGGAAGTACACCGGCGTTTCAAGAATTGCGCCGCCGGAAGAATTTTTATCGGCGATGGCTTCGACGCGCAAAGAAAAAGAAGGCAGCGTCAATTTTTCGTTGCGCAATTCCACCTGGGCGCGCACCGGCTGCTTCGCGAAAATATGCTCGGGCAATTCGAGGCGCAGGGAAACGCCGGAAAGGGTGATGGAAGAAATAATTCCGGAAATCAAAATCGCGGCAATCAAGGTGGCAAGAATCAGAAACAAAAGATTGTTGCCGGTATTCAAGGCTGCCAGGGCTACCAGAAGAATTCCACCAATGTAAATCCAACCGGCGCGGGTGATTTTGTAATCCATTTTGTGGCCGATCCACCGGAGCGGAGTGCGCTTTGCGAGAACGGGAACAAGCGTGACGGCGACCCATCCGGCGATGGCGAGAGCGACCAGAGCCGAGCCGGCGGCCAATCCCACGCGGCCTAGCTGCGCGGCGGCGCTGGAATAAAGCGCGAGAAGAAGGGCCACGCCGAGAGCGGCCATGGAAAGGAAAAAGGCGCGAACCGCGGAAGCGTCCGCTTTGGCCCAGAGCCGGGCAATTGTTGTTGAGGCGGTTGAGATGGCGCTCACTTATTTTCCCGTTATAGAGGAACGTGGACGGATTCGACGATTTCGCGAAGCACGGATTCGGTGGTTTCCGATTTTTTCTGCAGCGAAGCGTGGCGCGAGCTGGCTACCACGCGATGGGAAAAAACGGCGACGGCAAGCTGTTTGAAATCGTCGGGAACGCAGTAATCGCGGCCGTCGAGGAAGGCGCGAGCTTGCGCGGCGCGCTGCAGCATTAAAGTGCCACGCGGGCTGACGCCAAGCGCGAGTTGATCGGTTTTGCGCGTGCGATTCACGATTTCCAATGCGTAATCGTGCAGGCTGCTGTCGACTTTCACGTGGGCGACGGAATCCTGCATGGCGAGAACGTCGCGGACTTCGGCGATGGGTTCCAGCGATTCGATGGGATTATCTCCAACGCGTTTGCGAAGAATTTCGCGCTCGGTTTCGTGCGAGGGATAACCCATTTTAATGCGCATGAGGAAACGATCGAGCTGCGATTCCGGGAGCGGATATGTGCCGTGATGCTCGACGGGATTTTGCGTGGCGATGACGAGAAACGGATTCGGTAGAGGAAGGGTTTTGCCGTCAACGGTAACTTGCGATTCGTTCATGGCTTCGAGCAACGCGGATTGCGTGCGCGGGGTGGTGCGATTGATTTCGTCGGCGAGGACAACGTTGGCGAAAATCGGGCCGGGGCGAAATTCAAATTCGCGCGCTTCGGGATTGTAGACGCTGACGCCGAGAACGTCACTGGGAAGCAGGTCGGAAGTAAATTGCACGCGCTGAAAAGTGCAGTGGAAGGATTTTGCGAGAGCTTGCGCGAGAGTGGTTTTGCCGACGCCGGGAACATCTTCAATCAAAAGATGGCCGCGGGCGAGCAGGGTTATCAGCGCGAGCTGAATGACTTCTTCCTTGCCGAGAATGGCGCGCGCGATGGAGCGCTGGAGTTGCGAGACGGCTTGCGAAGTGGCGACAGGCATTGGTTGAAAACCCCGGTTCTTCCTGATACAAATAGATGGCAACAGCGCGCGGCGATTTTTGCAAAAAGGGCTGCGATGTTGTTCACCCGTTTCGGAACGGGCGACTAGCTCAGCTGGTTAGAGCGCTCGCCTCACACGCGAGAGGTCAAAGGTTCAAGTCCTTTGTCGCCCACCATTTTTTCCCACCTGAAAGCTATTCTAGCTAAAATCTGAGCATGTCAACTGTGCTGCGTACGATTGAGTTTCTAAGTTTGAGCTTATGGCGGGAGGCCGAGGCGTTTGCGGTGCTGGCTTCGCGCGGCCAGGACGAGAAAGTTCTTATAAAATGAAAAACTACCTTCCGCTAGTTCTTGCACTTGCATTCGTTTTGACACCTTCCCAAATGTTGGCGCAAACAAAAAACATTACCTGCGTGGTTCGCTTTGGGATCGTACATTTAGACCAGAGATTGCCGAACGGAGGCATTTCGGGAATGACGAAGCGCCAGTCCGATTGGTTCAAGAAAAATGGTGCCAAAAAATTTCCATCTCTTTGCGAAGACGAAGCCAAGCCGGAGTATCTGATTCTGTGGACGGCTGAAGACGCCTCAAGTGTGGTTGGTTCTAGCAGCGGCGGCAACGGTTCCATCACTACAGTGCAGAGAGAAAAGGTAACGTTCTACGTTGTTGAGGGTGGAAAGCGCGATTCTCAAAACGCGCTCTTCTCAGGAGAAAACTGGGACAGCCTGTTGCATTGGGCAGATCAAAGTGCCCTTGCAGATGCGCTGAAGTTTCTGGCCACAAGAATTAAGAAGAATTAAGAAGAATTAAGAAGTAACTAGGTCTGTACAATTCATTGCGAGTCCAGAGTTGTGACTGATTTTGTGGTCGTTGATTGCAGCCCGCAAAACGTCTTCCTTATCTTTCAATTCTGATGAGAAAGAGCATTCTAAATTCTTCACGCACCGAATCCATTTGTTGCTCAAGCTCGGCCAGTTTGGCGCACAGCATCGTGGACACCTCTTTGAGTATATTCTGCCACAATTTAGAAACGGGAAAGTCAGTACTTTTTGTTGGGCGTAGCGGCGCTAAGGGTCGTCCTTTGGAGCTATTGACTTGTAGGAAATAGTCCTACTGACAAGAAACGGGAGCGTGGTACAGAGTTGGGAGACCGCAAGGAGGATCCCCAATGAAGAAAGTAATCGCAATCACATTCGCTTTGTTCGGATTCGCAAGTCAAACGTCGGCGGGTCAAGAGCAAGTGCGGTGCGAGGAACATGGTCAAGATGCGCACCGAGTTAATGTGGAACGGATATATGACGGCAGATGTCAGGGCGAGGCAGAACGCGACACCTACGAACACACTTACGTAGAAGGGCCATTCTTAAAACGGCACACGTTTTCTATTACTGAATGTCTGTAGCGTAAGTCTTCGGAGTGGCCGAGTCTCATGAAGCCAAACGGATGGCAACGAATCGGAATTGTCGCTTCAATCGGCTTGATTCTTGGCGCTGGTTATCACACTCTCGTAACTGTTGCTGCTGCTGATTCACGTTTCCATGTGGGACTGACACTTACACGTGAAGAAGACCGTCCAAATGGGATGACCGAGTCTGAGCAGACAAAATGGCAAGAAAGATGTGATTCGTTTTTGCCCACTGGCGAGCGGCTTCACCAGGAGCTTCAAGATGAATGGTTAGAGGCTGCCTACGTCGCATTCGTCCCCGTACCTTTGGGTTGGGGTTTTGTTTATCTAATTCTCTTCCTTGTGCGTTGGGTTAAGCGCGGATTTATGCGGCCCCTCTAACCGCTTAACGAATTTCGGATGCGCAAGCATGGTTATTTCTATCATCCTCAGCCTTTGCGATAGGACGCGCCGTTCAAGATAATGTTCAACGGTCTAACGTCTTTCAGTTGTGTTTTTAGTTCTTCTTCGTTCAGCAGTACCCAATGGTCTTCGATTGGGCCGCCCACTGGGCCTGCCAACTGCGAGCGGAAGCTAGTGAAATTTCCATCTGCACTTTTGACCATATCAAACAAAAGCGAAGCCAGCCTCTCAATAGTTGATTTTTCGCTTGAAAGAATTTTCTCTGCTTCTGTTATCTTTGCGTCAAACGCACCGTCTTGGAGATTCCCGAAAATCTCTCTGTCACCCCGCGATGCTCCTACGTCCTCTTTGCCAAAAACAATCCGTTCTGCTGCACTGCCAGCAGCAAGATACAATCGAAGTTCGTCTGACAGATCTGAAGACTTAGGCATGCGCGGATTTAAAATGCAGGCTTTGACCATTTTCTTTATAATGAAGACTCCGTGGCAACGGACGCACTGTAGGGTGCCCATGACAGCATGACCGCTCTCATGGATTAGCGCGTGCCACCAATCCTTTTCCGATTCCGTTTTCCAGGGCGGCATTAAGTAGTTCCCTGACACTCAATTCACCCGCGTTCCGAACCGTTGAATGAAAGCCATGATAGAGTGGATTTGTTCAAAAGTGGCACTCAGTGGGCCACCATTTTTTCCCATACTAAAAGCTATTCTAGCTAAAATCTCACCATGTCAACTGTGCTGCGTACGATTGAGTTTCTAAGTTTGAGCTTGTGGCTGGGCGCGGATGCGTTTTTGAGTTTTGTGGTGGCGCCGGGGGCGTTTGCGGTGCTGGCTTCGCGGGACCAGGCGGGGGCAATGGTGGGGTATTCGTTGTACCGGATGCACTTTGCCGGGGTGATTTGTGGGTTGGTATTTTTGGTGGCGCGGGCGGTGCGTACGCGCGGGATTGGGAGTTTGGCGGGTGCGGCGGCGCTTTGCGTGGTGTTGATGATTGCGCTGACGGTGATTTCGCAGCATGCGGTTAGTCCGCGGATGGCGGTGTTGCGGGGGAAGATGGGATCGATTGAACGCGCGACGGCGTCGAGCCAAGGGACGGACAATCCGATGCTGGCGGAGTTTGGGAAGTTGCATCGGGTTTCGGTGATGCTGGAAGGTGGAGTGTTGCTGGCGGGATTGGCGGGGATGTGGTTCATGGTGCGGGAGATGGGCCGGGTCTGAGTCTGAACGGCCGCAGCAAGGCGGGCTTTGGGATCTTGTAGTTGTTCCCACGATGGGTGGTGCGGAGAGATATTGCCAAGATCCCTCCGCTTCGGTCGGGATGACATTAAAACCGGAAACAGCAGATTCCTCTCAAGTACGCCTGCCTGCGGCAGGCAGGTGACAGATAAAGGCGGAAACAGAAGGAGGGCACGATGTATCGTGCCCCTACAAGAGCTAAGTCTGATACGGGGCTAAGTCTAATAAACATACCCCTCCCCCCCTCCCCCTGTTTTTCATAAGTGTTCATTCTAAAGGTAGTTAAGGGTTGCGCGGGTGGGGTGTAAGTCCTTTTGTTTGATACGGATTCGAGGTGCTCTAAAGAATGTCATTCTAAAGGAGTTACGGGGCTGCGAAAGGACAAAGAGATAAAGTAGATTCCTCACGTTTGCCTGCCTGCGGCAGGCCGGCCGGCCGGGGCAGGCAGGGTCGGAATGAGGGACAAAGCATTCGGAATGACAGAATAAAGGCAGAAAATAAAAAGACGCGGCTTGGGGCCGCGCCTTCCAGACATGAGATTACTTAAGGGTCATATTACGCCTGAGGAATGATTTCGTCAAGGAAAAAGAGGGCGTCAGGGTTGGGCTTGTGGTTGTCCCGTCGAGCGAGGTGGGATGGGTGTTGCCAAGATCCCTCCACTTCGCCTGCCTGCGGCAGGCAGGCAGGGTCGGGATGACAGATGGTGGGCGGGCGGCAAAGAGGGCAGGATTTCTACACGGGGAATTTTGTGGTTGTTCCATCGGTGGGAGGGGCGGATCCAATGTTGCCGAGATCCCTCCACTTCGGTCGGGATGACAGGGCGTGGGGCGGGCGGCATAAAGAGGGCACGATTTTTGCGCAAGAGAATAGTTAAGACAAAGGCGCCTGCCTCGGAAGGCGGGCCGCTACGACGGCCTGCGTGATTTAAACGCGAGTGCGGCGGCGTTTTTTGTTTGGTCTTTTTTTGTTTAGGGGGGCGGGGCGGATTTTTTTGGTGGTGGCGTAGCCGGCGCGTTCGAAGGCGCGCCACATGTACCAGGAGGCGACGGTGCGGTAGGGGCGCCAGCGTTC
Organism: Candidatus Dormiibacterota bacterium; assembly: GCA_035602385.1. Classification (GTDB taxonomy): domain Bacteria; phylum Acidobacteriota; class Terriglobia; order Acidiferrales; family UBA7541; genus Acidiferrum. The sequence goes on from DATNME010000016.1 coordinate 66,067, forward strand.
ACCGAAGGCGAGAAGTTCCTTGGGCTTGGGCATGTGCTTTTTGCCGTAGGCGACGGACCAGCCTTTTTTGACGGCGAGGTCGTGGATGGGAAGGACGTCTGGGCGGCCGAGGTGGAAGATGAGGAACATTTCGACGGTCCAGGCGCCGATGCCGCGAACGGAAACGAGGCGCTCGACGAGTTCTTCGTCAGACATATTTTCGGCTTGTTCGCGGGTGGGAACCACGCCATCGATGGTTTTTTGGGCGAGATCTTTCATGGCGAGGATTTTTGCGCCGGAGAGGCCGGCTTTGCGCAGGATGGGCTTGCGAAATTTGAGCATTTCGTGGGGAGTGGGAGCTTCTCCTGCGGCGCTTAGCGCTTTCACGCGGGCGTAAATGGTGGTGGCGGCTTTGCCGGAGATGGATTGGTAGGCGATGGATTCGAGGAGGGCTTCGTAGGGAGAGTGGGCTTTGGCGATGTCGATCTGGAAGGGGATGGTTTCCGCGATTAGAGTTTTGAGGCGGGCGTCGCGTTCGGCGAGGTGGGCGGTGGCGTGAGCGAGGTCGAAGCAGAGGGTGGTGAGAGGTTTGGTCACGGTCGAAATAGAGTAAGGCAAATTGGCGGAAGAGAGAAATCCACCCAGAGGCTCTATGGCCCCAGTGACGCGCGGATGCGGGTCTAAGCCCGGAGGGAATCCAGGCCGGCGGGATTACGGCATCGGCTTGTTGTGTCTTGTTGAGTCCGCGGAAAATTCCCTATGGTGCCTAAACTGCGGGCAGTGGCTGGTCCCCACGGCAGATGCGTCGCCATGGGCTACTGATTCCGGGCCGCAGGCCACGTCCACTCTAGTGTTGCCCGAAACACTGGGCGCCAGGAAGAATGCGGCGGAAGAAACGTCGGTGACTTGTACGCCAATGGGATTGCGCGTGATGGAGAGCGGGCCGACGAGACGCACACTGGAATTATCTTCGATAATGATACCCGGAGCAGCGTTATGCGTCACAAGGCCGGCCTGTATGTCCAGTGAACCATTATTGGCCACGGCGATGCCCGCCGATGGCGCGCAGCAAGGGGGATGCAGGTTTGAACCATTACCCTGGATCGTCGGACCCGAAGCGCCATCCGAAGGGAAAAGGGCACCAGATGCAGTGCGGAGCCTGATGCCGTCGATGGAGTTTCCCTGAATCAATACGGGGCCGCTGAGGATAAAGTGGGAACCATTCTGGGCATACAAGCCGAATAAATTATTTAGCAATTTGACGCTCCCAGGATTTGCATGTGGGACGTTCAAGTCGATGGTGGCGCCGAGATTAGCAATGACAGCGGCAAAGGCGTTGTTTTGAATGGTGACGCAGCCACGCCCAAAGGGCGCACGGACCACCGTCCCTCCGCGGCCGGCAAGGATGCCGGTATCGTTTCCCTGAAGCACTGGACAGTTGCCGCTGAAATCGTTTAGCAGAAGCAGCTGTGAGCCAGGGCCAAACAGGGCGACGCCATTTCCATTTCCTTGCCCGTCATTGTTGTTCTCGATGATGGTGGCACCGATGAGCCGAACCGTGGCTTGCAACATGTCGATGCCGTCCGATGGGCCAGCTCCCTCAATTCTGTCTTGCACAATCCGGACATCGCTCGACTGGACCAGAATACCGGGTATGGCATCGGCGATCGTGCGAGACGCCACCCCAATTAACAAGCCCTGCACGGTCACATTTTGGGAGTTGTCGATTTCGAGTACCGCGCCGAAGGAGGGTGGGGAGCCACCCGGGTCCCGCAGCGCGGCACCACTTTTGCCGACGATACTGAGGTTTTGAGCTCCGGCTACGACCACAGCTTCCGTACAAGTTCCGGACACGTCGATTTCAACGTTTCCGGCGGGATTGGCCTGGATTGCGGCGGTCAGCGTTTTGTAGTTATACGGCCCTCCTGGGGCACCTGCACATCCAACGGTAACAACCTTGCCCTGAGCAGGCGAGACGAAAAATATGCTCCCGAGAAGAAGACAGAACGTCGCGAAATACTTATTTGAGATAGCGGATGTAAGTTTCATGGATGCCTCCGAGTCTGCCTGGGCCGGTTCGATGCCGAGCCATGGGCCTGAAAAGGGGCCTAAAAGGGGGGATATGGCGGGGGACTCTATCACTTGTTGGGGGAATGTCAAGAGTATCTAACATGGACGGGTGGGCTTTGGCGATGTCGATTTGGAAGGGGAGGGTTTCGGCGATTAAATTTTTGAGGCGGTCGTCGCGTTCGCCGAGGTGGGCGGGTGGCGGCGGCGAGGTCGAAGCAGAGGGTGGTGAGGGGTTCGGTCACAGAGACTTTTTCGACGAATGGGGAATTAGATCCAACCGGCTCACTGGTTTGTTGCAGGTTAATTCGCCACCCTCCAGCTTCGTGAGTTTTATCGGCTCGGTACACGGCATGACGAATATGTGGTTTCCATCCATTAGCTTACCTGTCTCTGTCGGAGTTCCCATCCACACCGTCTCCCCGGGGGCATAAAACATCTGGTAAACGACTCCTTCAGCAGTGCCAGCGAGACCCGCATACTGAAAAGACTCGGGGCGTTGCAAATAGTAACGTACATAGAAAGGTTTTCTCGCTGCGAATGCGCTGAGGGCGCATTCGGTAGCTGTGGCGGTATTCTGAGTTGGATTTACAGCGTTACAATCGATCGCTGCAAGCCCTCCCATCGAGGCGAAAGTTTTGAGCCTGTTAGCCATGATGCGACTACTGGGGTCACGTGTTGACGCTGTTGACTGCACCAATACATGTGCATCTTGGAGATAGATACCTCTATTTCCAAAGGCAGCATAGCGCAGCTCGGAACTGTCGGCGGCTCGACGGGTAGTGTTGAGAACGAACAGACCGTCAGCAAGGATTTCTCCTGTTTTGTCGCGGTAGACAGTGCAGTCATTCCCTTTGGATTTTAAATCAACGGAACAGTCCACAAATGTGTTGTCCACCCAAACGGCGGAGGAAGGAACGTTCCCTGGACGTGAGTGCATCCCGTTGCAGCCAGACAAACAGATCGCCAGGGCAACTTCGAAGAAGCTCAGCTGGCAAATCTTCCTGTGGCTTAGACCCATTTCATTGGCAATTGTGTAAGCATCTTTGAAATAAGTCCAACGAAACCGGTCGCGAAATACGCGTATCGGAATAATTGAATGCAGGTGCGTACACGAGGGAGTGACAGCGGGTGTGCTAAACTTTCGGGTTTATGCAGACAGGAATTATTGGACTACCACAGGTAGGGAAGACGACGCTGTTTCGGATTTTGACGAAGGCGCAGGTTGAAGGCAAAGCGGGATCGCAGGCGACGCATGTTGGCGTAGCGAAAGTGCCGGAGCCGCGGCTGGCGGAACTGGCGAAGCTTTACAATCCAAAGAAAATTACGTACGCCACAGTGCAATACGTGGATTTGGGCGGGATGCAGAAAGAGCGCAACCGCGACGCGTTGGCACCGCTGCGCGAGGTGGATACCATTGCGCACGTGATTCGCGTGTTTGACGATCCGACGGTGCCGCATGCGGAAGGGAGCATCGATCCGCTGCGGGATGCGACGAACCTGGAACTGGAATTGATATTGGCAGATCACGATCAGGTGACGCGGCGGCTGGAGCGTGTGGACAAAGATTTGAAGAAGAAGCACGAGCCGGTGCTGGAGCTGGAAAAGAATGTACTGGAGAAGTGCAAAGCGCATCTGGAAGCGGAGAAACCGTTGCGCGAATTGGAATTAACGGCGGACGAGCGGAAGCCGATCGGGGGATTTTTATTTTTGTCGGCGCGGCCGGTGCTGTATGTGCTGAACGTGGGCGACGACGAAGCGGATAAATTGGATACGGCGGTGGAACGGCACAAGCTGAGCACGTTGCAGGGGCGGCCGAATTCGGGCGTGGTGGCGATTTGCGGGCGGCTGGAAGCGGAGTTGGTGGAAATGGAAGAGAAGGAAGCGGCGGAGCTGCTGGCGTCGTATGGATTGAAAGAGCCGGGGCTGAACCGGTTGATTCGCGCGACGTATGAGTTGATGGGGCTGACGTCGTTTTTTACGGCGGGTGAGCCGGAAGTGCGCGCGTGGACGATTCGCAAGGGAGCGAGCGCGGTGAAAGCGGCGGGAGCGATTCATAGCGACATTGAAAAAGGATTTATTCGCGCGGAAGTGGTGCGTTGGGATGATTTGGTGAAGGCTGGAAGCCTGGGAGCGGCGCGGGAAAAGGCGCAGGTTCGGCTGGAGGGTAAGGATTATATTGTGCAGGAAGGCGATGTGATTCTGTTTAGGCATTCTGGATGAAGTAATGAAGTTAAGACAAAAACAAGAATTAACACAGAGGGCAACCGAGTCGCAGAGAGCACAGACAAGAAGAGAAAAGACGGAAACCGGAAACCGAAGAGAAGGCCAGGCATTGAGTTTGAGACTGTGGACGACTTCCGAGATGAGTTGAGGGTTAGCACAGGCTGAAGCCTGTGCCACTTGCAATGGCGCATGATTTGGCATTTCGGGTGGCGATGGCGGCGGCGCTGGGAATTATTGCAGCGTCGGGGAATCTCCTGGGCGGGTACTTCGTAGTGCGGCGGGACTGGCCGCGGCATTATTTGCAATATTTTTTGGCGCTGGGCGCGGGTTACATGCTGGCGGTGGCGTTTCTGGAAATTATTCCCGAGTCAGTGCATTTGGGCGGTGAAGGCGCGTTGTTGATGGTGCTGATTGGATATTTTCTGGTGCACCTGTTTGAACATACGCTGGCGCCGCATTTTCATTTTGGCGAAGAGACGCATCACGAGGAAGTGGCGCACAAGCATGCGAGGAATTCGGTTTTGCTGGGATTGGCGATTCATACTTTTTTTGATGGCGTGGCGATCGCGGCAGGATTTTTGGTTTCGACGTGGCTGGGCGCGGTAATTTTTGTGGCGGTATTTCTGCATAAGCTGCCGGAAGGATTTACGGTGGCGTCGGTGGTGCTGGCGAGCGGGCAGGGGAAAGGCAAGGCGCTGTGGGCGGCGGGGGCGTTGGGTGCCGCGACGTTGCTCGGGGTGCTCTTGACGAGCTTGCTGCAAGGGCAGTTAAAATATGCTTTGCCATTGTCGGGCGGGGTGACGCTTTATGTGGCGGCTACGGATTTGTTGCCCGAAGTGAACCGGGAGCCGAATTGGCGAATGGCCTTGCTGGTATTTGTAGGCGTGGCTAGCATGTTGATTGTAAAGCACTTCTTCAATGTGTAGATTTTGTAACTTATAGAATTTCCAGCCCAATAACTGCAACTTCCTGAGAAAGCTAGGGTTTGATACAGTGTGGCGGTCATGGCCAGGACCGACGTCCAACTGATGCTGGACGTGAAGGCGGGCGACGAGCAGTCGTTCGAGCTTCTCTTACAGCGCTTCAGGTCGCCGCTTGTTAACTTCTTGTACCGGATGGTGCGTAACCGGGAGCAGGCGGAAGACTTGGCGCAAGAAGTGTTTCTTCGCGTGTATCGGGCACGATTGGATTATGTGCCGAGCGCAAAGTTTACGACCTGGCTGTTCCGGATCGCGACGAATCTGGCGTTGAATTCGATGAGGGATACGCGGCATCAACGGGCGGAAATTTCACTGGATGCGCCGGTGAGTTTCGATGCGGAGGATGGCGACGAACGGCCGATGGATGTGGCGGAGAAACATCCGAACATCGAGCAACATTTGGTGGAGGAGTCGAGAAGAAAAATGATACGGCGCGCGATTGACAAGCTACCGGAAAAGCAACGCGCGGCGGTGCTGCTGCACAAGTATCAGGATTTGGATTATGGGGAGATCGCGAAAATTTTGGAGTGCTCGGAGAGCGCGCTGAAGTCGTTGTTGTTCCGGGCGTACGAGACACTGAGAGTGGAGCTGGCGCCGCTGGTGGCGCAGCAATCGATATTTCAAAGCAGGGAAAGAAGGGCAACATGAGTTGTGAACGCATGGAAGGCAGGATTTTGGAATACGTGGACGGGCGCTTGAAAGAAGGCGACCGGGCGGAGGTGCAGAAGCACCTGGAGTCCTGCGCGGTGTGCCAGTTGCGGGTGCAGCAATTCAGCGCGGTAGCGGGCTTGCTGGACGAGCTGCCGATGATTGAGCCATCGCCGGCGTTCGATGCGCGAGTATACGCGCTGGTGGCTGCAGAGCCGGTGACGAAGAGCTGGTGGACATGGAATTTTGCGTCGCCGCGAATCGTGCTGGCGGGAGCGATGTTGCTGGTGGCGACGGTGTGGGTGACTATGCACCCGGCGAATACGATTCAGGTGGATTCGCCGGATTTCGCGGTGCTGGAAAATTACGATGTAATTTCGAATTTCGAACCGTTGACGGAGCTGCCGCAGCCAGTGCAGCCCGAGGACACTAACAGTAACCAGCAAATGGAGAGAGATGAAACTGCGACTCCAATTCGGCGGAATGATTCTGGCGGGATTGATGACGCTGGGGGTGTCCGCGGGGATGCCTCAGGAGCAAAAGGATAAGCCACAGCCGCCGCCACCGCGTCAGCAGGAGAGACCGCCACAGCGGGAGCATCCTGTACCACCACCGCCGCGTCAGGAGCGGCCGCCGCAGCGAGAGCAACCCGCACCACCACGGCAGCAACCGCAAGAAAGACCACCTCAGAGGCAGCAAACTCAAGAGAGACCGCCGCAGCGACAGCAGCCTCAGGAACGACCGGCTCAGCCACGGAGAGAAGCGCCTCCAGCTCAGAGAGATTCAACGGGCGGGAGGCCGCAGAATGAGCGGCCACCGGATCAACGATACACTCCGCCGCCGATGCAGCAGAATTTGGATGGACGAAACGCGAATAGGCCGCCAAGCGGGCGGGACAATGCTCCGGTGGACCGGAAATATCCCAATTCACGTGATTCCAATGCACGTGGGAATGAGAGCGGGAGACAGCCGCAGGATGGAAACCGGCAATATACGAACCCCAACCGGCCGCCGCAGAATAATTTGACGCAGAGTGACGGGTATCAAGGACAAGAAGCGAATCGTCCGCGCGAACTCACGCTGGAGGAGAGGCGGCGGCTGCAAGAGAATCGGCAGCGGTTCAATCGGCTTCCGCCGCAGCAACAGCAGGAAATGCGCGAACGGGCGGACGTCTGGCAGAGGATGACCGAGGAGCAGCGGCAACACGTAAGAAATGATGTGCTGCCGAAATGGGAGCGGATGCCGCAAGAGCGGCGTCAGACGATACAACAAAAGCTGCGAATTTTGCGGGACATGCCGGAGTCCGCGCGAAACCGGCGACTGAGCGACCCAAACTTTACGCAAGGGATGAGCGAAGAGGATCGAGCGACGCTGCGGGATTTGAGCCATTTGCATGTGGGCGGGGCGTTGGAACCTCCAAATGAATGAGCGACGGAGATTTAAGAGACCTAGCAAATCCCCATAAAAGAAATTTCCTCGAACGAGCAGTAGCTTTCCGCAAACAGAATTTTCCAATCAAAAATTAGTTGAAGACGGCCGAGAAAATCCCAATTTGGATTGGCACGGATAGAAATGACGTGACACCGTTGCGTTGACAATGCGACGACTGGCAGTTCATTGTGAAAGAGGAGAATTTTTCGCATTTAGACGATGACGGCTCCCTCTTTTGTGTCCACGCGGTTCCGCGCAATGCAACATCGCAACTTTCAGCTTTTTATCGGCGGGCAATTTCTATCGCTCATCGGGTCGTGGATGCAAAGCACGGCGCAGCAATGGCTGGTGTACAAATTAACGGGCTCGGTGGTGCTGCTGGGGATATTCGCGTTCGCGAATCAGGTGCCGATGCTTTTTTTGGCGTCGGTGGGCGGGTACGTGGGCGACCGGTACAACCGGCATCGCGGCGTAATCGTGACGCAAACCATTTTGATGGTTTTGGCGTTCGTGCTGAGCGGGTTGACGCTTACAAAAAGAATCGATACATGGGAGCTGATTGTTATCGCGTTTCTCGCGGGGATTGTGAATGCGTTCGATGTGCCGATACGGCAATCTTTTTTTGTGCAGATGGTGGGTAAGGAGGATTTGCCCAATGCCATCGCGCTGAATTCATCGATTTTCAACGGGGCGCGAGTGGTAGGGCCGGCTTTGGCGGGATTTGCGATTGCGTGGCTGGGTGAAGGCTGGTGCTTTTTTGTGAATGGGCTGAGTTTTGTGGCGGTGATTGTGGCGTTACTGGCGATGCACCTGGAGCGAATGGAAATAAAGAAAAGCAGCGAATCGCCATTACAAAGTTTTCTGCAGGGAATTCGATTCGCAATGGGCGACGCGCCGATCCGGTCTTCACTGTTGTTGTTGAGCACGTTGAGTTTTTTTGGACTGCAATACGCGGTGTTTCTGCCGATTTATGCGCAGGATATTCTGCATGGCGGGGCGCGCACGCTGGGATTTTTGATGAGCGCGGCGGGAGTGGGAGCGGTGCTGGGAGCGCTCCACTTTGCGGCGCGTACGGAATATTCGGGGTTGGCGCGTTGGATCGCGATTACGTGCACGACGGCAGCCGTCGGGATCATGATTTTTTCGCAAAGCCGGATTTTCTGGTTGAGCGCGGTTACATTATTTTTTGTCGGGTACTCGGCGACTTCGCAAATGGCGGCGACCAATACGCTGATTCAAAATCGCGTGCCGGACTATTTGAGGAGCAGGGTAATGGCCGTTTACGCGACATTATATTTGGGAGTGCAGCCGGTGGGCGCGCTTTTTGCGGGCATGATTGCGAAGCAAATCGGCGCGGCAAGGACCATGACGGTTTTGGGGGCCATAGTTCTGGCGGGATGCCTGTTTTATATTTTTCGGGTACTGATGCGCGTTGAGAAACCCCAGGTGCAAGCGGAGATTTGATCAGGATGGGTTGGGGCGGTACAGCCAGTCGATCTTAATGGGCTTAATGGGTAAGTTTACTTGCGGGGCGGGACTGTTGGCGGCTTCGAGAATGGCGTCAACTTTGCCGCGCTGTGGAGAGAGACTGCATACGGGGTCAGTGGCCGCGGCGTCGCTGGTGAGCAGCAAAGCCTGGCAGCGGCAGCCGCCAAAATCCAATTCGCGACGGTCGCAAGTGCGGCAAGGCTCCTGCATCCAGTCTTCGCCACGGAATTTCTGAAAGGCTTCGGAAGAATCCCAGATTTCGCGCAAGCCACAGTCCTTCACGTTGTCGAAGGTCAATCCAGGAATAATTTTTGCGGCGTGACAAGGAAGCGCATCGCCTTCGGGGGTGATGAGCATAAGCTTGCGTCCCCAGCCGCCCATGCAAGCTTTTGGAAAACGCGCGTAATAATCCGGGACGACGAATTCCACACGAAGCTTGCCGCGAAGACGCTCTTGCGCGGCGTTCAATTGTTCGATGGAACGATCGAGTTGCTCGCGCGTCGGAAGAAGATTTTCCCGATTGGCGAAAGCCCACCCGTAATACTGAACGTTGGCAAATTCGACGCGACCGGCTCCGGAAGATTCGGCGAGGGCCAACATTTCGTCGAGTTGATCGAGGTTGCGACGATGGATGACAAAATTCAGAGTCAACGCGACGCGGTGTTGCTTCATCCAGCCAAGGACGCGGAGCTTTTGCGCATGCGATTTTGTGCCGGAAATTTCGGCGGCGATTTCTTCGTGGGCGCCCTGAAAACTGAGTTGCAGATGATCGAGCCCGGCGGCGACGAGAGAGGCGAGGCGGGCTTCGTCCATTGGGAGGCCGGAGGTGATTAGATTGACGTAGAGGCCAGTGGCGCGCGCGGCCCGAATAAGTTCGGTGAGATCGGGCCGGGCCAAAGGTTCGCCTCCGGTGAAATCGGCTTGCAGGACGCCGGCTTGCGCGGCTTCGCGAAAGACGCGGGACCAAACTTCGGTGGAAAGTTCGTTGGCGCGTTGGGAAAGTTCCAAAGGATTGGAGCAGTAGACGCAGTGAAGCGGGCACCGGTGGGTGAGTTCGGCGACGAGGGCGAGGGGGTTTGATGAGGTGGTCATAGCTTGCGTGGCCGGAAGGTCCGAATCAGGAGGCGGATCCTTGAGCGGCTTCAAAATCGATGGCGCGCTGGTCGTGCAGTAATTTTAAATAGCCGAGGATGTCTTGTTCGACTTTTTCGGGTGCGGCTTTGGAATAAAGTTTTTGCAGGTCGGTGATGAGTTGCTGGACAGTGTGTTGACCATCGCAGCGTTCGACAATTTCGAGGCTGGGGCCGTTGAGGCGGAGGGCGCGCTCGGGCATTAAAAGCGTGCGAGGTTGTTGCGATTTATCGTTGAGGCGGCAACCTGGAGCGAGACGCGGCTTGCTGTTGAGATCTGGCGTCATTGCATCGATTCCGCGGGGATAAACGCGCCGGGAGGCGGCCAACCGGGTTGCACGTAAGCAAAATAGAGGGCGTCAAGCTGCGCCCAGAGGATGGAACATTTGGCGCGAAGAGCGTTGTGTGCGGCATCCTGCTGATCGCGGGTGTGCGCGTGTTTGACGACGTAGGCTAAGGCAAATTCGGCGTCTTCCGGGGCCTGGGTGAGCCGCCCGGTGAAGTATTCGAGTCCACCGGAGAGCCAGGGATAATGTTGACGCATGCGATCGATACGCAGAGAGATGAGCTGGTGCGAAAAAAGTTCGGTGAGAGAAGAGGCAACGGCTTCGAGATGCGAGTGTGTAGATACAAAATCGACATAGGCTTGGACGGCGTAACGCGTGGCAGGAAGAATGCCGTCTCCTGCGAGGGCTTGTTGACGCGATAAGCCGGTGGCTTCGACGAGCCTCAGCCATTTTTCGATGCCACCGGGTTTAACGCCGTCGCCATCGTGATCAAGAATGCGCTTTCGCCACGCCATACGGAAGGCGGGATCTTCGGTGCGGGCGAGAATCGCAGCGTCCTTGATGGGAATGTGGCTCTGATAATAGAAACGATTCAGCGCCCAGGCTTGTAATTGCTGGCGGGTGAGCTTGCCATCGTGCATCAGCAGATGGAATGGATGCTTATGGTGGTAGCGCTGCTCACCGATGGCGTGAAATCCTGCAATGAATTCCGATTCGGAGAGCAAAGGCTTTTCGAATTTGGCTTCGGCCACGGTCACAGTTCGAACTCCATACCATCGTAGGCGATTTCGAAGCCGGCATCCAGCACGGCGCGGTGTTCTGCGCTGTCTTCGTCAAGGATGGGATTGGTGTTGTTGATGTGGATCAGGATTTTGCGGCCTTTGGTGTGTTTTGGATATTGCTCAAGCAATCCGTCGGGCCCGGAAAGCGGCAAGTGGCCGATTTCGCGAGCGGTTTTTTTGCTGCGGCCGGTGTGGATTAACTCGTCGTCAGACCAGAAGGTGCCATCGATGAGAACGATGTCGCTGTCTTCGGCCCAGGGAATCCAAGAACGCGATTTACCGGAGAGCGATGGCGCGAAGAAAAAACGTTTTTTGCCTTGCTGGATGCCGAAGCCGACCACAGCTTCTTCCGGCGGCAGCGTGCGCAAGATTTCATCGCTGACGTAATCGGCAAAGGATTCCCCGAGCGGAACAGACGAGCAGAGGAACGCGGGTTCATCACCGGGATTTTCAGACAAGTGGCAGCCGAGACGCGTGGTGGTGGACAGGGTAATCCATTTGACCGGCGGAGTGGCACGGTCGAGCACGCGGAACATGCGATTTTCTTTTTGCAGCGCGCGTTGCACTGCTTGGGTGGCAAAAACGAAGAAGGTTTGGAATTCGCGCAAGTGCAGCAAGCCCATGACGGAGTCGATTCCGGTGTCTGGAAGGAAAACGCCGGCGATAGGCGATGGTGAGGACGGATCTTCGGGTGGGGCGAGCTGCGGAGCAGCGAGAAGTTGGAAGCGAAGGTCGGGGGATGCGCCTGAAAGGAACCAAGACTGGGAGTCCGGGGAGAAGGCTATTTGGGTTTGCGTTCGAGGGCGCGCGCGGACGGAGCCACGGCGCAGGCCGTTGCAATTATGGCAGGCACAATTCCATTGAGGAAAGCCACCCCCGGCAGCAGACCCGAGGATTTTAATGCGCATTGGCAATCATGAATAGTTGGCTTCACCCAGGGATCAATTCTGATCTAGATGGCCCAGGCAATTCGGAAAACGCTTAACGGCGAACTGAGTTTTTAGAGTTCGGCGTTGGCGTAGGAACTAACTTCGCAGCTGAGGTTGATCTCTTCGTGTTGAGGTGTGGTCCATTCCATGGGTGAAGCTCCTTGTAACGGGTTTGCGAGGCCAAGGGAAGAATAACATGGAAGAACCCGAAAAGGGAATAGGGGGAGGATAGTGGAGGAGAGCGTTCCAATCGGGAACATCACGTGAGATGGAGAGAGCGGAAAATTGAAAATAAAAAATGTTTGAATCAAGGCCATGGGCTTGGATAAAAGCGATGCGATGGCGAAGATTAAACGAAAAATAATTGCTGGCCGCGCGGTGGGGCAGTGAATTTCTAGAACAAAATTCCACAACTTTTTTCGAAAAGATGAAGGTTTCCTCTTGACATGAATGGAAAGCAGAATATGATGTGGGCAAAAGTGGAGTGAAGTGGTAAGCAGTAGAACAAAGTAGCAAGGATTAGGACGGAGTAGGAAAGCAACCGGGGTCGGGTCAAAACGTGGCGATTTATCGACTTCAAGACCACATTTTCTTACCCTTTCGCCTGATTGAGGCGGGCAGCCTGACTGAGGCGGGGAACGGGGCTAATGAAGCTGCGGGGAAATTGTCCGGCGAAGGTGGACGAAAAGGGGAGATTGAAGATACCCGCGGTGTTTTTGGAGGCTTTGCGCGAGTACGGCAGCCAGTTTTATATCACCAGCACGACCGGTGAATCGGCGCGGATTTATCCGATGAGGGTATGGTCGGAGATTGAAGACAAACTGGCTGGAGTATCGAGCCAGAACCGGGCGAAGAGAAAATTTTTGATGCGGACAAGTTATTACGGGCAGACGGTGGAGCTGGATGGGCAAGGCAGAGTATTGGTGCCGGCGACGCTGCGTGAATCGGCGCAGATGAAGGGCGAAGTGGACGTGTTTGGGAACCTGGATTATCTGGAAGTGATGAACCACACGCGGGTGCTGGACGACTTGAAGAATTCGCCGTACACGGAAGAAGACGACAAGGCTCTAGAAGAATTGGGAATTTAAGAGGTAGTGGCGAAAGTTAGTGGCGAGTGGCGAGTAAAGAGAAAAGATTGAGTGCGCCACACACGCCGGTGCTGTTGCAAGAGGTGCTGGAATGGCTAGACATCAAGCCGGAAGGAACGTACATCGACGCAACGCTGGGAGCCGGCGGGCATTCGGAGGCTATCGCGGAAAGATTAACGTCCGGACGTTTGATCAGCCTGGACCGGGACGCACAGGCGCGGGAAATCGCGCAGGAACGGCTTGCGAGATTTGGGTCGAAGGTGACGATCGTGGCGTCGGCGTTCTCGAAAATTGCGGAGGTCGCGCAAGAGTTGGGGATTCCGAAGGTGGACGGGGTCTTGGCCGACTTGGGGGTTTCGAGCATGCAGCTTGATTTCGCGGCGCGAGGATTTACGTTTCGCGAAGCGGGTCCGCTGGATATGCGGATGACGACGGGGGAATTAACCGCCGAAGATGATTTGACGGCGGACGAGATTGTGAATCAGTGGTCGGAAAAAGAAATTGCCGACCTGCTCTACCGGGAAGCGGAAGAGCACGATTCCAGAAGGATCGCCAAGGCGATAATGCGGGCGCGACCGATACGCGATACCGCTCACCTGGCAACGGTTGTGGCAGGGGCCCGAAAGCAATGGGGAAGGCAGAGACTGCATCCCGCAACAAAAACGTTTCTGGCGCTGCGGATAGCGGTGAATCGAGAGATGGAGGAACTCGGGCAGTTTCTTTCTCGGACCCCGGCCACATTAAATTCAGAAGGGCGCGTGGTGGTGTTGAGCTATCACTCACGCGAGGATCGATTGGTGAAGCAATCGTTCCAAGAAGGCGAACGCGCGGGAACGTATAGGGTGCTGACGCGGCACGTGGTGGTGCCGGGAGATGAAGAAATCAGCAGAAATCCGAGATCGCGAAGCGCGAAGCTGCGGTGCGCGGAAAAGATTTAGAGAAACTATTTGAGAAGAGTGGAATTATGAAGAAGAGCAAGAAAGTTGTGATGACGCAGTTTCACACCGCCAAGCGGATCGATAATTCGCGGCTAGTGCGCACAGTAGAGCCGGCAAAGATGCGGCACTTGTATAAGACTTTGGCGCTGAGCAGCATACTGGCGGCGTTTTTCATGCTGTACATTTATCAACACTTTAACTGCATTGATCTGAGTTTTCAGCTCGAGGATTTGAAGGCGCGAAAAGCACAGGCGGCTTCGTTGAATGGGGAATTGAAGCTGGAGATTGCGCAACTACGGGATCCGAAGCGAATTGATGTGATTGCGCGGCGTCAACTAGGGTTGACGGAAGTGGCTCCCGACCAGGTGCAGGAATATACGAGTTATGGCGAAGCGGAAGTGGCTTCCGCGCGTTTTGTTCGAACCAACGGCGCGCCTTGATGGCCAACGCAGCTCGCGGCCAATGCGCGAGTCTATTCGCTTGTGAGTTTGGCGCACAGCCATAAAAATTTTCAATTGCCAAATAGCCACGGAGAATTTTCGGGCCAGAGCTTGCGATGCAAGAACATCGAGTCCATCTCCGTTTACTGATTGTGGCCGGGCTGGCCTTGTTGTGGATGACGGCGGTAGTTGGGCGACTTTCCTACCTGCAACTCGCAAAACACGCGGAATATCTGACCAAGGCGCAACGGCAGCAACAGCGCACTATCGACATCACACCAAAACGCGGCGCAATTTACGACCGCAACATGAATGCACTGGCGATGAGCATTCCGGTGGATTCGGCGTTTGCGGTGCCGGCGGAAATTTCCGATGAGCCGCTGGCGGCGCGGCTGCTGGCAGGAGCGCTGGGCATACCGCAAGACGTGATTGAGCAGCGGCTGGAATCGTCACGCTCGTTTGCATGGATAGCGCGAAAGCTTCCTCCGGACAAAGCGCAAGCGGTGGCGGCGTTGAATTTGAAGGGCATATATTTCCAAAAAGAGAACCAGCGTTTTTATCCGAAGCGCGGCCTGGCGGCACACGTTGTGGGCTTTGTGGACCTGGATGAAAAAGGGCTGGGCGGGATTGAGTACGCGCTGGACAGCCAAATTCGCGGCAAGAGCGAAAAAATTGTGGTGATGGCTGATGCGCGGCAGCGCTGGTTTGATGGGGGCGAAGCGCAACGTGAGCGCGGCGCGAACGTAGTACTGACGCTGGACGAAAAAATACAATACATCGCCGAACGTGAATTATCCGCGGCGATTGCAAAAACCCATGCCATGGCGGGCACGGTGATTGTGCAGGATCCAAACACCGGGGCGCTGCTCGCGGTAGCGAATTGGCCGCGCTTTAACGCGAACCAGGCGAACGATGCACCCACGGAGTCGCGGATGGACCGCGCGATAAGCGCACTGTATGAGCCGGGATCCACTTTTAAATTGATAACGCTGGCGGCGGCGTTTGACCAAAATATTACGAAACCAGATGAAGTATTTAACTGCGAAAACGGCGCGGTATACGTGGCGGGGCATCGAATTCGCGATCACAAACCGTTCGGACTGCTTACTGTTTCGGAAATTCTGGAACGGTCGAGTGATGTGGGAGCGATCAAGATTGCCTTGCGGCTTGGGGCGCCGAGATTTCACGATTACATTCGCGCGTTTGGTTTTGGGAGCGCTACTGGCGTTGATTTGCCGGGAGAGAGCAAGGGTTTAGTGCGGCGGCTGGAGAACTGGAGCCCAATCTCGATAGGGGCGATCTCCATGGGGCAAGAGGTGGGGGTTACGCCGATACAACTGGTGACGGCGGTATCGGCGATTGCGAATGGAGGAACGCTTTACAGGCCGCATGTGGTTCAGGAACTTCGCAGAGGGGAGCAAATTTTACCGGCGCAGGGTGTTACTGGAAGTGGAGAAGGGCGCCGGGTGATCCGGCCGGAAACGGCGGCGACGTTGCGTCGTTTGATGGAGGGAGTGGTGGTGAGCCCGCATGCGACGGGAGGACTGGCGCGTCTTGATGGATGGACGGCGGCTGGAAAAACCGGGTCGGCACAAAAAATCGATCCGGCGACGGGGCGGTATTCGCCAACGCAGTTGATTGCCTCTTTCACGGGATTTGCGCCGATCAATACTCCCGCGGTGACGATTTTGGTTTCGCTGGATTCGCCTGTAGGACTTCATGAAGGTGGGCAAGTTGCGGCGCCCGTGTTTAAGCGTGTAGCGGAACAGGTCCTGCGGTATTTGGACGTGGCGCGCGATGTTCCGGTGAAGGCCAGGCTTTTGCAAGCATCGTATAAACAGGATGATCAGGGGGACAGCGCGGCGCTGGAGGACTTTACGCCCGTGGATTTTTCGTCGCAACCGGAGCGCGCGCCGGTGGAAGCGCGAGATACTGAGGTGAAGAAAGATTCCCCGAAAGGTGGGAGAAAGTCGAACGAAAAGAAGCAGCAAGCTGTGAAGCAGACAGATGCTGCTGTAGTGACGGCGACGCTTGATGGCAAAGAAATTGTGGTGCCAGATTTCACGGGGAAGACGATGCGTAGCGTTACGGAAATGTGCTTGCGAATGGGGCTGGAACCGGTTTTGGTTGGCAGCAGTCTTGCAACCGAACAGACACCGCTGGCGGGTTCGACGGTACGGCGCGGAGCGAAAGTTACCGTGCGATTCGGGACGATTTCGGGCAAGAGCAGTAAGAGGCGATAAGAAATTCGAGATGAGACAATCATGGGACTGAGTCAGGCCGAAGAAACGGACGACGTTACAGAATCCGTAGATAAAGGTGGAAATGTGCAGGCGGGAACGATGGCGCATGAAGCAGGATCCCGCGCGGTACCGTTGGGTAGGATTTTTGCGGGGATTGGAGCGTCGTTGCGCGGAGGAGAGGATCAACTAGAAATTCAAGGGGTCATGTGTGATTCGAGGAAGGTGACGCCGGGAGCGCTTTTTTTTGCGTTGCATGGCGCGCAGGCGGATGGCAATGCGTTTGTGGCGGAGGCAATCGCGCGCGGCGCGGTGGCGATTGCGAGCCAAACGGCGGCGCCGGCAGATGTGCCGACGCAGATACCGTGGATTTTAGTAAAAGAAGAGCGCAAAGCGCTGGCAATGGCCGCGGCAAATTTCTACGGTCATCCTGGAAACGCATTGAAGATGGCGGCGGTGACGGGCACAAACGGAAAGACCACGACAACGTCGGTGATTGATTCGATGGTGAAAGCTTCCGGTGCGAAGACTGGACTTTTCGGAACGATTGCATATCACACGCCGCGCGGTGATTATCCCGCGCCAAACACTACTCCTGAGTCGGTGGACCTGCAGAAATTCTTGGCGGAGATTCGAGATGCGGGAGGCACTTTCGCGGTGCTGGAGGCCAGCTCGCACGCGTTGGCGATGGACCGCTTGTGGGGATGCCATTTCACGGCCGCGGTTTTTACAAATTTAACGCGCGAACACATGGATTACCACAAAACATTCGAAGATTATTTTGCGGAGAAGCGCAAATTATTCACCGGGACGGGAGCTGAAGCGCCGGAGTACGCAATTCTGAACGCGGACGATGAGTGGAGCAAGAAATTAGGGGGATTGGCAAAAAATACTTTGACGTATGGCTTGCACAGCAGCGCGGAATACACTACCAGGAAATTTCAACTTACGTTTGAAGGGCTTTCGTTTACGGCAAAAACGCCGAAGGGAAAAATTGAGGTTCGTTCTTCGCTGGTGGGCAGAATCAATGTTTACAATTTGCTGGCGGCGATTGCGGCGGGACAAGCATTGGGTTTGACGAACGAGTCGATTGAAGCGGGCATTCGCAATCTGGAGAGTGTTTCCGGCCGTTTTCAGCGAATTGATGTTGGCCAACCGTTTCTGGTGATTGTGGACTATGCACATACCGATGATGCGCTGGAGAATTTGATTCGCACGGCGCGCGAGCTGAATCCCAGAGGCCGGGTGATTACTTTATTCGGATGTGGCGGCGGAAAGGATCGCACAAAACGGCCAGTAATGGGCGAAGTGACCGGACGATTGAGCGACCTTACGATTCTTTCGAGCGACAACCCCAGAAAAGAAGAACCGCTAAAAATCATCAGCGACATTATCGTGGGACTGCAAAAGACCAGCGGAAAATATTTGATCGAGCCTGACCGGGAAAAAGCGATAGGTCTGGCGATCGATGAGGCACGAGCCGGAGACATCGTGTTGTTAGCGGGAAAAGGGCACGAGAATTATCAGATGCTGGCGACGCAGACGCTGGAATTTGACGATCGCGAAATGGCGCGACGCGCTTTGCGAAAGCACGGATACGAAAAGTCGCCTGCTGATAAAGGATTTGGCACGTAGCGCGCTTGGATAAGGGTGTGGACCGAGGCGCGCGGGCCAAGTAGCTGACTCGCTGAAAGGAGAGCCTCTCAACCCGGTGACGACAAACCATGCGGCTGCAAATTTGCAAACGACTTGTGTAACGGTGGTGGCAAGCAAGGCTGGTTTCCTGAGGAATTTATGCGGTGGACGATTAAACAAGTGGCTGAGGCAGTGGGTAGCGCAGCGTGGCCGGAAGCTGACGCCATGGCCCGGCTGGCCGGTGTCTCGATTGATTCTCGCACGGTATGTGCCGGAGAACTGTTCATTGCTATACACGGACCGCGTCATGACGGACACGATCACGTGGCCTCGGCGTTGGACCGCGGCGCAGTGGCGGCGATGGTGGCGGAAGCGCAACTTTCGCGATACCCGGGCTGGATGCAGAGCCGGTGCATCCCGGTCGCAGATACGCTGGTGGCGTTGCACCAGCTTGCGCGGGCGGTACGAAAAGAGTGGGGGAAAAAGATCGCGGGGGTTACGGGGTCCGTCGGCAAAACCACAACAAAAGAGATCCTGGCGGCATTGCTGGGCGCGCGGCTCCGCGTGCTGAAGTCGGAAGGAAATTTTAATAATGCGTACGGGCTGCCGCTGACGCTTTTCCGCTTGGAAGAGACGCACGATGCGGCAGTGCTGGAGATGGGAATGTCGGAGCCAGGGGAGTTGAAACAACTGGCGTCGATATCTTCCCCGGACGTAGCGATTGTCACGCGGGTTTCACCGGCACATTTATCGAATTTTATTTCACTCGAAGAAATTGCGTGGGCCAAGAGGGAGTTGGTGGAAGGACTAAACGGGGCAAATTCGTTGGCGGTATTGAATGCCGACGACCCGAGAGTGGCGGCCATGGCGAGTCGAGCGCCGGGGAAAGTTATTTCTTACGGCGTGGAGAATCCCGCGAATTTTCGCGCGGAAGAAATTGAGGATCGCGGAGCGCTGGGTTCGGCGTTCACGCTGGTTGCGGAGGGCAAACGCACACGTTTGGAGCTGGCGCTGCCGGGACGGCACGTGATCGCGAACGCGGTTGCATGTATCGCCGCGGCGAGCGCGTGGAATATTGGCGCGGCGGAAGCGCAAAGCGTTTTTCCAACGCTGCGCAGCGCGGCAATGCGTGGGGAGTTGCTGAAGTTCAGCAACGGAATTGCGCTGATTAACGACAGCTACAATTCGAGTCCGGCGGCGCTGCAGGCTATGACCGAACTGGTAGTGGCGACGCCGGGATATCAGCGGCGCATTTTGGCGATTGGAGAAATGCTGGAGCTGGGACGCACTTCGGCGGAGTTGCATCGCGAAGCAGGAAAGTTTGCGGCGAAAACCGGAAAGATCGATTGGATCGTAGCGGTGCAAGGGGATGCGGCGGAATTCATCGAAGGCGCGGTGGCGGCAGGTTTCCCGCGCGCAAAAACAAAATCTGTGCCGTCATCGGCGGACGCGGCCCATTTTCTGGCGGATTTTCTGGCGCCAGGAGATTTGCTGCTGGTGAAAGGTTCACGCGGCGTGAAAATGGAGCGAGTGATCGAGGCGCTGCTGGCGCGCTACGACGCCGCTTCGGTGCCCGCTTCTCCCGGGGCGGCGCACTGACATGCTCTATTACCTGCTGTACCAAGTTCTGCAACGCTATTTTAGTCCGCTGAATGTTTTTCGCTACATCACGGTGCGGACGGTGTATGCGAGCTTGACGGCGATGTTTTTGACTTTAGTTTTTGGGCCGTGGCTGATCCGGCGCTTGCGCGAGCTACAGATTGGGCAATTTATTCGCGAGGAAGGTCCGCAAGAGCACAAGAAGAAGGCAGGAACGCCGACTATGGGCGGCGTGCTGATTGTGGTTTCGACCGCGGTGCCGACATTGCTGTGGGCGGATTTGAGCAAGCCGTTTGTGCTGGTGGCGCTGTTCGCGTTAATGGCCTTCGCGGCGATTGGATTTGTTGACGACTACGCGAAAGTTTCCAAGCAGCGCAATTTGGGATTGAGCGGGAAGAAAAAATTTTCGTTGCAGATTATTGTCAGCTTAATTGTTGGCGTCTCGCTGCTGATTCTTTCCAAGCACAGCGCGTATTCGACGCAATTGGTAATTCCATTTGCCAAGCGAGTACATCCGGATCTGGTGGTGCACTCGTTAAGCCCGTATGCGCACTTGTGGCCGCTGTCTTTTATTCCTTTTTTAGTGTTTGTGGCCATCGTTATCGCGGGGTCTTCGAACGCGGTAAATCTTACGGACGGGCTGGACGGCCTGGCGATTGGATGCACGGTGATTGCCGCCGGCGCGTTGACGGTGCTGACGTATGTGAGCAGCAACTACCGATGGGCGACGTATTTGGAGATTCAGTACATTCCCGGCGTTGGAGAGCTTACGGTATTTTGCGGCGCGCTGGTGGGTGCATCGTTGGGGTTCCTTTGGTATAACGCACATCCGGCGGAAATTTTCATGGGGGATGTCGGATCGCTGTCGCTCGGCGGAACACTGGGAGTGATCGCGGTGATCATCAAGCAGGAGATTTTGCTTTTTTTCGTTGGCGGAATTTTTGTGATTGAAGCGCTGTCGGTAATTTTGCAGGTGGGGTCATTTAAGCTGCGCGGGAAGAGGATTTTCCGCATGGCGCCGATTCACCACCATTTCGAACTTATGGGTTGGAGCGAATCGAAGGTGATCGTGCGATTTTGGATTGCGGCGCTGGTTTTTGCGCTATTCGCGCTGACTACTTTGAAACTGAGGTAGCGATGCCGGGTGGAATCGAACTACGAGGGATGCGAGTGCTGGTCGTTGGACTGGCTCGCACGGGAGTGGCTACAGCACTTTTTTGCGCGGAGCACGAGGCGCGGGTGACTGCCACGGATTTGCGCGATGAAACGGAACTGAAAGAAGCCACTGCGAAATTGCGCGACGCGAAAGTTGCGCTGGAATTGGGCGGTCATCGGGCGGAAACGTATGTGGCGCAGGATTTGATTGTGGTGAGTCCGGGCGTGCCTGCCGACGACGCGTTTCTGCAAATGGCGCGGGCGAAGGGCATAACCATTTGGAGCGAAATTGAGTTGGCGTATCGTTTTTTAGAAGGAAAACTGATTGGAATTACGGGATCAAACGGGAAAACCACTACGGCTACGCTGGTGGCACACATCTTGCGTGGGGCGGGATTCAATACTTTTCTGGCGGGGAACGTTGGCACGCCGATGATTTCCAGTGTTGAGGACACCCGGGAAGATAGCGTAACCGTGGTGGAGTTAAGCAGCTTTCAACTGGAGCTGATCGCCACGTTCCGGCCGGACATCGGCGTAATTCTGAATTTGACGCCCGATCATCTGGACCGCCATCGCACCTTGGAAGCGTATGGAGCGGCGAAAGCGCGGCTCTTTGAGAACCAGACAGAGCTGGATTACGCGGTGTTGAATGCGGACGATCCCACACTCGCAGCTTATGTTCCCAGCAAGCCGCTGGGATTTTCTTTCAGCAGGAAGCAGATGGTAGCGCAAGGAGCCTTCGTGAGAGAACGTCAAATTATTTTCAGACATAACGAACGAGAAGAAGCAATCCTGAGCCGCGAAGAAGTTCCGCTTCCCGGAGAACATAACTTGGAAAATGTTCTCGCGGCCGTATGCGCGGCGAGGCTGGCGGGCGCCAAAACGGATGCGATTGCGAGAGGAGTGCGGAGCTTTGCTGGCGTGGAGCATCGCCTGGAATTTGTGGCTGAAATCAGCAGCGTGCGGTATTACAACGATTCGAAAGCAACAAATGTGGATGCGGCATTGAAGGCGCTGGAAGCGTTTCCTGGACGAATCATAGTCATTTTGGGTGGCAAAGATAAGGATGGCGACTACCGGGTTATGAAGCCCGCGCTGCGGGACAAGGCGGTGCTGGCTTTGCTGATTGGCGAGGCCGCGGAGAAGATCGCGTCGCAGATCGCGGGCAGCGTGAATATTGAGCGCGTGGAAACCATCGAGCGCGCGGTGGAATCTGCGTCGCGACATGCCAAGTCCGGGGATGTGGTGCTGTTGTCGCCGGCTTGCGCGAGCTTTGACCAGTTCGAAAATTACGAGCACCGGGGAAGAGTTTTCAAGGAACTGGTGTTGCAACTAGAGAAAAAATCTTCCGGCGCGAGCGCGCAGGGGAAATGAGAACACGTGCCGAGACGACTTGAAAACGATCGCTGGCTGTTCGGCGTCACGATGACATTGTGTTTATTGGGCGCGGTAATGATTTTCAGCGCTTCGGCGATTACTGCGCAGCATCAATATGGGCACTCTTACATATTTCTGCTGCGCCAGACGGTGTGGTTGGTGGTCGGTTTAGCGGGCATGTTTGCACTGATGCGCATGGATTATCACCGGCTGCGCGAGCCCGCGGTGGTTTATACGACGATTTGTGTGGTGCTGCTTATGCTGGTGGGAGTGTTTTTTTTGGATAAGTCTCACGCCACGCATCGTTGGATCAAGTTTGGCCCGGGAAACATACAACCGTCGGAGCTGGCGAAACTCGCGGTGATTTTGTATCTGGCGTGGTTTCTGGATTTGAAACGGCGCACGAGGTTTCGTTTGGAGTTTAAAAAGGAAGATTTTCTGCAGACACTTTTGCCATCGGCCGGACCGGTGCTGGTTTGCGTGGCGCTGATTTTGGCTCAGCCAGATCTTGGCACGTCGATCGATATTGTATTGATTATGGTGGCGATACTTTTTGTCGCGGGGCTCTCGTGGAAATGGGTGGCTGCCGGCGTGGGCGTGGCGCTGCCCCTGTTGTACCTGCTGATCACGCACGTTTCCTACCGACAGGCGCGGTTGATGGCGTTTCTCGATCCGGGATCCGATCCGCAAGGTGCGGGGTTTCAATTGCTGCAATCGCTGATCGCGGTGGGCTCGGGAGGTTTCACCGGCGTTGGCTTAATGGAGAGCAAACAAAAACTTTTTTATTTGCCGGAAGCGCACACGGATTTTATTTATGCCGTAATCTGTGAAGAGCTTGGCTTCCTGGGAGCGATTCTGGTGATAGCGCTGTTTGCGGCGTATGGCTGGCGCGGTTTGCGGGCTTCGTTCAGCGCGCCGGATGGATTTGGGCGATTGCTGGCGCTGGGGATTACAACCATGGTGTTATGCCAGGCGCTGATAAATTTTGCGGTGGTGCTCGGAATGGTGCCGACAAAGGGAATTCCGCTGCCGTTTGTCAGTTATGGCGGATCAAGTTTGCTGGTAATGCTGCTGGCCACGGGCGTGCTGTTGAACATCAGTCAGCAGGCGACGGAGTGAAAGGCCGGGCGTGAAACTATTGATTGCGGGTGGCGGGACCGGTGGACACGTGATTCCGGCGATTGCGATTGCGCGGGAATGGCTTTCGCGAGGAAATGAAAGGGAAGTTGTGCTGGTGGGAACAGAACGCGGAATTGAAATGAAACTGGTTCCCGAAGCGGGTCTGGAGCTGGAAACTTTGCGCGTGGCGGGATTAAAAGGCAAAAGCGGAACGACTTTGCTGAAGAATCTGGCGATGCTGGGATCGGCGATGAAAGACGCGCGGCGGGTGGTGGAAAAACATGAACCGGTGGCGGCTTTTGGCGTGGGGGGATATGCCGCGGGCCCTATGTTGCTGACGACCTGGCTGCACGCGGTGCCGAATGTTATTTTTGAGCCCAATGCCGAGCCGGGCTTCACGAATAAAGTTCTTGCGGTGATTTCGCAGCGAATTGCGACGGGCTACGAAGTATCTTCACGACGGTGGGCAGGGAAAGCGGTAGTGACAGGGTGCCCGGTGCGCCCGGAATTTTTTGCGATTGAGCCACGAAAAATGGCGAAACCGTTCCGGTTGCTGATTACCGGCGGCAGCCAGGGCGCGTTGCCAATCAATTGCGCGTTTGTTGATGCCATGGATTTTCTTGCTGCGCGTAAAAATGAACTGGCCATCGTGCACCAGACGGGCGAACGCGATTACGACGCGGTTCGAACGGCATATGCGCGGCGGGAAATATCCGCCGAGGTGGTGAAATTTGTGACAAATATGGCGGAGCGTTTCGATTGGGCGGATGCGATTGTGTGCCGCGCCGGCGCCATCACCGCGGCGGAAGTTGCGGCAGCGGGGCGCGCGGCGATTTTCATCCCGTTTGGACATGCCACCGACAGTCATCAACTGCGCAACGCGCAGGAGATGACCAGAGCCGGCGCGGCGCGGGTGATTGTGGAAACCGAGTTGAGCGCGGAACGGCTGGTGAAAGAAATTTTTGATCTGGTTGAGCATCCCGAGGAGACGGAAGCGCTGGCAAGCAAGGCTCGAGAGATGGCGCATCCACATGCGGCGCGGGAAATTGTGAATTTAATTGAAGAGGTGGCGAAGGTTGGCGGGGCGATCAGCCCGTTGATACCGGTAGCCGGGGATACGGCCACATGATGGTTTCGTTTCGAAATTTTCAGCGTATTCACCTTGTGGGCATCGGCGGAATCGGTATGAGCGGGATCGCGGAAGTTCTGCTGACGCTGGGTTACTCGGTTTCCGGATCGGACACGAAAAGTTCAGCGACCACGGAACGATTGCAGCAGATGGGCGCGACCATTTATGAAAAGCACGAGGCCGCCAATGTAGAAGGCGCGCACGTGGTGGTCACGTCGTCGGCGATTCGCAGCGAAAACGCCGAAGTGCTGGAGGCACACAAACGAAAAATCCCAGTGATTCCGCGAGCGGAGATGCTTGCGGAGCTGATGCGTCTTAAATATGGGATTGCGGTGGCGGGCGCTCACGGAAAAACCACCACGACATCGATTGTGGCTTCGGTTCTGGCCGCGGCGCATTTGGATCCGACATTTGTGATCGGCGGCAAAGTAAATCAGGCGGGAACCAACGCGCGGTTGGGCAAGGGCGAATACTTTATCGTGGAAGCCGATGAAAGCGACCGGAGCTTCCTGATGCTGGCGCCGGTGGTTGCGGTAGTGACCACCATCGATAGGGAACATCTGGATCAGTACGCATCGCTGGAAGATATTCAGGGAGCGTTCGCGCAATTCGTGAATCGCATTCCGTTTTATGGCGCGGCGATTCTGTGCATCGATGAGCCGAACGTGCAGGCTATTTTGCCCAGCGTGAAGCGGCCGATCATTACTTACGGGACATCGAGCCAGGCGGACCTGGTGATCAGCAATATAAAACTGGAAGGGTTAGGCAGCGAATTTCGGCTTACATTTCGCGGAGAAGATTTGGGATTATTTCAGCTCGCGCATCCGCCGGGAATTCATAATGTGCGGAACGCGGCAGCCGCCGCGGCAGTGGCTCTTTACTTGAATGTGCCGATTGATTTGATTCACGAGGGGCTTGCGAAATTTGCAGGGGTGGGAAGACGCTTTGAAGTGAAAGGCACCAGCAACGGGATCACGGTGATTGATGACTACGGGCACCATCCCGTGGAGATTCGCGCAACGCTCGATGCTGCACGCTTTTCGAAATTTGCGCGACTGCTGGTGCTTTTTCAGCCGCACCGGTATTCCCGCACACAACATCTTTGGGATGAATTCAGCCGGGCTTTCAATCAAGCGGATGTGTTGGTGTTGACTGATATTTATCCGGCGAGCGAAGCGCCAATCACCGGAATTACCAGCGAAGCTTTGGCGGCCGCGATTCGCGAAGCCGGCCACAAAAACGTTCATTACATTTCGACAATTCAGCAAGCTAACAAATTCCTGTTGAAAGAAGCGCGCAGCGGTGACGCCATTTTGACGATTGGCGCGGGCAGCGTCAGCCGCGCCAGCAATGAGTTGATGACCCTGCTTGAAGCGCAAGTGGCAGTCCGGGAGCCTCATGCGCGTTGAAGAACCAAAACTTCTGGCAGGGCTACGGGAACTGGAGGTGGAGCTAAAGCCTGGCGCTTCGCTGGCTGACATGACGCAACTGGGAATTGGGGGCACCACTGACCTTTTGCGCATCCGGAGGCACGCTTCGATTCCGGTGCTGTTGAAATTGCTGGAGCAAAATGGCATAGCGCATAAATTTTTGGGCGGCGGATCAAATTTGTTGGTTGAGGATGGGGAATTACCGTGGGTGGTGTTGCAACTGGTTCGCCCGGAGCCTGACGTGGTGGTGGAAGGGAATTTTGTGCAGGTGGATGCAGCCGCGGACTTGGGCCGCACGGTGACTTTCT
>DATNME010000017.1:0-2260 GCA_035602385.1 Candidatus Dormiibacterota bacterium
CCCTGCATGATACGGTGGAACATCTCGATCATTTTCTTTTCCGTGGGTTGGCGCGCAATCTGCAGCAAAAGCGACTTTGAAAGGATTCCGTGCTCGATGCACTTTTTCCGCAACGAGTCGGGAATAATGCGCAGCGACAGAGTTTCGGTCACCGACGACCGCGCCCGGCCGATCTTCTTCGCGATGTCCTCGTGTGTGTATTCAAACTGCGCGCTCAGACGGTGCAATCCATCCGCTTCTTCAAACGGCGTCAGGTCTTTCCGCTGGATATTCTCGATCAGCCCGATTTCGAGCGTCTCCGCGTCGTCGGCGGTCTTTTCGATGCACGGTACCTCGCGCAGCCCCGCCGCGCGCGACGCATGATAACGCCGCTCGCCGGAGATGATATGGAAGCAGTCCTCTCGCGGAACGTAGCGCACCAGCAACGGCTCCAGCACGCCCTTTTCGCGGATCGACTCCGTGAGTTCGCGCAGGTCGCCAAGCGCCTTGCGTGGCTGGTCGGGATTCGGGCGGATTTGGTCCACGCGAATCATGCGCCCGACCGCCGCCCCGCTATAGCTTGTCAGTGACTCTACGTAGTGCGCGTCATGCCGCATCTTCAGCGTGACGGGTAACCCGATCCTCTTCGACACGTTGGATAACCTCCCCTGCGAGTTTCTTGTACTCGACCGCACCGGGTGATTTCGGCGCAAAAGTCAAAATCGTTTCCTTGTATGCCGGGCTCTCTTCCAGCCGCACGTTCTTGGTGATTTTCGTTTTGAACAGCACTTCGCCGAACACCGATCGGATCTGCCCGTGTGTGTCCTTCGATATATTCGTTCGCTTGTCAAAAAGCGTAATCACCACGCCCAGAACTTTCAGCGCCGGATTGGGACGCGCGCGGATTCGTTCGTAGGTTTCCAGCAAATCATCAGTTCCCTCGATTGCGAAGTACGCTGCCTGGATGGGCACGAGCAAATGCGTCGAGGCCACCAGTGCATTCACCGTCAGGATTCCCAGCGATGGCGGAGTATCGAGGATTACGTAGTCATAATCTTTCAGGACCGGCGTCATCGCGTCTTTCAGTTTGAAGGGCGCATCGAATTGCCCCGCGAGCACCTGCTCCAATTTTGCAAGCGCCAGCCGGCCTGGCGCGAGAAACAACATTGGATCCTTGCTCGGCTTGATGACCGCGGCCAACGTGACTCGGCTGTCGCTCAGCACGTCGAACATGCTCGCGGAAATCTCGCCGGAATCATAAAACGCGATTGTCGAATTGGCCTGTGGATCGAGATCAACCAGCAGCGTACGCTTGCCGCGATGCGCCAGCGCCGCGGACAAGTTAATCGCCGTCGTGGTCTTTCCGACTCCGCCTTTTTGATTCGCAATCGTGATGATGGCAGTCATCTGTTTCTGCCTCCGCCCGCGCGAGAAAAGTCGAGCCGCAGCGATCCGGCAACTGGGTTCCTATATATGGGTGCCGCCTCCAGAAAACCCCCAAGGCCTAGGCTAACTCTACGTTTGCAGCCTGTTCATTGGCAAGGGAAAAGTGGGCGGATCGACGGCCTCGCGGTGGAAAACCGGGAGCAGGGTGGTGGGTGGGCGTAACCTGACCGAAGGGCCTAGCTCTTTTTCGTACCAATCTCTCTCAACGTTTCGTGGGGCAAGTACCAAATTGAGCCTTTCCCGCACCGCACTCTTGTTCCACACTGTTTATTCCGGACAAATCACAGCCTGCGCCATCGTCCCTCCTTGGTGCGAGGAGGCATCGATGGAAGTGTATGTATCCGAACGGCGTATCTCCCCCCGCCATCCTTTTAAAACCGCCCTGCGCGTGCGCGTCTGGAAATCCGGCTCGACCGAGCGGAGAGCAGAATCGCAAAACCTCTCGGAAAGCGGAACCTTTTTCGCCACAGATGAGCCCATGGCTATCGGATCGGCAGTCGAGATCCTCCTCAAAATGCCGGAAGAAATCAGCGGTAACCCGACGACGGAGTGGCGGTGCACGGGCCACGTGGTGCGCGTCGAACCCATCGTTACGCCACGGGGCAAGTTGGGTGTCGGCGTACAATTCGACTACTATGAAATCCTGCGGTCAAAGACGGCCTCTCCGATTTGAGACTCGTTGACCCAACAGACAAAGCGAGGCGCACATCTGCGACCACTGTTTCACTTCGGCTTAGACTGATTCGCAAACCCCTCGGCGGCTGCCAGGCCTCTGAGGATCCGTCGAGCTGCTCACGTTTGCTCCTTTCCCCTGCCCCGCTTAAACTCTTTCTCT
>DATNME010000018.1:0-59931 GCA_035602385.1 Candidatus Dormiibacterota bacterium
CTCTAGACGAGCCGCCTCTCAAAACGGGAGTACCGCAGCTTGTTTTCAATGCCCAGCACAAATATGCCAGCGCGAAAAAACGCTTCGAGGCGCATCTCGCTTCTCTGAGAAGCACAGGCAAATCTGCGGAAGCTGCTGCTCTCGAATCCCGGTTGCGCGAGCGAGATTCAACCGCCGGTCTTGACGAAAAGTATCACAACGCCATGCAGGCCAGCACTCAAGCTGTAACGGAAAAGCGATTTGAAGATGCGATAAAGTCCGCCAAGGAAGCTATTGCCATCGCGGAAAAGCTGCAGCCGCAAGATGGCCGCTTACCCGAGGCTGTTGGACAGCTTGCCAATGTGTACTCCTGGCGTATGGACCGTAAGAACGCCTTAGATACTTACAAACGCCAATTGCTCTTGGCTGAAAAGGTTTACGGTCCGCAGTCCCCACAACTTGCCAGGCCATTGGGAAATATGGCCATGACCGAAGTCGGTCTAAAGGATTTTGCCGGCGCCGAGGCATTGTTCACTCGCGCGATCGAAGTGAACGCAAAAACTTATGGGGAAAATAGCGTCGGCGTCGAGGAGTCGGTCGAGGGACTCGCGCGTGTTTACTTCATGGAGCAGGATTTTGCCAAGAGCGAAGCCGCTTTGCTCCGGGCGCTTCGCATTTATGAGACCATTTATGGTGACGATAACGATTTTATCGTCCTGCCTCTTAGCCATCTTTGCCGTGTGTACGATCAGTGGGACAAACCGGAGAAGTCAGCCTCTTGCCACGGGCGAATGCTCTCGATGGGCGAAAAGAAATTTGGTGCCGACAGCCCATATCTCATTCCGGATTTAACGGCTGAGGCCCAGGCTTTCCGCAAACTTGGACGAATCGACGAAGCCGCCAAGCTCGAGGCTCGCGTGCAAACCCTGCAATCAGCACAGGCAAACGCGAAACCGTAAATTCTTGACGAGGGGCGGACTTCGAACGCTGCACCCGCAAATAACTTGATTTTCGCTTCTGCTGTAGCCGCCCTCTTCAGAGGGCGGGGTTTAGATTCCAACCTGGCAAATATCTCGACGATTTGGCCGGTTTCCTGCCACGTATCCGCCAGTAACTCACAACGCTCGCCACGGCGCTGGCCAAAGCAACTCATTCGGATCACCCGAAAAATCAATAAAATCCGGTTTCAAAGGACACGGACCCAACTTCGCATAATGCCGGTAGCTCGACCATTCCCAGTCCTCCGGTATTTTCACGAGATTCGCCGCCACTGGGTTTTGGTGGATGTATTCCAACTTCTGCGAAAAATCACGCGCCCGCCTGCAAATAAAATCAAAATAGCTCCGCTGCCAGATGGCCCCTTTGGCATGCCGCCGCTTAGACAATGCAAATCCCGTTCGTGATTTTAGGTCGCGCATAATCCGAATTAGTGAAACCTCGGTCGGACGAATAAGCAGGTG
The DNA here is from genome assembly GCA_035602385.1 of Candidatus Dormiibacterota bacterium. Lineage (GTDB taxonomy): Bacteria > Acidobacteriota > Terriglobia > Acidiferrales > UBA7541 > Acidiferrum. The sequence continues at coordinate 1,440 of DATNME010000018.1, forward strand.
AACGTGGTCGGGCATAATCACGTATCCGTATAGAGCAAACGCTCGGGCTCCTCGCAAGTCCTGCAGAACAATTAAAATCAGTTCGCGCTCTTCGCTCGATAGCGGCACGACCCCACGCGCAATATTAAACGTGATAAAAAAGATGCGGTCGCATTCCTCGATGCGGCGCAAACGCGTCATCGGCGAATTCTACACCCCCTGCCAGGCATCTCGTTCCCATCGCCGTTTGCTGTAGCCGTTTGCTGTAGCCGTTTGCTGTAGCCGCCCTCTTCAGAGGGCGGGGTTTAGATTCCACGGGTTATCCGCCCGTATCATTCGTGCACCAATGCTGAACCTCAGTACAAGTTCACCTAAACCCCGCGGTCTAAAGACCGCGGCTACAATGCACGTCTCCGACCTCTTTGACTCCTCAATCCACTGCTTCTATGCTTCTCGCATGTTCAGCAAGCCGCGCCAACTCGTAACCGAAGAGGAACTCTACGACGCCGCGGTGAAGGCGCTGATGCGCCGCGCCCACTCAGTCCACGAAATGAAGCAAAAACTGGAACGGCGCGCGGAAGATAAATCCCTGGTAAAAAATGTTCTGGATCGTTTGAAACAAAATGGCCTGATCGACGATGCGCGCTACGCCAAGCAATTTACGCGGCAACGCACCGAAGTGCGCCGCCAGGGTCAATTTCGCATCTCGCGCGATCTGCGCGGCCGCGGGATTCCCGACAAACACATTTCAGCGGCCATTGAGGAATCCGCACAGACCACGGATGCCGCCGTCGTCGTGCGCGAGCGCATCGCGCGCAAGCTAAAGCTTTTTCGTGGAGAGATTGACGACAAAAAAATGGCGTCCCTTTATCGCAGTCTGCTGCGCCTCGGCTTCCCCTCCGACGTCATCCGCCGCGAGCTAAGAGCCATGACCCGCGAAGAGCTCCCCGAAGTGGAAATGGATTCCGAATAGCCGAGCATGGCAAACATGGACCAATCGATTGCTACAAGCAAACATATAAGAACCCGTATTCGGCAAGCCCGCGAAGACGAAGCCAACCTGTTAACCGCGTTGACGCTGCGCTCCAAAGCCCACTGGGGATATGACGGCGCGTTTATGGCCGACGCGGTGGAAGACCTTACCTTTCGCGTCGCCAAATTTCAGCCCGATTTCCATGTGTATGTCATCGAAGAACAGCAAAAAATAATCGGGTTTTGCAGTCTTGTCCCCATCGACGTGAAAACGGTGGAGCTCTTCGATTTATTTGTTGAGCCTGAGTTCATCGGCAAGGGTTATGGCAAACAGTTGTGGGACCATGCGGTCACCATTGCGCGCCGGCATCATTTTAAGCTTCTGGTTCTGACCGCCGATCCTTTTGCCGAAGTTTTCTATCTTCGCCAGGGCGCGGCTCGCACCGGCGAAAAAGCTTCAAACATTCGGCCCGATCGCATGCTCCCGCTCATGACCTACGCGCTTTAGTCACATTTTCAGCGTGCGACCCTACTTTCATTGCAGCGCCTTGCTGCCTCTGCGATAATTGCGGCTTGCACGAATGGGGACTACGTGACCGGCAACGAAATCCGTGAAATGTTTTTGAAGTTTTTCGAAAGCAAAGGCCATCGCCGTGTGCGCAGCAGTTCGCTCGTGCCGCATGGCGACCCGACTTTGCTGTTCACCAACGCCGGAATGAACCAGTTCAAGGACGTTTTCCTTGGCTTGGAAAAGCGCGACTACACTCGCGCGACCACCGCGCAAAAATGTGTGCGCGCCGGCGGCAAGCACAACGACCTCGAAAACGTCGGCTTCACCAAGCGCCACCACACTTTTTTCGAAATGATGGGCAATTTTTCCTTCGGCGATTATTTCAAAAAAGACGCCATCGCCTACGCCTGGGAGTTGATCACCTCCCGGCAGTGGTTTGGAATCGCGAAAGACAAACTCTACGTCACTATTTTCAAAGGGGAAAACAGTATTCCGCGCGATGCGGAAGCCGCCGAACATTGGCTTGCACAAGGTGTCGCCGCCGATCGTATTTTTGAAATGGGCGCCAAGGACAATTTCTGGGCCATGGGCGACACCGGCCCGTGCGGCCCATGCAGTGAAATTCATTACGACATGGGCCCCGCCGCTTCCGAGTTGGGTCATGGTGTCTCTGCTCCGGAGTGCTCGTTTCCCTGCGATTGCGGCCGCTACGTCGAAATCTGGAACCTCGTTTTCATGCAATTCAATCGCGACTCCAACGGCGCGCTCACGCCTTTGCCGAAGCCTTGCGTTGACACCGGCGCCGGCCTCGAACGCCTCGCCGCCGTGCTGCAGGGCGTCATCTCTAATTACGAAACAGATTTATTTAAGCCCTTGATTGACGCCGCCGGAAGAGTGGCCAACGTGAAATACGGCCAAGATGAAAAAGGAGACGCTTCTTTGAGAGTAATAGCCGACCACACTCGCGCGGCGGCCTTTCTCATCGCGGACGGCGTCGCTCCCGCAAACGCAGATCGAGGGTACGTTCTTAGAAAGATTATGCGCCGTGGAATTCGGCACGGCCGACTGCTTGGCATTGTCGATCCCTTCATGTTTAGGTTGGCAGACACAGTTCGGGATGAAATGGGGCGGGCGTACCCGGAGCTAGATGAAAACGCGAACAGGATCGCGACAACCATCCTTCAAGAGGAACAGAGGTTCGGGCGGGCTCTATCTGTGGGCTGGAGGGAAATGGAAAAAGACTTTGCCCAGCTAATCAGCGCGCAAGCCCAGAAAGTTAGTCAATTGGAAGCGAATCCGCCTAATGCCGCCGTCGCCACCATCGCTGTCCAACCATACAGCCAACAGGCCGGAGGCATTCGAAGAATGGCTGCAATTTTAAATGCAGCTGGGATAAACATTGTCTTTCCTGGTGACGAAGCTTTTAGGCTTTCGGATACTTTCGGCCTTCCAAGGGACTTTATCGAAGAGTCTTGCCGCGACATGGGACTAAAGTTCGACGCGACGGGCTACGATTCGTGCCTTACCCAGCAGCGTCTACGTTCGCGCGCCTCCTGGAAAGGCGGCTCGGGAAAAGAATCGGCAAATCCTGCGTATGGCAAACTCGCCGAAACGTTCAAAACCGAGCTGTGCTTCTACCACGACACCACCGCCAAAGATTGCCATATTGAAGCAATCCTTACCAAATTGGGTCCCGTAAATGAATTACACGTCGGCGAAACCGGCGAAGTCGTACTCGACCGCACCGTCATCTACGCGGAATCCGGCGGCCAAATCGCCGACACCGGCTGGCTCTACGACTCCTCCGGCTCGCAACAATTGGCCGAAGTTACCGGCGCGTTTTATCCCGTAGCCGGCCTGGTCGCTCACAAAGTGAAAGCCAAAGAGACGCTTCACGTCGGCGATCGCATTAGCGTCGTCGCCGATGCCGAACGCCGCGAACATATCAAGCGCCACCATACCGGGACGCACCTGCTCCACGCCGCGCTGCGCAATACTCTCGGCACGCACGTCAAACAAGCCGGCTCGCTCAATGGAGTCGGCCGCCTGCGCTTTGATTTCTCCCATTTCGCGCCCATCGACGCCGAGGAATTGCGCGACATCGAGCAGCAGGTCAACGAAGAAATTCGCCTCAATACCGCGGTCGCAACCGACGTCACCTCCATCGAGGACGCGCTCGCTTCCGGCGCGCTGGCCTTTTTCGGTGACAAATATCCCGAGAGCAACGTCCGTGTGGTCACCATCCCCGATTCCCGAGCATCACGCGGCTTTTACAGCAAGGAGCTCTGCGGCGGCACGCACGTCACCCGTGTCGGCGACATCGGCGTGCTCAAAATCGTCAACGAGGAATCCGTCGCCGCAGGCGTCCGACGCATCGAAGCCGTCACCGGAAACTGGGCGCTTGAGCATTACCAACGCCAGGCCGCCACGCTTCACGAGCTCGCCGCGAAGCTCAACGTGGGCGAGGACGCCATCCTCGCTACCGTCGAAAAACTGAGCCTCACCGCCAAACAGCTCGAGAAAGACCTGGAAGGCCAGCGCCGCAAAGGCGCCCTTGGCCAGCTCGATGAACTGGTCGCCAAGACGCAAACCATCAAAGGCGTCAAGGTCATCGTTTCTGAGGTAGCCAGGGTCGACCGGGAAGGCCTCCGCCAGATGGTCGACAGCCTCCGGCAGAAGCTCGGCTCCGGTGTGGTCGTTCTGGGCATGCCCGAAGACGGTAAAGTGGCCCTCATCGCCGGGGTCACCAAAGACCTCACCGCTAAAGTCCATGCTGGCAAGCTGATACAGGCCCTAGCCAAGCAGGTTGGCGGTTCCGGCGGCGGTCGCCCGGACCTCGCCGAAGCTGGCGGAAAAGACACATCCGCCCTAAAAAGTGCCCTATCAGCTATCCCCTCCTATCTAGACCCCTTGTTATAATAGCCCCACGCCAGAAACAGCTCCCGCGGGCTTAAACGGCCCACCGGAAGCCGGTTTCTTTTTCGGTCGGTTCATTAGGTCGAGTACTAGTATTAGGTCAACTTAAACTTTGTAGCAATCGCCTTCCCCAAGACGATGACACGGCACGCACATACGGCAAGCCTCATCCTGGCAAGCGCGATCTTTTGCGTCGCCCCCGCCACGGCTCAGATTGCCAAAGTGACAGACAACGGTGGGCGGAAACTGTTTGTTAACGCCGAGCCTCCCCCGTCTGCTGGAAAACTAAGCGCCGCGAACACCGGGCATAAAACCATTTATCTTCCGGCTGAGCTCTCTTTGATCGGCCAGTCGCGGCCTTCCATGAGCATTGACCGCGACGGCAGCGAAAAACTCGTCAAGGAAGCAGCGGAGCGGCATCGCATCGATCCAGCTTTGGTGCGCGCGGTAATCGCTACGGAGTCGAATTGGAATGCGGGCGCGGTCTCCCGCAAAGGCGCTGTCGGCCTGATGCAGTTGATCCCGACCACCGCCGCGCGCTACGGAGTAAACGACTTATTTAGCCCGCAACAGAATGTGGACGCAGGGGTTAGATACTTAAAGAAGCTCTTGGAACGCTACAATGGCAATCTGGACTTGGCTTTGGCGGCTTACAATGCGGGCGAGGGCGCGGTGGATAGGGCCCACGGCGTGCCTGCATTCCGTGAGACCCGCAACTATGTCCAGAAAGTTCAGCAAGAGTATTTGCGGCCTGGATCAGGGCGCATGGCGGGCGGCTGGATTAGTTCCCGCGCCATCCATAAGGACGTTGACGCCAGCGGCCGTATCGTCTTCAGCAACGAGTAAATCAAACTACCTCTTCCCCTTAACCCAGAATCTAAACAATAGGGTAAAATTCCCAGGGACAGCCGTGGCTGAACAAACCATTTTCCACAAGCCCTTCGCTGGCGCTTCGCCGCGTTTCGCGGTGTTAGCTGTGTTGTTCCTGCTCGCGTTCTGGACTCCGCAGCCGACCCCTGCAGCCGCCAACGCCACCGTGCGCCGCCAGGCCGCCGGCGCGCAATACTTGCGCGCGGAAGAACAACGCGTCGCGCTCAATAGCAAATCAATCGAAAAACGCAGCCTCGCCGAATACAAGCAGGTGGTTAGCACTTATCGCCGCGTATATCTCATTACCCCGCACGCGGTCGAGGTTCCCGACGCGCTTCTTGCGGTCGCAGAGCTCTACAGCGAAATGGGCGATCGCTTTGGACAGACCTACTACCAGTCCGCCGCCGACTCCTACCAATTTCTGCTGCGTGAATACCCCAACAGCAAGTATTGCCAGGATGCCCTACTCCGTTCGGCGAAATTGCAAAAAGAGCAATTAGGCGACGTCGCTTCCGCTACGAAAAGTTATGAAGATTTTCTGAAACGCTTCCCGCGTTCGCAGCGTCGCCGCGAAGCTCAGGAAGCGCTAGCCGAACTGGCCCTGCTGAAAAATTCGCAGGTTCAGGCTGCCGCAGCCGCGCCCACTCCTGGCGCCGCAACCGTTGTTTCCATGGAGGAAACCGCTCCGGCCGCTCCGCCGCGAAACGTGGCTGCGGAAAAAGGCGGCGAATCGTCTCATTCCGGCACCATCCCCAGGCTACGGCGCATTTCCACCAGCGCCACTTCGGAGTCGACTCGCATCGTCATCGACCTGGAAGACACTGTGCAGTACGCTTCCGCGCGCATCTCCAATCCCGATCGAATCTTTTTTGATTTGCACGCCGCCAAGCTCACACCTGAGCTTGCGCACGGAAACATTCACGTCGAGGGCAATCTGCTTACCGCTGTTCGCGTGGCGCAAAATCACGCCGGAGTCGTGCGCGTGGTGCTTGACGTCACAGGCGTCAAGGACTATTCCGCTTCGTTGATGAATCAACCTACGCGACTGGTAATTGACCTCTACGCCGCGCGGCACGGAAGTGCGGAGACGCTTCGCGCATCTTCCAAAGTAAAGCCCTCTCCCGCACGCGCCGCCAACGAAGAAGACGGCGACAGCACGGATGCCTATGGCGACACCGCGGCACATTCTGTCGCCGTAAAGAATGTGCCGGCAGTACCGGCCTATTCCACGAGCCAGCCTTCCGCGAACGAATCCAACGCCGCCTCGCCGGACGCTTCCGCACCTGCCGAAACCTTCGTTCGCAGTTCGCTCAAAACCAGCAAAAATTCCCGCACCAAGACCTCCCGATCCGGCAAACCCGATCTGATCACTCCCGTCACCTCGCCCCAGCCCACACGCGACGGCCAATCGACCCTTACTCGCGCATTGGGACTGAAAATCGGACGAATCGTAATCGATGCCGGCCACGGCGGACACGACACCGGAACCATTGGCCCGACTGGCTTGATGGAAAAGGATTTGTGCCTGGACGTAGCCCTGCGCCTGGGAAAAATTATTCGCCAGCGCTTGCCCGGCGCCGATATCGTCTACACCCGGAACGATGACACCTTCATACCCCTCGAAGAACGAACGCATATCGCTAACGAAGCCCATGCGGATTTGTTCATCTCCATTCACGCCAATTCCAGCGAAGACCACGCCGCGCGCGGAATCGAAACCTACTACTTAAACTTGAAGGGTTCCGGTGACTCCATGGAAGTTGCTGCGCGCGAAAACGCCGCTTCGCAGCAAAGCATTCACGACCTGGAAGATCTGATCAAAAAAATTGCCCGGACGGAAAAAATTGACGAATCCCGCGAATTCGCCGAAGACATTCAGGATTCGCTTTCCAAGCGTATTCAGAAAACTACCAAGCCGGTAAAGAATCGCGGCGTTCGCAAAGCTCCCTTCGTCGTGCTCATCGGAGCGGACATGCCCTCAATCCTCACGGAAATTTCCTTCCTCAGCAATCCCGCCGATGAATTGCTCCTGAAGAAGCCCGAATATCGCCAACGAGTCGCCGAAGGGCTGTATCAGGGCGTCGCAAGCTATTTGCAAAGCCTGAACAGCATGGGCGTCAATATCCCCTCTAAAGCGCCCGTGCGCCGTCCCGAGGCTGTCGCGCAAGTTGAACGAACCGGGAACCAGCAGTAACCTGAAGGCATCTAAATCACCTATGAAGCACCGTCTCGCCCTAATTACGATTTTCCTGGCTTTGTTCGCCCCGGCTTCTCCGGCCACCGCGGACTTGCAGGATGCGTTTCCGGATCATATTGGCCGCTGGAGCGGTTCCTCGCCCACTGTTAGGCAAAAAATTTCAGATGAAGATGCGGACATATACAGAGAGGCCGGCTTCGACGACGCTCACGCAAAACAATATTCAAGTGATGGGCACTCGCTGACCCTATCGATTCACTCTCTTCGGGATCCAACTGGAGCGTATCAGGCCTTCACCTTTAGGCGGTTTCGCGAAATGCAGGGTGGAACGTTTACCGATACATCGGCCGTGCAAGACGACCGTGCTCTGCTGCTCGTCGGTAATTTTGTGGTAGCGGTGAACGGCCTGACGGCACAAACTGCCGCCGCGGACCTGAAGGAACTTCAAACTCGGCTGCGCCGTCATGCGGATGCCACGCCACTTCCGCCGATCCGTACCTACCTGCCAGTAAAAGACCGCGTCGCCGGTAGCGACCTTTACGCCGCCGGACCCGTCGCCTTCCGCTCCGCTTTGGCTCTACTCGGTCACCCGGACTATTCTCCGTTGGCGCAAGATGCAGACTTGGCTTCGGGAGCGGAAGCTGTCGCCGCCCGCTACCGCAACGCCTCCGGTGAAGGCGTTCTGCTTTTAATCGAGTATCCAACCCCGCAGCTCGCCGAGCAGCAACTCCACCACCTGGAACTTGCTCTCGCACAAAAACTAAAGAACTCCGACGTCGCCGTCGAACGCAAAGCTTCCCTCCTTTCCATAGTGCTCGGCTCGACAAACCCTGCGTTCGCTAAGACCTTGCGCAACAACGTCAACTACGAAACCAGCATCACCTGGAATGAGCCGGTTTTCACCGTTACCGAGCCTCCCATCGTCTCCACCATGGTTGAAATCTTCCTAGGCACTGGGGTTTTACTTCTGGTCGCTATTGTCCTAGGCGTCGCCTTCGGCGGCGTGCGTATTGCCACCAAAGCGCTCTTCCCCGGCAAAGTCTTCGACCGTCCAGAACAAATCGAAATCCTGCAGCTCCGTCTATCAGACAAGCGCCCGAGCACCGCAATCGAAGGCGATCCCCCTAACCCGCACTGATTTGCCCGCCATACGTAATTTCCGTGTAACTAATTCCGTATAACCCTTAGCGTGCGAGTGCGTCTAATAGGAGACAACGGTTGCGGCTTTGCCGCGAGACCATCTTGTCGTATCATTTGATGGACTCTTCAACCTGTACATAAAAAATGCCCCGTACTATTTCTTCTGCAGCTTTCGCCCAGAATGTTGCTCTGGTCTTGGCCCTCTCTGCGGCTTGGATGACCGGTTGTAGCACGAATTCCGTCTCGAGCAACCCGCAGGCCGGGGGGCCTCAGGCAATGCCTGTCCAGGTTTTGGTCGCACAAGCCCAAAAAATTGCCGATACCACCGAGTACCTTGCGGTAGTTAAGTCCCGCCACTCCGCAACCATAAACCCTCAAGTCGAAGGCCAAATCGTCAAGATATTTGTCAAGTCCGGCGACCACGTAAAAGCCGGAACTCCTCTCCTGCAGATTGATCCCCTCAAGCAGCAAGCCAGTGTCAGCAGCCAGGAAGCTTCCCGCGCCGCCCAACAAGCCAACGTGGAACTTGCCAAGGTCCATTTGGATCGCGCCAAAAAATTGTTCGATGCCGGGGTAGTCGCCAAACAGCAGCTCGATGACGCGCAGTCCGCGTACGACGCCGCCGTTGCTCAATTGAACGCCATCGGCGAGCAGGTCAATCAGGAGAAAGCGCAGCTGCGCTATTACCGGGTCGCTGCGCCGATGGACGGTGTCGTAGGCGACATTCCGGTGCGTGTTGGCGATCGCGTTGGGGTCAGTACTTTGCTTACCACTGTGGACGAACCCGGCGCTCTAGAGGCCTACATCTATTTGCCGACTGACCGCGCATCAAGCGCCCGCGTTGGCATCCCTGTTCGTTTGCTGGATCAGGCTGGCAACACTCTTGCCGAATCCAAGCTTACCTTCGTCTCCCCGCAAGTGGATCCCGAAACCCAGACCGTGCTTGCCAAGGCTTCGGCCGAAAATTCCAAAACGCGCCTCCGCGTTGCTCAACAGGTCCGCGCACAAATTACCTGGGGCATCCAAGAGCGTCCGGTGATTCCTTTGCTTGCGGTCGCACGCATCAATGGGCAGTTCTTTGCATTCCTTTCCGTGAAGGAAGGAAATGGCTTCGTTGCCCGCCAGAAACTGCTGAAGCTTGGTGAACTCGTTGGGAACCAATACGCCGTGCTTGATGGTATAAAACCCGGCGATCACATCATCGTTTCCGGCACGCAATTCCTGCAGGACGGCTTTCCGGTAGCTGAACAACTGGCAACCAACGCCGCGCCCGGCGGAAACGTACCGGGCCACTGAGCGCCACCTCCTCATGAACAGCGCTCGCTTACTCGACAAAAAGGCGGACCGCAACTTTGTTCGTTGATTTCTTCATTCAACGTCCGGTCTTTGCGACCGTCTGCGCGCTCTTGATTGTTCTAGCCGGCGCTATCGCCATTCCCACGCTTCCTATCGCTGAGTTCCCGCAGTTGGCGCCTCCGCAAGTTTCCGTAACGTCCTTTTATATTGGCGCTAACGCCACCACCGTGGAATCCGCCGTCACCATCCCACTCGAGCAGTCCATCAACGGCGTTCCGGGAATGAAATACATCACCTCCACCAGCGGCAATGACGGTACCAGTCAGATCACCGTTACGTTTGACATTTCTCGCGATGTGGATCTTGCCGCCGTCGACGTGCAAAACCGCGTCAACCAGGCTCTCGGCCGCCTGCCGAATACCGTCAAAAATACCGGCGTCATCATCACCAAACAAACCAGCGGATTTGTGCTGGGCGCTGGCGTCTATTCCGACAATACCTACGACAGTTTATTTCTCAGTAACTACATGGACATTTACGTGAAGGACGCGCTTAAACGCGTGCACGGCGTTGGCGATGTTTTTATTTTTGGCGAACGCAAGTACGCCATGCGGCTTTGGCTCGATCCCGCGCGCCTGGCAGAACGCGGCTTGACGGCGACCAATATTCTTGCAGCGCTCGAAGAGCAAAACGTGCAGGTCGCCGCTGGTCAGATCGGTCAGCCTCCCGGCAACGATAACCAGGCTTATCAAATCAGCGTGCGCGCGGTTGGGCGATTGACCGAAGCGTCGCAGTTCGACAATATCATTCTCAAAACGGGCACCGGCGGTACGCTGGTTCGGATCAAGGATGTCGGCCACTCGGAGCTGGGCGCGGAAGATTACGGCACTATTCTGCGCTACAACGGCCACGAAGCGGTCGGGCTTGGCGTGACGCAGCTTCCTGGCGCGAACGCACTCGACGTCGATAGAAACGTAAAGGAAGAGTTGGTCCGTCTTTCGAAGAATTTCCCTCCGGGCCTGAAATATGCCGTGGCCTTCGATACCACCACGGTCATCGGCGAATCGATCCGCGAAGTGCTAATAACCCTGGCCGAAGCAATTACCCTGGTCATTATCGTTATTTACCTTTTCCTGCAGGATTGGCGCAGCACCTTCATTCCCGCGATTACCATTCCCGTTTCACTCGTGGGCACGTTTATTTTTATCAAGGTGCTGGGCTTTTCCATCAATACGCTCACGTTATTCGGCATTACTCTGGCTACCGGTCTGGTTGTCGACGACGCCATCGTGGTCATTGAAAACGTGGAACGCCACATCGCCGAGGGCATCACTGAGCCGCACAACGCAGCGTCCGTCGCGATGAAGGAAGTGGCTGGCGCGGTCATCGCGACTTCGCTGGTGTTAGTTGCCGTGTTCGTTCCTGTCGCGCTCTTCCCCGGCACCACCGGAATTCTCTTTCGCCAATTTGCGCTCACCATTGCGTTTTCCGTTTCCATTTCCGCGTTCAATGCGCTTACTTTGACTCCGGCGCTTTCCGCAATTTTCCTGGGGAAACATCGCCAGCGCGCGCAAGGCCGTTTTTTCAAGCTCTTTAACCGCGTCGTTGAATCGGGAACCAAGGCTTACGAAAAAACAGTGCGCCAAGTCGTCGCCTGGCGTTTCGCTGCTATGCTCGTTTTCCTCGCCGCCCTGGGACTCACCTATCTCATCTACATCCGCGTTCCCCGCGCTTTTATTCCCGAAGAGGATCAGGGCTATCTCATCGTGGCCGTCCAGGCTCCTCAAGGCGCATCGATGTCTTACACCAGGGACATCTGTACTAAAGTTGAGCAAACGCTGAAAAATGTTCCTGATGTCGAAGGTTCCTTCGCTGTTGTTGGATTCAGCTTCGCCGGCAGCGCGCCCAACAAGGCTCTGGTATTCCTCACCCTCGGCTCAATCGACAAGCGCAAAGGTCAGGAACATTCTGCCGCAGCTACCGTTGAAAAACTTCGCGCCCCGCTTTCATCCATTCCCGGCGCGATGATTTTTCCGTTTAGTCCACCGGCCGTTCAGGGCTTGGGCCAATTCGGCGGTTTCCAGTTCGAATTGGAGGATTTAGGCCGCAATACGCTGGAAGGCATATCCAACGCGGCAAACCAGCTTATTTTTCAAAGTATGCAGAGCAAAAATCTCGTCGGACTGAACACCCAATTCACCGCCAACGACCCGCAATATCTCGTGAACATCGACCGCGAAAAAGCAAAAAGCCTGCAAGTCTCCTTCAGTCAAATCACCGACGCACTGCAAGTCTTTATGGGTTCCGTTTACGTCAACGATTTCGATTTCAATAATCGTTCCTACCGGGTCTACGTCCAAGCCGACGCCAGGTTCCGCTCTCAACCTAAGGACATCAAGCAGTATTATCTGCGCTCTGACACCGGCAAAATGATCCCGCTGGACAATCTTGTCACTATCGAACAAACCGCCAACGCACAAGTCATTAGCCACTACAATCTGTTCCGCTCCGTGGAAATCAACGGCTCGGCCGCGCCCGGCGTCAGCACCGGCCAGGCCTTGGATGCCATGGAGTCGCTCGCAAGAAAAGTGTTACCCAGGGGAATGGCATTTGAATGGAGCGGACTATCCTTGGAAGAAATTGAATCTGGCGGGAAGGCCGGGATTCTGTTCGGGCTCGGACTTCTTTTCGTCTACCTCACGCTGGCCGCGCAGTACGAAAGCTTCATTCTTCCATTTATCGTGCTGCTTGCCGTTCCAGTCGCAATCATGGGCGCACTTGGCGCACAGTCTCTGCGTGGCCTGCAAAATGACGTCTATTGCCAGATTGGTCTGGTCATGCTCATCGGTCTCTCCAGCAAAAACGCCATCCTGATCGTCGAATTCGCGGAACAACTTCGAGCGCAGGGCCGCTCCACCATCGACGCCGCCGTTGAAGCCGCCCGCATTCGTCTCCGCCCCATCCTGATGACCTCGTTCGCCTTCATCTTGGGAGTTTCACCGCTCGTCCTCGCCTCTGGAGCTGGCAGCGCAGGACGCATCTCCGTCGGCACCACCGTCTTCGGCGGCATGCTCGCCGCCACCTCGCTCAACCTGGTCTTCATCCCCGTTCTCTACGTCGTAGTGCGCACCATGGTCCCCGGTCGCCGTTCGTCAGTTCCTCCTGAGACCATAACCCCCGAGCCGACGGGCTAGACTCCTTGTTTAGCGACCGGGATACTCCATTCTTCGAGACGTGACATAGTCAGACGAGTGCAGATGATAGAGACACCAATCGCTGATCTTGCTTTCCCGAAGAGTTTAACGCCTCCGCCGCGCTTGTATCATTACACTTCGCAAAACGGACTTTTGGGAATTCTGTCTTCCAAATCTTTATGGGCGACTCGCTTACAATACCTCAATGATTCAGCCGAATTAGCTCACACCATTGCGCTTTGGAAGGACGCTGTCCAGTACCGCTTGGACCAGCTTGAGGACATCGCCGGTCTCGCCCAAGATACAAGGCTGGAAGTAGAGACCATATTTCAAGGCCTTCAAAAATCATTTGATTTTGTTTCAAAGATTAAAATTCATGTTGCCTGTTTCTCGGAGGACGGCGATTCGCTGAGCCAGTGGAGGGGATATTGTCGCGGTGGCGCCGGGTTTAGCATTGGATTTGAATCCTCGCAACTAATCACAGCCGCCTCTAAGCAACGCTGTTTCCTCGCCCCGTGCATCTACGATCCGGCGAAACAGGCTTCCCTAATCGAAGCCATGTGGACGAGAATCCTTGGTCGACCGCCGGCTGAAAAAAGGAAGACCTCTAGGGGATTAGAATTCGTTTCCGATTTCGTTACACTGGCCACAGTCTTAAAGCACCCTTCTTTTGCTGAGGAACGCGAGTGGAGAATAATCACTCAGGAAATATCCGACGACCATCCTTCCATTGGAATTAGACAGGGTCGGGTAGTTCTTACTCCGTACTTTGACTTCCAATTAGTGGAAGCTCCGGAAAAACTTAATCTCGAACTAGTGGTGGGTCCTACCCCGGAAATTGATTTATCACTCGCGTCCGTTTCGGCGCTTTTGACGCGAAAATCCTGTATTGCGTCCACAAGGGCCTCCAAGGTCCCCTATCGCGAACTGTGAGATGCTGGTTCCGTTCTGCGCTTTACCGCAACTCTCCGGCGGACTATCCTAGAGTCAGCAACCATGAATCGCATCTACCTGGACTACAACGCCACCACCCCCGTCGATCCCGAAGTCCTCGACGCGATGCTTCCCTATTTCTCCGGGCAATTCGGCAACGCCGCCTCCATCCATTCGTTCGGGCAAAAAGCCGCTGCGGCCGTCGAATCCGCGCGCGAATCTGTCGCCACGCTCCTCGGCGCTCGCCAGCAGGAAATAGTGTTCACCAGTGGCGGAACGGAATCAGATAATCACGCAATCTTCGGAATCACCGCCTCCACCAGCACCGCTCACGTGATTACCAGCACCATCGAACACGAAGCCGTGCTCAATACCTGCCAGGAACTGGAAAAACGCGGCGTCGCCGTAACGTATCTTCCGGTCGACCGCGATGGAATCGTCAATCCGCAAGCTGTAAAGAACGCCATCCGTCCGGAAACCGTATTGATCACCATCATGCACGCCAACAACGAGCTAGGCACTCTTCAGCCACTCGAAGAAATCGGCCGCATCGCCACCGACGCTGACGTCTATTTCCACACCGATGCCGTCCAGTCGGCGGGAAAAGTTCCCATCGACGTGAAAACCCTGCAACTTGACTTGCTTTCCATCTCCGGCCACAAGCTTTACGCGCCAAAAGGTATCGGCGCGCTCTACGTTCGCGGCGGAACGCGCCTCCGGCAGTTGCTTTACGGCGGCCGCCACCAGCGAGGCGCGCGCCCTGGTACCGAAAACGTTGCCGGAATCGTCGCCCTCGGCAAAGCCGCGCAACTCGCGCAAAAAGCTTTGGCTCAAGACTCCGCGCGCCTCGCAGCTTTGCGCGATCAACTCGAAACCGGTTTGCTCTCGCGCATTCCCCACACATTTGTGAATGGCGCCGCCGCGCCGCGCACTCCCAACACCACCAACATCGTTTTTCCCGGCATCGAAGGCGAATCACTGATCATCGCTCTGGATCTAAAAGGTATCGCCTGCTCCACCGGAGCGGCCTGCTCCTCCGGCGCCATCGAACCTTCTCACGTGCTCACCGCCATCGGACTGCGGGCTGAAGATGCCCGCGCCAGCATTCGCTTCAGCCTCGGCAAACCCACCACCGCGGCGGAAATTGACGCCTGTCTTCGCATCGTTCCCGGCGTCGTCGAACAATTGCGTGAATTGTCTCCCACGTATCGCAAACTCGCCGAAACCCGCTAGAATAGATTCGATGAGTTCAGTCACCCATTTCGACATGCTGCCCACTGGTTCGCGCGAGGCCGATGGCCCCGCCCACGAACTCGTCGCCGTCGCCATGAGCGGCGGCGTGGACAGCTCCGTTGTGGCCGCCGTGCTGCAGCAACAGGGACGTCCGGTGGTCGGCCTCACCATGCAGCTTTGGAATCAGCGCCGTCTTCCGGAATTGTTAGGCGACGGGCCCGCGCAACATCGTTGCTGCTCGCTCGACGACGTCTACGACGCCAAGCGCGTCGCGCAACACTTGAATTTCCCGCATTACGTCGTCAATTTTGAAGAACAATTCGAGAGCCGCGTGGTGCGCCCCTTCGTCCAACAATATCTCTCGGGCCGCACTCCGGTGGCCTGCACCAATTGCAATACCGACGTAAAGTTTGAACCACTCCTAACCATGGCGCGCCAAATTGGCGCGGAGCGATTGGCAACCGGCCACTATGCGCGCATCCGGAAAAATGAACTGACCGGCCGCTGGGAACTTTTGCGCGCCCGCGACGATAGCAAAGACCAATCCTATTTTCTTTGGGGCTTGTCGCAGGAGCAACTTTCCCGCAGCGAGTTTCCTCTAGGTGAGTTAGGCAAAGACCAGGTCCGCGAGCTGGCGCGCGACGCGCAGCTGCCCGTTGCGGAAAAGCCCGATAGCATGGAATTGTGTTTTGTTCCGAACGGAAATTACGTGCAGTTTATCCACGCTTACGCCGCGGAAATAGGCCAACCGCTGCAGGAAACTGAAGGCGAAATCGTCTTATCCGATGGCACCATAGTCGGAAAACACACCGGCGTGCATCAGTTCACCGTTGGCCAGCGTAAGGGACTGGGTTTTTCTGCCAGCAAACCGCTATATGTTTTGTCTATCGATCTGGAAAACAACCGCGTAATCGTTGGCGATGATGCCGACCTGCGCGCCACCACTTGCGAAATCGAAGGCGTGAATTGGATTTCTTGCGCACCACCGCAACATCCGCTGCGATCCTTTGTAAAAGTTCGCCACAAGCACGAGCCGGCGGCGGCAACTATTGAAGTATTAGACGATCACTGCGCGCGCATTACCTTCGATGCGCCGCAACGCGCCATCACCCCTGGTCAAGCAGCAGTATTTTATGATGGAGATTCCGTGCTGGGCGGCGGCTGGATCCGTTAGTTCGTTAGCCTGCGGTCCGCACCGTAAATCAGATAAAAAGTTCGTCTTCTTGTTCGGCGCCTTCGCCCGCACCTGCTCGCGGAGCGCGCCGCGAGCGCAACAAATCCAATCCCACTTTAATTCCCTGCATCACCGCCGAAGCTTTTTGTACCGGCGCCCAGAATCCTTTGCGGAATTTCATCCCCGCATCTTCAACCGCTTCCAGCGTGCCGGTTAGAATTCTGTCGGCATGCACCAGCTGCCCACGAAGCCGGTCCGCGGCATCGGTGAATACTCGATCCACTTTCTGTGCCTGATTACGCGCCAGATACACCACGTGCGCCGCGTCTTCCACCATGCTGGAAATTTTTGGCTGGGTGTCCTCCAGCAGTATCTGCACCCGCGTGAGTATCGGCCCCAGGCGCGCGTGCAAGTCGCCGACCAGTCGATTCATGTGCTCTGTCGTTCGCTTCAGTTGCGCAAACAACAAGCCTAATATCACCACTTGCACGATCAACGCGATCGCGGCAACGATACTGAAAAACTCCAGCCAAAATTGCATACCAGCCCCAGCCGCTCCCCAAAAGAACGGCATCCCCCGCTATATACGCGTAACCGCTAAAGCCCGCAACTCCTAAGCTTTTGACGATTCGCGCAAATACGCTTCGCGCCCGGCTTCCACTGCCGCCGAAATTGAATCCTTCTTCCGGGCCGCAACACCTTTACTCTGCTCGATCAATTCATCGGCGCGTTCGCGAAGTTCACGTGCTTTGCGCTGCGCGTAATCGCGACCGTCTTCCGCCTTTTTGCCCAAAAATTCGCGCGTGTCTTCGCCAGACTTCGGTGCAAACAACACACCTACCAGCGCGCCCACACCCAGTCCCACAAGGAAATAAGTCACTTTTGATCCAACTTGATCTGCCATAGCAACCTCCGTAAAGAACGCTAGCATAGCGCTACCGCACGCGCAATACACTCTAACCGCTAAACCTCCACAATTCCGGTTATGGGGCTTCCCCCGCCTTTTCCAAGGCTTTTAAGATCGTTTCAGCGCTTTTTTGCGACACAAACTTGCTTAGCTCGTCCACGCCAGCCCGGCGAATGTTAGCAATGCTTCCAAATTGCTGCAAAAGCCTTTGCGTGGTCTGCGGACCAACCCCGCGGATATCCCTAAGCACCGTGGTCGTTTGCCGCTTCCCGCGCCGCAACCGGTGGAAACTTACCGCAAAACGGTGAGTTTCATCCCGTATCTGCTGAATCAGGTGAAGCACCGGCGAGTGACGGTCCAAAACTATCGGCTCGTCTTCCTGGCCCAGGACATACAAAATCTCTTCCTTCTTCGCAATGCTCGCGATGGGTTGATTGATTATTTGCAATGACTCCAGCGCTTGCGCGGCGGCGTGCAATTGCCCAATGCCGCCGTCAATCAGAATCAGGCTTGGCATGGGCTTCTGTTCTTCCAGCACCCGCCGGTAACGCCGCGTCACCGCCTCCCGCATGCTCGCGAAGTCATCGTTCTGCCAGCGCTGCGAACCGTTTCCATTCGATAGTACCGGCGGCAAAGGATTCGCAGTTTGCCCGCCCGGAAGTTCAACGCCAAGTGCTTCGCCGGGAAGCCCTTCGCCTCTAATGATAAATTTCCGGTACTCCGACTTTTTCATTCGCCCATTTTCCCACACCACCATGGACGCGACCGTATCCGTTCCCTGCGTATGAGAAATATCGAAACTCTCAATTCGTGTTGGTTCGTCCGGCAACAGCAAAGCGTTCTGCAAAGCTTCGCTTATTGCCTTCGACGTCGGCTTAAGAACCCGGAATCGTTGCTCGAAAGAATGCTTGGCATTGCTTTCCACCAGGTCGAGAAAAGCTCGTTTCGAGCCGCGCTGCGGCGTAAGTATTTCCACCTTGCGCCCCGCCCGTTCCGTTAACGCCGCCTCCAGCACCTCGCGGTCCTCAAAATCCACCGGCACATGAATTGCCCTGGGCAAATATTCCGCTTCCAGATAAAGCTGTTTGAGGAGCGACGGAACAAATTCGCGCGGATCGAACTCTTCAAGCTCCTCCCAGTAAAATTCACGCCGATCCACCACGCGCCCGCCGCGAAGATGAAAAAGATCCGCAGCCACCAGTGGAGGTTCGGCATAGAACGCCAGCACATCCGTGTCGTCACCTTCGCTCGACGCAATGCGCTGCCGCTCTTCGATCTCCTCGATCGTCTGCAGCAAATCCCTATAAGTCGCTGCTTGCTCGAATTCCTGCGCTTCGGCGGCCACGCCCATGCGTTCTTTCAGGCTCTTGATTAAATCCTGGCGCCGCCCCTCGAGAAACAATCGCACATCGCGCGCCGCTTCCGCGTAGCGTTCATCGGTCGTTAAACCTGTTACGCATGGTCCCAAACATCGTTTGATGTGGAACTGCAAACAAGCTCGCGGGTGGCTGCGCGAAAGATCCACATAACAAGACGGCACCATGAATCGCTTGTGAACAAAATGCAGAATCCGCCTCGCCAAACTCGCCGGAAAATACGGACCAAAATAAAGCGATCCGTCCTTGCGAACTCGGCGCGTAAAGTACACGCGAGGATATTTGTCGCCAGCCGTGAATTTTATGTATGGATATGTCTTGTCATCGCGCAGCAACACATTGAACTTCGGCCGGTGCTGCTTAATGAGGTTATGCTCCAGCGCCAGCGCTTCTTGTTCGTTCCCGACCAGAATCGTTTCCAGGTCCGCTATCTCCCGCGCCAGCGATCCCGTCTTGGCGTTGATCCAACTCGACTCCAGAAAATACGAACGCACGCGGCTCCGCAACGATGCTGCTTTGCCTACGTACAGCACCGTGCCCCCGGCGTTTTTGAACAAATAAACTCCGGGGCTTTCGGGAAGGAGTGCGACTTTTTCTCGGGGTTCCATGGCGACTTCGCTGACCACAGCGTGAACCTATAGTTTAACACCGCGCACCAAATATTTCCGCGAACGGGAGTTGCGACACACGCGCCAGCATAGATTGGTATAATCCAAGAGTTCTGAGAATGAGACATGCTGAGAATGCCAGCTAAATGGTTACTGATCGCAACGGCGGCGCTATTGCCTCCCCTGAGCGCCCTTGCACGCGCACAGGATCCGCCGGAGAAAAAACACCAGGAAAAACCGAAAAAAAAACCGCCCTCCCAGACCGAACCCGCTGCGACTGACGACGGCAAAGACCAGCCCATGTGGGATCCGCTAAGGGCGGAAAAAGACATCGAAGTTGGCCAGTACTATATGAAAAGAGGCGACGTTGACGCCGCCATCGACCGCTTCGAAGATGCGATATTGGCGAAGCCCGGGTACGCGCTTCCCTACCGCTACCTCGGCGATGCTCAGGAAAAAAAAGGCCTGAAGCGGCAGGCCATCCAATCCTTTACCAAATATTTAGACCTATATCCTCACGCCGAGGATGCCGCCAAAATTCATAAACGCATTGAAAAGCTGTGGGCAGCACTAGAAAAGGGAAAGAAATAGTCACCGCACGCAGAGCCGCGTCGTAGAAAAACTCTAGCCTTTCCGACACCGTTCCTACGCAAGCAGCTTTTCGACTCGCGCCACGTCCTCCGGCACGTCCACGCTCACCGCGTCGTGTTCCACTTCAGCCACGCGAATCTTCCAGCCATTTTCCAGCCAGCGCAGTTGCTCCAGTTGTTCAATTCGTTCGATTTCGCCCTGCGGAAGCGTCGGAAACTCCAGCAACGCATCCCGCTGAAAAACGTACAGTCCCAGGTGCTTCCAATAGTTCACATGAACTTTTCCCGCGGTATCGCGCACCCACGGAATAGGCGCGCGCGAAAAATAAAGCGCATTGCCATCAAAATCAAGGACCACTTTCACCACGTTCGGGTCCATCACATCAGGCAGCGCCTTAAGAGGCGTCGCCACTGTCGCGACCGCCGCCGCCGGCTCCTCCAGTAATGCCTTCACAGCAGTGTCAATGGCGCCCGGGTCTAGCAGCGGCTCGTCCCCTTGCGCATTTACAAAAATATCCCCCGGGACATGCGCGGCAACTTCGGCCACCCGCTCCGTCCCCGTCCGGTGATCGCCGCGCGTCATCCGCGCTTCCCCGCCAAAATCCTGCACAGCCTTTACAATACGCTCGTCATCGGTGGCAACAATCACCTGGTGAGCTTCTCCAGCCAGTTTTGCCCGCTCGTAAACCCGTTGGATCATCGTTTTCCCCGCAATTTGCACCAGCGGTTTGCCCGGCAAGCGGGTGGAACCGTACCGCGCCGGAATAACGATCACCACTTTTGGGCCGCTCATTGTAGAATCACTCCGAAATCCGTGGTACTACTAGCACTTTAGTTTGCGAATTCCGGCTCGGTGGTACGAATCCGGGAAAATACCACGAATGCTACCACAAGCCGGCGCGATGTCTTCAGTTTGTAAAATCTCAAAAATATTTTTGTCACTGTCCAGTTTTGGACTTGTGCTCACCAACTTGAGTGGTAGACTTGCTCCGTTCCTGTATCGCGACCCGCCCGCTTCTTCGGGAATTTTGGGGGCACCGTGAAACGCGATTTAACAAAGATTCGCGTTCTATCTAGTCTTTCCAACCTCCTGCTAATCGCTTGCTTTTTTGCCGCGACTGGCGCAAAAGTCCTCGCCCAGGTTCCCCACGAAAATCATTTCAACGCTGGTGACGGTTCTTCCGCGGCGCCCACCGACCTCTCAAAAAATACTCCCACTAAATTCGTCAAGCCTGGTGAGGTTTTACATTCCGACGTAGGACTGGCCCTGGTCAACATCACCGTAACCGATCCCTATAACCGGCTCGTCACCGGCTTGGACCAGGACAATTTCCGCGTTTTCGAAGACAACATCGAGCAGGAAGTCCTCACCTTCTCCGCCGAAGATGTACCGATATCCATCGGCGTTATTTTCGATTTCAGCGGCAGCATGGCCAATAAAATCGGCAAAGCACGCGAAGCCGCCGTGCAATTTTTCAAAACCGCCAACCCACTGGATGAGTTTTTCCTGGTCACCTTCAATGAACGCGCCGAACTGACCAGCACGTTCACCAACAGCGTGGAAGATCTGCAAAGCCGCATGTTGCTGACCGCGCCCAAAGGTCGCACCGCGTTGCTGGATGCCATCTACCTGGGGCTCAGCCAGATGCGGGGTGCTCACAACGCCAAGCGCGCCTTGCTCATCCTATCTGACGGGGGCGATAATCATAGTCGGTACAATGAGAACGATATCAAGAGGCTGGTGAAGGAAGCTGACACGCAACTCTACGCCATCGGTATTTTTGATCCCCTCGGGTATCGCAACCGCACGCCGGAGGAACTGAACGGGCCTTCCCTGCTTTCGGAAATAACGGATTTGACGGGCGGCCGCGTATTTGCCGTAGAAAATCTAAACGAGTTGCCGGATATCGCGACGAAAATCGGCATGGAGCTGCGCAATCAATATGTCCTGGGCTACAAACCAAGCAATAAAGTGCATGACGCGCGCTGGCGCAAAATTAAAATCAAGATGCGGGCTCCCCGTGGCCTCCCGCCCCTCTCTATCTATTCGCGAACCGGATACTACGCGCCAGCAAACTGACAGTCATCCCGATTTTCCGCGGAACTTCTTCCAAACCTCGTTATCAATTTTTGCCCCATTCTTAATCTCGGCGATGTTGCTCTGCGGATCTTCGGCGCTCGCGCAAATTCCTTTTCCGAGCCCGCAGCCCCCGCCCCCTGGCCAAGCGGGCCAGCCCGCGGGTCAGCAAGGCGGCAGCATCAAAGTCGCCGTAAACCTGGTGGTTCTGCACACCTCGGTTCTGGATAAAAACGGCAAGTTTATTGACGATCTGAAACAGGAGAACTTTCGCGTATTCGAAGACAAGGCCGAACAAAAGTTGTCGGTCTTCCGCAATGAAGATATCCCAGTAAGCATGGGCCTGGTGATTGATAACAGCGGAAGCATGAAAGAAAAACGCTCGCGCGTGAACGAGGCGGCGTTAACCCTGGTGCAAGCCAGCAATCCGCAGGACGAAGCCTTCGTCGTTAATTTCAACGACGATTTTTTCCTGGATCTCGATAAGGATTTTACCAACAGCATTCCGGAGCTGAAAGAAGCCCTCGAGCGCATTGACGCCCGAGGAAGCACCGCGCTTTACGACGCCATTATCGGTTCGCTGGACCACCTGAAGAAAGCCTCGAAAGACAAGCGCGTTCTTTTGGTGGTTACCGATGGCGACGACAATACCAGCCGCAATAGTCTGGAAAAAACGCTGAGAGAACTTCAAAAAACTTCCACGGTCGTTTATACCATCGGGCTATTGGGTAAGGATTCCGGCGAAGACAAGCGGACGGCGAAAAAAGCCAGGAAAGCGCTGCAGGAAATTGCCAATGCTTCGGGTGGTTTGGCATTTTTCCCGGCAAGCGTTGCCGAAGTTCATGCCATCTGCGAACAAGTGGCGCACGATATTCGCCATCAGTACACGCTGGCTTACTATCCATCGAATACAGCGCAGGACGGCACTTTCCGATCCGTCAAAGTGGATGTAATTCCGCCGCGCGGCAGAGGCAAACTCGTCGCGCGAACGCGCAACGGCTATTACGCTCCGGGCGGAGCTCCTCAAGCTAAATCCCAGGGTAACTAGCGGTCAACCCGCCGTTAGTGAAATTGCCGGAGCAATATCCCGCAGAAAACTATCGCCGTGTGGAATTTTCGCCGCAAAATTTTCCGCGATCGTTTGACCCATATCGGCCAGTGTGTTCCGGATACCCAAATTAACGCCTCTTTTCTTTTGCGGCGTAAACGCGACTATCGGCACATATTCGCGAGAATGATCGGTGGTCGGCCAGCGCGGATCAGGATCGCACCCATGATCCGCTGTAATGATGAGCAAATCATTGGCTTGCAGCGCCGGCAGAAAACTCGCCAACGATTCGTCAAACTCTTCCAGTGATTTTGCGAATCCTTCCACATCCTTGCGGTGTCCGTAAAGCATATCGAAATCCACAAGGTTGCAAAATATCAGTCCTTTCTTACGTTCTTGCAATGCCTCGGTCACCTTCTGCATCCCATCGAGATTATTTTTTGTCGTAACGTAGTCTTCGACGCCGCGGCCGTTGTAAATATCGTGGATTTTTCCGACGCCAAATACCGGAACCCCCCGTTCCCGCAGTACGTCCATCAACATAGGTTTGGGCGGAGCGACAGCGTAATCATGGCGCCGCGACGTCCGCACAAATTTTCCTGCTGCTCCCGTGAACGGCCGCGCAATTACGCGCCCCACGCGATGCTTTCCATCCAATAATTCGCGCGCGATTTCGCACATCCGGTAAAGCTGCTGCACCGGAATAACTTCTTCGTGCGCCGCAATTTGAAACACGCTGTCTCCAGACGTGTACACAATCGGCTTACCCGTCCGCACATGCTCATCCCCAAGTTCAATCAGTATTTCCGTCCCCGAGGCCGGCTTGTTTCCCAGCGTCCCCCGGGCTATTCGTGATTCAAAAGCATCCATAATTTCCCGCGGGAATCCGTGCGGGTAAACAGGAAATGCCTGCGCCAGCCAGATGCCTGCCATTTCCCAGTGTCCCGTGGTGGTATCTTTCCCCGGCGAACGGGTAGCCCCCTTACCGTAAGAAGCGCGCGGCTCCGAAGTGGGACTCAGATGCTTCAGCGGAACTATATTTGCCAGCCCCAATTCCACAAGGTTCGGTAATTTCAGCGGGCGCGATTCCGCAATATGTCCAAGCGTGTTCCGGCCGACGTCCCCATACTGCGCGGCATCCGGCAACTCACCGACGCCGACGCTGTCGAGAACGATCCAGATAATCCTTTCAAATGCAGCCATGCGAGATTCTCCCAGTGCTATTCAGTCGCACTCTAGCACACCGCCCAATTACCGCCGACGGAAAAGGGCGCGTTTCGCTACTATCCTCATTTCGAACCTGCCAGCGCAGGCAGGCACAACCCCACACCCCATCATTCTGAACCTGCCTGCCGCAGGCGGGCAGAGCGAGCCAACTTTTCCTCCGCTTTGCTCCTGCAAAGCGTTGGCTCGCGCAGTGAGGCCTGCCTGCCGCAGGCAGGAATCTCTCTTCGATTGCCGCCCTTAACTCTCTCGCGCGTGGTGGAACTTTTCCCCCTCACTTTGCGTATTAGCCAGCAGACGGGGGTCGTGTACCATGAAACAGGATCAGGCCGCGCGACATGTTTCCCTGGTCGTGCCGATTCTTCTAATCGTTGTTGGCTCCCTTTTTCTTTATTCCAACTGGAAGCCGGCGTTCGATCCCATACCTGTCTTGACCACGTATTGGCCGGCGTTATTAATTCTCGTTGGTCTCGGAATGTTCTGGGACACGTTGCGGCGGCGCCGGGTTCCTGCGTCGACACCGCCATTTCCGGTAGGCTCCACGCTTGGCGCCATATTTTTCGCGGTATTACTGGTGATTTTGCTCCGTCACCATTCCCACTCCGCGGTCATGGGCGCCAATTCTCATTACCTTTCCCATACCAACGAAACGTTAGACCGTAAAGGGGAAACCGCGCTTCGCGCCGATCTGCGCATGGGCGCCGGGCAAATAACCATCCGTGGCGGCGCGACCCATCTTTTTGAAGGAGACTTCCAATTCGGCCCGGCATACCAAAAGCCCCGCGTCGAGTATCACCTCTCCGACGGGTCCGGCGATCTTTCAATTACCCAGGACCATGCCTCCATCACCTTCGGAAATTCGAAAAACGACTGGAGCTTGCGATTCCCAAACGATTTGCCCCTCGAACTCAACATTGATTTGGGTGCAGGCAAAGAAGATCTCCAGTTTCGCGATATGCGTTTACAAAAATTGCATCTGAATGTTGGCACCGGTCAGGTGGATGTTGATCTCACCGGCCAAAGAAGTCACGATCTATACGCCGATATCGAAGGCGGTGTGGGTCAAGCGAATATCCACTTGCCAAAAAATGTAGGAGTCTGCGTGCAAGCCTCCGGCGGCATTGGGTCCATCGACACCAACGGCTTGAAAAACGAAAACGGCCAGTACGTCAACGAGCTGTACGGAAAAACTTCCGCAACGATTCACCTCACCGTGCACGGCGGTATCGGCTCAATCCGCCTGATTCAGGAGCACTAGACACGGTTGGAGCGCGGGTCGGGTTTGGGTATCCGCGTGAACAACTCGCTGTTTTGCCGCGCGGAATTCCCATATACTCCTCCGCATACGATGAACATGTGGCGCACAAAGAAACCTTCAGCAATCATCTGCGTAGCATTGGGCGTATTTCTCATATTTCTTCTGATATACGGTCGCCCGCTCACTACCCTCTGTTTGATGCGCTGGAATAGCCGAGCGAAGCCGGAACTGTGGATAGTGCCAACGCCGTTAACCGACGTTTCCGTCGCGCATAGCCCAGGAAGAAACTTTATCTTTTACGGGTATCAATTCGAAGCGCCTTGGACGGTGAACCGCGAGGCGCACCTCAAAAACGAGGAGATAGTCTATTTTTCAAATAACCTCGTCATGGTGTTTCACGATCCGGCACAAAATGGCAATGAATTGAAAATATTGACCGGCGAAGGTACCCAAAACGAAGTTGCCCTCAAGAGACTATGGGGTGAAGAAGCAACGAGCTCAAACTATGCAATGCGTTCTAAAATCCTGAATCTTACACCCCGCGATTTACATTTATCTTTCTCAAGGCAAAAGATGGTCTCAAGTTCCGTCCTCCTCATGTTAAAACCACTGTCGATGGGCACTTCACGCGGCGGTCTATACTCATTCCAAACCGAATGGCTGCGGGGTTTCCAGCTCGGGGACCCAACGCGAGATAAGACAATCACGATCGATGCCTTTGATCTACACGACCGCGAAATTGAGCTCTTCATAGGTCGAGGGCAAGGTGCCAGCCGAAACGTCACGCAAGCCGAGCTCAATCGGACCATCTATTCATTGCGTCCGACTCTTGCGAGTCAAACGCAATAACGGCTAGATAAGGGCATCAGGTATGTTCGGCAATAGTGCCACTTGTTTGCTCTGATTTGTTTCGAGCGTATAATTTAAAGTTTAGGCAGTGCTCTTCGGACGCACTGGCTGGACTCGCTCTTGGGAACCAAAGAACAACTTACCGTCGCCGCCATCGCTGAACAAGAAGTACTACGCGTGCGCGGAGCTCGCGTCCACAACCTGAAAAACGTCAGCGTGGACATACCGCACGAGGCCATCACCGTGGTTACCGGTGTGAGTGGCTCGGGCAAATCCTCGCTGGCTTTCGATACCATTTATGCCGAAGGACAGCGGCGATACGTGGAATCGCTTTCCGCCTATGCGCGGCAATTTTTGGAACGCATGGAAAAGCCGGACGTGGACGAAATCTCCGGTATCGCCCCAGCTGTTGCCATTCGACAGAAAAACTCCACGCGAAATCCCCGCTCCACGGTGGCCACCTCCACTGAAATTTACGACTACTTGCGGCTGCTGTTTGCGCGCTGCGGACAAACCTTTTGCATCAAGTGCGGCGCCCTGGTGCGCAGAGACAGCCCCGATGAGATTGCCACCAAAGTTTTATCTCTTGCGCCCGGACGCAGGTTTTACGTTCTGTATCCCTTGCGCATCGCCGCGCCGGTAGTTCCCTCCCCCGGCCGCCGGCGTGAAAAGAAAAAAACATTATTTCCGGAGCCGGATGCCGTGCGCCTGGCGCTTCTCGACATCCAGCGACGTGGTTTCAACCGCCTTTATCAGCATGGCCGCGTTCATGAATTTTCCTCCCCAGAAACGCTGTTGGACGTCGACTTCAACCAGCCTGTTTACGTTCTCGTTGACAGATTAGCGGTCGATCCCGGATCGCGTTCGCGGCTCACGGATTCGATCGAAATTTGCTATCGCGAAGGCGGCGGCGAAGCAATCTTGGAATTTCCCGCGGACTCTTCCGGAAATCCGCCGGAACGTTTGAATTTCAACGAACGCTTCGAGTGCAAAAACGATGGCACGCTTTATCAGGAACCGGAGCCGCGCCTTTTTTCATTTAACAACCCCTACGGCGCGTGTCCACGTTGTCAGGGCTTTGGCAATACTGTCGATTTCGATTTGAATCTGGTGATACCAGACCACGGCAAGTCTTTGGATGAGGGCGCCATCGAGCCGTGGACCAAACCACGCTTTCGCAGCCTGCTGGCCGACGCAAAAAAATTTGCGCGAAGCAATGGCATTCCGACAAATATTCCCTGGCGCCAGCTCACTACCGCGCAGCGCCTGAAAATCATCGACGGTGAACCCGACGGTGACTTTACCGGCGTGAAAGGTTTCTTCGCCTGGCTGGAAAGAAAAAAATACAAGCTGCACGTCAGAGTTTTTCTCAGCAGATACCGTGGCTACGCCAAGTGCCCCGAGTGCAATGGCACCCGCCTGCGCCCCGAAGCGCGTGCGGTGCGTATCGCCGGAAAATCCATCACCGAACTTTGCCAGCTCACCGTAAAAGAATCGCGCGTTTTCTTCCGCGAACTTCAATTGACGGAATCTCAGGCGGCAATCGCGGACAGAATCCTCGACGAAATTCGCTCGCGCCTGCAATTCCTCGATGAAGTTGGCCTGGATTACCTTACGCTGGATCGCCTCACGTCGACGCTTTCCGGCGGAGAATCGCAACGCATCCAGCTCGCCACATCGCTCGGTTCGCACCTGGTTGGCGCGCTTTATGTTCTCGATGAGCCCTCCATCGGTTTGCACCCTCGCGATACGCAGCGGCTGATCGACATTTTGAAATCATTGCGCGATTTGGGCAACACCGTCCTCCTCGTCGAGCATGACCCCGACACCATCGCCTCCGCTGATTACGTGATCGATCTTGGTCCCGGCGCCGGCGAGCTCGGTGGCAAGCTGCTCTTCGCCGGAAAATATAACGAAATGCTTGCCGATCAAAAATCGCTGACCGGCCGTTATTTAAGCGGCGAGCTGCAGATTCCGGTTCCGGCAAATCGTCACAAGCCCACCGGCAAATTTCTTCGCATCATCGGGGCCTCTCTTCACAATTTGCAAAATGTGGACATGATGATTCCGCTCGGCACCTTCACGGTGGTGACCGGCGTAAGCGGCTCGGGAAAATCCACGATTGTGCACGATGTGCTGTACCGCGCGCTGGCCGCGAAAAAAAACGGCGCCAGCGTCAAGGAATTTTGCGAGCGCATCGAGGGCGACGCCCACCTTCGCGAAGTGATTATCGTGGACCAGTCCCCGATCGGCAGGACCCCCCGGTCCAATCCCGCAACCTATCTAAAAGCTTTTGATTCGATTCGAGAAGTATTTTCCGAAACTCCCGACGCCAAGCGGCGCGGCTACACCGCGGGACATTTTTCCTTTAATGTCCCCGGCGGCCGGTGTGAAACCTGCCAGGGCGACGGAACCGTTACCGTGGAAATGCAGTTTCTTGCGGACGTTGAACTGATTTGCGAGGAATGCCGAGGCACGCGCTACAAAAGCAGCGTGCTGGAAGTGCGTTTTCACGGCAAAAACATTCACGACATTTTGCAAATGACCGTTCGCGAAGCCTTGGCATTCTTCGTTAATGTCCCGAAAGTAGTATCCAAATTACGAATTTTGAACGAGATTGGTCTCGGATATTTGCGGCTCGGCCAATCCGCCACCACACTTTCCGGCGGCGAAGCGCAACGATTAAAATTGGCCGCGCATCTTACGCGCACTGAGAATCAGGGAATTTTATATATTTTGGATGAGCCCACCACCGGATTACATTTTGATGACATCGCCAAGTTGCTTGCAGCGTTTCGCAAATTACTCGACTCGGGCGCTTCCCTGCTGGTCATTGAACATAATCTTGACGTGATCAAGTCGGCGGACTGGGTGATCGACATGGGCCCGGAGGGTGGGGATCGCGGCGGAAAAATCATCGCAACCGGCACGCCCGAGCAGGTGGCCAGAAATGCGCAGTCACATACCGCCCGGTTTCTAGCGCGCGTATTGAGCGAAAATAACAAGGCAAAGAAACAGAACGGCGGCGCATCCATACCAGAAGAGAAATCAGTAAAGAATGGCAACGGCAAGAAACTTGTTTCAAGTGAACCATGAAACGAAATTTTGCGTTTGTAAGTTCGATGGTTCTGGCAGCAGCGCTTAGCACGCCAGCTCTGTGCGCCACGCAAAATCCATCGCCCGCAAAGAAGACGCAAAAGCTGGCAAATCCTTTGAACGATTTGCTGGACGATGCGCAACATTCCATCGACAAAAACGACTTCGAAGCGGCCGTTGCGCCGTTGCAGAAATTTCTAGCGGAAAAACCGGATGTCGCCTTTGCGCATTCGCAACTGGGTTACGTATTCACCGCGCTGAAGAGGACAGCCGAAGCTCGCGCGGAATACGAACGCGCGGTGGCGCTCGACCCAAAAATGTCAGAGGCGTGGCTGAATCTGGGGATCCTGTTGATCGACACAGATCCGGCCGCTGCCGTCACCGCCTTGAAAAAAGCTGTAGACCAACTACCCACACAAAGCCGACCGCGATTTTTACTCGGCGTAGCTCAAGATCGATCCGGTGATTTGCCGGGCGCGATCGAATCGTTGGAAGGCGCTTCGCATCTCGATCCTCGGGATGTGGACACGCTTGCGCGATTGGGCACGCTTTATCTGCGGCAAAAAGATTACGAGCGCGCAGAAATTAAATTCCGCGCAGTGCTGGCGATTCAACCCAAGCATGCTGGCGCACTCGGAGGGCTGGCGCAAAGTCTGGACGCAGCCAACAAGCCAGAAGCCGAAGCTGCTTATCGCGCTTACCTGGAAGTGCAACTCGCGGATGATGCAGCGCGCGCGCGATTGATCCATTTTTTGATGGAAAAAAAAGAATACGCGGAAGCGCTTGCCGAACTGGATAAATCAGAAACGGCACACCCGGCAACCTTGACGACCTTGAAGCTGCGCGCTGATATCCAAATCAGCGAGAAGAAATACGACGATGCTATCGCCACGCTGCGGCGGGCATTAGCATTAAATGCGAACGATAGTTCGTTGCACGCGGAATTGCATGCTGAACTCGGCCGAATGTATTTGCAGAAGCGGGATTTTCCGGATGCTGAGAAGGAATTGCAATCGGCATTAAAAACTGATCCCAACAATGTGACCTATTGGAAAGATCTCAGCTCGACGTACTATCTGGAAGGAAACTGCCCCGATACAATTAGAGCGCTGGATGTGCTCGACAAAACCGAAAAGCCGGCCGCGGTCACATGGTTTATCCGCGGCCTTTGCTACGATAAAATGAACCAGACGGTTTTGGCGCTGAGCGCATACCAGAAATTTCTGGATATGGATCAAAATAAGAATCCCGATCAGGTTTGGCAGGCGCAACAGCGCAGCAAAGTTCTGCGCAAGAAGCAGCAGAAAAGATAATGAACATGGGAAAGCTCTTCACGCATTTCGGAATGCTGACGCTTGGGATGGCGTTGACCGCTAGTATTGTGGCCGCGGACAAACTTTCGGATTTACAAGCGAAGTTCGACCGCGAAAATAAGGGCGTTGCAAAAGCCAAACTTCTGGAAAAATTGGGCGACGAGCAAATTCTTGCGGCGCGCGCCGCGGGGCATCAAGGCGATTACAGCACCGCCGGTTTGATCCTCGAAAAATATCGCGACAACGGTCGCGCCGCGGTGGAAGCTTTGACAAAGCAGCAGGCGGATGCGGAGCGCCACCCCAATGGATTTCGTCAAGCGGAGATGGCGTTGCGCCGAGGCATTCGCGAGGTGGATGAGATGCTGCTGGTTGCGCCCGACTTCTACCGCCCGCCGCTGCAAATCGTGAGACGCGATTTGATTGACTTGAATGACCGATTGTTGCGGGCGCTCTTCCCGCGCAGAGCGGAGCCGACCGCTCCTCCGCAAAAACCGGAGTCGTCCGGTACTCCGCCAAGGCAGGAGAAAAATCCATGAAGGCGAGACAGTTGCTGGCGGGATTGATTTTGTTGATGGCTTCTCTTGGGCCCGTTGGAGCATTTGGGCAACAAAAGGATTATCTTTCGTCGCTAGAAGCGGACAAAATCCGCGATGCGGAAACGTCGGCGGAAAGAATCAAACTATTTCTTCATTATGCCGATGACCGGCTTAAGAAATTTCAATATGAGCTGGAGCATCCTTCTTCCAACGCGCATCTGGAAATGCTGAATTCACTGATGAATGCTTATATTGGCTGCGTGGACGATGCGGCGGATCTGATTCAACTCGGAATCCAAAAACAGGAAAATGTGCGGCCGGCCATCGACCTGATGGCTTCGAAGACGAAAGAGTTTATGGCGATACTTCAAAAATATTCGACGAGTGGCCCGGAACTGGAACTCTACAAAGAAACTTTGGATGACGCCATTGAAGGCACGCAGGACGCAATGAATGACGCTGAATCGGCCAAGAAAAAGGTAGCGCCGCCCCCAGTCCGGCGCAAAAATTGAGCGCGAAACGCCTCGGGAATACCCAAGTCCCAGGCGGCTCCGGAATGTTTCAGAGAATGTTCACACGCCTGGGTTGTGAAGGGCGCCCACCACGATTCCACGTAGATTTTTATCCGTACAGCAGCCTGGTGCTTACGATACGCCGGCGCGAGGACTCTATCTGGGTGCGTTTTTCGGACTTGCTGCGGCGCGCGCCACTTCCGGTAATGGAAGGAGCGGCGGCGATTTTGCTTTCACGGCTGTACCGGCGGCGCGCGCCAAGAGCGTTGTTACAACAATATCTCGATTATGCGCGGGCGGACCGGACTCGCGAGCGCGTCAGCAAGATGCGGCGGAGTCGAGTGCGGTTGAAGCACACCGCCCCGCAGGGGCAGCAGTTTGATTTGGAAAAGCTTTTTGACGAGTTGAACGCTAAATATTTTGCCGGGACGCTTCGCCGGCCGCATATCGGCTGGAGTGCGAGGAGTTGGAGGCGGCAATTCGGGTGTTATGATCCCGGGCCGAACCAGATTTTGTTGAACCGGAGAATGGATCGCGAGGGCGTCCCCTCCGAGGTAGTGGAATATGTTTTGTACCACGAGATGCTGCATGTGAAGCACCCGACGAGGAGGTCGGGGTGCAGCTTGATTTCGCACTCACGGGAATTTCGCGAGGAAGAAAAGAGGTTTCCAGGGTTCGAGCGGGCGCGCAAGATGCTGGATCAGCTGGCGGTAAGCAGAAGATAAGGAGCTAAGTCCTTATTTTACCCCTCCCCCCTCCCCCTTTTTCATAAGTGTTCATTCTAAAGCAAGTTAAAGTGCCGTGTTTTGATACAGTTTTGAAGGGTTCTGCCCGATCGCCTGCCGAAGCTAAAACGTATGGAACAAGCGCTTCCAGCGCACATCGCCGGGATGAAGGATTGCTCGGGCATAAGTGAAAAAGCGCTCGCGGATTTGCCCGGGCTGCCAAGCGTTCGGAGGCACATCCACGGACATGTAAATCATTACAGGAGTGCCGATGATGTCGTTCCGGGGGACGCAGCCCCAGACTCGGCTGTCGTAGGAATTGGTCCGGTTGTCGCCCATTGCAAAATAACAATTGTCCGGTACGTGATACGGAAATTTGATGTCGGCGTAACCGGGCGGCGCGCTTCCGGGAGGCGCGGGCTCAGTGAGTCCGAGGGCGTAAGGCTCATTGAGTTCCTGGCCGTTGATGTAAACGGTGCCGTCGCGCAGGTCGACGGTGTCACCGGGTAAGCCGATGGTCCGCTTGATCAAGTCCGTGGTGTCGGGAGCATAGGGAGGCCTGAAGATCATCATTTGCTGGCGATGCGGATTGCGCCACAGGGGCACGTGCCAGTTGGTGAAGGGCACGCCAGCGTCGTAGCCGATGCGGCTCATGATCAGATGATCGCCGATAAGCAGAGTGTTTTCCATCGAGCCGGAGGGAATAACACGAGCCTGACCTACCGTTCCGTTGATGAGCATGAAAACCAGGGCGACCCAGAACCAGGCGATGATTTCGCGCTTGATGCCTTGGCGCACTGGGAGGCTTGATTTTTTCACGTTCCTGGTTTTTTCGTTTTTGGGGTCAGCTTTCACGTTCCGCCACCTCATTCATTGCCTCGTCAGCTTTACATTCGCGGACTTCTAGTTGCGCGTTAGCCGTACGATATTCCCATTGTAACCGAGACGGCCCCGGCTCGGGCTTTTCGTCGAGCATGTGCGCTCTGGTTACGATGGAGACGCCGAACTTCGATTGCTGTCGGGAACATTTGTGAGCGGTGGGCAGAAGATAAGGAGCTAAGTCCTTAGGGGCAACAATGAGTAGCCGTGACAGGGCAATTCAATTTGCGTGCGCACTCTTAAGTATTCCACTTGGAACGTATCTCGCTCTAAGAATAGGCTCTGTGCCCATGACGGGAGGGGCTTGTTTTGCAGGGCAACCCAACAGACCGAACAATTGGAGAAACTGCGCAGTATTCAGGGCGGCACCCTTGAGGTCGATCGACACGGGCATAGCAATCTTCGCATCTTCTAAACGAAATTCTCCGCCGGCGTACTCAAACGTGGTATTGGCACCAAATTTGCACGCTTTACATAAAACGCCGTCTACCGCAAATCGTGAGCCAGGGTCTAGCGTAACATTGTTGACTAGCGTGCCTCTGTATGGTGGAACAATCGGGACAGCGGGTGTGTCTCGAAGAATGGCCCCACTTGTCGAGCCTTGTGCAAAGATCGAAGTTTGGTTTCCGAGTAGCAACATGGAAACGGCTCCAACAATGAAAGACCCCAATGCAACCATGACGATTCGCATCTCTCCTCCTAAGGTTGTGTCTGAATGTGGTTCTTTGAGCTCGTAATCTTGATAGGTCGAGCGCAAGGTGCCAGCCGAAACGTTACGCAACCGGAACTCAATCGAATTATCTATTCATTGCGCCCGAGTCTTGCGAGTCAAACGGAATAGCAGCGGGATAAGCGCGTCCGGTATGTTGCCAAACTTCCTCGAACTGCGTTTGCCGGGCCAGGAACAACACATTAATGCAGCCCCGCTTGCGCGAGCATTTCGAGAAACTGTCTTTTCGTCCGCATGTCGATGGCTTGCGCCACCAGTTTCCCGTCGCGATCATAGACGAAACTCTTCGGGATTCCTTCAATGTTATATTGCCCGTTCACTTTCCTGCCCGGATCGAGCAGGATCGGGTAAGTAAACCGGTGCTCGTCGATGAACGGCTTCACCTTGCTCGCATCTTCGTCCGAAATGGAGAGCACGACGAATCCTTCATTTTTGAATTGTTTATAAAGCGTTTCGAGGTCAGGCATTTCACTGCGGCATGGCGGGCACCAGGTGGCCCAGAAGTTCACCAGCACAACCTTCCCCCGCAAATCCTTCAACGCCCAGCTTTTTCCATGTAAGTCCGCCAGCACGAAATCCGCCTGGCGGTGGCGCAGGTCATCCGCTTCGATCTTGGACATGGCGGCGGAAAATTGCGGGTCATCCAAAGTGACCTGCACGCGCTCATAACGCACGAGCTCCGCCAGTTCGAGATATGGCATGGCCGGTCCGTTCTTGCCAGGCGGAACCGGTTGTTCCCGTACGGAATCAGCGAGGGTGGTAGCAACCTCCTGCAGGGTGTCCTGACCGAGGTCTCCTTCGGTCGACAGACTCGCAAGATTGGTGGCGAGGCGCACCTTATTTAACGCGGCAGGCAATCGCCGAATCTGCAGCGCCAGCTGTTTGGTGGTGCGTGCCCTCTCATCCTCGGGCAGCTTGCGCAGAGTTCGCATCTGCTCCAGAATGGGCTTCTCCTGATCGTTCCACACGATCTTTTGTGCCTGCGCACGCACCTCTCCGGGACATATGAAAAAAATTCCGGCCAAACAAAGATGCAAACCGCCAGCAAGGGCAATTCTTCCAAAGCTATCCCCTCGAGAGTTATGTGGCGTCAACGTGCAATCCTTCCTCAGTACAGAGCCTTTCCAGCTTCGTCGAAGTCAACTCCCGATTAATCGGATGATTCTGACAAGTGTCGATAAATTCTAGTTTCGACGTGTCCGCACGAGCTAAAATGGAGGCAACTCCGGAAGTGTGGGTCCGATTTGGGCAGGTCGTCAAGGTTTTATGCGTAGAGACTCAGGGAGTGGGTACAATATTACCTACTTTATATAGTACCTCGGGATGTAACCTTCGTCAAGACTAATCGTGATCTGAAAGCACGTTCATCAGAAATTACGGCCTGCCGTGTAAGCTAAGGTCCAACGAATGGCGCGGCTGGTTGCTCGAAGAGTAGCCATCCATGACTTAAGGGGTTGGAGGCGGCAATTCGGGTGTTATGATCCCGGCCCGATCCAAATTTTGTTGAATCCGGTAAGCGCGGTATACGTCCAGGTGGATTTTTTCCAAGGGAGAGACAATCCCTGCCCTTAAAAAGGCTATCTGTTTGGCGGAATGGGACTTTACTTGAGTGCAGCAATGCCAGCGGGCATGAGAACGAGGGCGCCTTCGGCGGGGCCCTGAGTGTTGGAATTGTTGGAGAGGTGACCGGCCAGCATGCGCCGGTACTTGCCGCGCTCGTCAAGATTCATGTCCACGATCTCGAATGCCATATCCTGCGCCCGAGAGTCGCGCATGAGCGCCGTGGCCTGCAAATTCCTCATGCCGACCTGCAGGCGCAATTGAACCTGTGTCCCGGGCGACAGGTGGCGGCTGAGGGTGGCAACGCCTCCCGTCATGCTTGCGGTTTTGATCTCCATGGAACAAGCCTCTTTGAGGTTGGTGCAAACCGCCCTGACGGTCTTCCTCATCCGCACGCGGGTGTGGCGGCGCTGACGCACAAATTTCGACGTGACCGGAGTGTCGAGTGGCGCGAGCTTGAGGTCTTCCTGGTCGATTCCGCTCCCGGGCAGATAATCGCGAACCCAATCGGGGTCAAGATTCTCGAGCGCCTGCAACGCGGCAATCCGAAGCTCCTGCGGGTGCAGCCAGCCAAATACTTTTTTTGATTCGGCGATGCGTTTCAGCGTGATGACCGATTCGGGCGCCTGAATTCTCCCGAGTGCTTCGATGGCTTTGACGCGCAGATACGGGCCGCCACCGGGGGGCAAGTCGCCGTCGGCGAGGGTGAGCAGTTTGCCGAGCGCCTCACGATCCGAGGTGACTCCGATTTCGTCGATTACCAGCGGCGTCACCAGTGGGTCCACGTGGTCTAGCATCTTGAGCAGGATCTGACACCTTCCGGTCGCTCCGCTCGCGGAAATCTGCCTTACGATGCGATCTTGCGAGCTCCGTGGAAAATCTTTCATCCGGCCCGGCAGATATTCCATGACAGATTCCGGATCGAGCCTGCTTAGCAGCCCGGCCAGCTCCACGGCCTCGGCGATCGGCCCCCCGCGCACCGCGCTCCGGAGATACTCCACGCCGTTTTCACCCAGGTCGCCTGCCAAATTCGCAATATGTTCGGAATCATCGCGCAGGCTGCAACGATTGAAACGCACCGCGAGCTGCTCCATCGCCGTTTGCGGGAGCAATTTCAAAACATTGGTTAGCCCCGCAGCCACGTGGCGCGCCTTCAGCGCTTCTTCGACAAATTCCGGCACACGTTCTTCGATTCCCATTTTTGAGCGCATGCTGCGCGCGATTCCTGGCCGATGGGACTCGACGCCGGCAATGAGATCGAGTGCCTGCTCCATCGCCGGAAAACAGCGGCTGGTGGCCGCTTCCTGGCTCAACCTTACGAAAGCCGCACCCACTAAACCTTGCAGTTCCGATTCCGGCTCAACGCTGAGCCGCAGACCCAGGTGCCGCAGCGCTACGCTAAGCAGTTTCGGATCGGCTTTGGAATACAGTTCGGCCATCTCGGAGAGTCCCACTGCGGTTTTCTTGCGCGCATCGGACTCTTCGCTTTCCGCGCAAGCCGCATAATTCTGAAGGATGCTGATAGCTTCGGCGATATTGCCTTGTTTGATCAGTTCGCCCACATAAGACTGCACGTTGCGCGGAGGAATGCACCAAGCCTCTTCGGATAGCAGCACGGCGCGCTTGCCGCTTTCCGGTACCGCCGCCCAGAACTCCCGGTCGAGAATGTCGCGGTGCGATTGCACCAGCATCCCGGCTTCGCTCATCTTGTCTTCATGAGCGCCGAGAATCTTTCTCAGATTCTCGATTTCCTGGTTCATGCGGTCGAGCATCTGGCGAACGGAGTTGACTTTGACTTCGCCGCGTTCAAAGCGCTCTAGCGCGAAGCGGATCGCCAGGTGTTCGGCGAGCTGCACGATCACCGATTCGTCCGGCTTTGCATTCGGCGCTTGCGCCGCCATGCTTGCGAGTGCTTGTTTCAACATGTCTTGCGCGTGGCCGGGCAATTGGGATACCTGCTCCTGGAACGCACCCGCCGCGGCCACTCCACCCTGCCCTGTGCCAACGTGCCCAAAACTCGTCAGCGCGCTAAGAATCCCGTAGATCTCTTCTTCGCTCGGCTCGCCATGTCCGCCCCTTCCGTTGCCCTTTCCGGCGGTGAGTCCAGCAGCTATCGGAGAGTTTGTGCCCGAACCGGCGATCTCCCGGCCATAACCGAACCCATCATTACCACCGGAATTCCTCGCGCCTGGAGCTACAGCAGCAGGCAGCAGTTCGCCAGGGCCGCCAGGGCCCGGTCCCGAACCACCACCGCTTTTCGATCCCTGCGCAGCGGCAATCAATTCGAGCAGCTTCTGGGGATCGTTCAACCACTGTCTGAATTCATCCTGGTCGCCGCCAAGCGATGCGGCAGCGATCTGCGCGGCGATACTCGCATCTTTTAGCCGCGCATCGGTGGCTACGAAGTAAATCTCATTGATGTGGATTCCCTTTGCGCCGACGAGGGCAGCTTTCAATTGCAGCGCAAGCTGCGCTGGTTTGGCCTTGCCGGTGGGAAAGGCGCGCACGAATCGGCCTATCTCTTCCTCCGTAACGGAAGCAAAAAACTGTACGCTGGCTAGACCCGCCGCCGAGAGCAACTGCGCAAATTGCTTTTCGGCGGGTGACCCTTCCAGAGGCACGCCATCCAACAAGAGCTGCGAATTTGTCGCTCCCAGTAATAATCCCGCGTCTGTCCCCAGGGGAATGGCGTTGCGCAGCTCCTCCCATGCGATCTGGAGCTGTTCTATGGTGCGGACATGCTCGTACCCATATAGGCGAGCAAACTTCAAGAGGATGTTGAGGCTTCTTACGAAAGCGCGTCCGGCGGATGTTTTTGGGTCTGCTTTCATGCTGCGCCGCGTGGTCCTTCTATAGAACTTCCTACCTAGTACGGTAGGTTTAGGCACTGTCCGCAGCAATGGTACGGCACGTACATGTGTCCCAGTGGTCACGTGACCCTGAGGACGGGCAAGGCCGCTGGCCAACCAGACTGGCGCCCGTAGGAAGCATACTGCCGAGCAGAGCAAGCCCCGCGCCTTTCGCGGAGTAGTCGGTTCCTTAAGCGAGCATCCCCCTCACTGCGTTTAAGGAAGTGTAGAAGTTCAAGTCCGCCTGGTTCCGCCACTTACCAACGTAACCCGCGCCAATTAAACACCGCGCCCAACGAAAGCTGCGATCCGGAAAGGATTGCAGGTCAGTGGTTAGCTCCAAGGGAACGTCCCCACTTTGGGTTGTAGTACTCGCGCCCGGTATAGGTCAGTCCGGTGCCTGGGTCGGTCTCCTCGGAGCCGAACCTGTACTTGTTCTTTGTTCCCAGGGGATCAATGACCGTCAGCATCTGGCCCCAAGGATCATAGCTGTAGTTCTCGAGAAGTTTCCCCGTGGGATCCGTGACAGTGGCGACGCTTCCAAAAGCGTCGTTGTGGTAAAAGAATTGAGTCGCCGGAAAAACCGCAGAGTCGCGGTCCGGCCCCGAGTATGTGTAGAGGATCTTTCCGTCAGGACCGTTTTCCACCAGGACCTTGCCGGTACGCAGGTCATTGACGTACTGATAGGTTCCCGCGGCCACCTGCTGCGTCACCCGCCGGCCGTCTCCATCATAAGAATATTTGCTATTCACCGGGCCCCCATGAGCTGAAGCCAGCCGACCCGCGGCATCGTAGCTGTAAGTCAGTGTGCCATCACTGAGAAGATTTTTGTTGCGGTCATAGGACAACACAGCCGAGCCAAATTTCACCATTTCGTTTGCCGCATCGAAGACGGCATTCGTCGTCGAAGAGGAAGTTTGCACCGAGGTACGATTGTCCGCGGGATCGTAGGTATAGTTCGTGATCGCGCCATTAGCCGCGGTGTGTTTCACGATTCGGTTCAGGGCGTCGTAAACATTGCTTTCGACACCACCAAGGGCCGAGGTGATCTTGGTGGGGTTGTCGTCAGGGTCATAGCCAATGGTTTGGCCGGAGAGCAGAGTGGATGCGTGATTATGCTTCTCTGAGACCAGGCGAGACAGCGCGTCGTACGTAAAGGCACTTGTGGCGCCATTGGAGCGGCTGATGGCTTTGAGGCGCCCACCCGGGTCGTATGTACGGGTCACCATCCCGCCATTGACATCCTTCGACTGCAAGACGCGGTTAAGCTGGTCATAACTCAGAGTCTCTACCCGCGCGTCTGGGTACGTTCGCGAAGTCAAATTGCCTTCCGCGTCGTACTGATAATGCAATGTAGTTCCGTCGGGATTGGTTATGGTCACGGGGCGATTCAGCGGGTCGTACGCGTAGGTGGTCGCTCCCCGAAAGTCAGTCATCCCCGCGCGATTTCCGGCGGCATCGTAGGTGTATTGGACGTTCTTCCCGTCGAAGTAATTCTTTGCAACCAAACGGTTTGCGGCGTCGTATGCGAAAGTATTGGTGTTGCTGTTGCCATCCACAAACCTGGTCAGATTCCCCGCAGCATCGTAAGAACCGTCGGTCATATTTCCGAGAGGGTCTGTGATTTGAATGCGCCGGTTCAGGGCGTCATACGTGTATTGCCACTTGTTGGCGCGCGGATCGACGAAAGCAACCAGGTTACCGTCCGCGTCATACTGAAAGCTCGTGGTTCGCTGCGAGGTCAACCCGGAAGCGTCGACAGTTTGGATCAAGCGTCCTGCCGCATCATAAGCGTGGGTGGTGATGATGCCGCGCGGGTCGGTTGTGGATATCAGGCGACTGTCCCCGTCGTAAGCGTAACTGCTTATTCTTTGCTGAGCCGAGCCGGCCGCTTCCGTAATCTTGGTAAGCCTGCTGAGTCCGTCATAAGCATAATTCGTGATGGAGGGCACTGCGTCCTTCCTGCTTGTTAAGCGTCCCAACGCATCGTAAGCGTACGTTGTAGTGGTGGCCACCGAAGTGCCTGCGGCATCGGTCTTACTGACCAGGTTCGCTGCCGCGCTCCAGGAAAATTGCGTGGAGACGCCGCGCCGGTTCGTTCGCGTTAGCGGCAATCCGCGCGAATCGCGAGTGTAGGTGACTATCCCCCCGCTGGCGTCGGTAATTTTGGTCAGATTTCCTTTTGCATCGTAGGCATAGCTGGTGGCGTGGCCCAATGCATCCGTAATGGTCAAAGGCTCATTCAAGGTGTTGTACGTCGAGGTATAGGAGGCGCCCAGTGGATCCGTGCCGCCGGTGTTGTTTCCGTTGGCGTCATAGGTGAAATGCCAGGTATTTCCTAGCGGATTCGTGGCACCGGTAATCATGTTGTTCGCGTCGCGCGTCACCGTGGTCTTCCCTCCGAGCGCGTCGGTCACGGACATCCAACGATGCTGGTTGTGCACCACCGTGGTGACATGGCCAAGAGGATCGGTGATGGTAGTGCCTGCCGCGCCGTACGCATACGTGGTCGTGTTCCCCAGCTCATCCACGGCGGAGGTCACCCGCTTAGCGCTGTCATAGGTGAAGCGCCGAACATTGCCCAGAGCGTCGGTAATCTGGATCAAATTATTGGCGGAGTCGTAGGCGAAGCGGGTCACGCCGGCGGCCTGATCCGTGATCGAGATCAGCCGCCCCGAGGAGTCATAGCCCAAAGTCACCGGATCGCCCACCTGCGTTAGGTGAGAACCCGTGTAGGCAAAGGAGATGCTACGGCCTGAAGAGGAATCAGCGACGTTAGCGAGACGCCCACCAGAATCATACGAGAAAGCTAGGCGATTGCCGTTGAGATCGCTGATTGAATCCACCATCGCTGGAATCGCGCCCGGTGCTGGGAAATGATGCAGGGTTCCGTCTGGAAGTATTAGCGTGAAGGTGCCGTCCGTATTCTTCATCAGCCTGTTGAAATTCCCCGGATCGTCGGGCTTGAACGTCGTAGGATCCGATTGTGTATACGTTCTTCTTTGCCCATCCCCTCCCCTTTCTGCTCCGCGGTTCCCGCTGACGGCCAGCTCCAAATTGAAATTGAATGTCCACCCGGTCCCGGTAACGCCGTTAGAAGTATCCTGGTTGTTATAGAACAAGGTGACACCTAGCGGACGCGAAGCCGTCGGCTTAAAGAAGAGCGGGTATTTAACCACTAGGTTTCCAGTGTCGGTATTGATGTTCGAATACATGATCAGATACTTCAGATACTCCAGATACGCGCGAAATAGTCGCTGGTCAGGATCGCGTGACGAAAAACTTGAGTCCATCGGGTCGGCTGGGACGGGCGATACAATCCTGCCCGCGCCCTTGAGGAATGACGGTA
This sequence comes from Candidatus Dormiibacterota bacterium, assembly GCA_035602385.1. Taxonomy (GTDB): domain Bacteria; phylum Acidobacteriota; class Terriglobia; order Acidiferrales; family UBA7541; genus Acidiferrum. The sequence continues at coordinate 43,341 of DATNME010000018.1, forward strand.
GGACTACGGCTTGTAAGTCCAGCGGCCTAGAAGGCAGTGAAATCCCAAACGAATCGGCTCTTCTCTCGAATCTCTCGAATCCATCAAACTGACAAACGGGTCTAGACAGGCTCCCGGGAGTGGAGGGCCATTGATTTAAGCCGACCTTTCTCCTTGATCCTGTCCCGGTGTCCACGACACGACAAGGGTGAATAACATACCATTTAACGTGGTCATAACCTTCAATGCCAAAGCACGACCCACCATCAGCGGTGACGCGGTCCATTGTGTACCTGGGGAGTTGAAAAGCGAATGCGGTGGCATCCAAGACCCATATGGGCCCCAAGACTGAGCTCCAATAGTTGTTGGCGGGATTTTGGCAGCCAAATGTAACCCCTAGGTTGCCGTCTGTAACAGTCAGCGGCGCCTTTGCCGTCAGGCCGGTACCCTGGTCCGAGGTCACCTTACTCGTTTCGTTCATCTTTGTTCCCGGCGTAATTGCCGTGATGTTTAACGAGAAGCTGCAGCCGGCGCCAGGGAGCAACGTGGCTTTCGACAAGGCGATGAGGCTTGACCCCGGAACTGCCGAAATCATTCCGCCGAAATTGCTACAGTCCCCCTGTAACCCATTGGGGGTGGCGACCATTAAGCCCGACGGAAGGTTGTCGCCAAATGCGACGTTTGTCAGCGGAGCAGCCGAGTTAGGATTAGCCACAGCCAAACTTAGGGACACGGTGCCACCCACTTGGACCGATGGAGCGTTAAACGCCTTGAAAATCAGTGGCGGCTGTACCGCCGCTGGCGCCCGCGCGCCGTCCGAGCCCATCAAGGACACCAATAGACACAGTACAGCGAAGAAGAGAGTCGTCCTCTTGAAAATCATGACTTTGGGTTGGCTCATAGAACCTCCTGAGCAATGAGCCCGCGAATTCGCGAGCCCCGGAAAAAGGAAATTAGCGACTATTGGAAGGGTCCCAACCTCAAAAGCGTGCGCGGAGACGAAGCAGGGTTGCTGTTGAGGTACGGTCGCAGACTATGTTCCAGAAATCACGCGTTGTCAAGCCGGCAAATTTGAAAGCGGCCCGACCCCTATTTTGCACGCTTGGGGTTCGCGCTTGTGCCGTTACTGGCGCGCCAACTTTAGTGTTGCATGAGGGCGCTGCCGGCGGTGACGCGGTTGCTGTCGGTTACGACCACAAAGGTGGTATCTGGATTGACCACGTAAGCCGCAAAACGAAGTGTGCTGGTGGGCGAGCTGCGAATCAGATATTGGTAGCTGTTGCTGGCGGTGCCGTCTCCGTTAATTGTGAGCGATCCGGCAAGGGGAATGTCAAAATTGATGGGATTGCCGAGAAATGCGAGCTCGACGTAATCGATCGCGCCGGTGACGATGCCGGTTCCGGTCAAAATGTGTTGGCCGAGGAAATCTTCTTCAAACTCAGGAAAAGTTTGCGTTGCGCGGATGACGCCGCTCCAATTGAATGCGTAATTCCCTGCCAGGCTAGCGCTGGTGATTGGACCGGGGTTTTGCGCCAGCATGGTGCCGTCGCTTATCAGGTTGCGGCTTGTGTCCTGAACGGCCGCTTGCGCGGGTGACATCAAATAAAAGATGGCATCGAACTTTCCCAACTGAGAATCGGTGAAGGTGAAGGTGCCGCGCCCGGAGCCGGCGTTGGCGGTGTCAATTTCATAGTGCGCGCCGGTGATCGCGGAAGTCGCGGTGATGGAATTGTGATTGCCGTTCAGGTTCTCGTCGAGCGCAATTTGCGAAAGGTTTCCTGCTCCATCGGCGGTAAAACGGGCGACGCGCGCGAGAGGACTGGCGCCGACCGCTCCGGTGACCAGATAAACGAAGCTACCGGTGAAAGCGCTATTGTTGGCGGCCACGGAGGCGGACTGCTTCACGGCGTCGCCCACGGTGATTGCCAAATTGTCTTCTTCGAGCCATTTGATTCGCGTGCCGTCGACAATGTAAAAGGCAAACGTCCTGGTGATTGCGGTGCTGTACGCGGTGTATTTCAGAGTGAGCAAGCCTCGGCCGAAATTTGCGCCGAACTGGGAGTCGAGCTGGAAAGTGCCGGTTACGCCCGAGTTGATGGGCCCGGATACCGTTGACTGATTGCCGTCGTTTTCGTCGAGCACGCCGGCGGTAATTTTGCTGTTGCCGTCGGCGGTGACGCGGCCCATCAGCGACATGGGAGCGGGCAAAAAACCTGACGGAGCGGAAACTCCGGAGACGTCGAACACGTAGTTGCCGTTGAAGGAGGCGGCAGAAAATGCGCCAGGGGTAGTTTTGATAAAACTTCCGCTGCTGGTGGCGGCGCCATTAATCTGGATAACGAGGCCTTGCGTAGTGGAGGTGAGAACGACGTCCAGAACTAGCGAAGAGGAGCCACTGCCGAGAGTGATTGTTCCCCGGCCATCGGGGAGGATGGAATAGGCGCCGGTCGCAAAATTGAGCGGATTTAGCGTGCTTGTGGAGGAGAGGCTTTGCACATCCTCGATTGCCGAAGTGATATTGCCGTTGCCATCGGCGACAAAGCTGCCGACTCGCGAGATGGGCGAACCGCCAAACGTGCTGGGAATTTCGCCGGACATGGAGAAGGCGTACTGGCCCTTGAGGCTGGCGTTGGAATACATTCCAACGGGCGGCGGGAGGGGCGGGACGGATCCGGTGTTGCTGCAAGCGGCCATAAAAGCGGCAATTAGGAGGACGGATGCGAGATTAGTGATATTAGAGGGTTTCATTTTATCTCCCCACTTCGAGATGCATTCTTCGAGCGACGAATGCAACGTAACTTCTTGGACGCTCGGCGCACGGGGAAAGGCTTACCGGGACACGACTCGATGTGCCCAAAACGTAAGCGAGCCCGTTATGCGTCTGACGATTCCGCGATCTAAGAGCGAAAAACACGTTGAAAGGAAAAATGTTGCGGGCAGATTCATCAAAAAAGGTGGAATAAGAAATAAAGTTGTTTGGGCTTAGCAAAGAGTTGGAATTGACACATTTGGCGGTTCCGAACATAATTACATGTACGTCACTCCTTTGGAGGGCTGAACGGTCCGCCCTGGATGCTAACCAGTCGCGGGCTGCACAACGGATGGCGCAAAAATATATTTTTGTTACCGGCGGAGTAGTTTCCTCACTGGGAAAAGGCGTAGCTGCCTCATCGATTGGTTGTCTCCTCGAAAGTCGCGGATTCAAAATCACCATCCAAAAATGCGATCCGTATTTGAACGTAGATCCCGGCACCATGAGCCCGTTCCAACACGGCGAAGTTTTTGTGACCGAAGACGGCGCGGAAACCGACCTGGATCTCGGGCATTACGAACGATTCACGCACGCGAAGCTAACGCGCGACAATAACTGGACCACCGGACGTATCTACGAAACCATTCTGACCAAGGAGCGGCGCGGCGATTATTTGGGGAAGACTGTCCAAGTGATTCCGCACGTGACCGACGAAATCAAAACGATCATCAAGAAAGTTTCAGAAGGCCCGGACGTGGTGATTGTGGAGATCGGCGGGACGGTTGGCGACATCGAATCATTGCCATTTCTGGAAGCGATCCGGCAGATGCGGCTGGAGCTTGGCCCGGAGAACACATTGTTTGTACACGTGACCCTGGTGCCGTATATAGCGGCGGCGGGTGAATTAAAAACGAAGCCGACGCAGCACAGCGTGAAAGAAATGCTGGGGATTGGGATACAGCCGGATATTTTGTTGTGCCGCAGCGACCACCATATTCCGGTGGAATTGAAAAAGAAAATTGCGCTGTTTTGCAACGTGGCGGAGTCCTGCGTGATTTCGATGGAAGACGTGGACACGATTTACGCGGTGCCGGAGGAATTAAGCAAAGAGGGATTGGACACGCAAATTCTGCGGCTGATGAAGCTGGATAATCGTCCGTCAAATATGAAGCCGTGGCTGGATTTGATTCAGCGCATGCATCATCCGGCGGGCGAGGTGCGCATCGCGATCGTCGGCAAGTATGTGCAGCTTGAAGATGCGTACAAGAGCCTTCGCGAGGCGCTGCTACACGGCGGGCTGGCGCACAATCACAAGACGGTTTTGGAGTGGATTGAAGCGGAAGAAATTGATTCGCCAGAGACCGCGGCAGTGCGGTTGCGCGGCTTCGACGGCATTCTGGTTCCGGGAGGATTTGGCAAGCGCGGAATTCAAGGGATGGTGCATGCCATTCGTTACGCGCGAGAGAATAAGGTTCCCTTCTTCGGGATTTGTCTGGGGATGCAGTGCTCCACGATTGAGTACGCGCGCAATGCCGCGGATTTGCGGCAAGCGGATAGCACGGAGTTTGATCCGCAGACGCCGCATCGCGTTATTTATAAGTTGCGCGAACTGCTGGGCGTTGACGAAATGGGCGGCACCATGAGGTTGGGCGCGTGGGCTTGCGTGCTTGAGCCCGGATCGCTGGCACACAAAGCTTACGGAAAGACGGAAATCAGCGAACGCCACCGGCACCGCTATGAATTCAATCGCGAGTACGAGAAAATTTTGACGGCGGCGGGATTGCGCATCACCGGACGCACGCCGGATGCGAATTACGTGGAAATTGTGGAAGCGCCAAATCATCCGTGGTTTCTAGGCTGCCAATTTCATCCGGAATTCAAATCCAAGCCTTTGGAGCCGCACCCGCTGTTCACGGCGTTTATTGGCGCGGCATTGGAACAACGCAAAAAAAAACCACGAAGCGCTGCTGAGCCACAGCGCGCGCAAAGCGTTGAAATGACGCCACACGCAGCGGCATGAACATTGCAAACGCATAGATCTGTGCGTAGCCTGAAGACCTTGGCAAATTACGCAAACTTTCCTCTATGAGCGTCACGCGCGAAATTGAACTGGGGTCGCTGCGCCTGGGTGGCGCGAATCCACTTTTTCTGATTGCGGGCCCATGCGTGATTGAAAGTGAAACGCACGCGCGAATGATGGCGGAGCGGGTGGCAAAAATTGCGAGTGACGCGGGGGTGCCCTACATTTTCAAGGCGTCGTATGACAAAGCGAATCGCTCTTCGCTAAGCGGATTTCGCGGGCCGGGCGCTTCCGACGGTTTGCGAATCCTGAGCAAGATTAGAGCTGATTTAAATTTGCCGGTGCTGACAGATATTCATGATGCGTCACAGGCCGGTCCGGCAGCGGAAGTCTGCGATATTCTGCAAATCCCGGCGTTTTTATCGCGGCAGACGGATTTGCTGATGGCCGCGGGAAAAACGGGGCGTATTGTTAATGTAAAAAAGGCGCAGTTTCTTTCGCCCCGGGACATGGGCAACGTTGCGGAGAAAGTAGCCGCTACCGGCAACCGCAAAATTATTTTGACGGAACGTGGCGCGTCATTTGGATACAACAATTTGGTTGTGGATATGCGGTCGTTTCCGGTGATGCAATCATTCGGATATCCGGTGGTGTATGACGTGACGCATTCGGTGCAGCTCCCTGGCGGGCGCGGAGACGCGAGCGGCGGGCAGCCTGAATTTATCGAGCCGTTGGCAAGGGCCGGAGTTGCCGCGGGAATCGATGGGATTTTTCTGGAGACGCACGACAATCCAGCGGCGGCGCTTTCGGATGGAGCGAATGCGCTTCCCCTTGCACGACTAGGTGCGTTGCTGGCGCAATTGAAGGAACTTGGCACATTGGTTCGACGATGGAGAGCGTCATGAGTTTGGAAACGGCGCGCCGCGTTTTGCAAATTGAATCGCAGGCGATTCGCGATGTGATGGAGCGCCTGGACGGAAATTTTGAGAAGGCTGTGGAACTGCTGTTGAAGTGCAAGGGCCGCGTGGTAGTGAGCGGGATGGGCAAGTCGGGATTGATTGGGCGCAAAATTTCCGCGACATTTTCCAGCACTGGCACGCCGTCATTTTTTCTGCACCCCGCGGAAGCGGTGCACGGCGATTTGGGGATGCTGGCGCGGGGCGACGCTTTGCTGGCGGTTTCTTATGGCGGCGAGACGGAGGAAATTATCCGTTTGTTGGAAGCGCTCAAGCGGCTGGAAATATCCATTGTTACGCTAACGGGAAATGTAAAATCCACGTTGGCGGAAGCGAGTGACGTGGCGCTGGACGTCAGCGTAAAACAGGAAGCTTGTTCGCTGAATCTTGCACCGACGGCCAGCACCACAGTGGCCATGGCGGTGGGCGACGCACTGGCTATTTCACTGCTGGAACGGCGCGGTTTCCGTCCGGATGATTTCGCGGCGTTGCATCCGGCCGGACGGCTGGGTCAAAAACTTTTGCGTGTGGAACACATTATGCACGCCGGAGATGGCTTGCCCAGCGTTTCGATGGAAACGCCGATGCCGGATGTTTTTCATGAAATGAGCAAGAAAGGTTTGGGCATGACCACGGTTACGGGCGCTGACGGACGACTTGCAGGGATTATCACCGACGGAGATTTGCGCCGCTTGATGGAAGCGCATCGCGGGGCGGTGCTGGAAATGAAAGCGGGGGCCGGCATGACGAAGAATGCGCAAACAATTGGTCCGCACATTCTCGCAAGCGAAGCGCTTAATTTGATGGAGAAGCACAAAATTACTTCGATTGTGGTGGTGGATGAGGCCAGGCGTGCGTTGGGTGTGGTGCACCTGCACGATTTGTGGACGCTGCAGTTGATGTAGATTTCGTTGAGATTGCGAGAAATCGCGCGATGCGCGAAAAAGGACAAGGGATTGGCTAAAGGTAAGAAGAAAATCGCGCGGGACGTTATAAAACGCGCCAGACAGATTCAGGTTTTATTGATGGACGTTGACGGCACGATTACCAAAGGTGGCGTGTATCTGTTGTCACAGCCGGATGGAACCGCTCTGGAAATGAAAGTATTTGACGCTCACGATGGACAAGGGATATCGCTCGCGCGCACCGCGGGAATTCGCACGGGATTTATTACTGGGAGAGAGAGTTCGGCGCTCCGGCATCGCGCACGGGAGCTGGGAGTCGAATTTGTTTTTGAAAAACAACCACATAAGATCGCGGCTTATGAGGAAATTTTGCGAAAGACGGGTGTGCCGGAATCGGCGGTGGCTTTTTTGGGCGATGATCTTCCGGACCTGACGGTGATGCATCGCGTTGGCTTCGCGGTAGCGGTGGCGGATTCGGCGCAGGAGGTGCTGAATGCGGCGCACTACGTGTGCAGCGCAAGAGGCGGCGAGGGAGCGGCACGCGAAACCGTAGAGCTGATTTTGAAGAGCAAGGGAATCTGGAACGAGATGATCGACAAGGCGCGTGCTTGAGGTTCGATTTAGATTTTTCGTGCCGGAAGTATTTCCCAAGAAATTCGAAAGAGGATAGCGATGGTTCATGCGTGGCACGATGTTTCTCCGGGTAAGGATTTACCGCGGGATTTTCAGGCGGTCATCGAAATTCCGCTGGGCTCAAACGTTAAATACGAGCTTGATAAAGCGACGGGATTACTGAAGGTGGACCGCATTATCCATTCGGCGGTGTTTTACCCAGCGAATTATGGATTTATTCCGCAGACGTATGCGGAGGATAACGATCCGTTGGACGTGCTGGTGCTTTGCCAGGAAGCGGTGCAACCGTTGGCATTGATTCAAGCGCGCGCCATCGGACTAATGACAATGATTGATTCCGGCGCGAGCGACGACAAAGTGATTGCCGTGGCGACAAATGATCCAGAGTTCAGCGATTACGTGGAAGCGCGCGATTTGCCGCCGCATCGATTGCTGGTATTGAAGCGGTTTTTTTCGGATTATAAACAGCTGGAAGGTAAGCAGGTGCAGGTGGAAGATATTCGGCCGGCGTACGCGGCGCTGACGGTAATCGAACGGGCTTTGGCGCGTTATCAGAAGGAACGTGAACAGTTAATGGGCAAGTATCCTGAAAAGGTCCTATGAACACGCGAAGTCGACAAGTGGCCAAATGGCTGGGAATAAGCCTCGGAGCAATTTTTGTCGTTGCGTTTATAGGTTTGAGCTATGTGGCGGGTAGTCCGCGCGACGCGTATGGCATGGTGCGATACGCGCTGCCGCATATGCACCGGGGCACTTTGCAGGACGGTAGCGACGCTCCTGATGCTCGTCTTACGGCGCTTGACGGCGTCACGGGATTTCACATCCGGGAACGAACGGGTGGCAAGCCGCTGGTGCTGATTTTTGGAAGCTTTACTTGACCGCCATTTCGTCGCCAGTTAGGCGAAGTCACGCAGATTTATAACGATTACAAAGATCACGCGAATTTTCTGACGGTGTACGTGCGCGAAGCGCATCCCACCGATGAGTGGCAAATGAAATCGAACGTCAAGGATGACGTTTGTTACGCGCAACCAAAAACACTCGAACAGCGCGTGGTAATCGCGAATGATTTCATCAAGCGTTTCAACTACCCGCTGCCGTTTGGAATTGACGACATAAATAACGCGGCGAACGATGCTTATGCAGCGTGGCCTGAGCGGATTTATATTGTTGGTGAGGATGGTCATATCGCGTATCACGGCGGAATGGGACCGTTTGATTATCATCCGGATGAAGCGCGGACCTGGCTGGCGAAACGATTTGGCGAAGTAAAGCACGATGCGGCTCCCGCTACTCCGGCCCCCGCGACGAAGCCCGCGGCTTCGGCAAAAACATAATTTGGCACACGCCTGCGTTTATAATTCCTTGATGAAACGGCCGCAAAATAAACCGAGCGATAAGCGTAAGAAAACGAGCTTGGCGCGAGCGATTTCAAAGTTAGGGCATTGTTCGCGTTCGCAAGCGGCGGAGGAAATTAAGGCGGGAAGAGTGCGTGTTAATGGTGTGGTTCGCAGGAATCCCGAGACGCCGGTTTTGTTTGGCAACGACAGGATCACCATTGAGGGGAAAGTTGTCGCCGCTGCCGCGCGTGTTTATTTGATGATGAACAAAACTCGCGGTCTGGTAACGACCGCGTCCGACGAGAAAAATCGTCCCACAGTTTATTCACTGCTTCCGCCGGGCACGCCTTGGGTTTCACCAGTGGGCCGGCTTGATCAGGCCAGCGAAGGCTTGCTGCTGTTCACCAATGATTCGGGCTGGGCGGCGGCGATCGCGGCTCCGGAAAGTCACCTGGATAAAACCTACCATGTGCAAGTTTCTACGATTGCGGACGAACGTCTCTTAGATTTATTGAGAAACGGAATTACAACTCCGCAAGGGGATTTTTTGCAGGTGAAGAGTGTAGAAGTGCTTCGGACGGGTGGCAGCAATTCCTGGATCGAGGTGATTCTTGATGAAGGGAAAAACCGGCAGATACGCCGAATGCTGGAACAGCGCGGGGTTGAAGTTTTGCGGCTGGTGCGCGTGGCGATTGGACCGCTGGTGCTGGGGGATTTGGCTAAGTCAGCTTGCCGGGCTCTTTCGAAAAGTGAAAAGTTAAATGTGGATCGTGCACTCCGGGGAATTTCAAGTTCTTCTAGAAAGAATGACGAAACAGGAAAAAAGCTGAGGGGAGATTAGGAAAACAAACAGGAGGTCACGATATATCGTGCCCCTACAAACGGAACATTCCGTTGGGGATTAAATTGCGGCTCGATGGGGAGTTTGCGAGCCACTCAGCATCCAGGATTGCAAAGATACGTAGACGACCACGCCAGTGGTAAGTACCAAAGTCACGCCCAGGACGACTAAGGCAAAAATCTTGAGAAGAATCCCTACGATTTGTAGCAAATCCAGTATGGTGGCCTGTTCCATCGCGCCCTTTCAACTCCGTCAGATATAGCGAGGTTACCCGCCGGTGTCTATGTTATCTATGGGGTATATGCTGTATTTAGACGCAAAAGGAGTACTAGATTGAATCGAAACGGTGGAGCCGAGGGCGAGAGTTGAACTCGCGACCTGCCGATTACGAATCGGCTGCTCTACCACTGAGCTACCTCGGCACACGAGTGCCCTATTTTAGCAGCCCTGAGTAGTTGTTTGCCAGCGTCGGCTAATATTTGGTTGTTATTCGTGCAGGACGTTTAAGCATCGCGCAGCACGTTGAGCATCAGAGAATCGTGCACACGCAGCGTGCCCTTGCTGTAGTCGATGAATCCCATTCTGCGGAATTTATTCATGAAGAGATTCACGCGGCCGCGGGTGGTGCCAATGAGTTCCGCCAAGGTTTCTTGCGGAATATTCGGCACTTTCGTCTTGGCGGCGCCTTCTTTATCCTGGCCGGCTAGCAGCAACAAGGCGCGGGCCAGGCGTTTCTCGCTGGAATTGCGTAACTGGTCGACGAGATCCGCTTCGGTTTTTGCGTTGCGTTTCAACAGGTAGGAAATGAAATAATTTCTAAACTCCTGCACTTCTCGAAGGATGCGGAGCATCTCTCTCTTCTGAATAATCAGCACGTGGGTGGCTTCCATTGCGGTTGCGCGGGCTGCGCGTTCGGTGGAATCGTCGCTTATGCACGCTTCTCCGATAAAATCGCCCGGTTCCAGAATGGCAATCACCGCTTCTTTACCATCTTCATTAATGGCCGAAAGTTTCACGATTCCCGACTTGATGTAGAGTATGGAACAGCCTTGATCTCCCTGGGAATAAATTGTCTGCGCCTTCGCAAAAGTTGCGACTTGCTTCGAAACTTGCGGACTATCCAAGAAATTTTCTGGATTTAAGCCTGCTTTATCGCGCGAACGCCCTACCATTTGACCCCTCCACGATTGATAAATGGTGGACCCTTAGAGAACTCCGAGTCCTGCATGGGTGGGAGAATAGGGCAAACCCTTACCCTCCGTAATACGGCGAATACACTATTTTAAAGTGAGAAACTCCGCACCATATATCGGCGACTTTTGCATCAGCTCTACAGCAAAAATGGTATGTTAAGAGGGCCAGCCCGCCGTGTATAGGTTCTATTCTGCACAATTTTGCAAACGAATGGACGAGAGTCTATGGATTTACGAGTTTTAATTGTCGATGATTCCGAGACGACCCGCCGCCTTTTGCGGGCGATCGCGGGCACGCGGCAATGGACTGTGTGCGGCGAAGCGATGGACGGCGAATCGGGCGTTAAACAGTATGAAGAATTAAAGCCTGATTTGGTTTTGATCGATTTGGCATTGCCGGATATAAACGGGCTTGAAGTAGCGAAACGCATCTCCACAATGAATCGCAAAATTCCACTGGTTCTTTTTACGGTTCTGGATGTGGAAGGGCTACAGGCGCCGGCCAAGGCCGCGGGAATCTGTCAGGTGGTTTCCAAAGCGCAGGTGTGGAACCTGGTTTCCAGCATCGAAAATGCTGTAACTCAATTCAAAGGCGAAGCTGCAGCAGCCTCGTCAGAAGTTAGCGGCTGACTTGTTAGTGGCTGACTTCGCGGGTAGCGCCCTTTCGCTCGGATTTTGCGGGCGGGCCCGTTTTGTGCGGTATAACAACTTCCACTAGGGTTCCCGGTTTTTTGTTTTTAAGACGCAATTCTCCGCCAAATTCCTTCACACGCTGTCTCATCCCGGCGATGCCGATTCCGATTTTGTCGCCTTCGAAATCCACGATGGAGTCCGGGATACCCTTTCCATCGTCATGTACGGTTACCAAAATTTGATTCTGTTTCAGTACCACGCCGATACGCACTTGATGCGCCTCGGCGTGACGATACACGTTTGTGAGCGCTTCCTGCACGATTCGGAAAATCGTGGTTTCCATCTCCGGACCCAAACGCGGAAAATCCTCGGGCTCCACTTCGAGCGTGGTTTCCAATCCGCTCCTTTTTGTCAGGCCATCTAAATACCATTGCAAGGACGACTGCAGGCCGACTTCATCGAGCATCGGAGGATGCAAAAGGTGGGACATGCTGCGAACCTGTTGAATGGCGGAATCGATCAGCGCACTCGCTTCTCCGGCCGCTTTGTCTTTCCATTCTTCGCTTTGATTTTGTGCCCTGAGACAGTCCACCATCATTTTTGCACCGCTAAGTTCCTGGCCCAAACCGTCATGGAGATCGCGGGCAATCCGGCGCCGCTCCTGGTCCTGCGCGGCTATCAGACTGCTGGATAAGCGACGGAGCTGCAGGTTGAGAGTTTCCAGTTGTTTCGTCTTGCGGTGCAGGTCAACGAACACGCTTACCTTGGCGCGCAGCAATTCAGGAACGACGGGAACGGAGATGTAATCCACGGCGCCGCGTTCGTAGCCCTTGAGGCGGTCAACGTCGGTCATGAGCACCGCGGAGATAAAGATGATCGGGGTTCGTTGAAAGCGCGGATGCTCGCGGATCATTTCCGCCAAATCGTATCCATCAAGCTCCGGCATGCTGACATCGAGCAGCACCACGGCAACTTCCGTGCGCAGCAAAATTTCGAGCGCTTCCTTGCCGGAGTGGGCTTTCAGCAAATTTTCGCCCAGGTCCCCAAGGATGGCTTCGTAACTGAGCAGCTTGCCCACCTGGTCGTCCACCATGAGTATGTTCACTTTTTCGTGCATGCTCATTTAGCCTTCCCTCGCGGGCATTTTAACTTGGAACTGATTAAACGTGACGGCGATGTTACCGATGCAGCCACATCCGCAACGCTGATAACAACTGTTCGGTGTTGACCGGTTTCGCCAGGTACTCAGACGCCCCGGCTTCCAAACATTTTTCGCGGTCGCCTTTCATGGCCTTGGCGGTCAAAGCAATGATTGGCAAACGGCGGAACTCTGGGTTCCGGCGAATGTCCTGCATTGTTTCATAACCGTCCATCTCCGGCATCATGATATCCATCAAAACGATTGCCAGATCCGGGGTGGAATTGAGAGTGTCGATGGCCTGCCGTCCGGTGCCGGCGGTCAATACCGTCATGCCTCGCCGTTCTAAAACACTGCTCAGGGCAAAAATGTTTCGAACGTCATCGTCGACGACAAGCACTTTTTTGCCGGCCAGTGCGTCATCCGAGCGGTGCAGCCGCTCGAGCATTTGCTGCTTCTCTGGCGGGAGATCCATTACCACGCGGTGCAGGAACAACGCTGTTTCATCCAGCAGACGTTCGGGTGATTCCACGCCCTTGACCACGACGCTGCGAGCCAGGATACGCAGTCGGGCATCCTCTTCGGGGGACAAATCCTTGCCGGTAAACACAATCACAGGCAAATCGCTTTTCGGAGATTCGCGCAGGCGCTCCAAAACTTCAAAGCCGGACATGTCCGGCAGGGTCAGGTCGAGCACCATGCAATCGTAGGGCTCTTCGGCGATGGCATTCAGCGCCTCTTTGCCTGTGGCCACAATCGATACTTCGACATCGTCGTGACCCAGGAGTTCACGAATACTCAGTTGTTCTCCTGGGTTGTCCTCCACGACTAACAGACGTTTGAGGTGCGGAGATGCGTACTCCTTGATTCGCGAGAAGGCTTCATTCAATTCATTCGCGGAAGTTGGTTTCTGGACAAAGGAGAACGCTCCGCGGGACAACCCATGTTGCCGATCTTCGTCCATGGTCAGGATTTGCACCGGAATGTGGCGAAGCGCCGGGTCCTGCTTCAAATGGTTGAGCACCGTCCAGCCGAGCATGTCTGGGAGAAAGACGTCCAGAGAAACGGCGGTGGGGCGGAATTCTCGGGCCAGGACCAAAGCCTCAGCGCCCTTAGTGGCCACAAGAACCTTGAAACCGCGGTCGCGAGCCAGGTCACGAAGCAGACCGGCGTAGTGCGGATCGTCTTCCACGATCAGCAGAACTGCATCGCCCGGGTGCAGTTTTTCGCGGTCGTCGGAGACATGTTCGACGTGATGGTGCTCTTGCGGCACAGGAAGTTGGCGCGTCGCTGAGGATATTCTCATTTGCATGAGGTTCACCCCGGTCGACGGGCCAACATATTCTTCCGGCAAATAAAGGGTAAAGGTGCTTCCCTTTCCGGATTCGCTCTTCAACTGAATTTCGCCGCCGAGCAAGCTGGCTAGTTCGCGACTGATAGCCAGTCCGAGTCCAGTACCGCCGTATTTACGGCTGGTGCCGGCGTCGGCTTGTTGGAAGGCTTCGAAAATGATGCGCTGTTTATCCGAGGGAATACCGATTCCAGTGTCTTCCACGCGGAACGCGACAACTGACGGCGCCGCGCGAAGAACAGCGTGGTCTTTGCTCCAGCCACCCTCGGCCACGGAGACGGCTAACCGCACACTGCCCTGTTCGGTAAACTTGAAAGCGTTGGAAAGCAAATTTTTGAGAATCTGCTGCAAGCGCTTGGCGTCTGTAACCAAGCTGCGCTTGAGGCGCGGGTCGGCGACGATGTCGAATGTAAACCGGCGGTTTTCTGCTTCGTGGCGGAAAGGACGCGCGATCATGTCCAACAAACTGGCGAAGAAGACTTCTTCTGGCTGAACCGAAACGGTCCCGGACTCGATCTTCGACAAATCCAAGATATCGGTAATGAGGTTGAGCAGGTCCGTGCCCGCGCCGTGAATGGTGCGCGCGAATTCAACTTGCTTGGGCGTCAAATTTCCATCCGGGTTATCGGTAAGCTGCTGACCCAAAACCAGAATGGAGTTGAGCGGGGTACGCAACTCATGCGACATGTTCGCAAGGAATTCCGATTTGTACTTGGAAGTGAGCGCCAACTCGGTTGCTTTCTCTTCCACCGCGCGTCGCGCCTGGTCGATTTCCTGGTTCTTGCGTTCGACTTCGACGTTCTGTTCGGCGAGCTGTTGCGCTTTTTGCGCGAGCTGTTCGTTGGTCTGCTGCAATTCTTTCTGCTGCGTCTGAAGTTCCGTGGCCAATTGCTGTGACTGTTTCAGCAACCCTTCCGTCTGCATCGTGGCTTCGATACTGTTCAGCACGATACCGATGCTGGAAGTCAGTTGTTCGAGGAAGGCCAGATGGGAAGGCGTGAAAGTGCTCAGCGATGCCAGCTCAATGACCGCTTTTACGCGATCCTCGAACAACACCGGAAGCACGATTACGTTGGACGGAATAGCTTTGAACAAAGCGGAACGAATCGGCACTGCATTCATTGGCATTTCGGAAATGAGCATGCGCCGCTTTTCCGCCGCGCACTGTCCCACTAAGCCTTCACCAACGTGCAACTGCAGCGGGTGACCATTCGGTGAATCATCGGCGTATGCGGACAAGAGCACCATCTCGGTGGGTTCATCGGTTTGCATCTGATAAATCACGCCCTGCTGGGCGTTAACCAGCGGCGCCAACTCGGACAAAAGCATGCGTCCCACGCTGCCCAAATCTCGTTGCCCCTGCAACATGCCGGTGAAACGCGCCAGGTTGGTCTTCAGCCAGTCCTGTTCGTTGTTGCGGTCAGTGGTGAGCCGCAAGTTGTCGATCATGGTGTTGATGTAATCTTTCAACTCCGCGACTTCGCCGCTCGCTTCCACCTGAACCGACCGGGTCAAGTCGCCCTTGGTTACCGCGGTGGCTACTTCGGCGATGGCGCGCACCTGGTTGGTGAGGTTGTCCGCCAGCAAGTTCACGTTACCGGTGAGATCCTTCCAGGTTCCCGCAGCGCCGGGCACGTTCGCCTGGCCGCCCAATCTGCCTTCCACACCGACTTCGCGAGCCACGGTGGTCACCTGATCGGCAAAGGTGGCCAAAGTGTCGGTCATGTTGTTGATGGTTTCCGCGAGGGCCGCGACTTCGCCCTTCGCATTCACCGTAAGTTTCTTGGTCAACTCGCCGTTCGCGACCGCGGTCACGACCTTCACGATACCGCGCACCTGTTCGGTAAGGTTCGCGGCCATAACGTTCACGTTGTCGGTCAAGTCCTTCCAGGTACCGGCCACACCGGACACCTGCGCTTGTCCGCCAAGTTTACCGTCGGTGCCGACTTCGCGCGCAACGCGGGTTACTTCGCCGGCGAACGCGTTGAGCTGGTCCACCATCGTGTTGATGGTGTCTTTCAACTCCAAAATTTCGCCCTTCACGTCTACCGTGATTTTGCGCGACAAGTCGCCGCGCGCCACGGCGGTAGTTACTTCGGCAATGTTTCGAACCTGACCCGTCAAGTTACCGGCCATCGAGTTGACCGAGTCCGTCAAGTCTTTCCAGGTCCCCGCGACGCCAGGCACGTTAGCCTGTCCACCAAGGCGGCCTTCGCTACCTACTTCGCGCGCCACGCGGGTTACTTCGCCGGCGAACGCGTTCAGCTGGTCCACCATGGTGTTGATGGTTTCTTTGAGCAGCAAAATTTCGCCGCTGACGTTAACGGTAATTTTCTTCGAAAGGTCACCGCTCGCGATGGCCGTCGCCACTTCCGCGATGTTTCGAACCTGACCAGTAAGGTTGCTGGCCATGGAGTTGACCGAGTCGGTAAGGTCTTTCCACGTTCCGGCGACACCAGGCACTTGCGCCTGACCGCCAAGTTTTCCGTCGGTACCGACTTCACGCGCCACGCGGGTAACTTCGGAAGCGAATGACCGGAGTTGGTCCACCATGGTGTTCAGCGTATCTTTCAACTCCAAAATTTCGCCCTTCACGTCCACCGTGATTTTGCGTGAGAGGTCGCCGCGCGCCACGGCCGTGGCTACTTCGGCGATGTTTCGCACCTGACCAGTCAAGTTGCTGGCCATGAAGTTTACGTTGTCGGTAAGATCCTTCCAGGTTCCGCCGACGCCAGGCACCCCCGCCTGACCGCCTAACTTTCCTTCGGTACCCACTTCGCGCGCCACGCGGGTTACTTCGCCGGCGAACGCGTTCAGCTGGTCCACCATGGTGTTGATGGTTTCTTTGAG
>DATNME010000019.1:0-141777 GCA_035602385.1 Candidatus Dormiibacterota bacterium
GGACGCCCGCCGGTTACTGTCCGGCTTGTGGATTGGGCCGATGAAGAAGGTGCGCGCTTCGGCCGCAGCCTATTTGGTTCTTCTGCGTTTGCAGGAACCCATTCCATCGCAGCAGATCGCGTGCGCACGGACCGCGAAGGAATAAAATTGGAAGATGCATTGCGGCGATGCGGCGTGGACGTGGACAAAATTGCGGGCGCCGGGAAAGAACGCGCAAACGCGGCAGCCTATCTGGAATTGCATATTGAGCAGGGTCCCGTGCTGGAGCGCATGGGATTGCCACTCGCCACGGTGCTGGGCACCAAAGGCGTTGAGCGGCATACAATCACTTTTCACGGGCAGGAAGCGCATTCTGGTTCCACGCCCATGAACGCGCGGCGCGACGCGCTCGCCGCGGCCGCGAAGCTGGCACTCGAAATTCGCACCATCGCCGGCAAACACGCAGATTCGGTGTGCACCATTGGAAGCGTGAAGACATTTCCCGGCATCGTCACCGCAGTCGTGGGCCGCTGCGAGGTCACACTGGACCAACGCGACCTGGATGCCGGGGTGCTGGCCGAAATGTACCGCGAAGCGCAGGAATCCAGCCGGCGCTTCGCGGCGGAAGAGAAGTGCACGGTATCGTGGTCGCGCTTGTGGAATATTGAGCCGGTTCCGTTCAATGCGCACTTGCTTGAATTGTGCGAGCAAGCGGTGCGCGAAGTTTCCGGCGCTTCGCATCGCATGCCTTCGGGTCCGCTGCACGATGCGGCGGAAGTTTCGCGCGCGGGAATTCCGGCTGTCATGATCTTCGTACAATCATTAAACGGCATTAGTCATAATAAAATTGAGGACACCAAAGAAGAGCATCTGGAAATGTCCGTGGTGGCGCTCGATCGCCTGGCATCCAAAACCATGCAGTGGATTCTGAAGCAAAGTCCGTAAGCGAGGTGCGTAAGACAGTTTCGTAAGATTAGAAAATCTTTTCAGAACTGGTGTGCTTCAAATTCATCACGTCCATTTTGACGCCGTGTTTCGTTTCACGTCCTTCACGTTGATTTGACGCCGTGTTTCGCGTCCGCTATAGTCATGGTGCGGGGTGGAGCAGCCTGGTAGCTCGTCGGGCTCATAACCCGAAGGTCGTCAGTTCAAATCTGACCCCCGCAACCATGGGCGTTTGAGAGGAAAATCCTCTAAGCGCCCTTCTTATTTACGGTTACGAGTTGAGCCGTAATAATTCCTTCGCCTAACTTAGCGCCGCAAAGTTGTTCCTGTTCTCGACATTGGGAACAACTGGGAACAAATCGCCGTAGATTGCCCGTTCTAAAGCGATTGCAGCGCCGCGTTCCGCTTCCGCAGATGTGTGCGTGTAGATGTCTGCGGTCATCTTGATTGTGGAGTGCCCGAGGAACTTTTGCGCCAGCTTCAGGTTTCCGGTCTGCTCGTTAACGATACTCGCAGCCGAATGCCTGAATGTGTGAAAGCCTGACGCACCCTTCTTTCGCGGAATCCCTAGCCTGTCCAAAATTGGGTAGAGGACGTCCTTTCGAAGAACGTCCGGGTCTAGCGGCGCCCCATCCTTTTTGCAGAACACGAAGTCATCCGGCCCCCGATGCAACGAGCTCTCACGGTGATTCCTAAGAGTCTCGTTAAGGGCACTTCCCAAAGGGATGTTTCGCGTGCTTGCAACCGTCTTTGGCGAGAGAAGCTGGCCTCGCCATAGACTGTGTTCGATTCGGAGTATTCTTCGCTCCAAATCAACGTGCTTCCATTTCAGCGCCAGTACCTCACCCAATCTAGTTCCGGTTAAGGCCACGCAGTCGAAGAATGCCCGGAGGCTCCTTGGAGCTGCGCTCAGAATACTCAGCAATTGAGCAGCAGACCAAATCGGCTTCTCGTGCTTATCGACTGTTGGTTTGTGTCTATTCCTAATCGGCGAACGATCGATCAAATCATTGTCCAGTGCAAGCGACATGATCGCCTGTAAGACCAAAAGCAAATTGCGGACAGTCTTTCCTGAGAGCCCACTCTCAACTTTTGTTTGGATGAATCTCTCGACGTGCAGTGGGACGATTTCATCAATGCGAAGATCGCCGAAGACAGGCAAGATGTGCAGTTCCAAGATCGAATCGTAATTCTTTCTCGTGGATGGCTTCACACCTTTCCGCTGCAAGTAAGGCTTCCACCAAGCATCCACGAAAGCCCTCAGGCTCAGGTCTGAGCCTTCAGGCTTCGCAAAGGATGCCCCGCGGATTCGTTCTTCTAAGACGGCACGGGCTGCTTTCTTGCCAGGAAGCCCATACAACGTCTCGGCTTTTTGATTCCACTTCCCATCAGCCGACTTCACCCGATAACGTATCTTGAAGACGGTACCGGACCGGGTTGGGATCGGCTTTGACATATAGCCTTGCTGATACGATTGACGACGAGTCACTGTTTTTTCTCCTTTCGTTTCTGTGACCCGTCTTTGCCTCTCATTTTGATATAGAGCATTCCTCCATTGCGCAGAACCGAAGCAACGGATTCCCCCAGGTCGCGAGCCCTTCGTGAAAAGAATGCGGTCTCGCGGGGCGATAGCCTGAGTGGAAACAATTTGCTGCGTCGGTTGTCATGCGTTATGCGGGGCCTACCCATATCAATCGTAAATGTATATACACTTACGATTGGGGTCAAGGAATACTGAATGGCACCCTGCCCGCTCCCACAGAATGCATTGCTGTCATAATTTCCATCTTCCCAATCGCTCCAAGACTCTGGACCATGAGAACCGTAAATACTTCCCGAGACGATAACCTCCAATCGCGTCAGCATGGTTGTAAACCCAGTTGCGGCTGACCGAGAGGCGTGTCGCCACTTCGTCAACTGTTAGGAGTTGGTCCTCCACTCTTTTCTCTTTCCCTGTGGCCACCGTGGATTCGGTCAGAGACAAGTCAAGCACTCTTAGATTCGGTATTCGCGACTCGGCCGCTGCGGCCTCGTTCTCCACCGATTCGGCCTCACCAATTGTTTCAGGTGCCGCGTTCATTGCACTGCGCGAGGCATGCCGTCGTGACGACGCTGTGTTCTCGTGCATGTCGAGTTGTGTTGGTGCGTCCTTCATTTGTGCTACGCGGTCTCTTTGAGTCCGCCTCCCTTAAGCTCTTGAATTTTTTCATTGCTTGGCTGTTGGCCTAGCCAGGCTTTGAACTCGTCATCGCGCTTGAACAGAACCTTCAGCGCCTCCGTAATGACGTAGGACGGGGTGGAGTCAATGAACTTCGCGTACTGGTCGAGCCGTTCTTTCACGGACTCCTCGACGCGCGCTTGAATTGTTAGCGACTTTGGTTGTTTTGGTGGTGCCTTGATGATTGGCATGCTTTCTCTTTGTTCCTCCTTCACGGATTTGTCTTACATGCTGTCTTACAAAGCTCCTAATTTCCGCCTTCGTGCGCGGCCAAAACACGAGCTGCGTCTTCCAGCAGCAAGAGGTGGGAGTGACCCCCGAAGCCCGAAGGGATCGGGCCGCGATTCTGCGGCGCGATGGGGTCGCTAGCCCAGATCGTGTTTTGCTCGCGTCCAAAGCACAGCATGGTGACCTGCGCATCCGTCCTGCCGTGTTCGACTTACGCGGATCGCAGCGGTGAACGGAACGGTGAACGCGCCACTGAACTAGGTATTTGCGGCCTCGTTCACTCAAAGACATCTTGGAATCTGAAAACATACTCACTCTAATTACCTATTCAGTGTTTCGGCGGCAATTTGTGTCGCATGAAGTCGTATGAAAATGAAAATAATTGGGTAGCGCCGTCGTGCTGCGTACGGCGCAGTACGTCGGTGCGGTGGGATGAGGACTGCGGCTCGCCATCGGTCGCGCTTTGCAACAAAACGGGCGGGAGCGACCCCAAAAACTTTTTGGGCGGCTGCAAGCCGAAAAAGTGGGGTCGCTCCCGCCCGTTTTGGAGTTTTTTCCGCCGGGCATTTTTTCTGCCCGCTTTCCCTATCATCTTGGCTTTCTAAGAAATGACGGTCCTACAAGGTGAAGGACCCAGAGCAGTCCCGAATGCAGAGTGTACTTTTTGCTTTGTTCACTGATTAGGCCATCCGCGTCCACCAGGTCATCCTGCTCTTGCACCGAAAACGTAGGACGAGCCTGGCCGGTGACACGAATATCCGGATACAGACCAACAATTTTCACCTCAAGCGAAAGATGCCGTCGTCAAACGAATGAGCGTTCAAGTATTCGGTAAAAGTCGGCATCTAAATCTTCTTGACAAGTATCCGATTTGTCTATAGAAAGACGCCATCTCTTACCCGCGGAGAAACTACATGCCATTTAGACTTTCCGTGCTACCCGCCCTTCTGACTTTGACATCTGCTTCGCTCCTTGCTCAGCAAACGAATACAACGAGTGCGCAGGCATCAATTATGCTTCAGCAATCGCTCCATGCCCTGGCGCCCAGTGTGTCTGTTGCTGATGTGAGTCTGTCCGGATCTGCTCGCCGAATTGCTGGTTCTGATGATGAGACCGGCACAGTCGCGCTCAAGGCAATTTCAGGCGGAGCCGCTCGAATGGATGCGAACTTTTCTTCCGGGCAGCGAAGTGAAGTACAAAATCTCTTGAGTGGGTCCCCGGTTGGGTCCTGGTCAGGTCCTGACGGCATCTTCCACCCGATGGCCTACCATAATCTCATGACCGATCCTTGTTGGTTTTTTCCTACGTTAGCGATCTCGAGGACAATTTCGACATCTAGCTATGCGAGTGCCTATATTGGTCGGGAAACTCGGAATGGCCAATCGGTAGAGCACGTGCAAGTCTGGCAGGCAACCCCAGTTCAAACTCCTGTTCCCATACCTGGTCTGCAGCATTTCTCGCAAATGGATTTATATCTGGATTCAACTACCCTGCTGCCGGCATCTTTGACCTTCCAGGTCCATCCAGACAACAACATGAGCGTCGACATTTTCGTGGAAGTTCTTTTTTCCGATTATCGGGCGATCAGTGGGGTTCAGGTCCCCTTCCGCGTTCAGAAGTATCTGAACAACGGCCTGGCCTTAGACCTGCAACTCGAAACGGCGACCATAAACTCGGGCCTTTCTGCCAGTTTATTTTTGGTGTAAACGACAGATTTCGACTTATCCGTCTCGATTTTAAAGGAGCTAGCCAATGATACGCAATTACCGCTTTTCGTTCGTCTTGTTTGTAGTTGCGCTGGCTCTAACCTCAGGGGCACTCGACGCGACATCTGCGTTCGCGCAGGTAACCACCGGCACGCCACCTTTTGGCAGTTTCAGTGGCGCCCCCGACATAATCGACAACGCTAATTTGAACGTACACTGGACGTTTCCCATGGTCCACAAACCCGGCCGCGGCAGGGATTTCAAATTCTCTCTGGGGTACGACACCTCGGTCTGGTTTCCGACGGGATCAGGCAGCAACATATCGTGGAACCACTTACCGAACTGGAGCTGGCCGACGAACATCAACGGTTTCGCGGGGCAAGTGGCGTACCAGGTTACGCACACTCAAACCGTAATTGCGACGTGTGGCCCAGGCGGCTCACAGGAGCTTGAGGACCTTTATACATATTCAAACTGGATTTACACCGAGCCCAATAGCACGCCCCATAGTTACAATGGTTCCGCAAGCATCGCGATCTACTCAGGGTGTTCGTACACTACAAATAGCACTTCCCTAAGCGAGACTGCGCACGATGGTTCCGGTTTTCAGTTGTTTATCAATCCGGATGCTAACGGTCCTTGTTCTCCGTGCCACGTCACCGACAAAATTGGAGAAGTTTTCAACCTTACGGATGGGAGGTCAACTCAAGAGACCATTACTGATCCCAACGGCAACACTATTTCAGTGAACAACCTCCAGTTCACCGACACGCTCGGTCAGAGCGTATTATCTATTGCAGGTCAGTCACCATATCCGGTGAAGTTCACGTACCCATACCGAAAGTCAGATGGCACGACCGGCTCGGCTGCTTACACCGTCAATTTCAAGACCTATATGGTTAGGACCGGCTTCAGTTGCGGCATCATTTCAGAATACGGCCCGATATCTAATGCGCTTGTCGATAACATCCAGTTGCCGAACGGCAGGCAATACAGTTTTCAATATGAGCTTACTCCCGACCAAACTCATTATCCTGGAGATGTCACCGGTCGGCTTGCGAAGGTCACACTGCCGACAAGCGGCACCATCTCTTACACCTACAACGGGGCTAATGACGGCGTCAATTGTGCGGACGGCAGCACACTCAACTTGACCAGAACGGTCAATGACGGTGTCACGTCAAACAACTGGACGTATGTGCGGACTTTACCAAACGGCTCGAGCCCAGCCACCACTACAATCTCTGCGCCGCAGCTTCCCTATGACTCCGCCGCCAATCAGACGGTCCTGAGTTTTGGCGGCCTCTTCGAAACTATCCGAAAGATTTACCAGGGGAGCGCCACGGGAAATCCGCTGCTAACTGTCAATACAGGGTGGTCCGGCACCATGCCGGCGTCGCAAGTGACGATTCTGGAAGATGGCAAGACACAGCGGGAGACGGACACGTTCTACGACGTTTTTGGGACCCTCGGGGGATTGGCTGAATACGATTGGGGCACTGGAAGTCGCGGATCCCTGGTACGGCAGACGGCGATAACCACATTACAAGATCCAAACTATTTTTCGGTGGGGCTAGTTAGTCTCGTTGCGAGTCAAACGGTGAAAGACAGTGGCGGGACGCCAATATCTCGCGTGGACTTCGCTTATGATGACCCGGCGCACGAGACCATGTGCCGAACCACGCCCGTTCCCGGGCATGACGATGCGGGCCATGGATGCTCGTTTCGCTATCGCGGCAATCCCACGTCGGTCAAGACCTACACCGATCCGGTTACACCTGCGGGAGCCACTACGCGCTATAGGTCCTACGACCAGCTCGGTAACGTCTTATCGGCGGACCTGAGTTGCTGCCAGCAGAAAACGTGGAGCTATTCGACCGTCACTAATTATGCCTATCCCGACTCGATAACGCGCGGATCCTCAGCACCGCAGCTCACGACGAGCGCGACTTACGATTTGAACATGGGGCTAGTGCTCAGTTCGACGGAGGAGAACGGACAGACTAGCACGGCTACGTACGACTCTATGGGACGAGTGATCGACTTAATACGCCCCGACAATAAACACGTTACCTACAGCTACGATGACACGAACCTGGTCGTGCAGGTCACTTCTCCTGTGCAGGGAGCGAACCAAATAGTTTCGAAGACGTACCTCGATGGCTTGGCCCGCATCATCAAGACACAGGTGCTGGACATCGGCGGCACGAGCTATTCGAGCACAGAGGTGAAATACGACGCTGTGGGCCGAGCTTACAAAACAAGCAATCCGCACAATAGCGCGGCGCTTTACTGGACAGAGACGCGCTTTGACGCCCTCGGCCGCCTGGTGAAGACGATTCTGCCGGGCACCGACCAGAGCCAGAGCACGGTGAATTATTCGTTAAAAACGGCAACCGCGACTGACCCTTCGGGAAAGCAGCGAATGTGGCAGGTCGACGGTCTCGGGCGGATGACGGCTGTTTTCGAGCCGGACGTAACGAAGGGAAACGTGCTTACGCAGCAGACATCGTACACGTACGACCTGATGAACAATTTGACTGGAGTGACGCAGGGACCGCAACCGCAAACACGCGCCTACGTATACGACGCGCTGGGCCGTTTGATCAGCAGCACCACACCCGAGGCGGGTAGGGTCTGTTTCGGTTCGGTATCCGGTGGCACTTGCAGTTCCGACGGCTACGATTCCTTCAATAACCTTTTGAAAAGGACCGACGCTCGCGGGGTGGTCACGACGTACGGATACGACACATTGAATCGGCCAACCTCGGTAATTTACAACGTGACGGGGGCCACGGGCGTGCCCGCGACTTCCACAGTAACTATCGCCTATGGGCTAGATTCATCTTGTCAGAGCGGTCATGGGGCAGGATGCATTGGACGCCCAATCACGATGACCGACGGCGTAGGCTCCGAGAATTACACGTATAATAATCTTGGGCTAATAACTCAGCTCCAAAAAATCATCAGCGGGACAACATATACAAACGGCTACACATATAATCTTGCAGGCGAGGTCGCCCAAATCTCCTATCCGTCAGGCCGCGCTGTACAGCAAAATGTCGATGCTATAGGCCGGCTTTCTTCAGTGGTGGGAACGCTCAATAGCGTCAACACCACCTATGCCAGTGGCTTCAGTTATAGCGATGCACAACGGATTACGGGCTTTACGTACGGTAATAACATAAACGCGAGCTTTGGTTACTCTGCTGACCGGCTTCAAGTAATCTGCCTCGATTACTCCACCACCAACAGGAATGGCACATGTGCTCACGACGCGACCACGAAGTTTGGTTTGAATTACAGCTACGCGGCCAGCCCCGCAAACAACGGTCAGATTGCCGGTGTTAGTGACTCTGTGGACAGCGGCCGCAGCGCCACTTATACTTACGACGCCTTATATCGACTCACAACGGCCGTCACGACAGGTTCGACCGCCTACCCCAAGTGGGGTCTTTCCGAAACGTACGACCCCTACGGTAACCGCAAGGCGCAATCCACCATCAATGGCCAAGGTTGCGTCGCTCCGATGCAGTGCCCCACCAACTCCGTGAACGTGGACACCACGACAAATCGAATCACGGGCGCCCCCTACGCGTATGACGCCAGCGGCAACATGACAAACGACGGGCTAAACACTATGGTCTACGACGGTGAGAACCAGATGGTAAGCAGTAGCGGGTCGCTCGGCGGCGGCGCTTATGCATACGATGGCAACGGCCTCCGCGTGAAGAAGTGCGTCCCAAGCTGCACCAGTCCGACGACCACCACGGTTTATATTTATTCCGGTCACCAAGTGATCGCGGCCTATAACAGCGGCGCCGGGGTAGGCGCGCCCACGCGCGAATATATTTACGGCGCTGGACAGCGTATGGCCAAGATCGAGTCTGGGAGTACGGTCTACTACCATCGCGACCACCTCTCTGTGCGCCTAACCACTGACTCTAGCGGCAATAAATTCAGTCAGCAGGCCCACTTCCCGTATGGGGAAAGTTGGTATCAGGAGGGCGCGGTCTCAACCAACACTCAGTTCACCACCTATGAACGCGACTCGGAGAGTGGCAACGACTATGCCCTCGCGCGAGAGTACGTGAACCGCCTTGGCCGCTTCGCCGCAGTTGATAGGTTGAGCGGCAATATTTCTAATCCCCAGTCCCTCAACCGGTACCGCTACGCTGGCAATGATCCGATTGATCTCCTCGACCCCGAAGGGGAATATATATGCGACATATTTGGCGATTGCATCGTGGGCAGTGACGGAGCCGGAGGACACGGAGGAAGTGCGGGCGGTGGGGGCGGTTACGGTGGATGTTTGGTTGACGGAGTCGCCTCGGGCTGCGGCGGAGTACTCGGCAGCATCGGTGAATTTAACCTCGTGGCCCTTGCGGCCACCGCTACGGGCCAAGTCAAGAATCCAGACTTCTGGAATAGCAACGCTTGCCTATTGGGCGACTGCCCCAATACTGCCGAATATCTCGATGTTTATGGCAACAGCGGGCTAATGTTCCTCCTCGGCGCCGATTCCAATGGCAGTTCTCAGCAACAAATCATCGATAATGCCCGGGGAGCATTAGTACGTGCCTTGATAAAGGATCCGGATTGTATCAGTTTCCTAGATCGATACGGAGCCAACAGCATAGGAATACTGAAAAACATTTCCATAACAGCTGGATTCGTCTCACCAAATATGCATGTCCAAGCTGAGACGAGGAATGCTGATACTTCTCCGAACGCTCTTGTCCCCTTAAATCCGTCTATTGTCATCAATACTCAAGGATTTTTCTTTACGAATACCCAGGATGTATCTTTCCAGGGAGGCGTTTTGCTTCACGAACTCGGACACGCTACGGGCGTGATACCGCCTGACGTAATTGGCAATGATGGCCCGGCGACAATGGCCCGGCAGAATGCAAACAGAGCAGCTCTGCAATTGAATTGTGGCAAAACTCTAAACTCTGTGGGGAAAACCTGAGCTTGGACTGCCAATCGCCTTCTGTTGCGGAGTGTCGTCGGAATTGTCTTTACACAGTGACGGATATGGGAAGGAAGAACAGTCATGGATTATGAGGAATTGCTCCGCCAAATGAAAAAACTGAAATCCCAGAATCGCCGAATCTATATTGCTGTTACTATAATAATAATCCTGTTTGGGATTTCGTGGGCACACGATCACTTACAAGTTCAAAATCGTGTGAAGGCCCGGGAGTTTATGCTATTGAACGAGTCTGGGGAAACAGTTGCACTACTCCGGCAGGAAGGGGCGGGAGCCTGCCTAAATTTGATGGGTCACTCAAAAACCGCGACTGTTGCTGTCTGCGCGGCTGATAACTTAGGCTCATATGTTTCACTATCTAATGGCAACGGGGAGATTCACACCGTCCTAAGCGCTGGAACCAAATTAATTGAATCTCAGCAAGATAGCTTCCCACCGGGGCTACTAATTTCTGGAAGCAATGGAAAAAGACTCTTGAATGTGACCGTTGGACCAGACTCAAAAATCCTGTTCGGAGACAGCTCGGGGGGGAATTCGCTAATCGTTATGATTCCAGAGCATGGTAAACCTACTGCCTCTCTGAAAGGCAGCAACGAAAATCCTGGGCTTGAGAGTATACAGACTCGTTAAAGGCTCCAATAGCAGCAGCGGCAGTACTGGCGGTGGTGCAAGGAAAATCCGTGTGCCGGCGTTACGGCCAATCAACTGGACTACCCTACTGCGAAGGGGGAAAAGTATATAATAGATGATCACATCAATACAACCCGGCTCAGCAAGGCAACGGTAGCCGCGTAAAGAAGTGCGTGCCGAATTGCAGCAGCCCAACAGCAAGAACGGTGCATCTATTCTCGGGCAGCAAAGTGATCGCGGAGTTGATAATCGCGCGGCGCCCGCTTCGCCCTCGCAGTAATATTATATATGGCCTCCCTCCTGAGCCATCCGTATCGCATTCTTTCACTCAATTCGACGTTGATAATAGTACAGAGCTTGGGACCAAGTGGCCCGGATAGTTCTCAGATAAAACGGGTTTTTTTGGTGCAAGATAACTTGATAGTTGCCAGCCAAATAACACATTTAGTGACCGATCAACGCCTATAGTCCTACGTTGCGCTTACGGAGCGGACTTCGCTATTCGCGACAATAGAGGAGCAGTGGCCATGCCAAGAACGACAACAAAAAGCCCGGCTGTTTCGCCATCATTAGGAATCAAAGCGTCGACTGCGCACAAGATGATCATACTGGCCTTCCGGCACTGGGCTATTCTGAGTGGCGAAATAGAAGCGCAAATCTGAATATGGTTGAATTCCTGCAACTAGTCTTGCTGTTACTCGCCATTGGAATGTCCTTGGCCTTGGGGGCTAAGTTCAAGCAAAGCGTCCAGTTGGTTGCGCTCGTTCGCCGATTTGCATCAAGGCAAGGTCCTGTGGTTACAACGATTGGGCTTTCATCCTTTCTGGGCTGCTTGGGTACGGCGTGTTATTTGCACGAGCCTGTGCCGCGCGTCCCCGATGAATTCAGCTATCTTTTGCTGGGCGATACATTTGCGTTTGGCCGCGTCTCGAATCCCGCACCGTCTCTGCCGGAATTTTTTGAAACTCTGGATGTGTTGATCCGGCCGGTCTACGTCTCCAAATATTTCCCTGCCCAAGGCGTGTTTCTTGGTCTGGGACAAAAACTCACAGGCCACTTCGCGGTCGGCGTTTGGCTGAGCTCGGCGCTTGCGTGCGCAGCAGTTTGCTGGATGTTACAGGCGTGGGTGGGACCAACATGGGCGCTCTGCGGCGGCTTCCTGATGATGGTTCAACTCGGAATCTATAGCTATTGGAGTCAAACGTACTGGGGCGGAATGGTGGCGGCTCTAGGCGGCGCGTTGTTCTTTGGCGCCACACGTAGATTGTGGACACATTTCAAATGGCAAAACGCTATATGGCTCGGTGTAGGACTGGTGATTCTTGCCACCAGTCGACCACTCGAAGGCGCTCTTGCGTGCATGCCGACAAGCGTAGCTTTCCTGGTGCGCATCTTTCGGCAGCAGCAATGGAAAACAATGGCTCTCTGGCGAAACCTCGTCCTTCCCGCCGGGATTGTTCTCTTCTTAGGCGGTGCCGCGATGGCGGCCTACGACTATAAGACAACCGGTGTGATGTGGAAGCCGCCGTATGTTCTGCACGAGGCGCAGTATCAGGAGACGCCTCCATTCATCTTTATGCCTATGCGAGCGACGCTCACCTATGGCAATCCTTGGCTCGCTTACAATTACCACGTCCGAGAGATGCGCCTCTACACTTTGCAGCGGACACCGGCACGGTTCACTCGGCTCATGACCCGCAAACTAGCCACCTGGTGGATCTTCTATTGCGGCGTTCTGTTGACGGCCCCTCTGGTTCTGCCAGGGTTATTACTGCGCGGGCGGCTTCGATTAGTGCAGGTTGCGATGCTAGCCGGACTGGTGTTTATGAGCCTGCTCTACGACCCCGCTTCTCTGAGCGAATGCGCGGTCATTGACGTTCTGGGGTTGGCACAAATTGTCCTCCTGTGGGTCGTTTTCGATGATTTCTGGGAGCGGCTTGCGATTGCCACCCTCGGACTCTTGCTGCTGGATACCCTGTTTGTAAAAGTACCATTCCCTCACTACTCCTCGCCGATTGTATGCCTGATGCTATTTCTTCAAGTCCAAGGTTTACGACGGATGTGGCACTGGTGCCCCCAGTTGCCCCCGACATCCGCAGCAGTCAGTCGCGCCGAACGTCGCCGTGCTGAGCGCTCGCAAAGGGGAGGCGAGATTCTTTTCCCGTTGCGCGGGCTAGCCATCTTGTTGCCTATCATATGTGCGATCTCGCTTGTCGTACGGATTGAGGCTCGTATCGTCGGGTGGAGCGAAGACCCTCACGGCCCCGATCGCAATGCTCTCTTGCTGAATGATTGGAGTGTGCGGCGCGCTGAACTTGGTGAATGGCTCAAGAAGCAAACCGAGCCGCAATTAGTTTTCGTACACTATTCAGCGCGCCATATAGTTGGGTTTGAATGGGTTTATAACGGTTCGGATTTGCGGGACTCCCACGTCATCTGGGCGCACGATCTGGGGGCGGAGCACAACCGTCTGCTCATCAAGCAACTTCAGGGTCGGAAAATTTGGTTGGTTAACGCAGATGACACGATGCCACAACTTGTCCCGTATTCGGAAATCGCCGCCACTGGTGAGCCGACCATCGGACCGAAAAACAACCGGGAGCAGGATTCGCCTGAATTGAAAGATGGGGTAGGAATGGGTGGTGAGGACCGATTCAAGTAGAGTTTGGGAGGCCAGTGGTCTTTACTGGAGAGGAGAGGTGTGAAAATCTCGATCATTATTCCCGTTTACAACGAGTTTCGAACCCTTCCGGAACTGCTAAATCGAGTTTTGAGCGCTCCTCTCCCCCGGGGCTGTACGAAAGAAATAATCGTCGTAGACGACGGTTCGAAAGACGGCACGGCTTTGGTCGTTAAGGATTACGCCGAAAGAGGCATCGTAATTGGCCAATACACCTTCCGAAATGGGGGAAAGGGAGCGGCGATTCGCGCGGGCCTTGAGCTGGTGAGCGGAGATGTGGTCCTAGTTCAAGATGGCGACCTAGAATACGATCCAAATGATTACATTTCTTTGATTAGCCCGGTTGTAGATGGCCAGGCTGATGTCGTCTACGGATCGCGCTTCCGGGGTACCGCGATCGAGATGGCATTATTGAGCTTAATTGCAAACAAGGTTTTGACGTTCATTGCCAATTCACTTTATGCAGCAGACATCAGCGACGAGGCCACCGCATATAAAGCTTTTCGTGCGGTGGTACTGCACCAATTGATTCTGGAGTGTAATCGATTTGAGTTCTGTCCGGAAGTTACAGCAAAGTTATGTAGACTCGGCTATCGCATTCACGAGGTACCGATCAGCTACCGTGCGCGCAAAATGTCCGAGGGCAAAAAGGTTCGTGCTAGAGATGGATTTCGTGCGGTTTGGACTCTCTTGAAGTATCGCTTCGTTCCCAAAAACACGCTGCTCCGTTCCAGTGATCGGGATTCAGCAGCGATATTGGGGGAAAAGCATTACTAATGCCGCGACTCTTAACAAGTTTCGCTTCGCGAGCGGCACACAATCGAAAAAGTCGTCGTGCGAGTTAAAAGATAGCGAGGATCTAAACAGTCCTGAGGCTCAATGGGCGCTGCCGGGTCTGGACCATTCGTGCATGTTCACCACTCATAACGTCCAGCACTTCACTCCGCTCTTTCAATGAGTTCGCTCAGTTTCATTCCCCACGCTCACGCCAAGCGTGGGCAATCTCGATCCCGACGCTAACCTTGCCCAATTCATCGGAGCTAACGGATCGTAGTGTCGAACTGTTCAGTTCCTTTAGAAGGCCAGGCTGCACCGCAAGACTCCTTTGTTTCCTTATAGCTGGTGGATTCGAATCCCACCCGCGCCTCCATTTTTCCCTTTGTTTCCAGTCAGTTGACGGCCTCGATTTTTCCACTTGCGCACCGTACACGCGTGAAGGTTGTGGGCTAACAAGTCAGTTATCAAGTAGAAGTTTCCCAGCAATACCGCGGAAAAGGCTATAACCTCGGCAACTGGTACCGCATTTATGACTGGAATTCTGACAACGGATTCGCGAACTTTTCCAACTGGCTGAAGTGAGAGGAAGGACTGGACGCAACTCGCATTCAAAAACTTTTGCTCATCCCCACTAAAGCCAAAATCACAAGGCCGCCAATCGCAAGCGCACCGATCGCTTGCTGACTCTGTTTTGCCATCGAGTTTTTGAGCACCGTTTCGCGTAGGCTGTACATCGCTTGCTGTGGATTCTGAAACGCCGCCACATAGCGCAGCTCCTTAATGAAGCTGGGCAAGGCCAGTCCCTGCTCCAGAACGAATGGCAGAATCGGCTTGTGGTTTCGATGGGCAATACCGATCTCTTGACTTACCCATTCTGAGGCTAGTGCGTTCTTACTGCAGAGCAAAACAAATAGATCGCATACAAGAATCGCGGTTTTTGTGGTCGCCGCGATGGGGCGCCAGGCGTCATGGCGTATTCCGAAACGAAGCATTCGACATCGGGGAATTGTAGAAACGTCCCCAGCGCGTCAACGTTCGGAATATCCTTCGTGGAATAGCTGATGAAGACCTTATAGGCCATGTACCGTTTCCTGCCTTTACGTGCTTCTCATAACCGAGAGACGCATTTCGTCGTATTTTTGCACCTTCGGAGTCCGCAACGGAAAGAATCTGAATGGCTTTGGCGCATCATCCGGACAAAATCCCATCGATGCCCCCAGCCACTTCTTGCCGGTATCCTCAGCGCGCGATAATCCCGTTTATCACGCGGCAGTCAGATTATTCTAGGTGCTGCATCCCCTGTTCAGCGTTATTATCAGGCGCACCGAATAATCCATGGCAACACGCACTCGCCTCGTTCTCGCAGCTCTCCTGGTTGCCGTCTGTGCCGTGTCTTCCGCCAACGCGTCATGCCCAAACCTCAACTTCACCGCGGACACCTTTGTATCGAAGTGGAACGAGCGCGTCACTGCGGACAAACTTGGCCCCTCATGGCACCTCGAAAAATATAACGGCTTGGGTTTCATCCGGCAGATTCTCGACGACACGAGTCTCTTGCTAACCGCCAAGGTAGACAAATCGCGATGCATCACCGTGCTAGAGATCAAGTCAAGGCGTGCCGACGCAAACGGTTACGCCGCGCTCGTCGCCTGGAGTTCGGTAATCATTGTCACTAATCCCTCGTTGCCCAAAGAACAGAGAAAGTCGGTGTTCACGGCGCTGAAGCTCGACAAACCAGACACTGGTGGCTCATACAGCACGAATCACGTCACGTATAAATATGCCGAGAATGCCGAAACGAACGATTTTTCTGCAACGCCCGATTAGTTTCACGACCACGCTAAACCGAATTCACCGTTTCGTGAAGTTCGACATAATCAGAGAAAAGTTATCGCTCTTCACGTCGCCCAGATTAGTATGGAAAACCGCCCGCATAATCCAGCAGAGGCCCACGCCCTCCGTCGCTGGCTTAAAAACAATAGTGAACGACCCGGTTTCGTTGCCCGGCACTTTGTAAACAGGTTTCAGGGGAAACGATTGCACGCCAACCTTGTGCTTTAGATCCACAACATAGGTGTGATTGGGAACCACTATGCCCGGAGTGCCTCCTGAGACTTGCTCCGCAGCGCTTACGTCCAGATCCACACTCTTGAAGACGGCGTCGGATGTGCCCTTATTCGAGAAAACAAAATCCAAGGAAATGGCACGATTCTCCTTGATCGCGCCGGGAGCGAGGAAGGTACGCACAGGATTGTCCTTGATTCCGCAACGGGTGGACTGCTCCTCGAAGTACATGTCGCTGGTACTGGATAGATTGAATGCTTCAAGGGACACCGGCACCTGAACGTGTTTTTCATAGAATTCGGAGGTCTTCTGCCCGAATTCGACTACTGCCAAGACAACCGTTCCGGCAACGACTACTACTGCAATAAGCCAGTTATTCTTGATTTTCTTCAACCACTTGTCGGCAAGCGGATCTGGCTCCTTCGGAGGATCGACGGACGCAGAGTGTTTTGCCAAATTTCCCTCCGTGACAGTGCGGCTGGATTCCGATGAAGGCTGTTCTCTTCATATCACAATCCGTTGTCACCCATCCATTGCTAGAAATCGCCTCAAATCGGCATCTTGTGCGAGGCGGAGTCGCGCACGGAGTTAAAGCTAATTCGAGCAACAGCTTTCTGCTATCCCCGAACCTTAGGACTTTTTGTTTTCTTCTTTGCTTTGGCCCATCGACTCCTTGCGGCTTTTCGGGCAATCTGACTCCGCTGCTCGGGTGTTAAAGCCTCTGCCCTCATTTTCGCTCCCTTTTTCCCACCCTTTTTGCCGCCCTTGCGGCCCATCTCCTGCATGACTTTGGAAATCAGATTGGGATCCATGAATAGGATTCTACTGGGTGGCGTCCAATTCTGCCAATAAACGGCCCTTGACAACCTTACTTTAAGCGGGTTAGCCTTATGCTTGCTGCGCTTCAAGCATAGGAACGATCTCGGAGCGCATCGCAAGCGGGACGCGCTGGTGCTGAAACACCGAACGCGCCCCTAACCACCATCACCTACAAGGAGGCAACGATGGCTAGTAATGAAGGTATCGGTTCCACGTTTCTCAAGCAACCTTCCGAACGTTCCCCGAAGCTACGTATTTATGAAAGTCTTTTCCTGTTGAACGAGGGTATGGACCACGTCATCACCCTCTTGCGCGAGATGGAGAAACTTCCTCTTGCCGACAAGGAGTCGATAGAGTGCGCCGTTGTCGATGTCGAACAGGTTCGGTGCGGTATGAACGCCGATTTCACCGAGCATCTTGCCGACAGCGAACGCTTCGATGAAGGTCGTTTCTGGAAGCAGCGCCGGGAGTTCGAGAAGAAATGGCGCGACCCGGATGACGTTTACATCGACGTTCGACGGCGAGAAGAAGAACGCAAGAAGCATGGACTTCCGCCCCGTGTCGGCATACTCCCACATTCGGCAGTGGCCGAGGAAGAGAATCGCTGGGAGGCCGAGCAGGAGCGTAAAAAAGAGGGCTCCAGGAAACGCAGAAAGTAGCGGTGTGGGAGAACAACCATGCCGAAGAAGCCAAAGATCGTTTGGGTTGGAACCACACCTGTAACCCCACTCACTTCCAAGGAGCGGAAGAAGCTGCACAAACTCATGAAAAAACGCCTGGACCTGCGGCGCAGGAAGTACTCCGAGGTACGAGGCAAGGTTGTCGATTACATCAGCCATTCCATCGACGACGGAATCCTTTGCATGAATGTCTGTTTCAAGGATAAGACTCTTTTCTCTTTCCGTTTCGCCTGCGACATGTTTATCGTTGGAGCCGATTTCAGCGATTGGAAGACCGGCAACTACGACATCATTCGCGAGTACATGAAGCCGATTCCGAGGTAGACGACCAGTATCAACAGCCGCGAGTCGGAACTAGCGGCAGGGAGCAATGCCATCAAGGTCAAGCCTGAATCCGTAACAGTCCATCTCAGGAGACGAGACGTAGAATCGACAAAGCCGCGAACGGGCTACGGGGCGGGATGATTAACCGCATTGCGCGCGAATGCCCGCCCTCTCCTGTGGCAGGACCCGCTATCTTCGCAAACTGTTTCAGGCCCGGTTTCGCAAGTGGTTGCACTCTTCCCCGCAACAAATTAGGGTCCAACTTGGGTCCAAATACTGACAAACTAGGTGCAAAACCATGTACTGTGACGTAGAACAAAGCTAGACGGACCAAGAAGATAGCGCTATTCACGCTGCCTTGGGCGTAGGCGTTCCAGTCAAAAGATGCTTTTCCTAAGCAGGGAAATGATGCGGCCAAGTTGCGATCTTCATTTTCTTCAGTGTGGGAAGCGTCCCTGCCTGCCAAGCAGATGCGGCTGGCTGCTTGAAACCTCTGCAGCAAAAGCGAGGTGCTCTGGGTTCAGTGCCGCAGGGGCGGCCTCGCATGACTGGTCGGCAAATGGCGCTAAGCTGCGTTGGTCTGACCAACCGGGCTAAATATAATGTCACCCGCTGCGAGATTCTCTCGGCAGTGCGAACAATCAGAGCGTCGAGCACCTCCCCATTCCGTCAAAGTTCCAGCCACGCCGTCGAATTTCTTGTAGCCACGAAAAACACCGTTCCCTGGTACTTCCAAATCTGCCTTGCTCAGACCGACACCACGAAATCCTGTAAGGAGTTGGAAGACCTCTGTGACTGCCTGGCTCGCGACGAGTCCGTTGAAGCTGATGACCTGAGCTTCCTGGTTGTTCTTTTCGAAATATCCACGCGTGGGCCCGTTTTGTTCCAGCTTGAGTTTTTCGTCGCTGAGAAAGCCTGAACACCACATGCAGAAACTTCCCGGGATGAACGAGAATACGTTTCCACTGACGACTACTCTGGGATCGCCACCTGCGGCGTCGGGAAGGGGCCTTATTGTGGTACCGATATCCACGTAAGGAATGAGGTATCGGCTGGCAATCTCCTGAAGGTCGGCTCGGGTGAAGAGCGTATCCACACATCCGACGATTACATCTGCCTCTAAGAGCGCTTGTACGGCCTCGCTGTCGGGAATTGCGGCTCGTACGCGCTGGACGCGTCCGCCGAGTCCGATCTTTCTGGCCAACCGGTGAAAAATATCGACCTTGGGGCAACCGAGATCTTTTCGCTCGGCGGAAACGAGACGGTGTCGGTTGGAGTTTTCGTATACGTCGGGGTCGATGACGATAATTCGGCCGACGCCGGCGTATAGGAGTTGCTGGATAACGTGACTGCCGCCGCCACCGGCACCTGCGATTGCCACCGTGGAGGTGTTGAGCGCCGCCTGTCCTTCCTTACCGAGCAGAAGAGCTTGTCGCGCGAATACTTCACTGATCGCGGACTCTTGATTCGATTTCGTCGTGCAATCGAAATCGATGATCGCACTGCCAAACCAGCGGACTCTGTGGAGCGGCTCCAGTTTCCGCGAATTCGGAAGCCAGACGAGCCCACTGGCATGGGTGCGAGAGAACACCACGGTGCCATGCGGACGAGTTGCGACGCGCTTGCGAAACATCGGAATAAGCTTGTCGGCACTCTGCAGATCGTCGCGCGAGAGTCCCGGGAGGCCGGCGTGATCGTGTGCGTGGAAAATTAGAATGCCTAGTCCGCGTTCCATTGCCGCTTCCATGATGGGAAACATTGCAGAGCCTCGCCACGAGGCACCATGCTCCGCGTTCGGAATGTAATCGGATTCTCGAAGGGGGATGAGATCACGCAGCAGGAGCAGCGTCGAGTTTCCTCGGGTCGAATGACTTACAAGGCCAAAGATGACGTGTTCGTGAGAACCTTGACGATAGACGTGTTCCTGGAGAACTTCCCCCAACCGGAATGGAATTCGAAGTTCGAGCGGTCTACTCATTTTGGGCGAACCTCTGCCGTGCTGCCGCGACGAATCGGATGACGTTGTCGCCTGGCGACCAAGGAATGTTGAACGAGAACTGCATCCAAGTCTGTCCTGCAATCAGGATATTTGAGCTGTTCTTGGGAGGACGGCCGTTGGACAGCAATTGCCCCGGTGTGACGAACACCAGCGGCTTCGGTTGAGCGACATCGAGTACGAGGAGCATCGCGGTGTGGGAGGGCGAGCACCCCGGGTACAACTCGATTTTGTCAATTTGAACGAGCCGACGCTGACCGTCCTGTCCGACCTTGACCGAATCTCCGTAGACGGTAGTCAGTTGGGCGGAGATCCGGTCCACTTCCTGCGGGTCCATCAGCTCACGACTCCCGTGGGAGCGGCGAGAAAATGCTCCCCGTCCTTGATTTCGACCCGATCAGTCGGAGTGATGTTCCCGCCAACGGGCTTCCCGTGGACGAGCCGGGTCAGATCGTCCGAGTTGGGGACTCCAGCCTTGGCCCGAATTTCCGCGCCCGTCACCGGTGAGTGGTCAAACTCGATCTCCTTGTCTTTACCATTCACCTCCACGAAAATCGTGATGGTGTGTTTGTGGTGGCTTGTATCTGCTTTTAGTTCATGCCCTTGCTTCACTTCAGTTTCCATCGGACCTCCTTGCAAAGTTTCTTGGCTCCCTAGTCCTATGCCGGATTTCGAGGGGTCTAGAAGATTCGGCGCGCCGGAACTAACAATTTTTTTTGTGGTGCCTTTTCTCAGAGAGATGGCAATTCCGGGCATAGTATTAGTGAGCAGCAACAGATGAAGAAATCCGCGGGACGCAGCGCTCAAGAAGTGTGTGCAACGACGGCCGAAGTAATGGCGGCGATCGAGTCTCTGTCCGCGGAAGAGTTTCGGCGGCTGAAGAGCGCCGCATGGTACCGGATCCGCGGACTTGGCAGAGCGGCGCGGCACCGAGATCATGAGGACCTCCTGGGCGAGGCTTTGGCATCTACGCTAAAAGGTGCTGAGGGCGGGCCCGAAGGTAGGAAATGGGCGAAGGACCGGGTTCGTTTCGTCAAGCACTTGCTGGAGGCGATGCGGAGCATCGCAAACCATTGGAAAGAATCGTGGGAGCGCAGCGGTGCGGAGTGCGAAGAGCCCGACTGGCTAACTGCGAAAGAAGACGAGGACGGAAATGTCCAGCGTTTGACCGAGCAGGCCCGCGACCGCCGCGCGGATACCCACCGGTCGTGTTCCGCGAAGGAACTGCGCGAAGAACTTGACAAGCACTTCGCCGGGGATGAGGATGCACTCCTTGTCATCGAAGCGCGCATAGAGGGCATGACGGTCCCGGAAATGATTACCGGCTTGAACCTGACGGAGAAAAAAATAAACGCCGCCCACCAGCGAATTCGCTATTTTATGGAAACGAAGGGTTGGACGAGTGCCTAAGTTCGACAAACATGAAGAAGCGGTCATGCGGCTGATGTTCGGGCTGGCGGACTCCATAGAGGAAGCACCGGCGGCGGAGATTTTGGAGGAAGCCGAGAAATCCGGTGTGAGCCTTCTGGATGAGGCAGAGGAAGTGAGAAGTGTGCTTCGCTCGGCCGGACGTTCTTATCTGCAAAGAAAGCTTGTCGAATCTCGCGCCGCATACGAGACGGCTCTCGTTGGTCTGCAAAAAGAAAGCTGCGACTTGCCGGAGAGTGCGGAGGAGCGGAGACATCTCCTTCAAGGTGTGCTGCGAGAACGGCCCCAGTTCCAGGAAATTGTGATGACTGCGCAGCACCGTGAGTTTGGCGAGCTTACCGACGAGGACGTCACCAGTTTTTTGCGACAGCTGAAAATCCTGGGCCTGCTGGATATGCCTGCTTCGCCAACGAACAAATGACTGCTCCCCGCATGTCTGCGGATAACCTTATCAAGGAGCTCGGAATATCCGAGCCGGAAGACATCGACGTGGAAGCAATCGCGCAGTATTGCAACGCGACCGTTGTCTACGAACACTTGACGGGTTGTGAGGCGAGGATAGTAGGTAATGCGGACCGGGCGATCATTACCGTCAATTCGGATTCGAGACGCGGAAGGCAACGGTTTTCTGCTGCGCACGAACTGGGACACTGGATGTACGACAGAAACCAGGTAGGTTTTTCGTGCACGAATTCATTGTTCCGTTCGCAATGGGGAGCCGCCAATCCCGAAAGAGGTGCAAATCAGTTCGCGGCTGACCTGCTGTTGCCTCTGACGATTTTCAGTAGCTACGCATACAGCAGGGCGATAACGTTGCAAGGCGCGCGCGAACTGGCGCACAAGTTCGATACCAGTTTAGCCGCCACCGCGATTCGCCTGGTGCAGCACGGTTCCTTCCCTGCGATGGTCGTCTATCTTAGCCACGGGAGACGCAAATGGTTTGTGGCGGGGCCAGATGTGCCGAGCGTGCTTTCGCCGCGGGAAATACCAAGCAACCGGACAGTGGCGTGGGATTTAATGCAAGTCGGCTCCAACGAGCCCGGGCCGATTACGGTTCAGGCTGACGGCTGGCTTACGCATCCGGAAGCCGAGAAATACGAACTGTTGGAGGACTCCGTCCGGTTTAGGGATGGCTCGATCTTGTCGCTCCTTTGGTGGAAAAACGAAAAACAGATCATCGATTTGATCGAGGATGACTGAGGCCGTGTGAACGGCGTTGCAGCTTGCCGCCAACTACGCCGGTGGCGGCTCAGCCGATGTTCGTACCCGCTCGTGGAGTGAACCCCTAGAGTGAGACAGTATCGGGATGCACACATCGGGAAATTTGCAAAGCTCTACCCGCGGAATGCAATCGAAAAATCAGTTGTCCAATGTTCACAGTCTGTGCAGGAATGCATCATTTTCAACAGATTGGAGTTAGCTTGAGCGAAAAGCAGATGCCCCGGTTTGTTGGAAACGTTAGTAGTTAGACGTGATAGATGGAGTTGTTGGAATCGAGAATCGTGCGCCCAAGGCAAGAGCAGGAACGCTAAGTAGTTGGTTCGTCTGGCATTTTCCTATGTCATGCATCACGGTTTTGCACGGTATTCGTCAATGTTTGTTCCCAAGTTGTTCCCAAGTTGGCCGGAAACGATTCGCTTACCACGCTCGAAAATTGTTGCTCAAGATATATCTCTGGGCTATAAGTGGCGATCTAGGCGTAGTTGTGGTTATGTCGAAGGGTACACAATGAAGCCTTCGTCCGGAATCGAAGGGAGGAGTTGCCCTCTTTGAATTGCATAGTTCCAGCTCCACCCTCAGTGACAAAGGTCGGTATTCGGCCGACGTCAGCAATGATTAAGGTAAGTATTGACCTAGATACTTAATTCATATATATAGACCCGTAAGTTCCCCTTCCTCGCGAACCTCGACGACAGTCAAGCAGCGGAGGATGAAGATGCACGTAAAAGCCCACACATCGGAAAGTGCTAAAGTCTCGTTCAAGAAATGGGTTCACCATCCCGTACCCGGTGCGATGCGATTTCTTATCTCCGTTCTTGTACTCACTGATGCTGCACTCGGACTGTTCGTCCACAAGAAGTATGTGGCTCCGTACAGTTCAACTTTGAAAGATTATTTGATCTCAACTGGCGATGAAATTGTGACCTGGACTGGCCGGCTATTTTGGGTTTTTATTGTCGTCTTCTATGTTCTCGTACCCATCGTACGGGGAAAGTCGCCCCGTTTGATTGAGCCGTTTGAGCTACTTCAACGGATGCTCGATTGGATTCGGCTGGCGCTAACCAAGAGAGTCCACGTAATTACCTCACTGACCGTCTTGGTAGTCGTGTTTGTTGGCTTGCTTGTGTTGTTAGAGTTTGCCCCGTCGCTGACTTCTCCTATAGCGGGGCATTTGGTTGTGCCAACCCTTCCAAATCCTCGGAAGCTCTTCATCATACACGGGGGTTCGGTCATTGTACTTGACAGAGATTCGTTTACTCCGACC
Organism: Candidatus Dormiibacterota bacterium; assembly: GCA_035602385.1. GTDB lineage: Bacteria > Acidobacteriota > Terriglobia > Acidiferrales > UBA7541 > Acidiferrum. The sequence goes on from DATNME010000019.1 coordinate 23,953, forward strand.
GCGACCTTTCCACCGATCAAGAGTTTGGAAAACATTGCCGTAACAAGAGATTTGAAGCGTATCTTTGCAACTAACTTCGAAGAGGGCAAGCTGCACGAGTTAAGCTTGGAGGGGATACAACAGATAAAGAGTATTGACGTGGGGCATTCAGCAAGCGGGCTTGCGCTTAGTGCTGACGGGCGAAAACTTTATGTCGCTGTGCAAGGGCCTATTCCCGAGGGCAAAATCCTTGTCTTTGACGCAGAGAGCCCCGAACTAAGCACGAAACCAATAGCCTCCATCGCGGGCCTCGGATGTCCGATCAGTTTATTCACGTCCTCACGAGCACCCCGCTTGTTCGTTGCTACTCAGTGCGGAGGCGGACTTGATCCCGTCTATGTCATCGACACTCAAACCGACAAAGTAATTGCTAAAGTTACTGGATTCGCCGTCGGAAGCGGAATTGTCGCGACTCCGGACGGCAAGAAGGCAGTAGTGTCAACGGGCGACTCTCTCCGTTTCTTGGAGGACTACACCTCAGCTTCGCCTAAAGTAGTCACCAAGCGAATGCCAGTAGGTTCCATGGCTGTAACATCGGACGGAAAACTACTACTGGTTGTAACTCCACCTGGCTTAAAAAGTTTTGACCTTAATAACAACAATCAGTGTGCGGAGAGTGGACTTGAAGCTGTTCCATCTGCTTTAGCCGTGACGATGGACGGTGCGGTATATGCTCAACTCCCGACTCGATTCTTTGTCACTGACATTGGAGCGCTGAGTTGCAAATAGCGCACTCGCTCGTAATTTGAGATCGAAGAGGAAAGGAGTTACAGAGAAGGCCAGCAAAGCGAGGTCGGATCGACGACCTGAATACGGCATGCTCCCGGGCCGATTTAGTTGACAGATCGAACAAAGGCCCTTTGAAAAGAATGCGGCCTACGTGACGGAGAAATTCGGTCGCGCCAGCTCTGCCGTATTTGGTCGCCATGGTTTTGATTCGGGTTCGTAAGGCCGCTCCGATTGAAGATATTACCCTGCGGAGCATAAGTCATCTGGGAATTCAAATAATAGTGGTTGACAGTCTAGGTACGTCAGTGCAGAAGCGCCACTAGTTTTTCATAGAGGGCGTTCGTCTCGCGCCCATAACCCATCCGCCATCTTGTATACGCAATTGCCCGTTGCCGTCGTGATCGCCTTTTACCCTTGTTGAAAACCCATCCTTCAGTCTGATTCTCCACAGTGTTTGCATGTTCATGCTTTCGCCTGTTCTTCCGGTCTCCAACGGAGGCTGTCGCATTTATCTCCTCAGAACTCTCTCCAGCGTCCGTATTCCCTGAGCGTGGCATTTCATTAAATCCACTGACCGAATCACTTTTTCCAGGTCCGCTCCGCCCTCTACGGCTAATTCTACGATCTGATAGTGATCGCCGTATTTGGCGCGCTCCTCGAATGGGTAGTCTCGCATGTTTTTGAAGATTGCAGGATTGCGCGGATGAGCGAATGGTTGAGTATTTCCAGAATTCATGGGTGAAAGCACTATCCGGTCTTCATAACGCTTCACAAAAGGCAAAGTCTCAATCGTGAGTACTATGTGTGGCGTATCACGATAAGCTCGCGCAGATATGAGCGTTTGAAGGCGGGTTTTGGTAAGCCAGAAGAAGACATGCTTATTCAGGAGCCGATACCAGGCCGGAATAGTGCAGCCCGTCAGAGACTTCGCGAGTTTCGATTCACTGAGAGGCTTTTGGTCTCGAACGACCGCCCGACCATACCTTGCACTTTTTATTTCAACACTGTTTGGCCGTCGCGTGCTCTCGATATCTCGGCGTTCTTTTCCGCTAATTCCAAACAAATCTAAAAGGGAGGAAGTCGAGAGCAAACCATGTTTCTGGATGCTTGGCCAACTTGCAGCGTCTGCCATGTGATATAGGAGCGGGTAAGCGGAGGCGAGTTCTTCTGGCGTCACTCCCATTTACCAGGCTCTCCGGTCAATGATGCTTCGAAAATCAAACCGCGTCGAAATGAGCGAAACTGGAGCGGCACCTACACGCTCGACTTCGACGATGAATTCCTTAGTGTCCGAATCAAGTTGGTCATAGCGTCGCGCTTTTTCGTTTCGGCGGTTTAGATAATCCACGAATGTCAACGCCAAGTCAGTGGGACCGTTTAAGGCGGCAGAGTGCCTAAGCAACGCCCAATCAAACTCTCCTACTCTTCTTTTCCGTGCAGTGGTCGTGGTCTTCTCGGTGGTCTTCAACTGATCAAGCGGAATGCGTGATCGACTTGAGATGGTTTCCCAATCGATTTCCAAGTCCATTGGACCAGACGTCGCCTTCTTCGGGCTCTCAACTCGGATTGGATAAGTTCTAATCACCATCACCACCTTCCGCACGCGACTTGGCGGAATGCCCACCTCGGACAGGCAACCCGCAACACTTGTATCGCGGGAGGTCACATGAGGATATGTTCCGTGATAGAGACTAAGCCCAGCACCCTGTGTGCCTTCGACAAGAATTCGCTCGTTCTTCCGATACGCCTCTTCTAGTAGACTCCACGAGTCGCGAACGAATGGCATAAGGTCCGGGACATCTTTTGCCAGAGTTACTTTTCCCCCTCGGTCCCGAATCCTGCGTGCACTGGCGAAGCCAACACCTTGTCCCGTAGAGCCGATTCGCTTCACGAGCGCGGCCTCACCTCTTATATCGGCCTTGCTGATAATCATCGCTTGCGGGTCAATCGACAGACGTTCTGATGTGACGGAAAACTTTGCAATTTCCTCCATCAGTTTCTCGGCGTTCAGAACGCAACCGGGAGCCAGAATTAGCTTTGCCGCAGGATTTCGTGAAGTGCCGGATGGAAGCTGCTGATGAGTGTGGGGATCTGGTTCCTGAAAGACCTTGTGGCCAGCGTTCGGACCTCCGACTCGGACGAGCACCGAATAGTCGCGAGAAATGTATGAGGTAACGTGCCCTTTGCCTTCACTTCCAAACTGCCCGCCGACGACTAAGTCCACACTGCGGTCATATGCCCTTGCATACAGCCCTAGATGCGTTGCGGCTCGTACCAAGACTGCCTGCGACAAGCAGCGACTAGTGTCGATAACGAAATCTGCCGCGTCTTCGAGTTCCTTGACTCTCGATTCTGTCTTGTTCTTTTCGGCTTCAGAAAAAGATGCCAACTCCTTAAAGCCTGGTACATGTCTACCCTTGTAGCGGATGTTAAGGATATCGGCTGGCGCTTTAAGATGGACGTGCACGACGCTGAAAGAATACGCCTGGCGGATTGCCCTTATCTGGTCAAGAATCCTGACAGCATCGACAACTATTCTTGCTTCGGTGCCGCCGGAGCCGAGGTCTCTGATTAGGCGTGACAGAGCATCTCTAACCCAACGCCCACGAGTTTCTTTGTCAAGAGACTCACCAAACTTTTGCATGGCCCGGCGTTCATTCTCGACTTCGTGGCCAAGTTTCTGTAACGCGAGATTTTGAATGACTTTCTTGGTCTTTAAGACGTGGAGCCCGAATTGCTCTTGCAGTAGATTGGAAAGCGTACTTTTTCCAGAGGAGATGTTGCCCGAGAGCAAGACTATTTGTTTTGGCAAGAATGTCTCCTCGACTTGAAATCATGCTCCCTTGGAAAAGGCCAGTGTCCCCTGTGATAAACCTATTTTATTCACTGCGCTGGGAAGGTCATAGACAGTTACATCGACCTCCCTTCGACACAGCGTGTCCTCAACGATCTCGCCGACAATCTCCCAAGTCCCGCCCGCTTCACCTGTGCCAATTCTGGGCATATGTACAGACGCATTTTGCGCCAGCGCGAAGTCAGCGAGCTTTCGCAAACATTTTTCGATTGCACCGTAACGAACTCGCGGTGTCTTGGACGGACCAACCCCGTGCTGTGCCACTAAGTGAGCGACAAATAAGGAATCGTCCACACGCGAAAGGCGAATGTTGCCCAAATGAAAATCATCGTGATGTCCCACCGCCCACTTCGCAAATTCATCTTGAACTTTCGGCCATTTCTTTCGAACCGCACGTCCAAAACCTGCACCCCACACCAATCCACGATTGCTGACAATGTGAGCGACGATTCGGAGCCCAGCGCCACGCGGATTTGTCGCATCCCCTTTAAGATAGGTGATGGCTTTTTCTACAGTCTCCACCTGCTCGGCAGGTCGAACAATTCCTATGACCCGCGGATACGTGCGTCCCGGGTAAGGAGGAATTCCAACAGCTTCCAATTTGCAGTCTTGATGCGAGCCGAACCACCTCTCTGTAGCCTTGGCTGTGAATCCGATCGCCGTACATTGTGATACGACACTCTTTTGCGGCAATGAAAGGCCAGCTTTAACTGGTGGCTGCCACGAGGGAGAACCAATCGCATAGTCGATCCTGTAGTGACCAGTCGATGAATCGGGCTCACGACGCGCTACAAACCCCATGCAGTTTGCGGAAGTCAACCGAAGCATTCTCAAAAGCACTGCTTCGCTCGAAACTGCATACCGCTGACGCAATTCGAGAAGTCGGTCCACTTCTGGCTTCAAATCCTCGGCACGCAACGTTCCCACCGGCATGAGAATTTCTGCCGCCGCAATGTTGCAGAGCATTTCTAATTGCCACTCATCCCGAGTAGCACCGCTGTGTCTAATTCTATTTCGAACTAAATCCGCACAATCCGGGAACAGAGAGTGTCCTAGCTCGTGCGCGACGGAGTAATTTATTCGGGCTGCTGGGCGGTCGGGATTGAATGCGATTCTCAGGCTCCCGCCTCTGCCAGTTAGGATCTGGGCGTCGACGACATCCTTGCTCGGCGCAACTTCAATTCCCAGTAGAGTGGCGAGCGCAAATGGGTCGTACGGCGGTCCGGACCAACCTGCTTCAAATGCGTTGAAAACAAGCGCACGCACTTTGGCGGTAAGGGCTTCTAGAGGGTCTGAGTCGCCGGCCAACGCCAGCACAGAAGAGTTTGTCCAATGTTGGCCGTGCTGGTCTTTGTCAGTCATGTTGACTCGAGCATCTGCGTAGTTGCATTCGAGGTAAGTCCATGAAAAGGTATCAAAGGAATATAGGTAGTAGCAACGTCATTGTCTGACTGTCGTGCGCAGCCGTAAATGGAGGCTCCGTGATTGATCCCATCGCGATTCAAAACCAACTCTATGATGCGAGTTCCGGTCTTGCTGACAGAATAGGCCGCGACATTGGATCATACAGCACGGCACTGCTATCGGTTACGGGAGCGGGAGAAAAAGAAGAGCTGCGCCTCTGCGGCTCAGCGTCGTTAGTTTCCATAGAAAATGAAGTTTTCATTCTTACCGCCACGCACGTATGGAACACGATGAAAGCCTCGGCTGGAGTCGGCCTAACATTGGATGAGGAGGATGTAGACCATAAATTTTTTATTCCAGTCGGAGCGATCACTACGTACGGTCCGGAACTGGTTTCGGAACGCGATCCGTGGGGTCCAGACATGCAGCTTCTCAAAATTCCTTCTGATTACGCCACCCGTTTGAAAGGGAAAAAGCAGTTTTATCCCCTTACGTCGGAAATACCGGAGCCTCCAAACGTAAGTTCGCTGGAGGTCTGGATTCTTATGGGTTCTCCAGCGGAGCAGAGCAAGGTTTTGCCAAAGCACGTTAGCCTCACGATGAATGGAATTTTCGCAACGATTCGCAGCGAATATGACTTCAGCGGATTGGACTACTTCGATTTGGATATGAGAATCAGTTTCCCCGGCATACCGAAATGGTTTTACGGCGTAAGCGGCGGAGGTTTGTGGAGTGTTCTTCTCTACGGCTCGCCCGACGGGAAAATCCGCTGGATACCCACGTTGGTTGGCATGGCGTGTTGGCAACTTCCTCTTCAAGCGGATATTCGTCCCGTGCGGTGCCTCGGCTCGAAGAGCATTCGCAGACTCATCTCGGAAGTTGGGCAAACCTGAAAATTCTGGCGTTCGCAACCTGTGTGTTAGCCCTGTGACGCCAACCCTCAAGAGCTTTTATGTTCTGCCCACCTCAATCGTCGACGCTAAGTGATTGAAGAAGCCGTCGTTGGCTAGGGTGCGGGTGGAGGAAGCGGACATTCAAGCGGACATTTATGCGGACATTAAGTCTCTTGAAATCACCATAAATCTATGTTATATATGCTGTTGTTATGAAAAATGAATCGGACATTAAGGCGGACATTCTAGCGGCAGAAGACCGGGGCGAAACCACGGGGCTCATGGAGCCCTTGCTTATCGGAGAAACCTCCCGTCACCGGGCCGCTCTCACGGACCTGGCGGTTGAGCTGGCGCAAAAAACGGCAGGCTTCCGGCGAAGCCTGCCGGAAAGCCTACTGACTTCACTCGCCGGGCTGGTGCGGGCGATGAACTGTTACTACAGCAACCTTATCGAAGGGCACGACACTCACCCCGTCGATATCGAACGGGCCCTGAAGAACGATTATAGCAAAGACTCGCGGAAGCGCGATCTGCAGCTCGAAGCAAGAGCGCACATCACCGTCCAGGAATGGATCGACGGCGGCGGCCTGAAAGGCCGCGCGCTCACAGGCGACGGCATTCGCGAAATTCACCGGCGCTTCTGCGAGCTTCTGCCCGAGGATCTCCTCTGGGTGGAAGATCCCGAGACGAAAGAGCGCGCCAAAGTCGTTCCGGGAGAGCTACGCCGCAAAGACGTGATGGTTGGGAGCCATGTTGCCGTCAGCCCCGGCGCCATCCCGCGCTTTCTGGCACGTTTCGAGGAAGTGTACAGCCACCTGAGTCGGACCGACGCCATCCTGGGGGCGGCTGCGGCGCATCATCGACTCGTTTGGATTCACCCGTTTCTCGATGGCAACGGCCGGGTTGCACGGCTCATGTCCCACGCGATGCTGCTGGAGACGCTGGATACGGGCGCCGTGTGGTCGGTCGCGCGCGGACTGGCCCGCAATGTCGATGCCTACAAAAGCCATCTTGCTGACTGCGACAGTCCGCGACGCAATGATCTGGACGGGCGCGGCGCGCTGAGCGAGGAGGCGCTGTCACGCTTCGCGAATTTCTTTCTCTCCATGTGCATTGATCAGGTGACTTTCATGGAGGGGCTTATGCAGCCCGAAAAGCTGCGCACGCGCATCCTTTCGTGGGCAGAGGAAGAAATCAAGCTGGGCGTGCTGCCCGCGAAATCGGGAAACATTCTCGAAGCCATTCTCTACCGTGGAGAATTGCCGCGCGCGGACGCCGCGGCTGCGGTGGGCGCAACAGACCGCCACGCGCGGCGCATTGTCTCCGCGCTGACCGAGCGCGGCGTTCTGACCGCCGACGGCGCGCGCGCGCCGCTTCGCCTGGTATTCCCGGCGACGCTCGCGTCGCGCTGGATGCCGGGCCTATTTCCCGAGCGCGTCTTTCCTGCGGCGCGCCGAGGGAGAGAACTTACGTTTCCGGATCCGGACGCGAGATATATTTTTAATCGCGAAGTCGTCATATTCTGGGGAAAAGACGGAGACACGCGCATCCGCTGCGAGATCAGCGAGGAGGCTCTTGACGACCACTTCGGGGGTGATAGGAAGGACGAGTTGAAGGCCTTTCTCGCCCACCAAAGCGAGATAGAAGAGATTGCACGCAGAAAATATCTGGCGGATCAGCTAGAACGCGACGGGTCTGTCTTAATTCACACGAACGAACTCTAGGGCCGAATTCATTCTGGCTGGAATTGGGAGTCTCCATGGATTGGATGTGGACATGGGGCGGTGAATGTTTCGGATATCGAAACGGGGACAGCTTGTTCACGTATTTTGGCCGGGAAGTCGGAAGGTTCCACGATGATGAGATTTACGGAAGCGGCGGCCGCTACCTGGGCGAGGTAAAAAGCCGCAACCGGCTTATCACGCACCGTTCCAAGAGCAGTTGGGTGAAGTCGAGCTTTGCTCCAAGAACGGGAGGCTCATACGCGCGATATGCGAACTATGCCGGCTACGCGATGTACGCCGGGTATGAGGATTTTCCGGCACCAGACAGTTTTCGATGAGGTTCTGACCTTGTCTAGTCCTTGTGCGGCTGGCGCGCGTCGAGGATTGTCTTGTAGTCGGCCTTGAGTTCGTCGAGCGTCGGGCGGATGCCCTGTGTTTCTATGGGCTGGGAGTGGGACGCTATGTAGCGGCAGGCCTTCTCGAACACAGGCACAATCGCGGCCATTCCGTCCTGGAGCTTTCCAACATTTATCTTGTCGAGTTTCGTCAGCATGACGTTGGGGGCGTATCTCTGGACCACGCCCTTGAACATTTCGTGCTCAACAACGATTTCGCATAAGGCGCGGAGTTCTTCGTAGCCCTTTTCGACCAGGGCAGCCCTGATCTCTCCATCCTGTTTCTCAGCCCCGTCGATCATTTTGCTAACGCGAGCGCTGACCTGGGCGATGGTATCGACGCGCGGATGTGATGCCGCCGTCACCACACCTGCATCGCTTCCTTCCAGCCTGATGTCGTAGTATTTCCAGTTCTTTTTATCGGCCTTGCTCAGCAACTCGGCGGCGAACCAGATATTGTGGGTAAAGATTATGATCTGGTGGTCCGCGGCCAGCGCGACGATGCGGTCGCAGACTTCGTGGATACGGCGGTAGTCCATGCTCGTTATCGGGTCATCGAAAACAACAGGCGAGGACACCGGCACAGAAGTCACCTCTGCAAGAAAATCAGCCAGGGCGAGCGCCTTCTGTTCTCCTTCCGACAAGACCTGGCTGGGCTTGTAGGAAGCGAGCAGCTTTCGCCGGGTCACCTGCCCCTGGCGGGCGGGAAAATTTAATGTCACGTTCGGTGCGCGCAGGCGCCCGCACTCGGTTTCGAAGCGCTTGCCGAAATCCTTGTTGAGCAGTTCTTCGCTTGCGTCCTTTGCCGCCTCAGTGAGCGTCCGCAGGACGCCCGTCAAATTGTTCTTGACGATGCTGGCTCTGGCGACCCACTTCGCGTCTGACACGCGCTTTTCGATTTGCGGCAGAAGGGCATTTGCCATTTTCTTCGCTTGCAATTCGATCAGTTCCGCCTGCTTCGCCTTGAGCGCCGTCTGCCGCTGTTCTACGGATGCCTGGAGCCCCGCGATATGCTGGGTCAGTCTTGATTCCTCGCTCGATAGCACTTGCTCCGCCGCCGCGAGGGTAGGGGTTTTGTCCTGCCAGTCGAATGGAGCGTGAGACGCAACGGCTTCGTGGAGATGTTTTATTTGCTCCACGACAGACGAGATCGGGTTCAGAACTTCTTCCCCGCCACTCACCTCCCCAGTGAGCTGCTGCTGGAGGAGGTCCGGTTTGAGATCGAGAAGGGACGCGGCGTATTCGCGAAGCTGGCGTTCGGCGTTATCGAGGGCGGTTCTGATCTGGTTGTTGGTGAAATCGCGGTATTTTTTGACCAACTGCACAGCGGCTGCGTTCAGCGGCTGCCGGCAATAGGCGCAGGGATCGCCAGTGGCCGGATATTCCGCTGCCGTGTTCTTCTTAATGTATTCCTCGCCGGCCTGTATGAACTGGCGCCATTCCCGGCCCAGAACGCCCGGAATACCCGACATTTCGAAGGCCTTGCTGCCGGCCTCGTCATTCCGCATGGCGGCATCGTCCCGCGTCTTGACGTGAGCTGCGAAAGTCGGAATATCAAATTTCGTTGCTGTTTCAACCGATGATTTGATCGCCTTCACCACGGACAAGCGGTCGCGCGAACGCTTCAGTTCATTCTGGATGTTCGATGACTTGAGGGCGTCGATTTCGACGGTAAGAGATTCACTCGTGGCATCGATATTCTCGGGCAGGGCGGCGTATTTCCTGATCTCGTCGAGGTCTGTTGCGGCTCCCAATGTTTCGATGATCGGATATATCGAACAAGACCGGACGAACGAGGCCAGGATGACATTCGCTCCCGGAGTCCTTGCGGTTACCGTCGTCTCAAGGGCCATCCGAACACGCTCAACGGCTCCCTGAACCAACGGAAAAAGCGTCAGCTCGCCCGGAGTGTAAACATATGCAAGATCATCCTCTACGTGGAGCCGGGCTCCCCGCGCGTCGAATATTCCAACGCGATTGAGAGGCGCGATGCCGAAATCGTTGTTCCACTGAACCGTGCCAGGTTTGGTTCCTACCGTGACGGTGAAGGTTCCGCTCGGCGAGGGCCGCTTGTCCCCACGCACGTTGTGGAGGATGTCTTCGGCAGTTCTCACGCCAGCGGCGCGTTTCAATACGCGCACGAAACCGGATTTTCCTGAGCCGTTTTCTCCGAAGATCACCGTCACACCGGGAGCGAAGTCGATCTGCGTGCCGCTCTTGAGCGCATTGATCCCGTCGCCCACTTTGAGGGAATCCAGCCGCACGGCCTCGAGGGGGTTCCCGGCGAGTTGCTTTTCTTCTATTTTTGCAACGGCCACGAAAGCTTCTTCCGAGAGCTTTTTTTCCGACAGCAGGAGTTTCAGGTAGCGGTCGATGTCGAGGCCGGCGGGCTGAACTCTTGATTTGAGAACATCACCCGCGATCGTCCGGCACCATCCGTCTTGTTCATTTGCCCACTTGGGCAGGAGCGCGCGGGAGGCCGGAGCAGTTCCTTCTGGCTTGACGTTTTGCATGGCGCCACGTTACCAGATCAGTTCATCGTTGTCAGGCGCGGCCGCCTGAGACGGCTGGTCCGCAGCGTGGAGTGACTGCGTCATTCAGATTCTCACGGAAAACCCTCATGCAATTCGGCGGACCGAAACTTCAGCGAGATATCACCCGACGTGCAGCGGCTCGTCCAATAGGGGCCTTCGAGGGCAGCCTGAGGTGTGGTAACCACGCGTAGGCTGGCGGCGCCGTCGTGCATCGTGCTGCGGTCGCGCAGCGTGGCTTTCGGTCGGTTGGTGTAGTTGTAATTCAGGCGGACCACTCCGGTCGATTCATCCATCTGTGCGGCCGTGCTATAGCTCTCAGATTCTCTCGTGTACATGACACAGCTGATCGAATTGAATGATTGCGTTATCACGAGGACTACCCGTATCGGAGGCGGCACAGCGCCAGTCTTGGGGTCCTTCCAGCCGGTTTTGAGTTCTCCTTGCCATGTTCCCTGCAAATCCGGGAACGGCACCAGCCAACCTTTGAAAATGCGCCAGCGCCAGAGCCACTTCGTAAATAGGAAGGAAAGAATCACGTAAACAGTGACGACATCGGGAAGTTTCCGCAGTGCTTCCCAATTGATTGCTAGGCCTGTGCCCGTGAGATACAGGATGGCGGTCCAGATGAGCACGATGCTCACGATGTGAACCCAGAGCAGGATTTCGTGCTTTATGTTTCGCATGAGCTATTCAAACCCGACATAGTCCACGCGACCGACGTGAAGGCGTGAGCCTCCGTAAGTGTCCATGGCCGCGATGAGCGAAACAGGTACTTGCACTCGTTCAATTCTCCCCACTCCTTGCATTGCTCGAATTCACGGGTGTTGTTAAAGAGGTGCGCCAGCACCCAACAGACATCCGCAGTGTAGGTATCGTGCCCGAATCCTTCGTTCGGTACGTTCCAGACGAGGCACTCAATCAGAAACGACGGGGCCGGACTGGCGGCGGCAATATCATCGTCCTCCATCTTGTACTTCAGCCTTTTGAGAATGCGCACGAGGTCCTTGAACCGCCCGCCTGTCTCGGTGTTTTTCTGGACGCCGTTCGCGTAATTCTGGCCAGGATAATTCTTTATCCTAGTGCCCTGATCGGGATCGAAGGCTGTTCCTTCGCGATATGTTGAGTCCTTCCAGTAGTAACGATATTCGAAGCAAGGAACCGCGTCGGCATCCACCCTATATGTGTTTTCGTGAATGTCGAAAGCTTTCTTGCCGCGGGTGACTCCGTTCTTGCCAAAATAATCGGTCAGGGCCGTTCCCACGTCATTCTTGTATTGTGAGTAGGCGTATGTGGCCGGCGTTGAAATGTCGAACTTAGCCGCCTGAATTCCTTCGGGCAGGTCAAAGAAGAAAGTTTCGTCGCAAAACACGCAGATATCGACGTCGCTTTCCGTTTTCAACTGGTTTCCAAGTGCCCGCGAAGGGGTCACCTTACAAACTGGGAACAAATCGAGAACAAATTGGGAACAAACTACCGAAGAACACCAGTGAAATAGGTCGATCAACATATACGTAAGTCGTTGAGAGGCAAAGACGGGCTAGTATTTTATCCGGCTCATAACCCGAAGGTCGTCAGTTCAAATCTGACCCCCGCAACCATTCTTCTAGTTTAGATACCACGGCTTAGGATGCTCCAATCCTGAGTCGTTTTTTTTCGTCCACATTGTGACGGAGAATTAGTTGCTGTACTGATCGAGGATATCGTTTTTGAGTTGAAAAGTTCGCCAAGTGACATTTTTTAGCTGAGTCTAATAAAACGTACCCCCCTCCCCCTTTTTCATAAGTGCGGAATATAAAGGACTTGAAGTTGATTGGAATGAATACTTACGAAGTGCGGATTCTAAAGGGGTTGTAGGCGGCAGTGAGGCGCTGGCGGTACGTACGATTGGATGATAGTGATTGTAGCAAAAAGAGTAGTTTGTCAAGTGGTAATATTAAGATGTCCAAGCGGTAAAAAGGGTCACCACGTGTTGTAGGGTGTGCCTTCCGTGGAGACTTGCTCGGAGTTCGAATGCACGTCATCGAGACCGGTGCCGGTTTGATCGGGACTCAGGACGGTATCTCCCTGGTGAGGAACCCAGTCGGCTGCCCCGGTGATGGGGTCCACGGGGAGGGTACGCAAATAATGAGCATCGACCAGGTCTTGCAGGGATTGCGGCGCGGTTTGTTTGTCGAGGGTGTAATTGTCGATGGCCACGCGCATAACTTGAAGGTCATGCTTCAGGCGCGACTCACGAGCGATCTTGATGGTACGCTGGTAGTTGCCCACCGCCACGCCAATCAAAATCAACATGATGGTCATCACGATCATCAGCTCAAGAACGGTAAAGCCGCCGAGGCTACGGCCAGGTGACGGGCTGCCGGCTCGCTGCTGAAATTGGCGCAATTTAAATTGCAGTCTGTTCATGAGCATTAGTGTCGATTACCAATCCGCGTACTGAGTGTTGTCGGACGCGGTGGCCGTCGACTTTGAGTATACGTCGAAGACGTTGCCGCCACCCCAACTGCGTGAATCTGGATCGTCCTGCACGGCGCGCAATCCCCAATCGGCGCGGCCGGTCATTGGATCGGCGGGAATTTTGCGAAGGAATCTGACTTTTCTATCGCCAGCACCGATTTTCACGCCATCGACAAGAGTTTTTAGGTCGGGCGGATAGCCTTCGCTGCCCACCTCGACGCGTATGAGATTCTTGTCGGCTTTATCCTTGTAATTGTCGATGGCGGTTCGCATTTCGCGCAGGTCCAGGCGAAGCTCTCTTTCTTTTTGCCGAATAATGCTGAACCGCGCGATAGGAATGGCGGCTGAAGACAGAATCGCTAAAATGAATGCGGCCATGATCAACTCGAGAAGGGTCATGCCTGCTTGAGCAGAAAGCTGACGAGCTGGATAACGAGCTGTTTTGGGGCGGCGCATCTCGACTCTAGTATACGACTACGGTTGCACTTGCAGCGTTGCCTCGCCAGTCATGAGCGGAATGGCCTTCTGCTGCGAATCTTTGGCGTTGACCTGCACGATGGTTAAGTTTGAATTTCCTGGCGCTATTCCTTTAATTACGAGACCAAGCAACGTACCGGTGCCATTAACGCCCGGCGTATTGGGCTGCCGCGTGGCGGAAATGATGGCTTGCCCATGTTCTTTATCCACGCGCTGAACGATGGCGATCTCTTGGGTTCCGCCGGACAAAAATCCGCCGTGTTGCACTTCTTCGATGCTGACTACCGCGGGATTGTATTGCACCAGCAACGGGATGGAGAACAAGTCAGTGACGTTGTCCACGACGATTCCAACAACCGCGGTCTGACCGGGCTTTAAATTGAGGGTTTGCGGCTCGAAATGCAAACGTGGAGCAGTGGGGGCACCCGGAACTTGCGGCGCAGTACCGGCGGGAGGCGTTTGCGGCATTTTAGGATTTTGTGTTGCGGACGGCGGGGTTGCACCCGGCGTTCGCACGTCCACGTCGCGCCTGACCTGGATATTCGTTTCCGAGCCGGAATAAAGCGGCCGCAAATTTGCCTTGGTCCAATCCGGCATGCGCACGATGCGCGGCGTAAGAACGATCAACACTTCGTTTTCCTGATGGTCAGTGTTGTCTTCGGAAAAGAAGTAGCGCATAAAGGGAATCTTGGCCAAGCCCGGCCACCCGTTTATTGATTTGGTGTCGGTGCGCTCGATCAAACCCCCCAGAATATTCACTTCTCCCTCTTTGAGGCGAATGTCGTGCTCGATTTTTCGCTGGCTGATAATAGGCTGATCAATTCCGCCAATCAGGGAGTGTCCGGTAACGGAAGAAACTTCGATCATCACCTTCATGCTGATTTCGCGATTCGGGTGCACGCGTGGAGTTATGTCTACGTTCACGCCCACGTCCTGATAAGTGAACTGGGTGTTCACCAGGGGGTTGATGCTGGAAGTTCCCACGCCAACGCCGGCCTGAAAACTTCCGGTGGCAATGGGCACGCGGTCGCCTACGCGAAGCTTGGCGGGTTGACCGTCGATGGCGCGTATCTCGGGATTCTGAATAATTTTTGTGTAAGTATCGGTGAGAACCGCGCTCGCCGCGGCGCCCGGCAAGGTGATGTTGTAATCCTTGGTACTCAGATGTCTTAGACGGTTCAACGGCAAGGTGGCTGGTGGCGTTGTGCCCGAGCCCGCTGTTGTGGTCGCTGCGGAAGGGGCAAAGGTCAGAGAAGCACGTTGCCCGGGTAAAATGCCCAAATCGCGAAGGCGGTCAGTGCGCGCCTGCAAAACTTCCACCTGAATGATTACCTCGGGCTTGGCTTTGTCGATATCGCGAATAACCTTTTCCGCCAATAGCAATTTGTCCGGCGTGTCGCGAACCACGATGGCATTTTGTCCGTTGACCTGCTGGATGCGCTTTAAATCAAGCAACTGGCGAAGGCCGGTCACGATTTCAGTGAGATCTTGCGGTTGCACGGTGTTGCTTAAATAAAAAGTTCGAACGACCTGCTCTTCATTTTCGCGGCGTTTTTGCGCCTGATCGGGGTACACGAAAATAATATTTTCCGTAACCGGCTTCCAGACCGCCTTGCTCTCTAGTGCCACGATGTCCAGCGCTTGCTGCAAAGTCAAATTGCTGAGATTCGCAGAGACGCGGCGCGCCGGAAATTCAGGATCATAAATCACCGTCAATCCCGCGAGCTTGGCGATGGTGTCGAAGACGATTTTGGCGTCATTGGTCATATTTAAATTGATCGGAGCTTGCGACAGGGGTTTGAGTTCCGGCGGCATGGACGCGAGAGCGGGCTGGTTGGGATCGACTTCAGGCTCAGCGGCGGCATCGGCGGCGCGACTTTTTTCGGCGATAAGTTCCAGTAGTCTGCGCAGTTCCTGGTCAACGATGGGGCTGGAAGGATCGATCACCTGAGCGCGCTGGATTTCCGATACAGCGCCCTGCAAGTCACCGGCTTCCCGCAGTTTCTGCGCCTTTTTGACGTGAGCCTGGCCTGCCTCAAAGCGCGCCTGATTCAATTTAATCTTGTAATTGGCGTTGTAAGGCTCGGATTTCAGGGCTTTGAGATAATATTCGAAGGCGGCGTCGAAATCCTGGACGCTCTCCGCTTTTTTGCCCAGGTTGTAGTCGGTATGAGCTTTTGGGCAACCCGCAGCGAGTATAGTGATGCCCACGCACAGAACTAGACTCCTCAAACGGTTCATGAACTCTCCGAAACCCTCGACAAACGGCTGGCAGCGTAGGACTTGCTAACGCAGTCTAACATTGGACGTTAGAACACCTCAAGCAAAGGAAGGTTGGCTGTCTAATATTGGGCAATGCCCGTACGAATGAGATTTCATACCGCGCTCAGGTATGATGGTATGCCGTGACCAAGCAGCCGCCGCCAAAAGCAGGGAAGTCCAAGGACTCCAAGGAGAAAGACGCCAAGGAGGAAATCGTCGCACAAAATCGCGCGGCTTCTTACAACTATCATATTCTTGAAAAGATTGAGGCCGGGTTGGTGCTGCACGGCACGGAAGTGAAGGCTCTGCGCGAAGGGAAAGCGAATATCCGGGACGCGTATGTGGATTTTAGAGGTTCCGGAGCATTCCTGGTGAATGCGCACATCGCGCAATATCTTGCCGGGGGCCCCTGGAATCATGAGCCGCTCGGTACGCGCAAGCTATTGCTGCACAAGCGGGAAATTCGCAAATTTTCGGGGCGCACCGAAGCCAAGGGCCTGACGGTAATCCCATTAAAGATTTATTTTCGCAAGGGCATCGCCAAAGTGGAAATCGCACTGGCACAGGGCAAAAAGTCGTGGGACCGCCGCCAGGACGAGCGCACCAAGGAAGCCCGCAAAGATGTGAACGAGGCAATGTATCGCAATCGGAGGCGATAGCAGAAATATGCAAATCACGTTGGAAACAAAACCGTTCGAGACCATCGAGACGGAAGCTTTGGTTACTTACGCATTCGAAGAGCCGGGTGTGCAGGGCCGCATCGCGGAGCTGGACAAGTTCGCGAAAGGGCTGCTCGGCAAACTTTCGCAAAGTGGGGAGCTTACCGGCAAAACGTTGGAAATGACGCTGGTGCACGCGCCCGCTGGTATGTCCGCCGCGAGATTGCTGATTGTTGGCGGCGGGAAGCGAGAACAATTTAATAGCGCGGTGCTGAGAAAAGTAGCGGGAGCTGCGCTGCGTTACTTGAAATCGCGATCCGTGAAAAACGCTGTTTTCCTGGTGCGGGAAGACAGCGCGCCGGAGGAGAGCGCCCAAGCCATAGCAGAAGGCGTAATTACGGCGGCGTTCGAAACCGACAAATATAAAACTGATAGAAAGAACGACAAGAGCTTGGAAAATATTTCGATTGCGGGATTTTCCGAGGAGGACAAATCTTCGGCTGAAAAAGGATTGAATTGTGGTCGCGCCATTGCGGACTCGCAAAATTTTGCGCGAGACCTGGTGAATGAGCCGTCGAACAAACTTACGCCGCAGATTTTGGCTGAAAAAGCCGTGGCCATGGCCAAAGAAGCGGGATTGGCCATCGAGGTACTCGACGAAAAAAGGATTGCCGAATTAAAAATGGGCGCGTTGCTCAGCGTGGCGCAGGGAAGCGTGGAGCCACCGCGGATGCTGGTGCTGACGTACACACCGGAAATGGTAAAGCCGGGCGCGCCAGTTATCGGGCTAGTCGGCAAAGCCGTTACATTTGATACTGGCGGAATTTCCATCAAGCCGGCCGACGGAATGGAAAAGATGAAGTACGACATGGCCGGTGGGGCCACGATGCTTGGTGTGATGCGAGCACTTGCGGCGCTGAAACCCGGCGTAAAAGTGATTTGTATCGTGCCCGCCACGGAAAATATGCCCGGAGGCAAAGCGCAAAAGCCCGGGGATATTCAGACGGCGATGTCCGGCAAAACGATTGAGGTGCTTAATACGGATGCGGAAGGCCGGCTGATTCTGGCGGACGGCATTCATTACGCGAAACAGCTTGGCGCTACGCATTTGATCGATGCAGCGACGCTTACTGGCGCAATCGTTGTGGCGCTGGCGAACGTTAACGTCGGCGTTTTTGGCACCGATCAAGCTTTTACCGACAAATTATTGGCAAGCGCCAAAGCCGCCGGTGAAAAAATGTGGCAGATGCCCATGGACGACGAATATCGCGAGTTTATTAAGGGAAGTTTTGCGGACATTCAAAATATCGGCAGCGGTAAAGGCGGCGGGGCGATCACTGGAGCGATGTTCATTCGAGAATTTGCGGGCGACACTCCGTGGATTCATCTGGATATTGCGGGGACCGCGTGGAACGATGACGCGAAGCCGTGGCTGGCAAAGGGACCGACCGGCGTGGGCCTGCGCACCCTCGTTCACCTTGTGACGTCGTACTGAGTGCGGGAACGAGATTGCCCAGAGAGTTTTGTCGTGACTTCTTCTACGGAAAATAATTTGCCGCTTGCTGGACGCGTCGCGCTGGTCACTGGAGGCGCGAAGCGATTAGGACGAGCTATCGCGCTTCGACTTGGGCGAGAGGGCGCCGACCTGGTAGTTCACTACGGCCAGTCCGAATCAGAAGCACACGCGACAGTTGCGGAACTGGAAAGTTTCGGTCGTCGCGCGGTAGCCATTCAGGCTGACCTCACCAATTTATCCGCCATCAGAGAACTTTTCGCCAAGGCGGCAAACCAGTTTGGGCGTCTGGACATTCTGGTGAATAGCGCGGCGAACTTTATTCAGACCGATTTTGCTGCCACGACAGAAGAAGTCTGGGATGCATCCCTGGATACCAATTTGAAGGGGCCGTTTTTTTGCTCGCAGGCTGCGGCTCCCTTGTTGAAGGAATCAAGGGGGGTCATCATCAATATGTCGGACATGGGAGGCATCCTGGCCTGGGCCGATTTCCTGCCGCACTCCATAGCCAAGGCCGGCGTTATCCATTTAACGAAAGGCCTCGCTAAAGCGTTGGCGCCGGATGTGCGCGTAAACGCCATCGCGCCCGGAACCATCACCATGTCTGGCGACCCGAAAAATTGGGAAATAGATTTTGCGCGCCGAGCGCCGCTTGGCCGTACCGGCACGCCCGCGGAGATTGCCGACGCTGTTTTGTTTCTGATTCGCTCGGAGTTCATGACCGGACAGGTTTTGATCATTGATGGCGGTCGCGTTCTCTGACGGCTTTCAAAGGACAGGCAGCTACAGGCTTTTGTTTGATGGGTGCAGAGTTTGGCGCGGCGGTGTATTCTATTCTTCTTATCGCGAACATAAGTTTTTTGCGCCGGGCGATTATCGCGAAGCAATCCCAAAAGGGGACCTACCGAAGTTATGAACAACGATACATACGTAAAAACGCAAGGCATGGAAGATGCCGGACTACACGAATGGCTGGAGTCTCTTGATTCCGTCTTGGAATCGAATGGCGCTGAAGTGGCCACGGAAATTCTGGAGCGCCTTCGCGCGCACGCCACCGTCGCCGGGATTGACTTGCCGTTCTCCGCGAACACTCCTTACGCAAATACCATTCCGGTTCGGCTGGAGCCACTGTTCCCCGGCGATCAGGAACTCGAACGGCGAATCAAGAGTCTGATTCGATGGAACGCGCTCGCCATGGTGGTTCGTGCAAATCGCGTCGAGCACAATATCGGCGGGCACATTTCCACTTATGCGTCGGCGGCCACATTGTACGAAGTGGGTTTCAATCATTTCTTTCGCGGACGTACCGAGAATTTCGTCGGCGATACCGTGTACATGCAGGGCCATGCCTCTCCGGGAATTTACGCGCGAGCATTTCTTGAAGGTCGCCTGAGTGCGCAGCAGCTCGAAAATTTTCGGCGTGAGCTGAAACCGGGCGGCGGCCTTTCTTCTTATCCTCATCCGTGGCTGATGCCAGATTTTTGGGAATACCCGACAGTGTCCATGGGCCTCAGTCCGCTCATGGCGATTTATCAGGCACGCTACAACCGTTATCTCGAAAATCGTGGGTTGATCCCTGTTACTGACGCCAAGGTGTGGGCGTTCCTGGGCGACGGAGAAACAGACGAACCGGAATCGCTGGGAGCAATCACGCTGGCGGCCCGCGAAAAATTGGATAACTTAATTTTCGTGGTGAATTGCAATTTGCAGCGCCTTGACGGACCGGTCCGTGGGAATGGTCAGATCATTCAGGAACTGGAATCCGCTTTCCGGGGCGCCGGCTGGAACGTAATCAAAGTGTTCTGGGGCAGCGAGTGGGATCCCATACTTGAGCGCGACACCGAAGGCCTGCTGGTCAAACGAATGGGCGAACTGGTGGATGGCGAATACCAGAAGCTGGTGGTCTCTTCGGGCGCGTATGTTCGAGAACATTTTTTTGGAGGCGACTCGCGGTTGCTGAAACTTGTTGAGCCATTGCCGGATGAGGCGTTACGGCGTTTGCGGCTTGGGGGGCACGATCCACGCAAAGTTTATGCGGCGTACAAGGCGGCGGTTGAGTTCAAGGGGCGGCCGACGGTGATTCTGGCGCGAACTATTAAAGGATACGGTTTAGGCGAGGCTGGTGAAGGAAAAAACGTTACGCACCAGCAGAAAAAATTGAACGAAGACGAGCTGCGCGAATTTCGGTCGCGTTTCGGAATACCGCTGAATGACGAGGATTGCATCGAGGTGCCCTTTTACAGGCCCGCGGAAGACAGCGAGGAATTGCAATATTTGCGAGCGCGCCGTGAAGCACTGGGTGGTTACGTTCCGACGCGTAAGGTCCGCTCTAAACCGCTGGTTGCCAACCACGACGAATTATTCAGGGAATTTTTCGACGGCAGTGACAGCCGTGAAGTGTCCACAACTATGGCCTTCGTGGGCATGCTACGGAAAATGCTTAAGGATGAGGAAATCGGCAAGCTGGTTGTGCCGATCGTTCCCGACGAAGCGCGCACTTTCGGCATGGAGTCGCTGTTCCGGACCGTGGGAATTTATTCCAGCGTTGGACAACGCTACGAACCGGTTGATGTGAACACGCTGCTCTATTATAAGGAAGCCAAAGACGGCCAGATTCTTGAAGAGGGAATTACTGAAGCTGGATCGATGGCGTCATTCATCGCGGCAGGTTCTGCCTACGCGACACACGGCATCAACACCATTCCATTTTTCATTTATTACTCCATGTTCGGTTTCCAGCGGATCGCGGATTTCATTTGGGCCGCTGCGGACATGCGCACGCGCGGATTCCTGCTTGGCGGAACATCCGGACGCACCACGCTTTCCGGCGAGGGATTGCAGCACCAGGACGGCAACAGCCACGTGCTGGCTTTGCCGGTCCCAAATTTGCTGGCGTACGATCCGGCGTTCGCCTACGAGATAGCGGTAATTATTCAGGATGGCATCCGCCGCATGTACAAGGACGGCGAGAATATTTTTTACTACATCACGGTAATGAACGAACCTTATGCCATGCCCGCGATGCCCGGCGATGTGAAAGAGGGCATTCTGAAAGGTATGTATCGCTTCCGTGCTTCGGCTGACAAGAAATCTAAGTTGCGGGCACAGCTTTTTGGAAGCGGCGCGATCCTCAACGAAGTGCTTCGCGCGCAGGAAGTTCTCGAGCAAAAATATGGAGTTGCCGCGGATGTGTGGAGCATCACCAGTTATAAAGCGCTGTATACCGATGGCATCGAAGCCGAGCGCGTCAATCGATTGCATCCCGGGAATAAGCCGCGCGTGCCGTACGTTTCGCAATGCCTGGCCGATGCGCCGGGCGTTCTCGTTGCGGCTACCGACTATTTGAAGACCCTTCCCAACATGATCAGTAGATGGATGCCGCGCCGCCTCGCGAGCCTTGGGACGGATGGTTTCGGTCGCAGCGAAGGGCGGTCGGCGTTGCGCGATTTCTTTGAAGTAGATTCAAAGTTTATCGTGCTGGCTACACTGCACGAACTGATGCAAGAAGGTCAGATCGAACGCAGTGTGGTGGAAAAAGCCATCAAGGATTTGGGCATCAATCCAGATAAGCCCAATCCAGTTACCGCCTGACAATTGATTCGCGACGGCCAAAACGTTTTTCAAGCCGGCTCGGCGATCATTTCACCGGGTTTGATTTTTCCGGTCGCCAGTTGGGCGATCAATCCGCGATTCGCCGCCAAAAAATTATATTCACCCAATTCCTTGGGCAGCACCCACGCGACAGCTTCGAAGGCTTGCGGGACGACATCGGTTTCCGCAATCGCCGCCGCAAAAAAGCGAATTTCCAGTTCTGTAGACGACTCGGCGTAGCTGTGATTTACCCGTCCGATTTCCACGCTTCGTATCAGGGTTGCGCCCAGCTCTTCTTTTAGCTCCCTGGCCAATGCGCTTTCCGGTGATTCGCCTTGTTCCATCTTTCCACCGGGAAATTCCCACTTCAGTGGTGAAGTGTCTTCCTTCCTGCGCTGCCCGATAAGGAGTCGTCGATCCGCGCGCTCGATTACTGCTACAACCACCACAATCTTCATCGCTCCCTCTTCTGCTACTAGTTTAACGAGCATACCAAACGTTGATTACAATTCCAGAATAGGGCATGTGTTGACTCCACCGCTGAGCTGTGTTGCACTTCCGTTTCGATTTCAAGGAGGTTCTCATGCGCTTTTTTAGTGCATTTCTATTTCTCGTCGGGGCTTTACCTGTGAGCGCTCAAACGAATTCTGCGGCTTCCGGGACTGTTCGCTATCAGGCCACCAATGACAACGTGAAATTTGTTTTTGGTGTGGCGCCCCCAGTCGCAAGACTGAAGCCCGGCAATATTCTTGAGGCGAATTCGCTTGATTGTTTTGGAAATGGAATTCAGAAGCCGGGCGACACCGGCGCTATGGCGAAAGGCGACAACCCGCTTACGGGGCCATTTTTTATCGAAGGTGCGGAACCCGGAGACACACTGGTCGTGCATATTTTGGATCTGCAAGTGGACAGCAATCAGGGCGTGGGCACATTTTCTCCTGGTTTTGGCGCGATCAATTCCACGCATTACACTCCGATGCTGGAACACAAGCCGCTCCCGGAGCGTGTCTGGTTTTATCCGATCAACCATAACGACAACACCGCGACATTTCAGGCGCTGGACTCCAGTTATAAGGTGAGAATTCCGCTGCATCCCTTTTTGGGTTGTATTGGAGTGGCCCCGGCGAATGGAGAAGCGCGGAGTTCCATTGTTCCTGCGGAGTTTGGCGGCAATATGGATTCGCCCGAGGTTAGCGCCGGAAATCCTCTGTATCTGCCGGTCAACGTGATCGGAGCATTGCTTTACTTTGGAGATGGTCACGCGGCTATGGGCGACGGCGAAATCGCAGGGAGCGCGATAGAAGTGCCGATGCGTGTGCGTTTGCAGGTCGACATTATAAAGGGCAAACAAACCGGTTGGCCACGTTTGGAAAATGAAAAAGAAATCATGACTACGGGTATCTATCGCCCGGTGGACGACGCTGTGCGCATTGCATACACTGAGCTGGTTGGCTGGATCCATCGCGATTATGGCCTTTCGGAGCTCGACGCGTACGAATTACTCTCGAAGGTAGGCAAACTCCATTTGAACGAGATGGTTGATCCCAATTACGTGGTTGTCGCGTCCGTGAAGAAAAAATACCTTCCGGCGAAAAAGTAGCCTAATGCTGACCAGGAATGAAGTTGGAAAATATTCAGAAGCTTTGCTGGATCACTTTCAGAATCCGCGAAACGCTGGTGAACTTCACGACGCGAATGCAATCGTGGAAGTAACCAATCCTGTTTGCGGCGATGTGCTGAAGCTCTCCGCGCGGATCGAAAATGCACGCATCATGGAAATTCGTTTCTTATGTAGGGGCTGCACAGCGGCCATCGCTTGCGCTTCGTTGCTCACCGAATTAATCGCGGATAAATCGAGGGCAGAAACTGCCGGAATTACGGCGGAGCGCCTGTCGCAGAACCTGGGCGGCCTGCCCGCCGCGTCATTCCACGCCGCGGATTTGGCTATTGAAGCGTTGTCGCAACTTTTTCAACAAGTCCACGCGCGATAGTGCTTAGCGAGGTTCCTTCGTCGCTCGCGCCAGTGTTTCAGGATCATTTAAATTCAATACGCAACCCTCTTCGGTTGTAGCCACCTGCACGAGATCGTTGGCATGCGCCCAAACTACAGTCCGCGCGCCCTCGTGCAGCGGCGCGGCCAGCAGTTCATCGAATGTTTTCGCCGAAAAAATGACCGGGTGCCCACGCTTGCCTTGGAATACCGGAAGAACGACAGCGGCGTTGGTCGAATAAAACGCTTGAATCAGCTCCGTTATCAGATCCCCACTGATCAGTGGATGATCGATCAGGCAAAGCAAAATTCCATCCACATCCGAAGGCAAACTGCGCAATGCGGCATGAATCGAACTCAGCTGCCCTTTTTGCCAGTCTTGGTTGATTACAATTTCGTCAGCCGCCAGTTTTGTCTCACGGGCGATAGACTCCGCATGCGGTCCAAGCACCACGCGCCGAACTCCGATTTTTGGATGCCTGGTGATTTCGAGCAAGTGGTCAAGAAACGGGCGTCCTTGATAAGGAAGCAATGCTTTCGGCGAGCCCATCCGGGTGGACGCACCGCCCGAGAGAATAACGGCGGCAAGCATAAAAATTTCCTACAAAGTTTCCATCCCCATGCGCGCTTCAAGTTGAATTTTCTTGTGCGCCGCGCCTTGCGCTTTGCGTCGCACGGCAATTAACTCAGCCGCAATGCTGACAGCAATCTCGTCCGGCGACAGCGCGCCAATCTCCAAACCCATCGGGGCGTACACGCGGTCGAATTCTTCTGGGCGGTACCCTTCTTTTTCGAGCGCACGATACACGGACAGCACTTTGCGTTTGCTTCCGATCATGCCCACGTAGCGGGCTTCCGTGCGGACCGCCCAACTCAACACCCGCATGTCTTCCTTATGCCCACGAGTGACGATCATCAGATAACTCGCAGCATTCGGACGAATGGTTTCAAACGCATGCTCATAACTGGTGAAAATTTCCTGCGCCATCGGAAAGCGCTCTCTATTGGCAAATGCTTCACGATCGTCAATTACCGCTACACCAAATCCTGCGTCCGCGATGGCGCGTGCAAGCGACATCGAAATATGGCCGCCGCCAAAAAGATAAGCCACTGGCTGCGGCAAAATTGGTTCCACAAATATCTCTAGGGTGCCACCGCAAATCAGGCCATTTTCATAACTTGCTTCGTTGTTCAGATGAAAGACCATTTTGCGGGGCTTCTCTTTCAGCATCACTTCTTTCGCCGCCGCCCATACGTCGGCCTCTACACATCCGCCACCCACGGTTCCAACCATCGAGCCGTCTTCGCGTACCAGCATTCGCGAACTTTCATAACTGGGAATCGAACCATCGGTGTGCACGATAGTAGCCAGCGCGCCGCGTTGTCCCGCGCGCCTCATTCTTACAATTTCTTCAAATAAGTCCATATTTGTTTTTGGCGCACCACCTCTGGCCGCGCTCTTTCCGAGCCCTCAGCCTACGGCGCACCTCGGCCCTCTGTCAACGCGACCTTTCTGGACATGCCTGCAACGCAATGTTATTTTGCCTTCGCATCCAGCGTGGAGTCTTGATGAAGGCAATTCGGTTCGAGCGGCATGGTGGTCCTGAAGTGCTGCAATATACGGAAGCCCCCGGTCCAGTTATCCTTCCGCACGAAGTTTTGGTGCGCGTGAAAGCCTGCGCGCTCAACTATCTTGATATCTGGGTTCGCCGCGGTCTCCCGGGGATCAACATTCCGCTGCCACATATTCCCGGTAGCGACATTGCCGGTGAAATTGCGCAAGTCGGGGCAATTGTCACCACGGTCAAGGTGGGCCAAAAGGCTGTGCTGATCCCCGGAGTTACATGCGGAAAATGCGCGGCGTGCCTCGCGGGCAACGACAATGGCTGCCGCCAATACACCAATCTTGGTTACTTGATTGACGGCGGCTGCGCGGAGTTCGTGCGCGCGCCGGAGGTCAATTGCCTTCCGTATCCAGAAAATCTATCCTTCGAAGAAGCCGCCGCGGTCCCATTAGTCTTTCAAACTGCATGGCACATGCTAGTCAAACGAGCGCAAATTCAGCCGGGCGAGGACGTGCTGATTCTCGGCGCGGGCAGCGGAGTGGGCTCGGCCGCGATCCAAATCGCAAAGTTTTTTGGCGCGCGCGTCATTAGTACGGCTGGTTCGGAGCAAAAACTTGGTAAAGCCCGACAGCTCGGAGCAGACTTCGTCATCAATCACAAATCGCAGAAAATTCGCGATGAAGTCCGGCGAATCACCAACAAGCGTGGCGTCGATATTGTGTTCGAACACGTCGGCACCGCAACATGGGATGAAAGCCTCGCAAGCCTTGCGCCGCAAGGCCGCTTGGTCACCTGCGGGGCCACGACCGGCTACGATGCCAAAATTGACCTTCGCTTCCTCTTCAGCCGCCAGCTATCCCTTCTGGGGTCTTATATGGGCACCAAGTCTGAACTCCTCACAGTGATGAAGCTTGTCGCCGCGGGGCGTCTGAAACCGGTCGTCGACCGCGTATTTCCCCTTTCGGAAGCAGCTGCCGCTCACAGGTACCTGGAAGCCGGTTCGCAGTTCGGCAAAGTTGTTCTTTCTGTTTAGCCGACGATTTTGTTACCGTTCACGTTTGTGACAGAATAGAGTTGTACGAGGCCTCATGAGCACCTTGCTAGGTAAACACGTTACCCTCACCAAGCCTGATGATTTTGGCAGCTTACTTGAGGATGAAGGCATTATTTTCACGCAACTGGATAAAGCCGTGAACTGGGCGCGCAAGAGTTCTATCTGGCCGCTGGGCTTTGGCCTGGCCTGCTGCGCCATCGAAATGATGTCCATGGCCGCGGCGCGTTTCGACGTCGCACGTTTTGGCGCTGAAGTCTTCCGCCCGTCCCCGCGTCAGGCAGACCTTATGATTGTCGCCGGCCGCCTTTCACAAAAAATGGCTCCGGTGATACGCCAACTTTACGATCAAATGCCCGAACCCAAATGGGTCATTTCCATGGGAGCCTGCGCGACGTCTGGCGGCGTTTTCAACAATTACGCGATCGTGCAAGGTTGTAACCAGGTGTTGCCCGTCGACGTTTACGTGCCCGGGTGTCCTCCACGGCCGGAAGCGCTGCTATATTCCATCCTGCAACTGCAAAAAAAGATCGATAGCGAAAAAGGTTCGTTCAAGCGCGCGTTAAATCTTGATTAATCGCCGCCTGTGCTCAAGATTGCTTTCGTAACGGGAGACTGCTCAGGATGAAGCGAATTAAGTTTTCTGCTATTACCTCGCTGTGTACCTTTTCCTTATTTTTGCTCAGTTGTAATGGTGGGGCTACGGCTCCGCCACCGCCTCCCGGCGGCAGTGGCTACACCCTGGTTTGGAGCGACGAGTTCAACACTGCGAACGGTTCGCAGCCTGACACTTCGAAATGGGTTTACGACGCGGGTGGCGATGGTTGGGGTAACAACGAGTTGGAGTACTACACAAGTCGGCCACAGAACGCGCAAATTCAAGACGGAAATCTAGTGATCACCGCGCTAAAGGAAAATTACACCGGGCCCGGCGGTGTAACGAGAAATTACACGTCGGCGCGGTTGAAGACGCAAGGGTTGTTCGCGCAGGCGTATGGCCGATTTGAGGCGCGGATCAAAATTCCGAAAGGGCAGGGAATTTGGCCGGCTTTCTGGATGCTCGGCAACGATATCGGCATGATTGGCTGGCCGAAGTGCGGTGAAATCGACATCATGGAAAATATTGGCAAGGAGCCCGGCATGGTGCATGGCTCATTGCATGGACCGAGTACTACTGCGTCGACAAGCGATCTGACTTCCACATTTGCATTGCCAGCGGGGCAGAATTTTTCTGATGATTTTCATCTGTACGCCGTGGAGTGGGATCCGACCGTCGTGCGCTTCTATGTTGATGCGAACCCGTATGCCACCTTCAATTCCAGTCAATGGCCCGCGGGCGGAAAATGGGTATTCGATCATCCCTTCTTTATTATTTTGAATGTGGCGGTGGGAGGCGATTGGCCGGGATCGCCGGATAACGGTATTTTCCCGCAAACCATGCTTATCGATTACGTACGGGTCTACAAGAAGAACTAAACCGTAGCGCCTACGAATGCAGCGGAGGTTCTATAACAGTTGCGCTTCCACCGGCATAGTTGAGCTCGCTGCCTACAGTACTTTTCTCTCTCCGCACGTAGCTCATACCGATATTGGTTTGTAGTTCCGGGGAAAATCCTGCGCGCGTCACATATCCCACTTCTTTTTCTTGAGCAAGGAACACGGTGCCCGATTCCGGCGCTGTGCCTGCAAATTTCATAAGCACGCGCACACGATTGGTTTGCCCGCGCGAACGCACGCGTTCCACGATCTCCTGACCGGTGTAGCATCCCTTGGTATAGCTGATGTGGCTGTCTTGCAGGCCAGCCTCGTGAGGAATCTGCTTTTCGCCGAAGTCGTAGCCGAACCATGGTATGCCCTGTTCCAGCCGCAAAGCGTTAAGCGCTGCGTAGCCCATCGCTCCGCCGCCGTGCTTTGTTACAACTTCACTTAACAAACGCCACAATGTTTCAGCGCTGGCGCGATTCGTTATAAATTCTGCTCCAGCGACTCCCCTTGGCGATCGCTTGACGATTCTGCAGGGAACGATTCCCACCGAAGCTTCGTGCGATTCCAAGTCAGCCATTCCGGCCAGCGAGATTCCCGAAACTTGTTGAACCGCCTCCGCTGCCAACGGTCCTTCCAGGGCCAGAGTTGCATATTGCTCGCTCTCGTCGGTCAATGTTACGTCGTCCATGATGATGTATTTATCCATCCAGGCGATAAGCCGCTCGCGAATCATGGCGTAAGACACGCAGAATAATTTGTCGTGCAGCGCATAGGTTTCGACTTCTGCCAGAATGCGGCCCTGGGGATTCAACAGCAGCGAAACCGTTCCGCGGTTTTCTAGAAGATTTTTTACGTCGCTGGTCAAAATGGCGTTGAGATAACGCCCGCGATCCGGGCCTATAAACGAAAGGTGCGCGCGATAATTCTTGTCAATCAGCGCGACAGTTTCTCTGGCAAACGAATATTCCGTGCGCCATTCGCCGAAATCATCCGGCAACGCACAGCCGAACCACGTCCCCATCCTGGCATTGACGCCGCGGTGTAAATGGGCCAGCGGTGTATCAATGGTTGGTAACGCCGTCGTTTCCACTGTTCTCCTCTATTTCACAATCTTGCTTTTAGAAACATATCCTGTACTCGATAGGGCTTTCTACTGCAATGCTATACTCATCTCATGTCCGAGGCGAAACCTGCATTCGAGGCAACCTCAACGGGAATGATCTATATCAAGATCCCCGTGGGAATGCTTCAGTGTAACTGCTCCATCCTGGGTGACCCAGTCACGCGAGAGGCGATTGTCGTTGATCCCGGCGACGAAGTTGGCCGCATCCTTGATCTTCTGGGGCGCCACAAGCTTACCGTCAAAGCCATCATCAGCACGCATGCGCATATCGATCACGTAGGCGGCCTCAGTAGATTGCATCAATGTACTGGCGCGCCGGTGATGATTCATCGCGACGACTTGCCGCTATATAAGGGATTAGATGAGCAAGCCGCGTTCCTCGGTATGCCGACCCCGGAAATGGCCGAAATCGACCACCTCCTACGGGAGGGCGACCCACTGCGCTGGGGTTCGTACGAAGCTCGCGTAATTCATACTCCGGGTCATACACCTGGGAGCGTTTGCCTATATATGCCGAAAGACCCTTCGAATGTTACCGTTCCTGTGCCACAGCTTTTCGCGGGCGATACGCTTTTTGCGGGAAGCATTGGGCGAACGGACCTTTGGGGAGGCTCAATGGAGCAGATCTTGGCGTCCTTGCGCGGCAAACTTATGGAATTGCCTGACGAGACGATTGTTTATCCGGGACACGGGCCGGCAACTACCATTGGGAGAGAACGCGACAGCAATCCGTTTTTGATTTGATGAAAATAATTGCCTTTGTGTCTTTATTTTGGCGGATCGTTGTTGTCCCGTTTCGTTCGCATGTCCTCCATCACCGCTTGTATCAATTCCTTCGCGCTTCCCAGCTCCTGTACTACCATTCGTACATCCATTGCAGGCACCGCGGGGTTGCGTAAGCTGGTGCAATAGACACCATGTTGTCCCACCAAGACCATTGCATTTGTCAGCCGGTCGAGTGATACGGCGAGTCTGCCACGGTCCCGGCCGAACATCTGTTCATACTGCTCCAATTCTTGCTGGTGCTCTTCAAATGCCGACATAGTGGAATGATCCTCCGCAAAACTTCGCTGAAGCGTTTCGCAAGGCGGGTTGCAAATCGGGCACACCTGTCACGCGTCAAACTTTACCGTATTGCGCGGGCGGAACATAATCCCTTGAAGACGTAATAAAAGTTTGGCGGTCTTGATAGTGAGCAATTGCCGACTTGGCGTGAAGAGTTTGACGCCCGCAACAGCCCTCAACGGGCGCCTGGAGCCTCAACACATGCGACGTTCGGACCTGGTTCAGCATAAAGAAAAGGAAAAAGGGGGTATTACGCGAACCTCGCAAATTGTCTTTGGCGAGCGGCAGCATCTTTTGCGCGTGCTAGATTCGCTGGAAGCTTCTGAACTCCCCATCGCGCGAATGCAGCAGGAGCGGCGCGTTATGGAGGAATTGATTCACGCGCGTACGCGAGAACTTAACCAGATCAATACCGCGTGGGATGAAAAAATCGGCCTGGTGCTCAGCGCCGACGCCAAACCCGAGATGCTCGAAAAACTGATAAAGCAGGCGCCTGAAGAAGATTTTTACTTGCTTCGCCTGATCAGCGAGCATCCTCGTTCAAATGCAAAAACTTTAAACAAGCTGGCGCGCCATCCTTACGGCGCCATTCGCGAAAACGTTGCGCGGCATCCGAACGCCGACGCCGCCACGCTCACTTATCTCAGCAAAGACAAGACCCAGCCGTTGTGGTACCTGGTAGCCTTTAATCCCAACACGCCGACTCCGCTGCAGCGCCGCCTCCGCGACCGCCTCAAGCGCCTGGGCGAAAATCAAATCGCTAAGTAGCCTGTTTCCCAGACAGTTCAGCTACAATTCAGTTTGTGATTTCATCGCAGCATGCGCCTCCGCTGGCGTCCACGAACGCCAGGCATAATTCTCCAAATTCCCAGCTCTCTGCGGCATTTTCTTTTTTTAGGACTTTTTGGCAGCGCATCATTGTGGTTTCTGTCGCCATGATTTTACCCTGCTTGTGGCACCGCCACATCGAAGCGGGCGACCTTGCAAGTCACACTTACAACGCGTGGCTCGCACAACTTATCGAAAAAGGTCAAGCGCCTGGCCTCTATTTCTCCACGCAGTGGAACAATATTCTTTTCGACTTAGCCCTCAGCAAAGCTGGCAATTGGTTTGGGTTTCTCGTTGCGGAAAAAATTGCGGTTGGCTGCTGCGTGCTTATTTTCTTTTGGGGAATCTTTTCTCTAATCACCGCGATCACGGGGAGAGCGCCCTGGGTTATTACCCCGGCCATTGCGATGCTCATCTACGGCTACGTTTTCAACATGGGGTTCTTTAATTATTACCTTTCGATCGGTCTCGCGTCTTTCGCTTTAGCTCTTTTTTGGCGCGGCCGCAATCGTGATCAATTGTTCGCAGCATTATTTATGCCTTTCGTGCTTCTTGCGCATCCACTTGGTTTTCTTTGGCTTATAGGCACGGTTATCTACAAATTTCTAAGCACTCGCTTGCATCGTCCAGCGCGTTTTTTCTTACCGGTCATGGCCGTCGGTTTAGTAGCAACACTGAGCTGGTATCTCGCGCGCCACCCCAAATACCAAGCAGACTGGCCCTCTCAGCCGTTCATTCTTTTTAATGGTGCAGACCAACTTATTTTGTACTCCAACCGTTATATTGTTCTGGCTGTGATCGCTTTTCTCGTTGCGATCGTTTTCGCCGTGACCGGGCTCTTTGGGCAGGGCAGGGAATTGACCGATCGAAAAAAGTTTCGCCTGGCCCTCGAATTCTATCTGGTGTCAGTCGCAGTAACTTCGTTATTGCCGCAAAATCTCCGCCCCACGCCGGACGGTGCTTGGATAGGACTGCTGGTCTCGAGGCTCACCATCATTTCCGCTATCTTCGGCCTCTGCGTCATCGGGACGCTCCCGCCAAAGAAATGGCTATTTGCGGGCTGGGCATGCTTGGCCACGGTTTTTTTCTTTTTCCTGTATCAAGATACTTCTCGCCTCAATCGGCTCGAAGCCAATGCCGAAGCGCTGGTTAAGACTTTGCCCCCGGGTACGCGAGTGCTCAACACCATTTTTGCTCCGCCCGATTCGCGCATGGAGTTCATCGGCCACGTTGCCGATCGAGCCTGCATCAACCATTGCTTCAGTTATGGAAATTACGAGCCGTCCTCTGGACAGTTTCGCATTCGTGTTCGCCCTGGCAGCCCGGTTGTCACCTCGTCCTCTGATGACACCGAGGACATGGCCGCCGGGTCATACGAAGTGCAGGACGAGGATCTGCCGCTGAAGGAAATCTACCAGTGTGATGACAGCGACCTGACCCGCCTGTGCATTCGCGATCTGGTCGCGGGGGAAAAGAATGGACGGCTCGGCTACCGTCCCTGATTTGTTGAAGACTACGGCTTGGCAATGTTGGCTGCGTAAGCGTCCATCACGCGCGCCGAAAATACCAGGGCGGCCCCGGCGTTTAGTGCTATGGCAACGCCCAATGTCTCGGCAATTTCCTCTTTCGTCGCGCCCTGTTTGATCGCAGCATCGGTGTGCACGGTGATGCACCCGTCGCACCGGGTGGTTACTGCCACGGCCAATGCAATTAATTCGCGCGTCTTGGCATCAAGCTTTCCTGTTTTCGCCCCGGCCCCGCTTAGCACACTGTAACCGCGAACGGTGTCCGGGCTCAGAGTCGCGATTTGGCCGATCGTCGCCAGCAGCTCTTTGTGATATTCCTTCCAGTCGAGCATCATGGTTGCTCCTCCGTTTTTTTTTACAAAACTTTCCCGCATCCTTTCTTCGGATCGCGGCGCCTGCCTTTTTAGTTCTATTCAACGCATTGGTCAATACCGGGCAAGGCCGAGCAAGGCCGAGAGTAGAAAGACAAATTGGCTCTTGCACCAGTCCAATGTCTGTTACAATTGACTCAAGGTGAGAGTCAATGTTGCCTTTGCATCTCCAGCCGGAAAGCCACGTCCCTCTCTACATACAGTTGCGTGATCAGCTTCGCTCGCTGGTCCATGCGGGCGACCTTCGTCATGGCGACCGAATTCCTGCCAGCCGGGAATTGGCAAATCTGCTCGGCGTGCATCGCACCACGGTCGCCAATGCTTACGCGGAGCTCGAATCCGAAGGGCTGATTCAAGGCCACGTCGGACGCGGCACATTCATTTGTAGCAACGGCAACGGTCTCAAGATTACGCCGCCGGCTCCCGCTGTTCTCGACGGCACTGACGGCATCCGCTGGGAGCTGCTTTTTGCCGACGAGCGTGGGGAGGAAATTCTCAGCCGGCTGACTGCCAGCGCTCCCGAAGATGCACTCTCATTTGTGATGGCCCGGCCAGCTCCGGAATATTTCCCTGTTGAAGAGTTGCAGAATTGCGTCAATGCCGCGCTGCGCCGCGAAGGCACCGACGTTCTCAACCTCGGCCCTTCGGACGGCTACCCACCGCTGAAAGAAGCATTGCTCGAATTGCTTCGCCGCGATGGTATTGCCGCCAAGGACGACACACTTCTTATCACCGACGGCTGCCAGCAATCGCTTGATCTCATCAGCAAAGCTTTCGTGCGGCCTGGCGATTGCGTCATTCTAGAAAATCCCGCGTACCCTGGGGCTATGGCGATTTTCAACGTCGCTCGTGCGCGATGCCTCGGCGTCCCGGTTCGCACTCACGCCGAACCCGGCACTTCTTTGGGCGTCGATCTGGAAGCGCTGGAAGCCACGCTCGCGGCAAATCGCGTTAAGCTTATTTTACTGACCCCGGATTTTCAGAATCCCACCGGTGTTTCGATGCCGCTGTCTTCGCGCCGCAAAGTTTTGGAACTAGCCTCACGACATCGCATTCCGGTTGTCGAAGATCATATTTACGCGCGACTGCACGCCCGTGAAGAACGCATCCCTTCGCTCAAACAATTGGACCGTTCCAACCTGGTTATTCACATCGACAGTTTCGCGAAAGTAGCGTTTCCGGGCCTTCGCGTCGGCTGGATCGTCGCGCCGGCCGCCGCCATCGAGCGCCTCCGCATCGTTAAACAAATCACCGATCTGCACACCGATCAGCTCGCGCAAGCGACACTTGCGGAATTCCTTCGCCGCGGACTTTTTGCCAAGCATCTCGTACGCATGCGCAAGGTGTACGCGGCGCGGCTGGCTGCCGCTGATCAGGCGCTGCATAAATTCATGCCGCCCGAGGTGCGGTGGAATCGTCCCGAAGGAGGCATGTGCCTGTGGGTTGAGCTGCCGCCTGGGTATGACGCCAGCGAGTTGTTGATTCACGCACGCGAACGCGGCGTACTCTTTGCGCCGGGACGATATTTCTATGTTCAATCGCCGATGCCCAACACCTTGCGTCTTGGCTTTGCCGCGCTGAACGAAAAACAAATCGCGCACGGCATTGGCATCCTCGCGGAATTGTTGCGCGTCGAAATGCGTAAACGCCAGCGCGGAGTGCGGCGAGCGGAACGCAGCCGCGTCGCACTCGTCTAGAGTCAGGCATCAGTCATCATCACAGGATTCAGTTTCGGAGGAGCTAGGAAGATGGCAACGAACAAAGCGAACGGAAGCGGAAACGGCGCGGGAAATTCCAGCGTCAACGAATGGCGAGTTAAAGTCGGTTTGGCGGAAATGCTTAAAGGTGGCGTGATCATGGATGTCACCACCGCGGACCAGGCTCGTATTGCCGAGCAAGCTGGCGCTTGCGCGGTTATGGCGCTCGAACGCGTGCCCTCGGACATTCGTAAAGAAGGCGGCGTCGCGCGAATGGCATCCATCAAAGTGATTCGCGAAATCATGAAAACGGTCACGATTCCAGTGATGGCCAAGGTGCGCATCGGGCACTTCTCCGAAGCAGAAGTTTTGCAAGCGCTTGAAGTTGATTTTATCGACGAAAGCGAAGTGCTTACCCCCGCCGACGAAGAAAATCATATTTGGAAGCACGACTACCGCGTCCCTTTTGTTTGCGGCGCGCGTAATCTGGGTGAAGCTCTACGCCGCATTGCCGAAGGCGCGGCCATGATTCGCACCAAGGGTGAGGCGGGTTCCGGCAACGTTGTTGAAGCTGTCCGGCATATGCGTACCATCGTCAGCCAGATGAAAAAATTGACTACCATGCGTGATGACGAGTTGATGCGCGAAGCCAAAGAACTTGGAGCTCCGCTTGATCTTATTCGTCAAATTGCAAAAACCGGAAAGCTTCCCGTGCCGAATTTTTCCGCCGGCGGCATTGCGACCCCAGCCGACGCTGCTTTGGTCCGCAGTCTCGGCGCCGAGGCGGTTTTCGTTGGCTCAGGCATTTTCAAATCCAGCGATCCCGAAGCGCGCGCCAAAGCGGTCGTAAAAGCGACTACGCACTTTGAGGACGCGAAAATCGTGCTCGAGTCCTGCGAAGAATTGGGCGAAGCCATGCCAGGACTTGATGTCCGGCAGATGGACCAGAAGGACATGCTGTCCACGCGCGGCTGGTAATTCAGGAGTTTTTCATTGAAAGTTGGCATCCTCTCGGTTCAGGGCGACTTTGCTGCACACGCCGAAATGCTGCACTCTCTCGGCGCGGAGACTATCGAAGTACGGACCTCCGCGGATTTAAGTTCCTGCGATGCACTTATCCTTCCCGGCGGCGAAAGCACCACGCAATTGCAATTTCTTAAGGAAGAAGGCTTGTTCGAATCGATTCGCAGATTTGCTGCCGAGGAACATCCCGTATTTGGTACATGTGCGGGAGCCATTTTATTGGCCACCGAAGTAAAAAATCCAAACCAGGATTCTTTACGTCTACTCGATATGACAGTTCTGCGCAATGCTTACGGGCGCCAGCTCGCCAGCGATGTGGTTTACGGTACAAACAAATTCCCCGCGCACGAAAACTCTCTTGAGATGGTTTTTATCCGCGCTCCCATTATCGAACGTGTTGGATCCGATGTTGAGGTCCTCGCCCAATACGACGGCAAACCCACACTGGTGCGAAAAGGGAATATACTTGCCTCCACATTTCACCCGGAACTTACTTCTGATTCCGCTGTGCATCAATATTTTTTGGATCTTGTGAACGTCCGCGACAAGGAAGCCTCGTCCGTTTCCGCGCGTTGACACCGGAGGAATTGTTTGCGGCGGGAGAAAACCAGCGTATCGCAGGAAGATTATCTGAAGGCCATTTGGGAAATGCTGGAAGAGAATCAGACGCCCATAAGCGCGCGCCTGGCCGAGGAATTGCAGGTCACTCCACCCGCAGTCACCGCCGCGCTGAAACGAATGAAACGTCACGGGCACGTCAGCGTCGAGCGCTCCGGACGAATCGATCTCACCCGCAAAGGCCGCCAGGTTGCCGAAAGGCTTTCTCTGCGACACCAGTTGGCCGAGATGCTGCTCACCGACGTCATTGGTCTTTCCTGGGTCAAAGCGCACGATGAAGCCGAACGCCTCGAACATGCCATCTCGCCGGAAGTCGAAGCGCTGCTGCTGAAACGTTTTGCAAAGTCCAAAGCTTGCCCCCACGGCGTTCCGATGAACGGAGGCATTTCAAAACTTCGCCGTCAGGGCGCGCTGTCTCTCGCGGATCTTCGCGCCTCGGACAAGGCTGAAGTTCTGTGCGTGTATGAAAAAGATGCGCAATTTCTGGAATTCCTTGATGGGCTACATTTGCGTCCTTCCACCAAGGTTGAAGTGCTTAACCGCGAGTACGATGAAACCATGACCCTGCGAATCGCGGGCCGAACCGTTCATCTAGGCAAGCCCGCCACTAGTCGTATCTGGGTGCGCCGCCTCAATTCGTAGCGCGGAACATGCGACAATCGCTTGCAGGTGCAAGTTCGTGGAAATTTCAATAGTTTAAGAAAGACCTTCTTGTTGATCTGGGCATGATATTGAACCTTCTCAGTTATTACTGGATCGCTGCAGGCGGTTACCGCTTGAATCCCTGGCAAAGTCCGTATGTACGCTGGCGTTTTGAAACATTTCTCGGCCCCGAGGCCGCAAATCTCAACGCAGCCAATTTTTTTCGAATGTCCTGGAAATACCGCCTGCAGCTCGGAAAATTTGCCGACTGGGCCGCGCAACGCCGTCGCGCACAGCGCCACGCTTGAGGAACACCGCGCCTCCGCCAATCGATTACAATTAACCTTCGGGCCTAGCAGCTCCCGGGAGGAAGCATGTCTTCACCGCACCGCGTCGTCATTCTTGGAGGCGGTTTTGGCGGCCTGCTCACCGCGCAAAGGCTAAAGCGTGCTCCCGTTGAAATAACGCTCATCGACCGGCGCAATTTTCATCTTTTTCAGCCGTTGCTCTATCAAGTTGCCACCGGCTCGCTTTCGCCCGGTGAAATTGCCGCTCCTCTGCGCGGAGTTCTCAGCCGGCAGAAAAATACCCAGGTCCTTCTGGGCGAGGCTTTCGATCTCGATCCCGCGAGCCGCCGCGTCATGCTGCGTGACGGCGCGGTTTTTGAGTACGATACGCTGGTCGTCGCCACTGGCTCACAAAGTTCTTATTACGGCCACGATTCATGGCGTGCATGGGCGCCCAGCCTCAAATCCGTCGAAGAAGCCACCGCGATTCGTCACAAAATTTTGTACGCTTTCGAACGCGCTGAACGCTCCGCCACACCTGAAGAAACTCGATCATGGCTGACGTTTGTTATCGTTGGTGCTGGGGCCACCGGAATAGAGCTTGCCGGCGCGCTTGCGGAAATTGCACGCGAAACTTTGCGCCACGATTTCCGCCATATCAACCCAACAAGTGCCCGCATTATTTTAATGGAGGGTGGACCCCGGATACTCCCCGCGTTCCCTGAAGATCTTTCGACCAAGGCTGAGAAATTGCTCGTGAAGCTCGGCGTTGAAGTCGTCAAAAATGTTTTCGCCACTGATATCGACGCCAAGGGCGTCACATACAAACAGCAAGATTCTCATAAACGCTTGGACGCCAAAACTATCCTGTGGGCTGGCGGCGTCACGACCACCGAGTTTGGCAAGAAACTCGCCGAGCGTATCCAGGCTAAAACCGATCGTAGCGGCCGCATTGCCGTTAGCGCGGACCTCACCCTTCCCAACTTTCCCGATATTTTTATCGTCGGTGATCAAGCGCTGCTCGCGCGTGAAGATGGTCACCCCCTCCCGGGCGTCGCCCAAGTGGCCATGCAAGGCGGCGCGTATGTGGCGAAAACTATTCGTGCGCGGGTAGCCGGGAAGAAAACGCCACCACCGTTTCATTACCTAAATAAGGGCGACATGGCCGTGATTGGCCGTGCAGCTGCGGTAGCCGACATTTTTGGCCTGCATCTTTCGGGGATGCCTGCCTGGCTGGTCTGGCTCTTCATACATCTTATGTATCTTGTGGAATTTCAAAGTCGTGTGCTGGTTTTCATACAGTGGGGCTTCGAATTCATTACCTTCAATCGCGGCGCCCGCCTGATTACCGGCACCGCGGCGACGGACTCTATCGATAACTGCTCCGAATTGCAGTCGCCTTCGGATGGAGCCTGAGCGTTGACGCCAGTGAAACATTCTTCGAGCAAAAGTTTCTGCCGCCTGACGTCTCTTGTTACGCTTTATCCATGCCGTTTCTTGGAGCTCAATTCGGCGAGTGGAAGCCGATTTCACGCATCTCCGGCATCGCATGGCTTTCCATGTACGGGCTGTTTTTGCTTTACGCCGCATTTGATCGTAGTGGCTTCCTCTTTCTGGATTATGCCAACTTGATGTTCCATGAAGCCGGCCATGTCTTTTTCAGTTGGCTTGGCCGCACCATTATGATTCTTGGTGGAACGCTCGGCGAACTTCTGGTTCCACTACTGTGCGCAATTTATTTTTTTACCCAACGCGAAGTGTTTGGCGTGGCCTTCTCCGCATTCTGGTTTTTTGAAAATTTTCCCTACATCGGCACGTACATGGCTGACGCACGGGCCGGCGCTCTCCCGTTGGTGGGCGGCGGCGAGCATGACTGGGAAACATTGTTCACACACTGGGGACTGATTCTGCAAGATCAGTCCATCGGCGCTGCCGTGCGTTTTCTGGGCTGGTTGGGAATGCTCGGAACTATTGCCTGGCTTGCCTATCGGATTTTTCTGGCTGATCGCGCTGCATCGCCGGCGCTTTCCGCAGAGCCGCGGCGGCTAGACTAAAATCAGAGTGTCACTCAAATTGCTTTTTAGATTCGGCCATTTGTGCCTGCAAATCCGCCAATTCTTTTCTCAGCTCAACGACTTCTTTTTCCAAGTCCATAAGGCGGTTACCGTCACCAGGGTCGTTCGCTTGTGCGCGAAAATGTCCTTCTTCGGATTCAGCACCGTTCACGCTAGGCTCTCCCGTGAGCAATTGAGCGTATCGCGCTTCCTTCCGCCCCGGTTGTCGCGGCAGTACTTTTACCAGCGAAGGCTCGCGCTGCATCAGTTTTTGCAAAGTGTTGTGTACCACGCTCAAATCATCGAAGTGTTGAATTCGTTCGGCCCGGCTGCGCAGCTCGCCTGGTGTTTGCGGGCCGCGAAGCAGCAGTTCGCATAAAATCGCCGTCTCCTGGCGGCTAAAGTTGAAAACTTCCTGGAGGCGATGCTCATACTTTGCCACGCGGCTGTCCGACGTCGTTCCTAATCCAGCCATCCCCTTATCTTGCAGTTCGGTCAATGCTTCTCGCGCCGACGGCTCGTCTACGTGCATAAGCGGGTCGCGATTGGATTTCTGGTTGCACGCATTGATCAGCGCATTCAATGACAGCGGATAATATTCTGGTGTGGTGATTTGTTTCTCAATTAAGGCGCCCAAAACTCTCGCTTCTACTGCGGTGAGAACTATCGTCATGAGCAAAATGATACTCGCGGTTTTTCCCATTTGCCAACGCGGGAAAAACACTATAGCCCTAATTCAATCGTGTGCGCCTGCCCTCGCTAGCGTCAGCACGCTTTCGTTCCCGGCCGGCGTCGCGCCTCGCTGCGAAGCCACCCACGCGCCCATGCGGTTTGCCGCCTCATTCATCGCTGCCAATGACGATCCGCGCAAATAATGGTGCACCAGCCCGGCAGTGAACGCGTCGCCCGCTCCCACCGTGTCCAAGGGTTTTAGCGCAAACCCCTGATGCACATCCATGCCGTTTTCGCTAATTAAAATACTTCCGTGATCTCCGCGCGTTAGGCAAACTATCTTCAACGCAAACTGCTGGCGTAGCCAATTTGCAGCCGCGAGCTCGTCGCCTACTGGCCCT
Source organism: Candidatus Dormiibacterota bacterium (assembly GCA_035602385.1). GTDB lineage: Bacteria > Acidobacteriota > Terriglobia > Acidiferrales > UBA7541 > Acidiferrum. The sequence goes on from DATNME010000019.1 coordinate 63,882, forward strand.
CCCAAGAGCCTCATCACCACGGGCAGTTCTTCGTGATTCATTTTGACTATATGCGCCAGTTCCGCAGACGTTATGAAGACGTCGGCGGAGTAAAATTGCTGTCTGAGATTTACATCGAAGATACGGACCGCATGTTTACGCATGGCTCGCAGAAAATGATAAATCGTTTCTCGTGAATTTGTTGCGCGTTGCGCGAGGGATCCAAAACAGACAGCATCGGCCTGCTCGGCAAGCTGTCGCCACGCTGGAGTCCATTCTAGAAAATCCCATGAAACATTTTCAGCGATTTGATATCGCGGCTGATTATTTTCGTCTGAATCCACTTCGACGATTCCCGTCTGGTGCCCGGGGTCATGTTGCAGATACTTAACCTCCAAGCCCAGCTCGCGCAATTTTGCTCCAAGTGCCGTGCCCAGCGCGTCGGGCCCAACCCTGCTCGCTACGATTCCCGTGTTCCCAAGCAGACTGCTCATGTATGCAAAATTCGCCGGCGCTCCGCCAACTTGCTTTCCACTCGGCAATAAATCCCAAAGCACTTCACCCAATCCGACCACTGTAAATTTCTTCATCGCTATCCCGCCCATCGATTCGCACTACGGCTTGTCCTGCCAAACGCAAGCGCCCGCCCCGCCCATCCCAGCGTCTTGTTTATTGTTAAAAATTACATTAAGATTCGCTGCCCCATTACTTTGCATCAACCTAAGGAGAAACATCGATGACCAAGCGCGAACGCGGGACTACTCCGGTTCAAGTAATCTGGGCGGTAGCGGGTCTGCTGGTTATCGTTCTCGCTGCGTATCATATTTTTAGAATCATTCATAAATCATCTGTCAAGTTCACGACACGATATCAAGCTGTTTTGTTCAGCAATGGTTCCGTGTATTTCGGCCATTTGGAGGGTTACGGCACCCACAATCCGGTGCTCACAGACGTTTTCTATGTACTAAGCCAAACCAATCCAGAGACCAAGCAAGTCACAAATTCGTTGGTGAAACGAGGTAAAGAACCTCACGAGCCCGACCGCATGTACCTTAATCCCAATCAGATTGTTTTTGTGGAATCGGTAGGCGCTAATTCCAAGGTTGCGCAACTAATGGCGCAACAACCCGCCCATTAACTTAATATTCTCTTCCTACGAGGATATTCGGTCTCTCAAGTTTGAATTACGTCCTGTTTGTGCAGCTTCGCGTCAATCGCTTGGCCGAAAGCGAGCAGGTTTCCATCCGGCGCAAGCACCAGCAGCTCACGTTGACCGTAGCTCTGGTCCACTGGCCCATAGGCATCACCTTTGGGAAGGGTATCGAGTTTCGGCTTGAGTTCAGTGTATAGCCGATCTACATCGCGAACGTCGATATAGTACGCGAAGCGCCGGTTACCGGGAGGAGCGCCGTCGGCTCCAGTTTGCTCCAAGATGCGGAACCCGGCCGTCTCTCGATGCACATACGCGTAATTGTTGGCGCGAAAGAGCGTTTCAAAGCCCAGTATGTCAATGAAGAAGGATACCGCTCGCTCAAGGTCTTCCACATGCATGAAGGGCGTGACCTGTATGAAATTTGACATAACTGTTATCCTCGCCAATCGAGGACGACCAAATCCATCCTATGACAAGTCTGTCTACCAGACCAGTCTGCAACCCAAGCTGAATCTGGCGTGAAGAAGCGAACGTGGAATCAATCACGCTGGCGTTCCTCGACACACTTCCATCCGGGTTGAAGATCGAGTTGTTCGAATCAGTTAAGAAGTTCGGCGCTGCAAAGTTTGGATGATCCAGAATATTGGAGAACTCCGCGCGAAACTCCCGATTGACAGCAATTCCTGTCTTTAATATTAAGCGAACATTTACATTTGTTTATTTTCGCGAGGACACTAAACGCGCCAGAAACTCCGCTCGTATAGCTGTTGCGGGAGTTAATGAATAAAGCTGTTCGTCCTAATCGCTAGATACAATTTGCTTTCGAGCTATCTCAACATTCGATTGGACATGCAAAGGCAGATTCTCTAATGTCACCCCCAACCAGGTCGTGGACCAAACCCTCGGTGAGCTGCGCGGGAGATGGGACACGCAGGGGCCCCGAGGAGGAAGTCGATGGGTTTTGTTCGCGGTCTTTTGCTTTTCGTGTGTTTGTCACTCGCGGTTTTTATTTCTACTCCGGTACGCGCACAAGTGGCGGGAGCGACGCTTGCCGGGACGGTGACGGACGCCGCCGATGCGGCGGTTCCTAATGCAAATGTTTCCATAAAAAATACGGCGACGGGAGTGGTTCGCGAAGTCACGACAGACTCGGTCGGCTTTTACAGCGCGCCGAACTTGTCACCAGGAGTTTATGAGATTACCGCCGTAGCTCCAGGATTTTCCACCTACCGGCAAAAAGACCTCACGTTAACCGTGGGAGCCACAGTGGCCCTGAATATTCCATTGCGGATTGGCGAGATGTCTCAGCACGTGGACGTCGTTGCATTGGCACCCACGGTGCAACTCTCTTCTTCAGCCATCAGCGCCGAGGTCAATGCCACAACCGTGCGTGAACTGCCGCTGAACGGGCGCGACTGGACGCAACTGGCCACGCTGCAGCCCGGCGTAACTTCCGTGCGCGTTGAAGCTGGCTACTCCGATCGCGGCAATCGCGGCTTCGGTTTTCTGTTATCCGTCACCGGACATCAACCCTTCGAGAATAATTACCGCATTAATGGGATTAGCATCAACGACTACTCCAACGGAGCACCGGGCAGCACGCTGGGCGTCAATTTGGGCACGGATGCAATTCAGGAGTTTTCGGTGCTGACCAGCAATTATTCCGCTGAGTACGGGCGCGCTTCCGGTGGGGTCATCAACGCCATTACCAAACCGGGGACCAACGACTTCCACGGCGATGTTTATTGGTTCCTGCGCAGCAAGAGATTGGATGCGCGGAACTTTTTCGACGGCCCGTTACCGCCATTCCATCGTAACCAGTTTGGAGCCGCGGGCGGAGGTCCGATCATAAAGAACAAGACGTTCTTCTTCGCCGATTACGAAGGCATCCGCCAGGATAAGAGCAACACTTTTACCGATATCGTACCTTCCGCGGCGGCGCGCGGAATCGGTCCAAATGGACAACCGCAGGTGGCTGTCGTAAATGGAAGTCCTCTCCCGGGACCCGGTGATCCAGCGGCCTCCCCGAACCCGGATCCGGTGACACACATCGATAAGGCGGTTTTACCCTTCCTGGGCCTTTGGCCGCTTCGCAACGATGGCCTGACCACCGGAGACACAGGAACCTTCACCACTTCAGGGCTCGAGCGCTTATCCGAAAACTATGTCACTGTCCGGGGCGACCACCATTTCTCGAACAACGACAGTTTCGCGGCCAGCTGGTTCTATGATCGGGCGCCGCTCTCTCAACCGGATCCGCTTCTGGACTCCTTGACGCAGAACTTTACGCTGCGGCAAATGTATAGCCTGGAAGAAACGCATATCTTCAGCCCGGCGCTGGTGAATAGCGCGCGATTTGGGTTTAGTCGCGTGCGGGCATTGATCGCGGCGCCGCTGAGCGCAATTAACCCGCTCGCCAACGATCCGAGCCTCGGTTCATTTCCCGGACGAAATTCGGCGGCTCTCAACGTGCCCGGGATTACCCCAATGTTGGGGTCTCTGGGCGCGGTCTCAAATGACAAACTCACTTGGAACTCTTTTCAGTTTTATGACGATGCCTTCTACACGCTGGGCAACCACTCGCTGAAATTCGGCTTTGCGTTCGAGCACATGCAGAACGATGAACTCTCGGGGTCAGGCGCGAACGGCACCTTCGGTTTTAACTCGCTTCGCGACTTTCTTCTGGCCACACCTGTTACCGTCACCGTTGACGACCCAATCACGAAACCGGTCTATGTTCGGCAATCACTCTTCGGAGCGTACATTCAGGACGATTGGCATGTACGCCGCAATTTGACTCTGAATATTGGCGTCCGTTACGAGCCGGTGACCCTGCCCACCGAAGCGCATAATTCGTTCGCCGTGTTGCCGACACTCACGAGCCCGGCCGAAGTGCCGGTAAAGACCCTATGGGCGTCCAACCAAACGCTTCGCAACTTTGAGCCGCGCATAGGTTTCGCGTGGGATCCATTCAGCAATGGCAAAACCGCGGTTCGCGGAGGTTTTGGAATTTTTGATGTGCTCCCGATTCCCTGGGTGTTCACCCACGGTAGTACTTCCACGTTACCCTTTGGCCGGTTGGCTGGAGCTTCCAATCTAAGTAAAGGGGATTTTCCTCATGTGCCGGCTAAATTTATCAATTTCGATCCCACAGCTGTCGCTAATCGCTACGTGGAGCAAAATCCGCATCGCAATTACGTGATGAATTGGAACCTGAATATCCAGCGCGAACTTAGTCCGAATGTGGTGGCGATGGTGGCCTATGTGGGCATGCACAACGTTCACCAGGCGTTCAGCACCGATGACAGCAACATGGTCATTCCCACTTTGACGCCGATCGGTTATCTATGGCCGATTCCGCATATGGATCCTAACCCGACGGGCACGAACGGAAACTGCGCGGGTACAACCACTCCTCCACCGTGCGACTGGCCCAGAATGAATCCAAATGTCGGTCCTATTCGCTTGCTCACGTGGGGTTCCAGTTCCTACTACGAAGGTTTTCAAGCGATGCTTCTTAAGAGGATGAGCCATGGCTTTCAGGCGCAGGGCAGCTACACCTGGGGCAAATGCATAGACATGGGTTCGGGCAGCCTGCTTGGCGATCCGTACAAGAATTCGCTCTCGAGCCTGATGTTCTTCAACCGCAATAGCAGGCGTGGACTTTGCGACTTCAACGTGGCCCACAACTTTGTGGGCAACTTCGTTTGGACTCTTCCCACTCCCGAGTTTGGCGGGGCGGTCGGGCATTACATTTTGGGCGGTTGGGAACTTGGCGGGATTCTGAGCGCCAATACGGGCACGCCCATGACACTGGTGGTGGCTGGCGACCCGCTCGGACAGGGCAGTAGTGATCCTTGGCCTTATCCCAATCGCGTCCCAGGCGCTGCTTGCAAAAACCCCGTCAATTCCGGCAGCGTCAACTACCTCAAGTTGGACTGCTTTGGCCCTCCAACGGCGCCCGCTTCGTACGACGTCCTGTGCGTGAAAGCCCTCGATACCAGTCACAATCCAATTCCCGGTACCTGCATGAATCTGTTCGGCAACAACGGACGCACCAGCGTGATCGGTCCTGGCCTGATCGACCTGGATTTCTCGGTGTTCAAAAACTTCCGCGTCGAAAAGATTTCCGACAGCTTCAACGTTCAGTTTCGCGCCGAGTTTTTTAACATCATGAACCACACCAATTTTCAGCCGCCGCTCGACAACAAGGTCATTTTATATTCAGACGGATCGCAGATTGGCTCCCCTGCCGGTCAAATAACGGCCACCTCCACGACATCGCGCCAGATTCAGCTGGGCTTGAAACTAATCTGGTAGTTTTGGAATTCGGGATGCTGCTGGTACAATCGACGCCGCTCATGCGTCGACGTGCTCGGGGTTCATTAGAAGACGCTCAAGCATCGAGGGTTGTGGTGTGCAGCAGGGAATTCGCAGGACAAATTACATACTGTAAATCGAGGAGCTAAGATGAAGAAATTTTTGTTTTCTTTGCTGTTCATTCTGTCCGCACTGCTTGGGGCGGCTGCTCCAGCAATCATGGCGGGTCCGGGTTATCACTTGGTTAAGAAAGTCTCTTTGGGCGCGGCGCCGGGTGGTGGCGAATATTTTGACTACATCACGGTAGACTCCGGCGCGCGGCGCGTCTATCTCTCGCATGGAGCTGAAGTCAAAGTGCTCGACGCCGATAACTTCTCCGTCGTCGGCACCATTTCGGGCTTAAAGCGTTGCCATGGTCTAGTCGTGCTGCCAGAACTTGGCAAAGGATTTATCACCGACGGCGATGGTGAAAAGGTGGTGGTGTTCGACCTTAAAACACTCAAGGTCACGAATGAAATCAAGAGTGCCCCGGATACCGACTCCATTACCTACGATCCCGCTTCCAAGCTTGTCTTTACATTCAATGGCGACAGTAAGAATTCCACAGTCATAGATCCGGTCAAGGAAACGGTAGTGAAGATGATCGACCTGGGCGGCGCCGTAGAGCAACCCGTGGCCGATGGTAAGGGCTCTCTTTACGACAACAACGAAGAGAAAAACGACATAGCCGTCGTGGATACCCATTCGCTGACGGTCAAGACCCGTTGGCCCGTGGCGCCAGCCGGAACGCCCGTAGCGATCGACATGGACCGCGCACACCGCCGAATATTTTCCAGCGGCCGCGATCCGAAATTCCTGGTCATGATGGATGCAGACAGCGGTAAAGTCATTCAGTCGCTGCCCATCAGCGACGGCGTCGACGCCAATGTCTTTGACGCGGAAACAGGGCTGTTGTTCGTGGCTACCCGCGCCGGCAAGCTCCACGTTTTTCATGAGGATTCACTAGACAAGCTCACCGAAGTCGAAACCGTGGATACCGAGTTCGGCGCCAAAACCATGGGCCTCGATACCAAGACGCACAACCTTTTTCTGACCACCGCGGATTTTAAGTCGGCTCCTGGCAAAGACGCGGCTCACCCGACACGAAAAGCGGTTCCCGGAACTTTTCGCGTGCTGATCTACGGCCGCTAGGAAATCACCGGTCAAAAGAACTGACAGACGATGCGCTTCAAAATACCTGCGTTTTTGTGTGCTCTTTTGCTGGTGCCATTTGCTGACTGCGCTCCGGATAGCTCTTTCCATCTGATGGAGGCTTCCATTGCTGACATTCACAAAGCGCTACGAGCGGGCACACTGACGTGCCACGACCTAGTCCAGCAATACCTGGATCGCATACGTGCGTACGATCAACAGGGACCGGCGCTCAAGTCCATGTTGTACGTAAATCCTCAAAGCCTCGAACAAGCCGACGCCATGGACCAGGAGTTCCAGCGAACTCATAAACTAAAACCGCTCGGCTGCGTCCCTATGGTCCTGAAAGATAACTTTGACACCGCGGACATGCCAACGACGGCGGGGTCTCTAACGCTGCAAGGTGCGCAACCTGAAAGCGATGCGTTTGCAGTCAAACGCCTTCGCCAGGCAGGCGCGCTCATTCTGGGCAAAGCAAACATGTCGGAATTTGCTACCGGGGGCATATCCGCAAGTTCGCTCGGCGGACAGGTGAAGAATCCGTACGATCTGACCAGAACGCCGGGCGGCTCCTCCGGCGGAACAGGTGCCGCTGTTGCGGCGAACTTTGCAGCCGTGGGAACGGGGTCGGATACCGGCGGTTCCATCCGTTCCCCTGCTTCTGCCACAAGTTTGGTAGGGCTTCGGCCAACCCGCGGCTTAATCAGCCGCGACGGTATTGTGCCGGTGTCTTTTACCCAGGACACCATTGGCCCGATGACCCGCACTGTTGCTGACGCCGCAGCGGTGTTGGACGCGATGGTTGGATACGATCCCAATGATCCTGTTACCGCTCTAAGCGTCGGCAATATTCCCAAGGCATACAAAGCATTCCTGCAAAATGGATTGAAGGGCGCTCGCCTGGGTGTTCTCACGAATGCACTTGGACACGGAGCGGAATACGAAGAAGTGAATAAGGTGATAGTCAGGGACATTGAACTGCTAAAGGAACAAGGCGCGGTGATTGTTCCGGTGGAAGATTCCATCCTGGACATTGAAACTCTGACGGCAAATTTTCGTATGAACGAACCGGAGTTCAAAGCGGCGCTCAATCACTATTTGCAACAGCAAGGCGCGCGCGTTCCCGTGCATTCCGTGGCCGAAATCATCGCTTCCGGCAAATATTACAAGCCGACGCTGGAAAAATTCTTGGCGCAAACCAACGCTTACGAAGACGGTCCGAATTCCGCGGATTATAAAGATCGGCGGATGAAGATGGACGCCATCCGCATCGAAGTGGCCGACCTCATGGCGAGAAATCAATTGGATGCCTTGGTCTATCCCCACCAAAAATGTTTGGTCCTTCCCATCGGAGCAACGTTTCAGAAGGATCGTAATGGCGTCATAGCCGCGCTGTCGGGTTTCCCGGCGATCGAAGTGCCCGGCGGTTTTTCAACGCCGACCGCAGATGCTCCTATCGGGGTGCCGGTGGGAATCGAGTTTTTGGGACGCGCGTGGGCCGAGCCTGAGTTGCTAAAGCTTGCATTCGGCTTTGAACAGGCAACACACCTGCGCAAGCCTCCGGTTTCCACGCCGGCCTTGCCGGCATCGCAAAAGGCAAAACCCTTACATTAATTTCTCACCGAGCGCGAGAACCAGCTCTATAAACCGATTGTTAATTTGCTTTTTGCGGCCCTTGCAATTGGACGGTTGATTTCAAAGGGCGGCATCGACGTACGATCTGCGCAAAGCTTTCCGCTGCATGGGTAATTTCGTGCACGCGCCCCTCGCGAAGGACGGAAAGATTGGCAAGTTCCGAGCCAACGCCGAGAGCAAACGCGCCGGCCGCAAGATACTCGGCTGCGGAAGCGAGGTTCACGCCGCCCGTGGGAATGAGTAAGCCATCGGGGAACGGCCCACGCAGTGCTTTAATATGGGATGGACCGCCGGCACTGGAGCAGGGAAATATTTTCACGAGCGTTGCGCCATGCTCTATGGCGGACATGAATTCAGTGGGTGTCAACGCGCCCGGAATAGCCAACTTCCCGGCATCAGCGGCAATCTCCAGCACTGGAACGCAAAGTCCCGGGCTTACGAGAAAATCCACGCCAGCGTCAAGGCATTGGTTCGCTTGCTCTGCTGTAGTTACGGTTCCCGCCCCAACCAATATGTTCTTTCCGTGTTTGTGGACAACGTCGCGTATCAACGCGATGGCGTCGGGCACGGTCATGGTGATTTCAACGACGGAAATCCCACCTGCCGCGATTGCTTCCACAAGTCGGTCAGCTTCTAAAGCCGTGGAAGCGCGGATAACAGGAATGATTCCTATGTCAAAAATTTTTTGGGCGACATCTTGAATTCTCATTTCAATATTCCAATAAAGCCGGGTAGTTAGCGGGCAATACGCGCGCAACCGCCTTTCATCACCTGCAGAACATCCTGGAGAGTCGCCATACTCGCATCCCCGGGAGTTGTCATGGCCAAGGCTCCATGTGCTGCTCCGCAATCGACCGACCACTGGGGATCCTGGCCGGATAGAAAACCGTAGATTAATCCGGAAGCGAAGGAATCACCGCCGCCGACGCGATCAAAAATTTCGAGATTCTCGCGTGGCGCGGCCTCCCAGAATTTGCCGTTGTAATACGCCATGGCTCCCCAATCGTTTTGCGAAGCAGTGCGGGATTTGCGGAGCGTAGTCGCCACCACGGAAAGATTTGGAAATGCGCTCACAACCTCGCCGATCATCTGCTTGAAATGGGCAGGATCAAGGGCGGAAAAATTTTCCGAAACGCCAGCAACGGGAAAACCCAGCGCCGCGGTGAAATCTTCTTCGTTACCGAAAATTACGTCAACGAGAGGCGCCAGGGTACGGTTGACTTCTTGCGCTTTGGTCTGGCCGCCAATGGATTTCCACAAAGAATTTCGATAGTTAAGGTCGTAAGAAACGATCGCTCCAGAACGCCGTGCAGCCTCCATGGCTTCTCGCGCGACCTGCGGAGTGGTTTCGGAAAGCGCGCAAAAAATTCCACCCGTGTGAAACCAGCGCGTACCTTCCTGGACGAAAATGTTTTGCCAATCAATCTGTCCGAGTTTGAGCTGGGAGACAGCGGTATGGCCGCGGTCGGAGCAGCCCAGAGCAGCGCGGACGCCGAAGCCGCGTTCTGTGAAGTTAAGCCCATTGCGAACGGAACGTCCAACGCCATCATAGTCGACCCAGCGAAGATGGCTGAGATCGACGCCGCCCTGCAACATCAGATCTTCGATCAAGCGTCCCACGGGATTATTCGCCAGGGCCGTGACGATGGCGGTCTTAAGGCCGAAGCACCGGCGCAAACCTCGTGCCACGTTATACTCGCCGCCACCTTCCCAAGCGCGAAATTCGCGGGTGTTCGCAATACGCGAATCACCGGGATCGAGACGCAGCATTACTTCGCCAAGACTTACCAGATCCCAACGACACGTTTCTTTTGGCTTGATTTTCATGGAAGTTGGGTACCTCCTGACGCTGAAGATGGAACTACCGCCCGGTTAGGATTTACGAAAAGCCAGGCTAAAGCACCGAGCAGCGCAAGCACGGCCGCGGTGTAGAAAGAAGAAGTCCAGCCGTATCGAGAAGCGATCCACGGAGTCAGAGAAGCCGTGACGGCGCCGCCGAATTGCGCGCCCATGTTCATAAATCCTGAAACCGTCCCAGAAAATCCTGCTGAAATATCGGCGGTGACGCTCCAGAAGGAACTCTGCGATAGATACAGCGCTCCGGCCCCTCCGGCGAGAACCACGCTTGCAAAGCGGGCGCTTTGTGCGCGGGAACCGGAGATGAGCAGCATTGCAGTCAAGGCGAGCGCGAAGACAGGAATTGCTGTGCGGCCCATTCGTTTGCCGTAAGCACGGGTAAGTGCGTCACAACATACTCCGCCAAGGGGACTACAGATTGCCATGGCCACAGGCGGCAACGTGGAATAAAAGGCGCTGGTTTTCAAATCAAGGTGACGCACGGTGGAGAGATAAATGTAAAACCAACTGAAAAAAATCCACGCGACATAACCAAAACAGAAGTAGCTGAATGTAACCGCTTGAACTTCTTTACTGCCGAGAATGGATGACCATGGTGATGGCATTTTCTTGCTGGAAACACTACTGGCTGAAACGGGAACAGTTCTTCCTGCGCGAATATATGCAAGCTCTTCGGCCGAGACAGCTGGGTGAGCTTCGGGAGTATCGCGAGCAATCAGGAACCAGACGGCCCCGGCTACAAGACCCAATCCGGCGCTCATCCAGAACGAAGCACGCCAGCCGTATCGAAGTATGATCGAAGTAACGAGTATCGGTGTAATGCCCGCGCCCACGCCAACGCCGGCAAAAATCAGGCCGTTGGCAATGCCGCGTTCCTGCGTGGGAATCCATTTGGAAACGAACTGGTTGGAAGCCGGGTAGATGATGGCCTCGCCGGCGCCGAGCATAAAGCGCACCGCAATAAAAACGAAAATGGCGCTCGCAGCGGTCGAGGAGACAGTAGCGGTTAGCGCGGTGAAGACGCCCCACCACACTACCCCTGCGGCGAGTACGAGGCGAGGACCGAAGCGGTCGGCCAACCAGCCGCCAGGAGTTTGAAAAAGCGCGTAGCCCACCAAAAATGCGCTAAATACCCAGCCGAGTTGCACGGAAGTGAGATGAAATTCCTTGGCAATGGAAGAGCCGGCGATGGAAATGTTGGTGCGATCGAGAAATGCTACTGCACTTAAGATGAACAGCCAAAATACAAGCGCCCAGCGAGTGACACTTTTGGCTGGAGCGCTCACGGACGCTTCCCCAAGCAAATCACCTTTGCTTCTTCAGCTAGCATGCGATTCCAGAAGCTGCGCAAGACGGTCTGCGATGATTTGATCCTCGCCCGGCTGGAGCATGAAGGAGTTCATTTCCAGGCCTTTTTCGCTTGCGGACAACACGATCGAAGGATTGCCTTTGCGTAGGCTGGCACTCGCATCGCGCGGAGTAATAGAAATCCGCTTCGGATCGAGAGCAATGGTCATGTGGGGCACGCGGTTGGCAACCGCGGGAATGGAATAGGATGTCGTTACTCCGGGAATTTTGGTGACGCGTTTTGAAATCAATTCTAGGCGCTGCTGCCACTCGCGATTGAGGGCTTCGTGGTCTTCCTTCAAATAAATCTCCAGCGCTTTCACCATGCCCACGATTTCTTCTTTTCCGACTTTCTGGCTGCGACCAAGAGTGTCTTCGTGAGGACTGTTGTTGAGTAAAGCGTTGGCTACGAGATCTTTTTTTCCAATCAACATTCCAGCGCATTGCGGTCCACGAATGGCTTTGCCTCCGCTGAAGGCGATGAGGTCATAACCCATTTGCGCATAGTCCCAGAGATGGGAGACAGGGGGCGTGTCCGCCGCGGCATCAATGAAAGCCGGGACGCCATTGTCGTGAGCAAGCTTGAGCCAATCCTCGACACGGATCTGTCCTTCGAAATTGGCAAAGTTGGAGAAATGCATCATGGCGGTCTGAGGATTGATCGCCTTCTTCACGTCTTCCCGGGTTTCAACAACCACGAGTTTAATGCCCGTGGCGCGCAGTTGGTGATCGAAGGGATTGCGATGGGATTTCTGAATGATCACTTCGGATTTCATTCCGGTCAGATCAGGAAGCTGTTCGATAAACTTGGGATTGTTTCCGGTGAGAATGCCGGCAAGTCCGGATTGCATGGCGGCGGCGGCGCCAGAGGTGACAATAGCGCTGTAACCCTCCGGCAGTTTAAGCATTTCAGAAATGCGTTGGCCGGCGGCGACTTCGAGATCGGCAATGCTGACAAAGTGGCGTCCAGCAAGCGCCATCACCGCTTCTACTTCTGGACGCATGAGCGAGCCACCGAGAACGGTCATGGTTCCTTCACCGTTAATTACCGTGGGAACGCCAAGTTCCTGGTACACATTGCCCGTTGCGCCGAAACCGGTGATAGCGCTTTGTGAAGAAAAACCGGCGACGGTGTGAGTGGACGCAAAGAATTTGCGCGGGCTGAGGAGCGCGGCAGCAACCGCGCTCGCGGCGCCAAGAAATGTACGGCGATTCGATTTCAGAGACGCAGTCATGACTACTAGCCTTTCTTTCCGGAGCGCACCACTGCCGCGGTGCAGTTAACTTCAACCAGAGACTGCCCGGGGAGTGTCGACAGGGCGACGCAAGTCCTGGCGGGTCCACCAGTAGGAAAATACGTTTTGAAAACTTTATTAAATCCGTCGTATTGGTCAATATTGGTTAGAAACACGGTGAGCTGCAGAATACTGTCCATCGTGCCGCCGCCCGCCTCCACGCAAGCTTTTACATTATCCATAACCATTTTTCCATGCATCTCGATGGTGGGGGTTTTCCCGGCGTCGGAATTATCGCCGCGAGAGTGCGCGCCCTGGCCGGCGATATATATGACGCCGTTGTGCACAATCACCGGTGTGATAAAGCCCTGGCCGCTGGCGGGCTGGCCTTTGTCATCCAGTTTTTGCACAACACCCTTGTCGTCAGCTGCTGGCGCGGCGGCGGCTTTCCCGACGGCGACAAAGCCTGCTCCAGAAAACAGAGCAGCTAAGCGAGCGGCAAAACCTCTTCTGGTCGTAAGATTAGAAAACATAGAACATCCCTCCTTTGCGAATTTGTATTTTGATATTTCACGGCAACGTAAAACTAAAAATGTCGCTTCCCGCGGCAACGGCGACGAATTGTTTTCTGTTGACGGCGTAGGTCATGGGGGAAGCATGAAAAGTTTGGCCGGTATTGAAATGCCAAAGACTCTGGCCGGTTTTTGCGTCAACGGCTTCGAAGGATTGAGCATCATCACCGAAAAAAACGAGGCCGGATGCGGTGGTAATCACGCCACCTGCAGAGTGCCCTGGCCCCGTTTGGGCGTATCTCCATGCCGGACGATTGGAATCAATGGCGTAGGCAAGAAAAATTTTCTGACCATGATCGCCAGCCGCGTGGCGTACGCCGGTTGAGTAAAAGGTGCGCCCCTCAGAGAAAGTTTGCGGCTTCAGAAAATAAAGGTCGCAATCTTCCTGGGCAAGAAAATAGAAAAGCCCGGTGACCGGATTGTAGGCAGGGGCGTACCAGTTCGTTGCGCCAGTAAACCCCGGGCACATGCGCGTGCCTTCTGGTTCAGGTTGCAGCCCGGTGACTTCAGGACGTCCATTCGCACCAATACCCTTGGCCCAGTTCAGTTTTTCTACAAACGGAACCGCGGAGAGAAATTGTCCGTTCGTGCGATCAAGAACATAGAGGAAACCATTGCGATTGGCCTGCACCAACAGTTTGCGGGGCTTCGCTTGATAGTCCGCATCGATAAGCACAGGCGTTTCGTTGGCGTCGTAATCAAAGAGGTCATGAGGAGTGAACTGGAAGTACCATTTAAGTTTTCCAGTGTCAGGATCAAGCGCGATCACACAGTCGGTGTAGAGGTCATCACCAGGCCGGACAGCGCCGTCAAAATCGGGCGATGGATTGCTGGTGCCCCAGTAAATGGTGTTAAGTTCGGGATCAAACGTGCCGGGCATCCACGTCGTTCCACCACCATGCTTGTAAAGATCGCCGGGCCAACTGCCGGCGCCGAATTCACCGGGTCCGGGAATGGTCCAGAAGCGCCAAGCTTCCTTGCCGGTTTCTGCGTCGAACGCAGCCACGAAACCACGGACGCCATCATCGCCGCCCGACGTTCCCACCAGAACCTTATCTTTCACAACAAGCGGTGCGCTGGTTGCGCCGTAATTTTTGTTTCCGGTCGCGTAGGCGACATCCCAGAGGAGGTGGCCGGAGCGAGCGTCCAGGCACAAAAGATGCGCATTGTCTGTTTCCATGTATACGTGTGAGTGCCAAAGCGCGACTCCGCGGTTGTGGTGCTGCGCGGCATCATCGATCAATCCTTCGGTAACCGGGCGCGAATAGTGCCAAATCGTACGGCCCGCTTGCGCGTCCAGGGCGTAAGCGTCATTCGCGAAGGTTACGAACATGATGCCGTTGTAAACGACCGGAGTGACTTCGAGACTGTTCGAATTGGGAGCGTGAAATACCCATTCCGCGCGCAGCAGCGGAACATTTTGAGGAGTGATTTGCGTGAGACGCGAAAAGCGCCGGCCGGTGTAATCGCCATTGTAGGAAAGCCAATTGTCCGCCACGGGTTGCGCCGCAAGGGCTTCAGTGGAAACGTCTATGCTCACGGAAGCGGATGCAGGGACTGAATCGTGGACCTGGAGAGCTCGCGCACAGAATGGCAAGAAGAGGATAAGCGCCGCGAAATAGATGTAGGGCTTCATGCGCTAGGGGCCTCGATCCCCGGCGGGCAGCCAAGCTTCGCCCAACGCGCCGTAGTCCGCGTCCGCGCCGGCAACCAGATGGAGAGAAACGCGTACCACGTCAGGATTCCGTTCAATGTGCTGGCGGAATTTCACGATTTCCGCGGGACTGGCGCTTTGCAGCAACTGTGCGCGCGAAATGATCCCGTGCTTGTTGTAAAAGCGGAGTTGTAAAATTCCTGGCACAAGCGGGCTAAAGACACCAGTAAGCGAGTAACCTTGGGCCTCGCTGGTAACCGAGAGCGGCTCATGAACGATGCCGGAACTGGTAACGCTTTTCAGGTCACGGTCCGACCGAGTGGGAAACCATTCTGTTTCCATGGAGTAGGATTGCCCAGGGGCCAGATCGATGAGCGGACTATTGAGTTCCCCCTCCATATAGTGAAGAGCATTTCCAGCCGCATTAGAACTGACGACCGGCATGCCACGGTCATCGACTCCAAACGACGGGCCATTTTTGTAAAAAATTATGCTCGCTTTGCCGGGATATTCCGCGTTTGGTTGGTAGTGAAATCGTTCAACCATCGCAAATTGTGTTTGCGCGTCCACAACCGCCAGCCAATCACCTGGCGAATCGATCCAGACTTCGTTTTGTAAAGGGAGCCAGTGCAAGGAAAAAAGCCCATCTTGCACGGAGAAGGAAGGGTCATCGGCGAGGCCGGAGCGAACGTGAAAACCGCCGAGATAAGCGCTGCGCAGATTGACCGGCGCAAAGGCCCAAAAATTGTGATTGAACTGAGTTGGGGATTTTGCATCCGACGTGTCGTACTGCGTCACGGACTGCACGGACCAGCGAGTGGGGTGGCTGGACACATTTTTCATGGTGGCCCTGAAAAAAATTTCCGTCGAATTATTTTTCAGGCGGAATTCACGGCTGTATTGAAGACCGGTCTTAACGTCTGCAGGCCCGTCCAACTGAACCGCGCAGGAGGCTCCTTGTTCGACAATGCGAAATGAGTAGTCGCCGTCGTCCAATGCATCGGAGACTGGCCCGGGCCAATGCTGCTCATCTTCGGTGCCTTCAGGCATGGGCCATATTTTATCCCCGCCGTAGTTGATCCACTTGCCTTGCGGCGCGGCTTCTGAAGGAGGAATATACTTTCCCTTCCACTCTGGATTAACAAACAGATAGGGATGTCCTGCAAAGGTGACTTGCATGAGCCGACCGCCAAGCCGAGGCACAACAATAAGACGGACCCAGCGGTTGGATACTTCTTGCGCTTGCCAGCCTTCGAAATTAATTGGCCGAATGTGGCAAGCATCCGGTTCGGCCTCGGAGGACGCGAGGCGCATTGCTGCCGAAGATGGCGAAGCGGAGATCAAGGCCACTGCGCCGAGCAGAGGAGCGGAAATACCTCGCAAACCGAAACTCGTTCTCCGCGTGCCGCGTACACGCATCAGGACGTCACCGCACGGCGCGATTTGGATTCCGTGGGTATTTTCGAACGCGCTGAAATAGAGTCACCGCGTTTGGGCAAGGGTCTTTCCGCTTTCCCGTAACCAAGTTCATGGGATATTCGAATGCCGATTTCGCGGATGAGCGGCGCAATTTGACGAATGCGCGTCGTAGGCATGCGGACCAGTGGTCCGGTGACGCTGAGGCTGGCGTTGACTTGGCCGGCGTGATTCCAAATAGGCGCCGCGACGCAGCGGATGTGCGGTTCGTGCTCTTCCAAGTCGCAAGCAAAACCGTCGCGGCGAACGCGGACAAGTTGCGTCTGGAGTTCTTGGATACTGCCAACCGTGTTTTCCGTGAAGCGGCGCAACTCCAACTGGCGAAGAATTTTTTCCAGTTCGGGTTCGAGAAGATGGGCAAGCAATACTTTTCCGACGGCAGTGCAATGAAGAGGAACCGAAGAGCCAATACGCGAATGGATGCGGAGCGGCTCGGGGGAATCTAATTTTTCTACGTATACCGCGGTAAGACCCTGGCGCATGGTCAGATGAACGGTCTCGCGGGTCCGCTGATTTAGTTCCTGCAGGAATGGGAAACTAATGCGGCGTATATCCATCTGCGCGTGGGCGGCTTGACCGAGCGTGATGCAGGAGAGGCCCAAGTGGAATACACCCTCGCTATCGGACTTGAGGAATTGGGAAGATTCCAGATTGGCAAGAAAACGATGCACGGTGCTAACGGGCAGTCCGGATAAAAGGCCAACTTTCTTTGCGGAAAGTCCACCTTCAACGCTGGCAAACAGTTTCAAAAGTTCGAGTCCGCGCTGAAGAGCGGTGATGTTATACGAACGCTTAGCCGTCACGGAACCGCCTTTGCAGCCAAAACGTAATTTCACTCTATGAAAACGGCAACCACAATGCGAAAACACTTCTTACTACACAAGGCGGCAATAATCCACAAGATTCTAATTTGGAATGCACGCCGCCAGTAGGCTAGAGCCGCCCGAATTTTTTCACTGCTTCCAGAATAGATTTCAGCTTTTCGATCTCGGCGTACATGAAATGCTCCTTGTAATCCATGTCCTGCGCCATGGCCAGAACTTTTTCAGCGCTCGCGCGTGGCACAACCGCAACGCCATCGCTATCGGCGACAATGATGTCGCCGGGATTTACGGCCACGCCGTCGCAAATCACTGTAATATTCGCGCCCGCAAACCGGTAATGCCCCACGGAGGTCGATGGCACAATGCCGAGGGCGAAAACCGGAAAACCAATTTTTTGGAGGTAGGCAGTGTCCCGAACACCGCCGTCAATAACCGCTCCGGCAAAATTACGCGAGGACATCGCAGTGCCCATTAAACCGCCCATTCCAGCTATATCATTGCCCTCTTCCACTACCATGACATAAACGGAATTTGCGGGGCCCTGATCGATGGCGGTGAGCATGCCTTTGAGCGCGTCCGGGTCGCGGTTTTCTTCCTTCTTCAACAAAACGGTAAGCGCGAAACCTGCAAACCGGGAATTAAAGATGGGGCGCATCTTGTGACTCATATACATCTTTTTTCCAGTGATTTTTTCCAGAGCGTCGGAAACGGAGGCTGCTTCCACGTGGCGAAATCCCTCCAGAAGGGATGTGTCACTGTGCGAAGGTTCAACGGCGTCGTTGGAGCCGGTAGCCCAGGAAAGGGAGCACAGCAACAAAACAATCGGCACACTGAAGAGTAAGCTCGATCGGGGAATTCCCGAAGGAAACAAAGCAGACAGGTTGGTCATGGCGTCTCCCGGTTGCGCAAACGGCTGCACTGTATCACTGTTCGTAATTCTGTGGATAGAATTTTTAGGATGCCGGCCTGAATTGCACTGCGGATACGATGTAGGCAAGATTAAACCGATTGAACCATATTAGAAAAACGTTGACAGTTTCCCGCCAATGCGGTATCCAACATGCCACGATTGGTCGGTTTCTCAGCATGCGATGAGTTATTTTCGCCTAGTGAAAATGGTGGGACGCAGGTCTGGCGTCAGCCAGTAAAGAATGACTGGAGGGGTGGATTATGCGCTCGCGCGCCATATGTATTTGCTTTTTGCTTTCGATGAGTTTGTTGGGGGTGAGTCCGGCCGAGGTCAGCACCAGTGGAAGTATTTCCGGAGTCATTACCGATGCCAGCGGCGCGGTTGTAACTGGAGCCGTGGTAACTGCGCTCGAAGTTCAGACCGGCGTAAAAACGGAGATCACCACTGACTCCAAGGGATTTTACCATTTTTCGTCGTTGCCAATTGGGACGTACACAATCGAAGTGGCGGCGAGCGGGTTTAAGACCTACCGGCAAACAAATCTGGTACTTGACGCAAATGCCGCATTGCGCGTGGACGCTGCCCTTCAAATTGGTCAGGCTACAGAAAACGTGGAAGTGATCAGCGACGCGGTCCACGTGGATATGGAAAGCACGCAGAATGGTGAGGTCATCGAGGGAAGTAAAATCCTTGCCGTGCCATTGAATGGCCGCTCGTATACCGACTTGCTTTCGCTTCAGCCCGGCGTCGTCCCCGCCGCATATAAAACTCAGGCGCCCGACACCAGTAATAGAACTCCTTCAGGCGATCAGAACGCCGGTAACCAATCGGTGAATGGCCAGCGCGAGAGCGCCAACGGATTCCAGGTGAACGGAGCTAACGTGGTTGAGGGCAGAAACAACGGTACTGGTATATTGCCCAACCTGGATTCCATCGCTGAATTCCGAATTATTACCAACAATTTTGACGCGGAATATGGCAATTACAGTGGAAGTCAAATTAACGTGGTCACCAAAGCAGGCACCAACAGCCTTCATGGCAGCCTGTTTGAGTTTAATCGTAATACCGCGTTTGACGCTCGTAACTTTTTCGATCCTCCGGGAACCATAGGCGATTTCAAGCGAAATCAATTTGGCGGCACGGTGGGCGGCCCCATCAAGCACGACAAGTTATTCTTTTTTGCAGATTATCAGGGCACCCGCCAGATTAGAGGATTAACGGTTTCAACTCCTGTGCCCTCCACTTCAGTGTTCCCGGATGCTGGCGGCAATGCTAACGTCTTAAGTTTATTTCAGGCGCAATCCGGAAGTGGGGCGGCGACTGTCAACGGTGCAAGCTGGGCGTCGATATTGAGTACTAGGCTGGGGTACGCGGTCAGAGCTGGCGAGCCCTACTGGACTGGTGGCTGTACGTCAACCGCTGCTTGCGTTTTTCCTGGAGGTATTATCCCCAAGGGTGCAATTTCGCCGATCTCAACTAACCTTCTGCCTTTTCTCAAGTTCCTGAATTCACCGACGGGTTCCGGTCTATATACTTCCTCGCTGCCACAACGGTTAAAAGACGACAAGGGAGCCATTCGTATCGACGACAACACCCGTTTTGGTGTTTTATCTTTTTATTATTTCCTGGATGACTTCACCTTGAACAATGCCACTCCAGCCGGCGGCATCGGAGCCAATGTTCCGGGCTTTTCGGACTCTAACGTCGGACGGTCTCAGATGTTCACTGTGGGAGCCACGAAAACATTAGGTCCCACATCGGTCAATGAGTTTCATCTCAGCTATACGCGAATTGCGATGCACTTAGGTCAACCAACGAGTGGGCTGGGAGCGGGCAAGTTAGCCGCTCTTGGCTTTACCCCAGCGGCAGGTTCCGGCGCGACGTTCAATGGCGGCATCGCGCCGGTCGTCCCCGCTTTGGAAGGCGTTCCCACGATTACTCTTTCCAAGTTGGGTACGCAAATCGGCATACCTGTCATTACCACCGGACAATTCAACAACACGTATCAGATCTGGGATAATTTCACCAAAGTGGTGGGTACTCACACCATCAAATTTGGCGCCGGCTTTCACTGGGACCAAATCAATGAGCGAAACCTGTTTGCTGAGAATGGCGCATTCGTGTTCGACGGCACTGAAACGGGGGTAGATTTCGCGGACTTCCTGCTGGGCGCCGTGGGCAATGGCTCCAATCAAGGGTTTATCCAAGCCAGTCAACAGTTGCTTGATTCGCGCAGCAAATACTTCGGTACTTTCGTCCAGGATAGCTGGCGAGTAAAATCCAGCCTGACCCTCAATTTCGGACTCCGCTGGGAGTTTGGCCAACCCTGGTACGACATACAAAATAAAATCAACACCATTGTGCCTGGCCAACAATCCGTGGTCTTCACGAAGGCTCCCACAGGACTCTTGTTCCCTGGTGATAAAGGAATCCCTACTACGCTGGCTCCAACCCAATACACCGCCTTTTCCCCACGCCTTGGCCTGGCTTATTCACCCAGCGCTTCCGACGGAATTATTTCCAAATTGACTGGCGGGCCGGGAAAGACCAGCATCCGCGCAGGCTTCGGAATTTTTTATTCCGCGTTTGAGGATTTAAGCCAATTTCAGGAAGTGGGCGACGTTCCTTTTGGTCTTTTTTGGTCTCCTGGCGGCCAGAAACTCTTTGAAACACCGTATATCGACCGCGTCACCGGACCCGACGGACAAAAATTTCCTTTCACACTTCCAGCCGGCGCAACCGCCAAGAATCCGAACACCACGTTTGATTTCTCGCCCTTTTATCCCCTTACTGGGAATGCCGAGGTGGCTTTCAATTATAAGAACCGGCTCCCCTACGCAGAACATTTTGATCTGTCCATTCTAACTGCGTCCTCTCACAGATTGCTAACTGCCCCGCGGGAGCCGTTCCTTTCTTTGATCTCGAAAAGCCAGGCCAGATCGGAAATGCCAACCGGCGATTCTTTCACGGCCCAGGACTAAACAACTGGGACATGGGACTGTCTAAAAACATAAACTTCACCGAGTCCAAGATGCTAGAGTTGCGTTTTGAGGCTTTCAATGTTTTCAATCATGCGCAATTCATCAATCCCAGTGGCAATATAGATTCGAGCACGTTCGGTCAGGTGACCGCGGCCTGGGATCCGCGGATCCTGCAGCTCGCGGCAAAATTTCATTTCTAAATAGTGGCAATGTTCTTGGAATTGCCATCGTAATATACGCCTATGAAGTTCAACCACCGAATTGCCCGTGGCGCTGTGTTCACATTTTTTTTGTTCGGCGTTTCATGGCACGCGGGCAGAGCAACGCCACGGTCAAGCGCGGCTGCAAAATCCAAACAAGCAGGCGATTCGCAGAGCGACGCGAAGAAAACTTTTGAGTCGACATGCGCCGCGTGTCACGGGCTGGACGGGCGGGGTGGCGAGCGTGGTCCAAACATAGCCACGAATCAGCAAGTGCAGCATCTTCCGGACTCGGAAATCCTGCAGATTATGCGGGAAGGAAGAGGGTACGCAGGCATGCCCGGATTTGCGTCTCTCGGCGATTCGCGGCTGCAAGCGATACTAAGTCATCTTCGCAAATTGCAAGGCGTGGCCTCTCAGGCCATTGCTACCGGCAACGCAGCGAGAGGAAAAGCCGCATTTTTTGGAAAAGCCGGGTGCTCCTCTTGCCACATGATTCAAGGAGTGGGCGGCTTCTTAGGTAGCGACTTGTCTCAATATGGCGGCAACAATTCTCCAGCGGAAGTGCGAGACGCCATTTTGCATCCCAACAACGAAAACGATCCGCGGCAATACGTGCTAACGGTGACTGTCGAAGACGGCCAGGCTTTCACCGGCATTATCCGAAACGAGGATAATTTTTCTTTGCAGCTTCAGACTCCGGACGGAATATTTCACCTTTTGCGAAAAAACACTCTCAAAAGCGTGAAGGAGCAATCGCGATCATTGATGCCCACGAATTATGAAACAATTCTCAGTTCGCAGGACATTGATGACCTTGTGGGTTATCTGGTCACTGTGGCAAAAACGCAAAAGAAGCCACACCCACCGCAAAACACGGAAGAAGACTAAGCAAAATTGCACAAGGCGCGCTCCGCGTGCTCATTCATCCGAAATACGCTGGCGATAATCAAACAAGGATCCTTAATGCATAGAGTGGTGTCGGTGATTTGCTTGTTTTGGGCAGTTTCCATTTGCGATCCAACACTGGGCGAAAATAAGGTTTCTACTAAGTTCGAGCTACAGGCCAATTCGCCCACGTTCTGGAATCTTATTGATCGAAGGGAAAAGCTCGAGACCGTCGCAACCGGATTTGGCTTTACGGAAGGGCCGGTCTGGGATCCGAAAGGATTCCTCTACGTCAGCGACGAGGAGGCCAACAAAATTTATCGCCTATACCTGCCTGACGGCCGCAAGGAGGAGTTTATTTCTTTGGGCGATCCCGATGGAAATACATTCGATCAACACCACCGGTTGCTGGATTGCGCGAGTTATCTGAGGGCCATAATTCGCTTCGAGCCTAACCGAAGTGAATACACGATTCTGGCGGATCGATACTAGGGAAAGAAATTTAATAGTCCAAATGACGTAGTGCTCGGTCCCGACGGCGCAATTTATTTTACGGATCCGGCGTTGGACGTGCCCCCTGGGGAAAAACAGGAATTAGATTTTCAAGGTGTTTATCGATTATCACAAGACGGGACAGTCACCTTGCTTACCAAGGAACTAACGCAACCTAATGGGCTGGCATTTTCGCCGGACGGGAAGAAATTTTATGTCGACGACAGTGAGCAACGTAACATTCGCGTCTACGATTTTACGGGCGGAACGCTAAAGAATGGCCGGGTTTTTGGCCAAGAGCCTGGCGGGAAAGGTGACGGCGTACCGGATGGAATGCGCGTCGATACTGCGGGCAATCTCTACGTTACTGGCCCCGGCGGGATTTGGGTGTGGGATTCTGCCGGACGCCACTTAGGGACCATCGCCTTGCCCGAAGGGGCCGCCAATCTCACTTGGGGGGATGCGGATTATGGGACCTTATACATCACGGCGACTAAATCGGTCTATCGTCTACGTACTAAAGTCCGCGGATTTGTGCCATACGCCGATACGCGGTAGGGGGATCAGATTCCATTAGTTATTAGCCGACACCTGCAAGTGTCAGCGTGCGAAGAGGTGTAGAATTATTGGAGTGAACATGAAACGCGCAGTTGCGGCATTATTGCTGCCCCTTCTACCGTTGGCCTCTTGGACGCCTGTGATGTGTGGGCAATGTCTGACGGCTAGCCCAAATCAAGATGCAAGTAAAAGTCGCTCCTTTGCCAGACAGCAAACCTCCCAAACCGCTACGACTGGGGAACATTGCCAACGCATGGCGGACTCTCAGTGGGGATCCTCTTCTCACGTCGTATCGGCAGCCCCGTGCCACGATAATCCTTGCAGGCAGTCGCTTAATCCAGCGAGCGAGCTGAATCGCTCGGCCCCTACGCAACTCTCCGGTGTCCGCTTCGCAATTGCAGGCGAAATACTCGGTGATGACTCTTACTCTTCCAAAGATACCCTTCGTAGTTCTGAGCAACGATCTCGACTCAAACCATCTTGGCATCCATCCCTCTTCCTAAGTCTCCGAATCTGAACTTCTTCTGAATTTCCTTCTCCGTCGTGGTGTTTCTCCGAGTTTCATTTCGACATGGGACGAATCGGTTCCGCGAATTGTGCGCGTCAATAAAAATTTCTTGGAGTGATTTATGAAGATATCAGCAATCGCACTAGCGCTCTTAATTTCCCCGGTGGTTGCCCAGGCCCAACAGGAGAAAAAGCCTGATGACATGCAGGGCATGCCGGGGATGGATCAGAAGCAGATGCCCGGAGTGCAAATGGATGAAGGATCGATGAACATGCATCCTGAAACCTTTCTTCAGGAAATTGTTCATCACGGTACTTCTGGCACCAGTGCCGAACCAAATTCTACCCCTACACCAATGCTCATGACGAAACGGGGTCCATGGATGCTGATGTTCCACGCCAACGTTTTCCTTACGGACTTGCGGCAATCGAGCATACGCGGCGGAGACAAATTCTTTTCGACGAACTGGCTCATGGGAATGGCTCAAAGAGATCTGGGGCCAGGTGTTTTCACAGTCCGGGCCATGCTAAGTCTCGAGCCCGCTACCGTAACGAACCGTCGTTATCCACTACTCTTCCAACAGGGCGAGACGGCTTTTGGAGTTCCCATCGCCGACGGGCAACACCCGCACGACTTCATCATGGAATTGGCAGCCCTGTATGACTTGAAGTTGGGCGACATGACTCTGCTCTCTGCGTATTTCGCGCCGATGGGCGATCCGGCCATGGGGCCAACAGCGTATCCACATCGAGCTTCCGCCGCGGAGAATCCGGTTGGCTCGCTAGGCCACCATCAGCAGGATTCAACGCATATCGCGGACGATGTTGTAACCCTCGGTCTAACACATGGCATAGCGCGAATTGAGGCCTCGGGGTTTCACGGTCGCGAGCCAGACGAATTTCGTTGGAACATTGATCAAGGAAAAATCGACTCGTGGTCCATGCGCTTGACCCTGCAACCGGGAAAAAACTGGAGCGGTCAGTATTCGTACGCGCGCATAAAAAGTCCCGAGGCCATCCTTCCCAACGAAGATCAGGCACGCACCACGGCGTCTATTATGTACAACCGTCCTCTGCACGATGGCAATTGGGCCAGCACGATCCTTTGGGGACACACACGTTCGATTCAAGATAGCTCTGTCTTTAACAGCTACCTGTTCGAATCTAGCGTACGTTTTCACACTCGAAATTATGCCTGGACGCGAATCGAAAATGCTGATCGCTCAAACGAACTGATTCTCGGTGAGAACCCGCTCCCAGCAAACTATCGAGAAGCACCGATTGGGCGCGTGCAAGCCTACACTTTCGGGTATGACCATGATTTCGATTTAATTCCCCACGTAGCTTCTGCGATTGGCGCGCAATTCACCACCTACGGTGTCCCGGATACGTTGAAACCAATCTACGGTTTACACCCGGTCGGAGTTGCTGTCTTCGTGCGATTCCGTCCGTTTTCAGGGAAGGACCGATGAGCGCCTTGAAAATTTGGGGTTTTGTGCTTATCCTCTTCGCAATCGCGGCGGCTCTCATATTGCGAACCAGCCCGCAGGGCTCTATCGGACTTACCGGGAACGGCAGCCACCTTTATGCGTTTCGAGCGCAGATGCTGTTCGTAAAGCTTTTGCGAGGATCCTACCGAATATCCACTTCGTGGAAACCGAAGCCCTTTAACATGCCCGAGATTGTGCTTCGCGCGTTGTCCGCGGCGGTCTTGAGGATGCCATCTTGCAGCGCCGCTTGCTGGAGCTGGCGCTCACCTTCTTCGCGAACTTCGCTTTCAAGGTTGGGGTCCGGGGAAGAAAATAGGCCAGTGTCACGGGAATATACTTTCGTCCTGGCATTATCGACGCGCGTGCTGAAGAGTTCCGCGGCGGGCAGGTGAATTGACACTTTCTGCCCCTGTAGTAAGACATCGCCGGGCTGCACGCGAGCGAGATTTATTCCCGCAACCACTTCTCCGTGCACCACGAGCAGCAGGCGGTCTCCAGCCAGAAATTTGGGCAGGTAAACATTGGCGTGTTCCCCTGAAATAATTTTGTCCATTGTGTAACTGACGGTTTCCAGTCGTTGAAGCTGCTGAATTTCGCGAACCACGGTGGGCTGATCCACGTTGATCAGCGGCCGTCCCCCGCGCAAAACGCCAATCAAGTGCAATAATCCGAGACCGCTGGACAACCACACCAGCGCTCCCACCAAAACAACGGTAAGAACCGTGCCCAAGAAGGTCCCCAGAACCCAGGAGCGCAAATTCCTGGAGTTCCCACGATTTCCGCGAGTCGCCGATTCGTTAGCGTTAGCAAGAGGCGCATTGTCAATCGTCATCTGTTTGCCCAACAACTTCAGTGTAGACCAGGCCAAAAATTAGCGCCGATATTCGTTCGCAACGACCGCTCAGCCGTCACCCCCTATTAACGCACTTGCCGGACATATACTAATGTCCGATAAGGAAAAGTAGTCGGCTTATGCTGCATTTCAATGGGTTGAGACTCAGGGCATACCGTTAGTCCGCGTTGCCCTTGCAACATTAGCGTGAGCGAAGTCGCTCAAGCTACCCGGAGAGCGCAATGATCAAATTGCTCGCAAAAGCATTTCGAGCACTTCACTACATTATCGGTGTTTCCGCACCTCCGCCCGGCACCAGCGACCGCACATTCGTGTTCGTGTGGCTTGGGTGCATTGCGTTCAGTGCGGCCTTTTTCGTGAGCATGATTTTCTACATCATCCCTTTTCTGTACTTCAGGAATTATGCCCGGTAATCCAGCTTATCGAAGTTGGCAATCGGAGGGGTGCTACCAGGGGCCGGGCTTTCAAAAACAAAAGTACGCGCCAACGCCGTCGTGCCATGAAGCTTGGGTTAATTCATTTTGGCTGGCTTAATCGCTTCGGTTTCAACATTTATGGAGCGATTTGGAGCAGCATCCCATGGCGTTGTAGAGACGAATGTAGAAGTGGTTCAACCAATTTTCGAATATGGTCGTTCGCATATCCTGCCCAGGTTACATCGGTGGTAAGGTCCATCGGTGGGGCAAGATGTTTTCCGAATTCATCCGAGACTAGTACACCGGCTTCCCGCGCAATTAATTCCGTACAGAGGTCATAGGGATGACAGCATAAACCTGTCTTCCATCCTCGTTTATGCAAAATTGCGCGAAGCAACGGCCGAAGATCGGCCTGGAAGCAGTCATGGCCCACCATCAATTCGTACAACTGCCCACCTGTTGAAAGATATTGGTCCTCGAAGCAGAACGCCTTGCCTTCCCGTCCAGGTCCGGCCACGCCAAAAGAAATATCGTCGTCGATAGCGGCCAGCACGTCGCGACCCCCCGAGAAAAAGCGGCTTACGGAGCAAAATTTGTGATCGAGTTGTGTAGCCATCGAGGGATGCGCCCGAAAGGGCTTGCGCTCTCCGTTGATCCGATTGAATCGTTCACCGTGTGTTCCGAAACCTTTAATGGCCCAGAGTGTGTCGGAAAGATGCTGTTTGATGAGCGGTATTTCTGTCTGAACAGCTAACTCAATATCGGCGAGGGTCGTGGATTCGCCTAAGTTCGGCGCTACGCCGGTCAGAATCCAACTACTGCGCTTCTGATACATCAGGCATCGTGTTCCATCAATTGGATCGGCAATCACTCGCCAAGTCGCATCGACTTCCCGAGTGCCGCGGGGCAAAACAATTTTGCCGCCAGATAATCCTTCAGCAATCAAGACAATGGAAGTCTTTGAGGCAATCTTCCTTTCGAACAGATCGACCAGTATTTCTTCGCTGATTCGATCGACGGCGTAGATGGTATCGCCGTCACCATCGTCATCTCCCACGACACGCGAAAGATCCTCTGCGGGCGACTGCTCGCATGCGGTAACGACGGCATTGCGGATTTCTTCATGAATAGAACGTACGGAATTTAACAACCAAGCTGAATCAGTCATCCTTATTCCTTTTTTAGTGACGGGCAATACGGTGAGATCACCGTGCTTCGATAATCCCGGTCACTGCAAACTGAGCGCGTTACAGAAAGCTGCCTCTATAGATCGCAAAGACAGCGTGCCAACTTTCCGAACGGTTTCAGCCCAAAGTGAACCAACTCCTTCCCGAGGACATCATCCGCCGGTCCGGCTCGAAAGCGCAGCACTGCTGGAAGACAAATCGCCAGTATTTAAAAAAAGAGGTTGACTCACGCCTGGTTCGCTTGTATGGTCTGTTATATTTTCACACAGGGAATGAGAATTTCAAACAACAAAAAAGCGGTACGTTCCGCGGTCGACCGGCAAAGCGAAATCCTGCTGTTGATCAAGGAAAGGAGTACCGCGTCGATTGGAGAGATCGCCACACGGTTTGCTGTTTCGGAAATGACGGTGCGGCGCGTGTTGTACAAGTTGGCCGATGCAGGTCTGATCATACGGACACCGGGCGGAGCGATGGTGGCCCCACCGGGATCCATTGAAAGAACCTTTCTGGAGCGTTCGGCGAAAATGTCCGGCGCGAAGGATGCGTTGGGAAGAGCCGCTGCAAGTCTCGTTCAGGAAGGCGAAACGGTTGTTCTTGATTCGGGAACAACAACTCGTTGCATCTCTAGGTACCTTGCGTCTCAACGCAATCTGGTGGTAGTGACCACTTCACTCGCAGTTTTGGAGGAGTTGGCCGGAAGTTCTGGCGTACAAGTTCGACTGACTGGCGGAGTTTACCGGCGGAGCAGTCACGATCTTTCTGGCAACGCAGTGATCGAATCCCTCGGTGATCTGAATGCCGACAGAGTTTTTTTCGGAGCCGCTGCTCTCTCTTTCAAAAAAGGCGTAATGAACTACGACGCGGAGATGCCGCGAGCGTTCTTGCGGGCGGGCAAGCAGAGGGTTCTGGTGGTCGACAGCAGCAAAGTGGGTTTGGAAGCAGTGTACCGGCTTTGTCCAGTAGAGCATTGCGATCTTGTCATTACCGACAGGGGAGTGAAGCCTGCCGATTTAGCGCGGCTTCGCAGGTCAACAAAGGTTTTGGTAGCGGATTAGCTAAATTTTTTGTCGGCAGAAACTATAAGGAGCACTTCTATGCGATGTCTCAGCTTGTTTTTCGTCGTTTTCTTCGTGTTGTTTCCGGTGGCTGCGCCCGCACAAATCAATACCGGCAAGATCACCGGCTTCGTTTCCGATCCGAGCGGAGCTTTTGTCGAGGGCATTACGGTGACAGCCGTTAACGATGGGACCAGCGTGGTGACCAAAGCCGAGACTTCCGGAAATGGCGAATACCTGCTGAATTTTCTGGTGCCCGGAATTTATCACGTTGAAGTGGAAAAAGAAGGTTTCAAGAAAATCCAACGTTCCGGTGTGATCGTCGATGCGGGCGGGATTGATCGTATTGACTTCACTTTGCTGGTCGGAGACGTAAGTCAGACCATTGATGTGCAGGCCAATGCAGTTAACGTTGCGACGGAGACCTCGGAGCTTTCACAGACATTCAGTCACCAGGATTTGGACGCACTGCCCAATTTGGATCGCAATCCGCTTTTCCAAATGAATTTGATTCCCGGTGCGAACAACGATATGGGCAGCGGCAATTACGGAACAAACGGCGGCGAGAACGGTTCTGCCGTCGGCCTGTCGCGTCCTCAGCTTGCTTCTATTGGTGGCATTGACGCGAATGCGAACACCGTGTACATCGACGGCGTCCCGAACCGGGAGCCACAGAATGCCTACATCAGCCTAACGCCCGCGATCGAAGGCGTGCAAGAAGTTCAGGTCTACACCGGCAAGTACAACGCGGAGTTTGGTTTTTCCGGAAGCGCGGTAGTGAACATCACCACCAAATCGGGCAGCAATGAATTGCACGGCGCGGCCTTCGAATTTATTCGCAATGAAGCCTTCGACGCGGTCAACTATTTTGCAAATTCCAAGCTGCCTTTTCGAAGAAATCAGTTCGGTGGAGCTCTTGGCGGCCCTATTCTGAAAAATAAACTGTTCTTCTTCGCTGACTATCAGGGCACGCTGGTAAAGACAAGCGCTCAGAAGCTGACTAGTGCTCCCACTGCGAAGATGTTAGCCGGAAATTTTTTGGAATTGTACGTTCCAGGGCAGGTTGACGGCGCGGGAAACCCTTTTGGACAAATTTACGATCCCAACACGCGAGTCTTCGATGCCAGCGGAAAGGTCATTAGCGCGACGCCCTTTGCTGGCAACATTATTCCGATGAACCGGTGGGACCCCGTAGCCAAAGCAATGAATGCCGCGGCCATCTTTGGCGTCGCTAATCTTCCTGGCATCGGAAACAATCTGCAATATCTAAGCAACAACAATCAGACGGCACACCAGGGTGATGGCCGTTTGGATTTCGACCGCACGAGCACCGATCGGATATTTTTCCGCTATTCCGTGCTGGATGCAACAAACGAATTTACAACCAATGTGAACCAATTCTTCCAAGATGCCAATGTGAACTCCAAATCATTCAATCAAAATATGCAGGTGTCCGATTTGCACACCTTTGGCATGACAAAAACAAATGAACTCCGCCTCGCCTTTAACCGCTCGAACGTCACGACCGGCCTCGCTAGCCAGTCCAAGCCGTGGAACAATATCTTCGGACTTCCTAATGGAAACCTTGGCGATCCAGGAACTCAGGGGCTCGCCGAGTTCAATATGCCAGGTGTGCCGGCTATAGCCACCCCGGATTGGGTCGGCTACATCGTAAGCAATACTTTCTCCGTTACTGACAATTTCACTTGGAGCAAAGGGCGGCATCTCATCAAGTTAGGTACCAACATCAATCATGTTGTGGATGTTTCCGCGGATACCATCGGTGGAGACAATCCGCGCGGAGCGCTCACTTTTGATCCAGCGATGACTTCCTATGACGGTTCCAATGTACAACCAATTGCGTACCCCAGCTTCCTACTTGGAACGATGACGGCAAGCGCGCGAGCACACTTCGTTGCCGGCGCTCCGTACCAGACCTACTGGCAAAACGCCTGGTACGTGCAGGACGATTTCAAGGTCCTGCCGTCGTTAACTCTCAACATCGGCTTACGATACGAATTAATCACCCGGCCTGTCGCACGGAACAACCGGGAATCCAACTGGGATACCAGAACCAACAAACTAGTTGTCGCCACGCCGGGTGATCGAAGCCCAGGGTTGGGCCTCGACAAAAACGATTGGGGGCCGCGTGTGGGTTTTGCTTGGACCCCGGATCATGGAAAGACCAGCATTCGGGCAGGCTATGGCGTCTCTTATTGGATGGCGTATTGGTCAGGACCATTGACGATCCTCGGCTTGACGTACCCTACCTACTCGAAGGAAGTTTTCCTTACGCCGAACAACCTCACCCCGTCCTTGCAGCTCTCCAGAGATGGTTTGCCACTGGCAAATGCCCAATACGACTCTTCTGGGAAATTAATTATTCCTCCTAGTGCAGTGATCCGCGGCGCCGATTACAACTGGAAGAATCAACGAGTAGATCAAGCAACCCTGAACGTCGAGCGGGAGATCCGTCCAGGAATGGTTGTAGATATTGGTTACGTCAATGTTCGCGGCTTACACAATCTCCACTCGACGAATATCAACCAAGCCCCGCCGACACCTCAAGGGACGGACTACAACACTTTGCGTCCATTCCATGTCTCATATCCTCAGTTGGGGGATATTCCTATCTCGCAATCCATTGCCAGTAGCCGGTATGACGCGATCACCGCGCGGTTCACGGCAAGGATCTCGAGCGCTGTAAACATCAACGCCAGCTATGCGCACGGCCGCAGCTTTTCCAATGGAAACAACCTCGACCAAACCAACATCAATCAATACTACGGACCGACGCCAGAGGACATCGCTCACATTTTCAATTCACAATTCACAGTGGAGCTTCCCGTCGGTCGTGGCCGGCGCTTTCTCAGTGACTCCAACCGGCTCGTCGATGCGCTGATTGGTGGCTGGCAATATTCCGGTTTTTTGCATATTCGAAGCGGCTACCGGTATGACGTGACAACGGGATCGCCAGGAGACACCACCTCTCTAAACAATGGACAAGTCAACCGCCCGGATCGCATTGGAAATGGCCAATTAAGCAAACCCACGGTGGGCAAGTGGTTTGATACCAGCGCCTTTAGGGTTCACGGAACGCTGATGACCTATGGAACATCTGGAATCAACCCGCTGCACTCGGACGGGCAACAACAGCTCGATTCCTCTATTTCCAAAATATTTCACATCACGGAACGCCACCAGATTCAGTTCCGCATGGACGTTTTCAATACCTTCAACCACCCCAACTTCCTCGCCCCAAATTCCATCGTCGGAGATCCTTCGGAGGGAGTAGTCAGCGCAACCTCAGTGGATAACCGCCGATTACAGTTGGCCCTTAGATATTCATTCTAGGTATACCAGGATGGCTCCAGTTTTCGGACCTGGAGCCGTCCTGATTACAGGCAACCGCATAGTTAAATGAAAAAGCAAGTCGTATAAGTGAAATAAGTTTGTGGATGAGTGGGTAGTCTCTGGAGTCTGCCAGTTAGTTTCAACTCCATGCGACGGTTCGAGGACCCGAAAGATTTATGGATAAGGCAAGGCTGTTGCTCATTGGAGCTAACGGATTTCTGGGTGCGCACGCAGCACGAAAATTTGCTCAATCGTTTGACGTATTCACCGGCAGCCGCGTAACTGCTACGGATTCAAAAAATATTCAGATTGATATCACCAATACTTCTAGTGTGGATGCTGCATTTCAGCGCGTAAAACCCGATGCCGTCCTGCTTTTGGCGGCGCTATCCGACATCGATCGATGTGAGGCGGAACCAGAGCTTGCGTTTGCCGCGAATGTTCGCGGTCCAGAGAACGTCGCCAATGCATGCGCCCGCTCGAACACCAGACTTCTTTTTACTTCCTCCGCTGCGGTATTCGATGGCAGCAAACATGGATATACCGAGGACGATGCTCCGACGCCATTGAGCGTTTACGGAAAAACTAAAGCGCGCGCCGAAGCCGCCGTGCTTGCGCTCTTGCCGTCCGCCATCATTCTGCGCATCGCGCTGGTAATTGGTTTCGCGGGAAAGAAGGGAACCAATGCCATGCTGGAGAATTTATCCGCGCGCTGGGCTTGCGGTTCGCCTGTGGCAACTCCGACATTTGAATACCGAAATCCGATTGATGCGGCTGCGCTGAGCAGTTTCATGTTGGAGTTGCTCAAGCAGGATGCTCACGGGATTTTTCACGCTGGGGCAAAAGAATCCATTTCCCGTTACGGTTTGAATTTAAAGCTTGCCGAACGTATGGGATACCCGAGTGAACTCGTCCTGGCGCAGACCGAGCCTGCACCAGGTCGTGCCCCCCGAGGAATGGATCATTTTTTACTTACGGATAAAATTCGCGTTGTTTGTAATACGCCTATCCCAAGCTGCGACGAAGTGATCGCGAGGTGTTTCGATGAAGTTGCCTAAGGCAGTATTCGAGCTGGAGTTCGCGCATGGCTCGATTTATGGAGAAGAGGAAAAAGAAGCCGTGCTTGAAGTTCTTAAATCCAGCGCTCCTTCCTGTGGCCCGAAAGTGCAAGCATTTGAGGAGGCTTTTGCGGCATATTGCAACACCAAGTACGGTTTGGCGGTGACCTCAGCGACCACTGGGCTTACGCTCGCGTTGATTGCGGCCGGTGTCGGCCCCGGCGATGAAGTCATCACCACTCCCATCAGCTGGATCTCAACGGCTAATGCGGCAGCGGCTCTCGGTGCCAAAGTGGTTTTTGCCGACGTAGATTCTTGTACATTGAATGTGGACCCCAAATCGGTGGCTGAAAAGATCACGAGCCGTACAAAAGTGATTCTGCCCGTTCACTTGTACGGGCAGTGCTGCGATATGGATGCATTAAACGCACTCGCAAAACCACGCGGAATTGTCGTTGTGGAAGACGCAGCGCATGCGGCCGGTGCCGAGTACAAGGGACGCAAGGCCGGCTCGCTGGGTGATATCGGCGTTTTCAGTTTTCACCAGCAGAAGAATATGGTCACACTCGGTGAAGGCGGCATGATTACCACAAGCGACCAAGCGCTATATGAAAGCATGCTTTCTCACCGCTCACTTTGCTGCCGCACCTACGACCCTAAAGGGAAATATCTTCCAATCGACGAATCCGTTCGTCCCATGGGCAAGAAATATTGGTATCTCGATTTCGATGAAATTGGCTTCAACTATCGCATGACGGACGTGCAGGCTGCGGTTGGCTTGGTTCAACTGCGGAAGTTGAATTCTTTTAACGCTCGTCGCATCGAGGTCGCGAACGAGTACGGCAAAGGTCTGCAAGGAATTCGCGGTCTGCGACTTCCCTGTGTCGGCCCGGACGTAAAACATGTATTCCACGCGTACACCGTTCTGGTGGAACCAGAGTTCTCTATGAATAAGGAGGACTTCATGTGGACACTCTACACGGAGAAGCAGATTAAAGTCTGGTCGCATTACGTCCCCATTCACCTCTCAACTGTGTACAAGAATCTAGGGCACCACGAAGGTGAATGTCCCATAGCGGAACAAATGTTTGAGAGGTATGTGAGCATTCCTATTCACCCCAGACTGACGGAAGAGTCCGTCGGTTATGTCATCGAGAGTATTCGGAACCTTGCATGACGGAGTTCGAAGCAAAAGTATCCAGCTTGCGGGGGCCGGAAAACTATTTTTCCGCGGAACTCCCTGTTTATATAAGCCGCGCGCCCGGCCGCCTCGATTTGATGGGCGGCAATGTGGATTACACAGGAGGCCTAGTCTTTCAATCGACAATCCGCGAAGCCACCTGGGCAGCCGCACAACTGAGAAATGACGGATTGATTGTCTTCTGGAATCCGCAGATGCGCGAGCATGGCTGGTCAGATCGCGTTGAATTTGAAATGCAAGCGCTATCGGATGAAGCTGCAGTCCGCACACTCGTCAATCGCATTCCTGAAATTCGCTGGACCGCATATCTTCTCGGCGTGTTCTATTTGCTGCGGTCTCGTTACCCAGATCGCGTGATTACCGGTGCCAATGTCTATCTCGAGTCCAACGTTCCATTGAACAAAGGTGTGAGTTCGTCCGCTGCAGTAGAAGTTTCTGTAATGAGAGCGGTCAGCGCGGCATACGGGATCGATCTTACCGGGATTGAACTCGCGCAAGCTTGCCAATGGGTCGAGAACGTCATTGCGGAATCTGCTTGCGGGATCATGGACCAGGCGGCCTCCGTGTTGGGAGATGAAGGATACCTTCTGCCGTTGCTCTGCCAACCGTGCATTCCGATGCCTCTTGTGCAGCTTCCAGCTGGATTGCAATGCTGGGCCATCGATTCTGGGGTGAAGCATGCCGTGACCGGGATCGAATACGAAGCGGCTCGCGCAGCGGCGTTTATTGGCTACAGGATGATTTGCGAGTGGGAAGGCCTGCCATTAACACTTGACGAGACTGGACGTATTCCGCAATTTCGCGACCCACAATGGAATGGCTACTTGTCGAATGTGATGCCCTCGGTCTTTCGATCGAAATATGAACGCAGTTTGCCGGAAACACTATCTGGCGCAGGAATACTCGCGCTTGGAAAAACTCATCCCGATCCTTTCACTTCGGTCCGTCCGGAAGTGAATTATCGTGTGCGCGCTTGCACTCGATACGCCGTGGAAGAAAACCAGCGTATCCAGCTATTCATAGAGCTGGCGCGAGGCGCTAAGGATGAACCGGCAAGCGACGCATTTCGATTGATGGGCGATCTCATGTTTCAATCGCACTGGTCGTACACGGAATGCGGACTGGGTTGCGTTGAAACTGACTTGCTTGTCGACTTGGTACGGCAGGAGTCCGGCAAAAATCAATTGTACGGCGCCAAAATCACGGGGGGTGGCGCGGGCGGCACGGTGGCGGTGTTGGGAGCAAAGGGCGCGGAACAAGCGTTTCGCAGAGTTGTCGCAAGTTATGCAAAGACACGATCTTTCGAACCCCATGTATTTGAAGGCAGTTCCATCGGCGCGGATCGCTTTGGTCTGCGTGTCCTGCGCGAGAAACCATGACCACAGCAACCTTGCCACTTTCCAAAAAAAGGCAGACAGCTTGGTATTTCTTTTTGATGGCGCTGGCTTCGCTGATGTGGTCGGGCCAGGGGATAGCCATAAAAGTCCTCGACCGGCAGCTCGGCCCGATTGCCATCACTTTCCTGCCGTTCTTCGTAACCACCATTCTTTTTGCTTTCTTTCTTATCAGAATGCGCCGTGCGAATCCCGATGCCGCTAAACCGTCTCTGCAGGACTGGCTCAAGTTCACTGTGGCAGGAGTCGCCGGTCAGGTGCTCGCTCAACTCGGGATGACCTGGGGAATTAGTAAGTCGCTCGCTTCCAATGGCGCCATCCTGAATTTGTTGATTCCCGTAATCAGCGCCGTTCTGGCTTCTTTGATGTTAAAGGAACGGTTGACTCCCCTTCGAATCACAGCGCTGTTGATTGGATTGGCCGGTGTCATTCTCCTTTCCGCGAGCGACCTTCGTGAATCTTCTTTCGGCCAGATGAAATTTCTGGTGGGGAACATTCTGATCTTCGGAGGTTGTCTGGGCTCATCCTTTTACAACGTTTATTGCAAAGGGCTGATGCGAAAGTTTTCGGAAATCGAAATTCTGATCTTCAGTTACATCACTGCATCGATTGCCAGCATTCCACTTTTTATCTGGGTGGAACCATTTCATTTCAGAACTCTCCTGACTATGGACTGGAAAAGCTGGCTTGCTTTCGGTTTTCTCGCTTTCTTCATGTACGGCGCATCGATGCTGCTTTTTTTCAAGGCGCTTCAGCACCTTGATGTCACAACCGCATCGGCTTCTCTTTATCTTGTGCCGGTGTTTGGCGTTTTTCTTGCAGTCGTAGTGCTCGGCGAACATTTGAATGTTCTTGCGATTTTCGGGGCTGCCGT
This sequence comes from Candidatus Dormiibacterota bacterium, assembly GCA_035602385.1. Classification (GTDB taxonomy): domain Bacteria; phylum Acidobacteriota; class Terriglobia; order Acidiferrales; family UBA7541; genus Acidiferrum. The sequence continues at coordinate 100,543 of DATNME010000019.1, forward strand.
CGTTCTAGGAGCAACCCTGCTGGTGATGAAATATGACAAAAGCTATTAAGTCCTTGATTTTTTTCGTTGCTTTATTTTTCTGCTGTTCCGCTGTGAAAGCTCAGCAGCCGCCATTTAAAGTTATGTCCACGGCTGACGAACCCACCATTGCCGGCCGTCCGGCGGGGCTTGATGCGCAAGGAAAGCTTTTACCTTGGCCGATGCCGAAAGATACCGGTTACTCGTACTCGTCCCACGTTCTTTCCCAATGGACCATTCTCTGGGACCAACACAACCGTCAAAGATTGCACTACTACTATTGCTGCTTCGATTTTGACCGCACTACATTTGAGATGATGCCGGATCGCTATTGGGCCAACTCCACAGGCTACTTGCGGGCGATGCTGCAAGGCTTCATCGAACGTCTCTATCCGTACACCGGAGATGCCCGGACGTTGACTTTCCTGCAGGACTTCGTGGACTACGAGCTTGCAAACGGCCTCACTCCAGAAGGCTATGCCTGGTCGCAGGTACCATACGCATCAGCGAATCCGGGGGATTTGCGCTACACCGGTTGGAGTTTCCACGGGGAAGATTACGTCGAGCCGCACGTCGTTGGTGAAGACGGCTATGCCTATCTCCGTCTTTACGAGATGACTGGGAACACAAAATACCTTCGAGCGGCCATTCGCTGCGCCGATGCTCTGGTCAAAAATTTTAAACCGGGAGACGAAAAGAATTCTCCCTGGCCGTACCGCAGTTATGCCCGCGATGGCAAGACAGAAGGCCAGGGCCAGGGACCTCATTCGTCAAACTTTGATAACCCTCGGCAAAAACCGGGAATGGGTCCATATTCGGCAAATGTGGTCGAGCCGATCATGCTCTTCGATGAACTGATCCGGTTGCAGCAGGGGGATTTTACGAACTATGTAAAAGTTCGGCAAGGCGCATCGGATTGGCTGAACAAATATCCCATGCAGAATAATGTGTGGGTCGGGTATTTTGAGGATGTCACTCCCGATATGGCGAATATGAATCAGGTGATCCCACTCGAATATGCGCGTTATGTGCTGCTACACCCGGACAAGGATCCAGATTGGCGCCAGCATGCCCGTAAGCTCATCGACTGGGTAAAGACGACTCCCAAATGGCCGAAATACAATGTGCATGGCGCCACCGTGACTATGGAGCAAGGCAACGGCACGACGTTCTGCTGCAATTTGCCTAATCAATGTTGCGACAGTCACACCTCGCGGCTCGCGGCGGTCGAGGCCTTATACTTTGCAAAAACAGGAGACGCTGCATACAAGGAGGCCGCATACCGATCCTTTAATTGGGTTACCTATTTTCAAGGGCTTCCCGCCAATGCCCACGCACCGTTCGGTGAACAATGGTGGTTCACGGACGAATTTGCCGATGGACCGCGGCGAATGATGGATGCCTTCTGGGCTGTTCCGGAATGGGCTCCGGAGAATGAATCGCATCTCCTCGGTTCTCTTTCTCCCGTTACCAAGATTGCTTACGGCATGGGTTCGGTAACTTATTCAACCTTTGACTCTGACTCAACCGATGTGCTCCGTCTTGAATTTGTACCGAATTCCATTACTGCTGGCGGAAAGCCGCTCACTCGGGTTCAAGATCTTGAACACGAGGGATACGCGTTCGATGAATCGACGAAGGTCCTGCGAATCCGCCACACCAGTTCCAAAGATATCGACATACAAGGAAACAGCGACCGAATGCCGCTGGACTACGTCACGTTCGATGACCCGCATCTGGCCGCCGGAACCGCATTGACCGGGCCGTATCCTTCGGGATTGATTGATTGGGGCCAGGGGCAATGGCAGATCGGCACTCCTTACGGCAAGTTTGGAACTTTTACGCTGGCCTTGACAGATCCGAAAGCATCGCAAGTGGAATTCACCTTTTACCCTCACCACGTATTCGCGGGAATCGATGTCTTCAATGACGGGCAACTCGATGCCACCGTCACTTTCAGTTCTCCGGAAATCCGCGAAATATCCTTCACTATTAAAGCTGGTGAACTGCGCCGGCTAGAGACAGGCTGGCATGAGCCGAGTTCGAAAGTTGTAGTTCAGTTGAAGAATGGGCAAGGGCTGCGGTTCGATAACCTGGCTTATTCCAAAGAAAGAATCATTACAAAGACGACCAGCAACTTAAGAAACTGATATCCACCCATGTTTAAGATCATTCTCTCTCTCGACCCAGCATGTAGGTAAAGACGAAGCATGACAGCGAAGTTGCTTGGCATTGACATTGGAACTGGCTCGACTCGCGCCATCTTAATGGACGAACGGGGCAGTGTCTTGGTCTCCGCAGCAGCGGATCACGCACCAATGTCTTCTCCGCAAATTGGCTGGGCGGAGCAACATCCGCACGATTGGTGGAGAGCTGCGTGCCTAGCCATTCAAGAATGCCTGCATACATCGAGCGTGTCCCCAAACGAGATCGGCGCCGTAGGGCTCACGGGACAGATGCACGGATTGGTTTTGTTGGACGCCGAAGGCGAAGTACTTCGCCCGTCGATTATTTGGTGCGATCAGCGGACTGAAGAACAGTGCCGCGCGATCACAGAAAGAGTTGGTGCGCGGCGTCTCATCGAACTCACCGCGAACCCCGCAGTGACCGGCTTCACCCTTCCAAAAATCTGGTGGGTCCGCCAGCACGAACCTGAAGTCTGGGCTCGCGTTCGCTCGATCATGCTGCCGAAAGACTATGTGCGCTTCCGGCTAACCGGCGCGCGCGCAATCGATGTCGCCGACGCATCTGGAACGCTATTGCTGGATGTGGTCAACCGCCGTTGGTCAGCGCCGATGATGGAAGTGTCGCAACTTGATGAAGCGTTGCTTCCCAAAGTTTTCGAATCGCAGGAAATCACTGGCTATGTCACCAGAGAAGGCGCGCAAGCGACCGGACTCAGTGAAGGTATTCCAGTCGTGGCCGGCGCCGGAGATCAAGCTGCGGGCGCGGTAGGGATGGGAATTGTGCTTCCAGGCGCGGTGAGCGCGACGATTGGCACATCCGGCGTGGTCTTTGCGGCCACCAGTAAACCCGTGCTCGAACCGCAAGGCCGCATACATACCTTTTGTCACGCGATTCCCGGGCGCTGGCATGTGATGGGTGTCACACAAGGGGCGGGACTTTCTCTGCGTTGGTTTCGCGACCAATTCGGAGTTGCAGAAAAAGCTCGCAAAGATTCTTATAAAGGATTGATGGACGAGGCAGCGGAAGTGCTGCCCGGTGCTGATGGCCTCTTGTGGGCGCCGTATCTGATGGGCGAACGGACTCCGCATCTGGATCCCCATGCGCGTGGCGCCCTCGTGGGAATTACCGCACAGCATACGCGTGCGCACATCATCCGCGCGATTCTGGAGGGCGTGGCTTTCAGTCTTCGGGACACTTTGACGATTTTTGCTGAATTAGGCGTGCCCGCGCAGTCGATTCGTCTTGGCGGTGGAGGTGCGCGCGGGGAATTGTGGCGGCAAATTCAAGCCGATGTATATGGCATGCCCGTCGATTTGCTTGCTGCCGAGGAAGGCGCGGCCTATGGCGCGGGATTAATCGCTGGGGTCGGCGCTGGAATCTGGCCTTCAGTTGAGATTGCATGTGAAACCGCTGTTCATGTCTCGAAACGCATTCAGCCTGAACCCAAAAATGTTTCGCTTATGAATCGGCAGTACGTGGAATACCGCAAATTGTATCCGGCGTTGCGCCCTATTGTGTATGACCATCACGGAGCATCCTGAGGATCGTTCCCCGCCTGCTTGCGTACGCGAAATTTGCTCGGACGGCGTCTGTCAGAAATGGTGCCGGGGGCCAGAATCGAACTGGCTACGCCCGCCTTTTCAGGGCGGCGCTCTACCACTGAGCTACCCCGGCACTGTCGATGAAGAAGTCAATTTTAGAGTCGTTCCCAGACAGAGTCAAATCATCTCAGTGCGCCGATCAGTGCGCTGATTCGTCAAACTCTTTCATCCAGCCGCGGCTCTTCAGTAGTTCGCGCGGTCGTGTCCCGTCCGGTGGGCCCACAATGCCATCTTTTTCCATCAAATCAATCAAGTGCGCCGCGCGTCCGTACCCAATGCGCAGGCGTCGCTGCAGTGTTGACGTCGAAGCGCGCCCCATTTCGCACACCACGCGTACCGCATCCTGATACAACACATCATCGTTTCCTTCACCGGCTTCCGCCGCGCCGCCTTGTCCCTCTTCACTCTTGCCTGCATCGTCCTTCGGCGCTTCCAGTAACTCCTCGTTATATTTCGCTTGCGCCTGCGCGCGCCAGAAATCACATACCTCGGTAATTTCTTCTTCACTTACCAGCGGCCCGTGGATTCGGTGTAATCGCGCTGATCCCGCCGGCAGGTACAACATGTCGCCGCGTCCAAGCAGTGACTCCGAACCGTTGGAATCCAGAATCGTGCGCGAATCCACTTTGCTCGCCACACGAAACGAAATGCGCGCCGGAAAATTAGCCTTAATCAACCCGGTAATCACGTCCACCGAAGGCCGCTGCGTCGCTAAAATTAAATGGATGCCGACAGCGCGCGCCATCTGCGCCAATCGTGTAATGGATTCTTCCACATTGTTGGTGTCCACCATCATCAAGTCCGCCAATTCGTCGATGACAATCACCAGATAGGGAAGTGGTTTGTGTTCGGTTTCTTCCGTTTTTTCAAATAATGAAAGCGACTGATGCTTTTGAAATGTACGGTTATATTGCTCAATGTTGCGCACGCCCCGTTGCGCCAGCAATTTCAGCCGGCTTTCCATTTCCCGGGTGGCATTGCGAAGCACATTGGATGCCACTTTCGGATCGGTCACCACCGGCGCGATCAAATGTGGAATCTTCTCGTATAAATTCAATTCCAGCCGCTTCGGGTCGATCAAAACCATTTTCACATCGTCTGGACTGGCCTTGTACAGAATGGACATCATCAGGGAATTGATGAAAACGCTTTTGCCGGTGCCCGTGGAGCCCGCAATTAGCAAGTGTGGCATCGCCGCCAGATCCGTGATGCGAATGCGTCCGTGCAAATCTCGGCCCATCGCCAGCGTCAATTTGCTTGGCGAATTAATAAATTCCGGCGCTTCGATAATTTCCCGTAGCGCAATGGTCTGCCGCCTGTCGTTGGGCACTTCAATGCCGATGGTGGATTTGCCCGGAATGCGCTCGATCAGAATCGACTCCGCCTGCAGCGCAAGGCACAAGTCCTCGGTCAACGCTAGAATCCGGCTATATTTGATTCCCGCGTCCGGCTTGAATTCGAACGTAGTTACCACCGGCCCGGGATTAATCTGCGTAACGCGCCCCTGAACATCAAACTCAAGACATTTGTCCTCGATAGCGCGCGCGCGCTGCTTTAACTCGTCTTCATCCAATTTTTGGCTGCCTTCGCCTTCACGCAGCATGCTCACTGGCGGCAATTTATAATTGGTATTGGTCTTAATGAGCGCCTTGCTGTCGGCCGCTTTTTTCGCCGCTGCCTTTTCCGCTTTCTCTGAATTCAAGAAAAGTATCGGAGCTCTATGTGGCACTTCGTTCTCTTCTTCGTCGTCCTGCTCTTCTGCTACTTTGCGCGCGCCGAAAATGTCGCTCTCGTCGGCGAGCTGAATCGCCTTCAACTCATCTTGAGCCGCTTCCGTTTTGCCCACGCCCTGCTGCGTTACCGGCTTTCGTCCCGCTAATCTTCGCTCTTCCACCCGCTTGCGCATGCGCTCTTGCTCGCGAGTGTCGCGCCACGCAGTCCATCTCGCCTGCGCTTTCTGCAATATCCCAAGTTTTTCCACCGCGCCGAGCGGTCCCTTGGGACTATTCGCCCAGGCATGCGCGCCGGAAAACGAAAATCGCGTGGTCATGAAAAGCGCTACGATCACAAGGGCACACGCAACGATGTTCGCGCCCCAGACGTTGAAGCCGCTTCGCAATCCTCCAGAAATCAATGTGCCCAGTAAACCGCCGGACGGAATGGCGCCGCGGACATCGTAAAAATGCCAGAGTGATAGCAGGGAAGGAACAGAAATAAGCATTAAGCCGTATCCGACCAGCGTCGTAACTTGGGAATCTATCGCGCGGCTGCGGAACCATCGCCATCCCAGAATTGCCAGCGCCAGCGGCAACAGGAACGCCGCGAATCCGAACACTTGAAATAGCAAGTCCGAGGTATACGCGCCTGCTGGACCAATCCAGTTCTGCGCGGGCTGACCGTCTGGCAGCGTGGCACTGACGTTGAATGCCGCGTCATGCGGCGAATAGGAAAGTAGCGCGCCGGAAATCAACAGCGCGAAAATCATGCACAAAAATCCGACCAGCTCGTTGAGCCGTTTGTTTTCGGTAGGCGTTAGAAAGCGCACAAGTTCATTCTCCTCAGCATTTTTGGGGAAGGCTGAGTGGTCGCGGCGGGGTGCTGGCGCTATCGCATTCCCGCTCGGAGGAACCAAGCGATAATGATGATACCAAACACAATGCGGTACACAACAAATACTTTGAACGTGTGTGTCCGCAAATAGCGCAAAAAGAACGCGATCACGAAATAGCCCGCAACTCCTGAAACCAGAATGCTGATTAGCAATGTGGAAAGCGGCAGATCCAACTCGCCAGCCTTATGAAGCTTGATCAATTTCGGGAGTTCGGCCGCTACGGCACCGGCAATAATCGGCGCGGAAAGCAAAAAGGAAAAACGGGTGGCCGCCTCGCGCGTAAATCCGCGAAATAGTCCAGCGGAAATGGTTATGCCGGAGCGCGATACGCCGGGAACCAGGGCCAAAGCCTGCGCTGTCCCTATGGTCAGCGCATCGGTTAGGTTGGATTCTTCAATTTTGCGAGAGAGGCGAGATTTTGCGTCTGCCCACCACATGACCAGTCCCACAACAATTAAAGAACACGCGATGATCGGCGGCTGGCGGAACTGATCCTCGATCTGGTGATGAAAAAGCTTGCCAAGTATGCCGCCGGGGATGGTAGCGAGCACCATGAACCAGAAAAGACGGCGATGCGTGGCGACATCTTCGCTGGAGGCTGTTGCGGGGTATTTCATTCCTAGACCGCAGAGCGCAAGGGTTAACCAGTCCTTGAAAAAATAGAGGAGGACCGCCACCAGCGTACCTGCGTGAAGCGCTACGTCAAAGGCCTCGCCTGGATCCTCCCAGTGCAGCAGCCACGGAAACAGAGTTAAGTGCGCGGTGCTGCTGATGGGCAGAAATTCGGTTAGCGCTTGCACCAGCGCCAGGATGACGGCATGTAACAAAGACATGGGAATTTAGAGGTCCTTTTGCGCCGGGACAGACTTTTGCGAACCCGGCAGAAGTTTGCGCATCTCGTACGCATCGATGCGGTTCAGATAATACCGCTGCAATCTCGCCTCAGTACGATATCCGTGGCGCTCCCAGAACGCAATGCCCGCGGAGTTCTCAACTGACGTTTCCAGCAGCACTGTGCGCACCTTCTGATAATGGAAATGCTTCTCCATTTCCAAAACTAGAATCGTGCCCAGGCCTTTTTTGCGGTGTCCTTCGGCAACGTCCAAGGTAATGATGTGCGCCAGCGGAGGATTTTGCTCCGCTAGAATAAATCCCACGATGTGTCCGCCATCCTCCGCTACCAGACAATCCGCGCCCGGTTGATTCAAAAAATAACGCAGCATCGTTCTGGAATACGCGACACCTGGTGGAAAACAGCTCTGGTCTAGGCGATACAGCGTCAAAAAATCCCGTGCCTCGTATTCGCGCACAGTGACGCTCATGCCGCCGTCGCCCTTGGGCTGCCATACCCGCAGCGGACGCAGTCTCGTCTCATCGGCCTCCCCAAGAAATTGTCAGCACGATTATATATTTCTCAGTTCCGGCAAGCGCAACTTTTTGCCCATTCGCGGGTTCAATTTCGTGTTGGGCCGGTAAGGAGTGGTGCGATGAGACACCTTTCGAAGCAGCTGCCGTTTGTTGTGGCTGCCATCCTATTTCTTGGACTCGGGTTCAGTGGTTGCGACGACCGTTTGGAGCGCTTTCGCGATCCAGATGTTCCCATTCCGCACGGCGCCACGTGGGCTTGGCGTCCGTCGACCCCGCAAAGACGGGTCATCTCTCGCGATGACAACCGCCCGTATGACAGACGTGATGAATATCAGCGCGACCGCCGCGACGATTATCGCCGGGATGACAGAAATGACGATTATCGCCGGGATGACAGCGATGACGAGTATCGCAACAGAAATGACCGCCGAGATCGCGACGAAGCACGCGATACCTACCGCCGCGATGATCGTCGACGCCGCGAAGACTCCGAGAATTTAGATAACGACATGGTGCGTGGTCGCATCCGCGTCGCAATCGAAAAAGAACTTGCCAGAAAAGGTCTACGTCGCGTGGACGACTCTCGGGACGCTGAGTTTCTCGTGGACTATCGCGCGGGAATTCACGGTGAAAACAGAACCGTCGAGCGTGTTTATCCTGGTGGATTTCCCGGGCTGGTCTGCGGACCATTCGGTTGCTGGGATTCATGGGGCTACGGACCGCCCGAAGTGACCTACGAGAATATCCATTTCCGTGAAGGAATGATCGTTTTCAACTTCATTCAACATAGCTCCAATAAAATCGCCTATCGAGCCATCGGCGAGAAGCACGTCAATCGTAGCTATTTCAAACAGGGAAATATTGACGAAGCGGTTCAGAACTTGCTGAAAGATTTGAAACCCGGAACCGGCCAGATCAAAACGCGCAGATGGGATTAAGGTTCACGCGCTTTCAGAACGTATCGGCATGCTGATCTTATACGAAGAATTTGTGACCGAATACGCAAGCAAAAGGCTTGCAAACAACAGCACACCGGCTAACAAATACGGCGCTCCAGGCAAATGGACCCGCGCATCAGGCGCAATCGCTATCGCCAGAACCTGAGTAAAAAGCAGCGGCCCAATCATTCCGGTGATCGCCCGAAGACTGTTAATCGCGCCTTGCAACTTTCCCTGCGCGGAAGGATCAACTCTTTTGGACATCAGTGACTGAATCGCGGGCCCGGCGATGCCCCAAAGAGCGACAAGAGGCAACGCTGCGAAAATTCCTTTGCCGGTGCGAGCGAAAGCAAATCCCACAAATCCCAAAATTCCGAATCCAAGTCCCGCAAGTAAGCTGCGCCGTTCTCCAAATTTCTTCACCACCGGCCCGACAAGTCCCGCCGACACAATGGCCGAACATATTCCCACCACCGCAAGCGAAAGCCCCACGTCGCGCTCGTTCCACGCGTACCGGTATTCCGTGTACAGCACCCAAATAGCGGGCAGTGCATTGTGCGCCAAATAATAAAGTGTTGTGACCACAGCCAGGCCCGCGAGTTCGGGATGAGACCGCAACAACGTCAGCGACCCCAGTGGATTCGCCATATGCCATGCGCTTTTCGCGCGCCGTTCCTTCGGAAGTGACTCTGGAAGAAAGAAAAGTCCACACAGAGCGTTGGCAAGGCTAAGTCCCGCGGCTACCCAGAACGGCAAACGAAGATTGTGTGTCCCCAGCAATCCTCCAACAGCAGGACCAATCACGAATCCCAGTCCAAACGCCGCTCCAATCATCCCGAATTGCTTCGCCCGCTTTTCCGCAGGCGTTACATCCGTAATGTACGCGAACGCCGTGGCCACATTCGATGTAGTTATCCCGGAAATAAGCCGTCCAACAAAAAGCCACCACAATGACGGCGCCAGCGCCATAAAAATGTAATCAAGTCCCAGGCCCAGGCAAGAAATCAAAATTACCGGTCTGCGTCCGAAGCGATCCGACCACGCGCCCAGAATCGGCGAAAAAATGAATTGCATGGTAGCCCACGCAAATCCGAAATAGCCTGTCATCGTCGCGGCGCGCGCGATGTTCCCTCCCTCAAAATGAATGATGAGGTTCGGCAGAACTGGCGCAATGATTCCGAATGCCAGGAAATCGAGCGTCACGGTGACAAAAATCAGCGCGAACGCGGCGCGTCCCGGCTGCTGGGACGTAGATGTGGACATTTCAGGCATTATTTGAATGAAATTGTTGTACTAAAGTTCCAAAATAACCGGCAGGATCAGCGGACGCTTTGACGTCTGTTTGCTGATGTAGCGCTTAAGATCCACGCGTATCTTTTCCTTGATAACGCCCCAATCGGATTTTTCCTCCGCATTCGATTGTTCCACGGTCTTTAAAACTACCGCGCGCGCGCCGGCAATAAGTTCTTGACCGTTGTCGCTCATCAGTCCCCGGGTGACAATCTCCGGCTGCGATTCCAGCTTCCCGGTGTGTTTATCGATGGCCAGAATAGTCACCACCACGCCGTCTTCGGAAAGATGTCTGCGATCGCGAACAATCACTTCCTCGATTTCTTCCAGCGACCCGGAATCCACCAGCACGCGCCCCGCTGTCACCGGATCCCGGCGCGTAACGCCATTTTCGCTGAACTCCAGGCACTGGCCGTCTTCCGCCAAAAGTATCTCGCCCGACACGCAACCAAGCTGATGAGCGAGCGCGGCATGGCGAAACAGGTGCCGGTATTCACCGTGAATCGGAATAAAATATTTCGGCTTTACCAGCTGCAGCAGCAACTTTTGCTCTTCCTGGCTCGCGTGGCCGGAAACGTGAATCACACCCGCCGAATTGTCGTAATAAACCAGCGCGCGCCGGCGAAACATATGATCCAGCATGCGGAAAATCGCTTTTTCGTTTCCGGGAATAATGCGGGAAGAAAGGATAACGCTATCGTTTTCATCCACCGAAACGAAACGGTGATTGTCCACGGCGATGCGCGAAAGCGACGACATTGGCTCGGCTTGCGATCCGCTCGCAAGAATAAGGATGCGCTTCGGATCGAACGCGCGAATGTCCTGAGAGCGCACCACCATGCCGTCGGGAATCCGCAAATATTCCAGCGAGTGCGCAATTTCCACATTGTCGACCATGCTGCGGCCAACAAACGCGATTTTGCGATTCACCCTCGCCGCAATATCAATAATTTGCTGAATGCGATAAATCGATGATGCGAAGCACGACAAAATCACCCGCCGCGGCGCAGAGCGGCATAGCTCCTCGATGCGTGGCACGATAGCGCGTTCGCTCGGCGTGAACCCCGGGCGCTCCACATTTGTCGAATCTGAAAATAACGCGAGCACGCCTTCATTTCCGTATTTCGCAAATGCATGTAAATCGAACGGCGCTCCCCCCACGGGAGTCTGATCAATCTTGAAATCGCCGGTATGAATAATTACGCCCGCCGGAGTCCGCACCGCCAGCGCAACGCAGTCGATGGTGCTGTGCGTGACGGAAATAAATTCAATTTCAAACGGCCCAATTTCCACTAGCCGGCCGGGAATCACTTCGCGAAGCGTGGTTGCATCCAGCAAGCCTGCTTCTTCCAAGCGTTTTTTTACCAGAGCGAGCGTAAACCGCGTGCCGTAAACCGGAACATTCAGGTCGCGCAAAATGTAGGCCAGCGCCCCAATGTGGTCTTCATGACCGTGCGTCAGAACGATGGCGCGAACCTGAGGACGGTTCTGTTTAAGATACGTGATGTCGGGAATTACCAGGTCGACGCCAAGAAGTTCGGATTCCGGAAACATCATCCCCGCGTCGATGACAATAATGTCGTCGCCGCTTCGTACGGCCATCATGTTCATTCCAAATTCGCCAAGGCCGCCAAGGGGAATAACGGTAAGAGACTGCGAGGTCTTGCTCAATGAGTATCTTTCTCCAAGTGCTACTGAATCCTATCACAGTGCGCTGTAATGACGCCGAGCGCGCGGAGATGCGTCGCCATAAACTCTGAATGATGCTTTAGTACTTTGTGCTTACGTCGCGGACGCTTCTTACTTGTCCCCGCCAACAAACAGATGCACGATCGCGACCAGAAGGATTGCGCCAATCGTCGCGGCTGCCAGTGAGTAGAGAAATGTATTCTCGTGAACAATTCCAAGGCGCGTAAAAATCCAGCCGCCTAGCAGGGAACCGACCAGTCCAAGAATAATGTCAGTGATGCAGCCGTAGCCCCGGCCACGCGCGATTTTTCCCGCAAGCCACCCGGCGATTAATCCGATCAGCAGCCAGCCAATAAGGCTCCGTTGATATTCAACGACCACAATTCCGGACTGCAAAGCCAGACCTACGAGTGTCGCGAGCATCGATCCTCCTGAGAAAATGCTTTCTGCAGTATATTTAACAGCATTTTGCTTTCTAGGGGGCAACGATTTTACTTGGCGCGGGTTGCTGCTGGGTCAAGCAATGCAACGTCCCCAGGCCCAGAACCAAATCGCGGCAATGAATACCGGCAATCTCACGGTCGGGAAATAATTTCGCCAATATATTCAGCGCAATTCTGTCGTTCGCATCATTGAATGTCGGCACCAAAACAATTTTGTTGGCGATATAAAAATTTGCGTAGCTCGCCGGCAAGCGCTGTCCCGAAAAATATACCGGCGCCGGCATCGGCAAAGCTTCTACTCGTAGTGAATTGCCGTCCTGGTCCCGCATGCCCTTCAGCAATTGCAAATTCTCTTGAAGCGCGGCGTAGTTGTCATCGGTGGGATTATTTTCCACGGCAGTAACTACAGTTGTCGCATCAACGAATCGCGTCAGATCATCGACATGGCCGTGCGTGTCATCCCCTGCAATTCCACTTTTGAGCCAGAGTACATTCGTTACGCCAAGATATTCTCGAAATACGGTGTCATAGTCGCTCTTCGTAAAACCTGGATTTCTTTCCTGCGTTTTGCTGAGCAAACACTCTTCCGTCGTCACTAACGTTCCGCGGCCGTTGACGTCGATGCTCCCACCCTCGAGAACCACGCGCCGTCCTTTGTGTACCGGCTGCCAAACGCGGTGCCGCAATCTCTTATTTGCCCGTGCGAACGCCAGAGCATCTTTTTTGTGATTGTCGTATTTGGCCCAACCGTTAAAAACAAAATGATTGCACGCCACCTTTCCCGCTGAATCTGTCACGCAAATCGGACCGGAGTCGCGCATCCAGCCGCGATCCGTTGCCACGCGGAAAAAGTCCACCGCATTCAGATTGGCGCCGGACTTTTTCAAAATAATCCGGATCCGCTTTTCTGCTTCCGCGTTTTCCACCAGCAGATAAACGCGCTCGGAGCGCGCAAGGTGACGAACGATTTCCGCAAAAGCCCACGGAATAGTCGGAAATTTTCCGGGCCAGTCCGTCACTTCATGCGGCCAGCCCAGCCAGGTAGCCACATGCGGTTCCCATTCCGCGGGCATGCGATAGCCGCGCGAATACGGTGTGGACCGTGCCGCTTCGCCGCTCATTCCTTGATCATTCCTCAATCCAGCGATTTAGGATCGGTGAGTATGCATCGATGCGGCGATCCCGCAAAAACGGCCAATTGCGTCGCGTCTCCTCGCTTTTTGCGGAATCGCATTCGATCACCAAAATTTCTTCACGATCCGCGGGTGCCTTGGAAATGACTTGCCCGAAAGGGTCAGCGACAAAAGAATTTCCCCAAAATTCCAGGCCTGGATCGCCCTTATCGGGTTGGCCTTCAAAACCAACTCGATTCACTGCCGCGGCGTAAATGCCGTTCGCGATCGCATGGGAACGGTGCATGGTTATCCAGGAATCAAGTTGTTCCGCTCCCACCTGCGCTTTTTCGTGCGGATGCCAACCAATGCTGGTTGGATAAAAAATGATCTGCGCTCCGGACAGCGCCGTAACCCGCGAGCCTTCGGGATACCATTGATCCCAGCAAATCTGTACGCCAATCCGGGCATATTTTGTATCAAAATTTAGAAACCCGAGGTCCCCGGGCGTAAAATAAAATTTTTCGTAGTACAACGGGTCGTCGGGAATATGCATTTTGCGATATTTGCCGAGAAAATTTCCGTCTGCATCCAGTACCGCGCACGTATTGTGATAAATTCCCGGCGCGCGCCGCTCAAAAAGCGAAACCACCAGCGCCACACTCAATTCCTTTGCAATTTTAGCTAGCGTTTCGGTGGTTGGCCCAGGAATAACTTCCGCTAAGTTGAAAAATTCGGTATCTTCCACCCGGCAAAAGTATTCGCTGCGAAATAGTTCGTGCAACGAAATGATTTGCGCTCCCCGTTTGGCCGCTTCTCGGATTTTTTCGATGGCGCGCGTCAGATTTTCATCTGTACGCGCCGTGCAGCGCATCTGTACCAGGCCAATTGTAAATTTATTTGCCATGAAACCAGTCTAGCAAATTCGCTTCGCGTCACTCCAAAAAAGAAAGGGACGAATCGCCATCCGTCCCTTTCTTTAAATCAAATTATTCAGCGTTTCAGTCGTCTTCTCCGATAAGAATCGCCGCCCCCAGTACCGTCGTCCACAATCCGCGCTTATCGCCCACGGCAGACTGCGTCACATTCATGGTCCGCACAATCTTATTCGAAATGCGGTAAACCTCTTTTTTCTCATCCCACGATAAGTCCGGATCAAATTCCACGTTCAACGTGGTAGCCAGCATTTCCGCGGCCAACTCTTCCGCATACTCTCCGGCAATTTCTTCAGACTCTCCAAAAGAATGGTGTTCGGATAGATAGCCGTACATGGTTTTATCGCTGGGCAACGCAAGTCCGATACTCGCCGCAATCAGCCGGTGCGGTTCTTTCGTTGAATTTTCTGAAATGACCGTGAACGCCACCTGGCCCGGCCTCAAGTGCTTTAAACCTTCACTCCGCGAAATTAATTTACAGCTGGGAGGAAAAATCGAAGAGACTCGAACAATATTGCATGCCGCAATACCTGCGTTTCGCAGCGCCAATTCAAAACTGGATAAACGTTCTCGATGTTTGCCAACACCTTTTGTAAGAAAGATCTTTTTAGCGACGAACGCCATAGTTGCGGGTGGCCGTGCCTCCGTTGGTTAGTGGTCTTGCGGCAAAAAAGTTCCCGCTGTGGAAAAGTAACAAGAAGGTATGGAAGTGTCAACGCATTTCGGGAATCTGGAGCGCAAGAATTCTTCAATTGAATCACTTTTTCAAAAAACAAAAGCGTTTTTATTCTGTAGCGAGATGTTTAAGAATATTCCGAACAGGTTTCTCAAGTTCAGATGTCCTAGAAATTATTCTCAAACGCTTTCCCATTGCTTTACGCAAATTTGCAACGCTCAACCGCGCCCTTTATACTGAACTTGCCGCGTATCTCGCGTTTCCGATCGCAATTTTAGCGTCGGTGCGCCGCGGCGGAGAGGGCATGTCCTCCACGGCAACCCGGCCCGACAGCAGCTATCTTCTTCGCAAACTTCATTCCTTTACCGGCCTTTTACCAGTGGGCGCGTTCTTGGCTGAACATTTCTGGTCGAACAGCGCCGCGTTGGTGAGCCGCGCCAAATATGATCAAGTGTCGCAGGATCTTCAAACCATTCCATTCCGTTTGCTCGTCGAATGGATTGGAATTTTTCTGCCGATGCTTTTTCATGCCGGCTACGGAATCTATATTTGGTTGCGTGGCAAATCCAATGTTTCCGCCTATCCTTGGGTAGGGAATTGGCTGTACACCGCGCAGCGCTATACCGGTTTAATCGCGTTTACATTTATCGTATGGCATTTATATACCGAACGCTGGATCACCCACGGCCGTTCCACTTACGCTACCGTCGCGAAGGACATGCACCATCCTGCCTACTTGTTTTTTTTCGTGATTGGAGTTCTCGCGTCCTCATTCCATCTCGGCGTTGGAATCTGGAATTTTCTTTGCAAATGGGGTTTGGCCGCGACCGCTAACGCCCAACGCTCGGCGGGCCGTCTCGGAACTCTCGTCGGCGTCACTTTCAGTATTGTTGGAATTCTGATTATTCTCAGTTTTCGCTTCGATTGGCATCCCTTCGCGGCTTATCTGACTAAATGACGCAACCAAAAATCATAATCGTAGGTGGTGGTCTGGCCGGACTGATGGCCACAATTCGCGTTGCCGAGTCGGGCGTGCCCGTCGATCTTTTTTCCATCGTGCCCGTGAAGCGCTCGCACTCCGTTTGCGCGCAAGGCGGAATCAACGCTGCAAAAAATCAGAAGGGTGAAGGCGATAGCACCACAAAACATTTGGACGACACCATCTATGGCGGAGATTTTCTCGCCAATCAACCGCTCGTTAAGCGCATGTGCGAAGCCGCTCCAGGAATAATCGATTTGCTCGATCGCATGGGTGTTATGTTTAATCGCACGCCAGAAGGTTTGCTCGATTACCGCCGTTTTGGCGGGACGCTTTATCATCGCACCGCATTTGCCGGCGCCACCACCGGCCAACAATTGCTTTATGCCCTGGATGAGCAGGTCCGGCGCCACGAATCCGAAGGCAAAGTAAAAAAATACGAGGGCTTTACTTTTCTTTCCGCGGTCCTCGACGACGCTGGTATTTGTCGCGGCATCGCCGCAATGGATTTACGCTCCATGGAAGTAAGGACTTTTCCCGCCGACGCCGTCATCTTCTGCACCGGCGGCATCGGCGCCATTTTTGGCCGCTCCACAAATTCCGTAGTCTGTACCGGTTCCGCGCAATCCGCCTTATTCCAGCAAGGGGTCGATTACGCGAATGGCGAATTTATTCAGGTGCATCCCACCGCTATTCCTGGTGAAGACAAATTGCGCTTGATGAGCGAATCCGCGCGTGGCGAAGGCGGGCGCGTGTGGGTGCCAAAAAAGCCCGGCGATACTCGCCCTCATACCGCGATTCCAGAGTCAGAACGTTTTTATTTCCTCGAAGAGTGGTATCCCAAATACGGCAATCTGGTGCCGCGCGATATTGCCACGCGAGCGATTCACCGCATCGTTTTTCAGGAAAAACTTGGCCTCAATAATAATGAAGCCGCGGTTTATTTGGATGTCACCCACATTGACCGCGAAACCCTCGATCGCAAACTCGAAGGCATTTTGGAAATTTATGAAAAATTTCTTGGCGTAGACCCGCGCGTTTCTCCGATGAAAGTTTTTCCGGCCATGCATTACACCATGGGCGGCATCTGGGTGAATGGCGAGAATCAAGCCACCAACGTTCCAGGGATTTACGCCGCCGGCGAGTGCGAATATCAATACCACGGCGCCAATCGGCTCGGAGCAAACTCGCTGGTCTCCTGCATCTTCGGAGGCGGCCTTGCCGGGCCTGCCGCTGTAAAATATTCAAAAAATCTCGAGAAAAGTGCGTCGAGCTCACCTTCTTCAATTTTCGACCGCGCCAAAAAACGCGAAGACGATAAAAATCAGCGCTTGCTCTCGCAACAGGGCTCGGAAAATCCCATAACCATCTGGCGCGAGTTAGGCGACCTCATGACCGAACACGCCACCGTCACACGCATCAACAAAAATCTTCAAATGGCCGATAATCGCATCCGCGAACTGCAAGCGCGCTACAAAAACATAAATTTAAGCGACCGCAGCAAATGGTCCAACCAGACTCTCAATTTTGCGCGTGAACTGGAAAACATGTTGCTGCTCGCCCGGGTCGTCACCTTGGGCGCGCTTGCTCGCGATGAATCCCGCGGCGCGCACTTCAAACCGGATTTTCCGGAACGTGACGACGCCAATTGGCTGAAGACTACGCGCGCGAAATATATAAACAATGACATCCAGCTGAGCTACGAGCCGGTTGATATTTCGCTGATACCGCCGCGTCCCAGGCGCTACGACGCGGCGAAATAAGGTTTCGAGCCAGGAGAAGTCTCCATGCCAGAACAAAGACAAGTCATCGTTCGCGTTAAGCGCCAAGTCGGCCCCAAGCAGCCGGGCCGGTGGGAAGAATTTGCGCTGAAATGGCGTCCTTCCATGAATGTAATTATCTGCCTGCGCGACATCGCGGAAAATCCCGTTACGCGCGATGGCAAAACAACGACCCCCGTTTCTTACGATTCCAATTGTCTCGAGGAAGTGTGCGGTTCTTGCGCCATGCTCATCAACGGAAAAGCGCGCATGGCGTGCTCCGCGCTGGTCGATCAACTCGACCAGCCCATTCGCATCGAGCCGATGACCAAATTTCCGCTGATTCGCGATCTCGCCGTCGATCGTCAATTTATGTTCGAAAGTCTCAAGCGCGTGAAAGCCTGGATCCCCATCGACGGAACTTATGATCTCGGCGAAGGTCCGCGCGTCGCTCCTGAAGTTCAGGAAGCCGGCTACCCGCTTTCTCGCTGCATCTCCTGCGGAAATTGTCTTGAAGTTTGTCCCCAGGTAAACGACAACAATCAATTCGTCGGCGCAGCGATTATCAGTCAAGTTCGTCTGTTTAACATGCATCCGACGGGAGCCATGCACGCCAAAGAGCGTATCAACGCTTTGCTGCAGCCCGGCGGAATCGCGGATTGCGCCAACGCGCAAAACTGCGTGAAAGCCTGCCCTAAAGATATCCCGCTGACCGAGTCGATTGCTGCCGTGAACCGCGAAGCCTGGAAGCAGTCGCTGCTGGGTTGGCTGATGGGCTGATTTGTGCAAAACCATCGCGAAGGAAAATTCAGCTTCAATTTTATTTACTCCGCGTCTCCTGCAAAAAATCCAGTACAATTCGCTGATTCAGCTTCCTGGAAAGGAATCAGATGATTCGCGCCATCCGTCCGCTAGCTGTTTGTCTTTGTCTAGCACTCTTTCTTAGCGCCGCCGTCTCCGCCGACGAAATTTCCGACCGGGCAAAAAAGCTGCACTTTTCTTCTATCGTTCTCGACACTCATGCGGACACCACGCAACGGTTTCTCACCGGCAAATTCGATATCAGCAAACGCAATCCCGATGGCCACATTGATATCCCTCGAATGCGCGAGGGCGGTCTCAACGCCCAGTTCTTTTCTATCTGGATGCCCGGCGCAGTGACTGGTGCACCGGCAGTGCAGAAATCCCTGGATCAGATTGACGCTGTGAAACGAATGGTGCATCGAAATACTAAAGACATGATGCTCGCCACTTCTGCCGCCGATGTTCGCGAAGCCCATAAGCAACACAAGATCGCCGTGCTCATGGGCATGGAAGGCGGCCACATGATCGCCAACGACCTCGCCGTCCTGCGCATGTACGGCGAACTCGGTGTTCGCTATATGACCCTCACGCACTTTTATAACAACGATTGGGGCGATTCTTCGACCGATAAACCCGCTCATAACGGTCTCACCGATTTCGGCAAGGATGTTGTTCGCGAAATGAATCGCGCGGGCATTGTGGTCGATATTTCTCACGTTAGCGATAAGACATTCGCCGATGCATTGGAAATCAGCAAGGCTCCGCTGATTGCTTCGCATTCTTCCAGCCGCTCCCTCGACAATCACCCGCGCAACATGACCGATGAAATGATTAAAGCCCTCGCCGCAAAGGGTGGCGTCATTCAAATCAATTACGAGCGCAGCTATCTGAGCCAGGAATACAACGACGCTTACAAAGCTGTTGCCGGCGATGTCAGTCGTATGGAAGAAAAGTTCAAAAAGGAATGTGGCGACGATATGGAGTGCGAACTGAAAGCCGAATCGCAATTTACCGCCAAATTGCTCGCCGAGGGGAAGTTACCGCATGTAAGCTGGGAAAAAATTATCGATCACATCGATCATGTCGCAAAGCTGGTTGGCGCGGACCACGTGGGACTCGGCTCGGATTTCGATGGCGCGGATATGCCCGAGGGCATGGAGGATTGCTCTAAGCTTCCCAGAATTACAGAAGCTCTGTTGCGGAAAGGGTACTCTGAAAAAGACATCCGCAATATTCTGGGAGAAAACATCCTTCGCGTGATGGAGCAGGTCGAACGCGTTAGCAGGGAGTTGCGGGCGCAGCCATAGAATTCTCATTGGAGAAAGCGTGAAATGTTCCGGCAAATATCTTTGGCGATGGCATGTCTTTCCGCTGGCGCAATTGTGGTGGCTGCAGTGACAGGCACGGCTCTATCTGAACGGGCTCGCGCGCTGCACTTTTCCTCTGTCGTTGTGGATACGCATGACGACACCACGCAAAGATTTATCGACGGAAATAATTTTGACCTAGGTCCGCGCTCCGCCGATGGCAGTATTGACATTCCACGAATGCGCCAAGGCAATCTTGGCGCGATTTTCTTCTCGATTTGGATTCCTAGTAAAATCACCGGGGCAACTGCCGTCAATCGCGCGTTGGAACAAATTAACGCGGTTCGCGACCAAGTTCGCAAGCATCCGGACGATCTGCTGTTGGCGACTACCGCCGCGCAGGTTCGCGAAGCGCATCGCCAAGGGAAAATTGCCGCTCTGATGGGCGTAGAAGGCGGCCACATGATCCATTCTGATATCGCCGTCCTCCGCCAATTCGCCTCATTGGGTGTGCGCTACATGACGCTCACGCATAGCGGCAATGTGGACTGGGCCGATTCTTCCACGGATGCCGCGATGCACAACGGGCTTACCGCCTTTGGCAAGGACGTGGTTCGCGAAATGAATCGTCTCGGCGTCATCGTCGATATTTCCCACGTCAGTGACAAAACTTTTTACGACGCTCTGGCAGTCAGCAAAGCTCCGCTGATCGCGTCCCATTCTTCTTGTCGTGCAATTTGCGACGCCCCCCGCAATATGACCGATCAGATGATCAAGGACCTTACTGCGAAGGGCGGCGTTATCCAGATTAATTATCATGTTGCCTTCCTTAGTCAGGAATTCCGCGACGCGGAAAAGAAGCATCCTGAAATTAATGATCAAATAGCGGCGGAAGTGAAAAAGCGTTGCGGTGATAACGAAGCGTGTCAGTTGATGGAAGGTGACCGGCTCACACGTGAATATGTGGACGCCGGAAAACTGCCGCGCGTCAGCTATGAAAAAATAATTGAGCACATAGACCACGCCGTGAAACTTGTCGGCGCCGACGTCGGCCTAGGATCGGACTTTGACGGCGCAAACATGCCCTACGGCATGGAAGATGCCAGCAAACTTCCTATGATTACCAAAGCTTTGCTCAAAAAAGGCTATTCCGAAGCGGACATACGCAAAATTCTCGGAGAGAATACCTTACGCCTCATGGCCGAGGTCGAACGTGTCAGCCAGCAAATGAATTCCCCTTGAAAGGTGAAAGGTCAAACGCCAGATGGAAAGGCAAGTTGCGTTGCGTATGGCCGGTATTCTTGGCAAAATCAGTCGAACGATTCAAAAATGAAATGCACTGAGGGAAAAATGAAGAGAACAGTGTTCGCAATTTCGATAATGGCTCTTGCCTTGGCCTCTTGCGCTTGGGCGCAGACTCCGGCCGCAACACCAAAACCCGCCACAACCGCAAAATCGGGAAGTTCCAAGAAGGCAGCTGCCCATGCTGTCACCTCGCCATCACATTTTGACCGTGCTTTGCTCCGGCCGGCGCTTCTTAAAGAAACAGCTCCGGCAACGTATCAGGTGAAATTCGTAACCACGCGCGGTGATTTCACCGTCGCTGTTACTCGCGCATGGGCCCCGCTCGGCGCTGATCGCTTTTATAATCTTGTGAAACACGGTTTTTACAATAACGCCAGCTTCTTCCGCGTGGTTCCCAATTTCGTTGTGCAATTCGGAATCAACGCTAACCCGGCCGTTACTAAAGCCTGGAAAAAATCCGACATCCAGGATGATCCAGTCACACAATCCAACAAGAAAGGTTATCTAACCTTCGCTACCGCCGGACCCAACACCAGGACCACGCAAATTTTTATCAACCTGAAAGACAACGGCGCGCTCGACCACCAGGGATTTTCACCGTTCGGCCAAGTTACCGACGGCATGCACGTCGTCGAAATGTTTTACGATCAGTATGGTGACACCGCGGGCCCCAATCAGGAACAACTCGAAATACAGGGCAAGCCGTATCTCGATAAAGGTTGGCCCAAACTCGATTCCATCAAGACTGCCACAATTGTTGGCGCTCCAGCCGCTGCCAAGCCCGCTGCGAAACCTGCCACCAAACCCACTACCAAACGTGCGCCTTCTACGGCCCCAAAGCCTTAACTCATCTAATCTTCATGGGGCTATCGCAGAAAAATTCAGCACCGCATAAAACGCGTTTCAAGTATCAAAATTATTGATGCTCACCATGCGATTATGCGAACTCCACTTCGCGCGCGCTGCGTTGACACCATAACGCGCGCGTCGTATTCTTTGATTGTCTTGACTCGCTCTATCCAGAAGGTTGACGCCGCATGTTGTGTAGCCGCATGTTGTCCGTCCCACATTTCTGGCCAGAGGAGCATCCGAACTTAGCTTTTAAGTAATTCAGGAGTTCGAAGCCCGCATGCCAGAGTCGCCGGCACCGCGGGCTTTTTATTTTTTCAGGAGCAAGCTTCAATGACTGTCGCTAAAGAAACCAAAGTGCAGCGCGTCGAGCGTCTCAAAAAAGAAAAAAACGCCTGGGAGCATCTTGACGAAATTCGCCAGTTCGCTCGAACAGGCCGCGACTCCATTCCACCGGAGTGGGCCAGCACCTATTTCCGTACTTGGGGCGTTTACACCCAGGGCGATGGCGAGGGTGTGATCGGCGGCGCCAACGGCGAAGGAAAATCCACCGCATATTTCATGGTTCGCATTCGTATTCCCAACGGCATTCTAACCAGCGAACAAACTCGCCTGATCGCCGCTATCTCCGAGGAATATGGCCGCGGCTATGCCGACATCACCGTAAGGCAAAATATTCAGCTGCATTGGATAGCCATCGAATCCCTGCCCAATTTGCTGGAACGGCTGTGGGCCGCGGGTCTCACCACCACCGGTGCTTGCGGCGATACCGTCCGCACGGTCACGGGATGTCCGGTCGGAGGTCTTGACGCTCGCGAAATCATTGATGCATCCCCGCTCGCCGTTGCCGTTGACCGCGAGCTCGGAGGCAATCCCGCGTTCTACAATCTGCCGCGCAAATTTAAAATTTCCGTAACAGGTTGCCGTGACTGGTGCTCGTATCCCGAAATTAACGACATCGGTTTCACCGCAACCACTCGCATTCGCGACGGCCAGCCCGAAATTGGTTTTTCTCTGCGCGTTGGCGGCGGCCTTTCCAAGGAACCGCACATCGCCGTGCGCCTGAACGCTTTCGTAAAGTGGGACCAAGTGGTTCCCGTCGCGCGCGGCATCGCCGAAGTGTTTCGCGACAGCGATTCACTGCGGCAAGGCCGCGACAAAGCCCGTATGAAATATCTTTTTCTTAAGCAAGGTTGGACCGCGGACACCTTTCTCACCGCGCTTCAATCACGCTTGGGTTTCACTCTCGACCCCGCGGAGCCGGAAGAATTGCCCGACGATATTCATCGCGACCACACCGGCATCCACGCACAAAAACAAACCGGCCTCTCCTTCGTTGGTGCCTCGGTCCTTCGTGGGCGTATTTCGCCATCGCAACTTCGCGCCGTGGCCGATCTTTCCGATCGTTTCGCCAAAGGACGCGTTCGCTTGACGATTATGCAAAATATTCTGATTGCTGACGTCGCCAGCGACGACGCGGAAACCGTCGCAGCCGAACTGGTCGCCGCCGGCTTGCACGTCCGCCCCAGTGTTTTCGCGCGCGGCACCATCGCTTGCACCGGCAGCGAATTCTGCAAACTCGCATTGACCGAAACAAAAGGCTTTGCACGCTGGCTTTCCGAAACTCTCGACGAGCGCCTCCCCGGCTTCCAGGAGCAAATCAAGCTGCACGTTACCGGATGCCCGAATAGTTGCGGCCAGCATTGGATCGCGGATATCGGAATCGAAGGAAAAAAAATTAAAACAGATGGAAAAATGGTTGATGCCTACTACTTCTGCGTTGGCGGAAGCGTGGGACATTTCGCGTCCATAGCGCGTCCCGTAGGATTTCGTTGCGTCGCTGCTGAAGTTCCCGATGCGATTGTTCGAGCCCTCAGTAGTTACCAAAATAATCGCAATTCCGGCGAAACTCTGCGCGAATTTTTCGCGCGCCACAACAATGACGAGATTCGCGCGCTATTGGCCGGAAATATTGTGCAAGCCGCGGCCAGAGACATCCCCGAAGGCCGTGTCCCGCATGGTGTCGAATGAAAAAGTTAAGTCGTGACTTGCGAAGCAAATTGAGCAAGCCGATGAAAATAGAGTGGAGCAATAATTTATGAGCTTATTTCCAATGTTTGTGAAACTGCAAGGCAGATTGGTCACGATTATCGGCGGTGGCAAGATTGCCGAGAGCAAAATTCCAGGATTGCTGGAAGCTGCCGCGTGCATTCGTGTCATCGCCCCAAACGTGTCACCAAAAATTGCAGAGTGGATCCGTAACGGGCAAATTGTATGGTGGTCAAAAGCATTCGCCCCCGGTGATTTGCAAGACACTCATTTGGTCATCGCCGCCACTTCTTCCTCTGCTGCAAATCATGAAGTGTTCCTCGAAGCCGAAGCGCAAAAAATCTGGTGCAACTCCGTCGACGACATCGAGAACTGCCATTTTTACTATGGCTCCATTGTTCAGCGCGGCGACCTGCAAATCGCCATATCCACGAACGGAAAAAGTCCCGCGTTGGCTCAGCGTATTCGTAAAGAGCTTGAAACACAGTTTGGACCGGAGTATGCGCTTTGGCTCGAATGGCTTGGCGCCGCTCGCGAAACTTTGCGGGCCACCAGCGAAAACCACGAATTAACCAAAGAACTTTTGCACCGGTTGGCAAGCCGCCCGATGTTCGAGCGCTTTATTGAACAATCTGGAAATCCATCATCCGGCAAAGAGGTGGTGTAATGGGAAAAGTTTATTTAGTGGGCGCCGGTCCGGGCGACCCTGAACTTCTTACCGTAAAAGCTGCGCGCATTTTGGGGCAAGCAAACATCGTTTTACACGACTCACTGGTCGGCAGGGAAGTTCTTCAACTAATTTCGCCGCAAGCGCAAATTATTGACGTCGGCAAGCGCTGTGGCATGAAGTTGCTCACCCAGGACGAAATTAACGCTCTGCTCATTTCCTACGCCGCATCACATCAGACCGTTGTTCGCCTCAAAGGCGGTGATCCCTCGGTCTTTGGCCGCGCTGGCGAAGAGCTTGAAGCGTTGCGCAAGTCGCGAGTCGCATTTGAAATCGTTCCGGGAGTGACCGCTGCATTGAGCGCCGCGGCAGCGGCTGGAATTTCCCTCACAGATCGCCGGGCCGCTTCACAAATTTTAATCACCACATTTTCGCGTGGAAAAAACGCCAACGCCATGGAGTGGTCAGCCGTGACCAGCACCACAACCCTGGCCATCTACATGCCAGGTTCTGATTACGCCGAAGTTTCAGGCTGGCTGCGTGAGGGTGGTTTGCCCGATGACATGCCGTGCGTCATCGTCTCTCAAGCTCTCAGTTCAACGCAGCAAATTCGCTGGTCCAGCGTCGCTGCCCTCGCTCGCGAAGCGAAGTTGCCCGCGCCCGCTTTGCTGATTGTTGGCCGCGTCGCCACGCAGAATTTCGAAGAAATAGTTGCAAATGTTTGGCGTGGCGACGCATTTTCCGGAGCCGCTGAAATTCCAACCGTCAGTTAAGTGAACTTGCAAAAACTACAATCCTAAAATAGTGGTCAGCTCGCGCACCGAAGCCGCCGATTTTTGCAGCGCCGTATTTTCTTCCGCCGTCAATTTAATCTGAATGATTTCTTCCGCGCCATTCGCCCCTAATTTTACCGGCACGCCCACAAACAACCCCTTAATTCCGTATTCGCCATCCAGGTAAACCGCGCACGGAAGAATTTTCTTCTTATCTTTCAAAATTGCTTCCACCATTTCCACCGCGGAAGCCGACGGCGCGTAGTACGCCGATCCCGTTTTTAACAAATTAACAATTTCCGCTCCGCCCTTTCGTGTCCGATCCACAATCGCGTCAATGCGATCCTTCGGCAACAAGTCGGGAAGCGGAATTCCCGCCACCGTGGAATAACGCGGCAGCGGCACCATGTCGTCACCGTGGCCGCCAAGCACAAACGAATGCACATTCTCGATGCTCACTTTGCATTCCGCCGCGACAAATGTGCTCATGCGCGCCGAATCCAGTACGCCCGCCATCCCCAGGACGCGGTTTTTCGGAAATCCGCTGATCTTGAAAGCCGCTTGCGCCATCGCATCAAGTGGGTTTGTCACCACGATGATGATGCAGTTCGGCGAGTGCTTCACAATCTGCTCGACCACCGCTTTCACCACGTCGTAATTCGCTTTCAGCAAATCGTCGCGGCTCATTCCGGGTTTACGCGGAAATCCCGCGGTGATCACCACAATGTCGCTGTTGGCCGTGCCGCTATAATCGCCATTGCCCGTTGAAATTCCCGTCGCGCGCGAGTCCGAACGCGTCACCGGAGTGGATTCCAGCATATCCAGCGCCTTTCCCGCCGGCGCGCCTTCCAAAATGTCGGTGATCCCCACATCTGCCAGTTCCGCGTCCACAATCCGTTGTGCTGTGGTTGAGCCAACGAACCCGCTGCCTACAACTGTAACTTTCTTCCGCATCCTTTTTCTCTCCTCTTAAATTTCGATTCGTTTGCTTGAGTCGTCGCTGGAAAAAAGATCCGCCGCTTCGTTCACCGCCGGAAAATTTACAAAAGCGTCAGCCGTTCACCGCGCTCCGGCAGAGGTGCCTTTCATATTTTCAATAATCGCGCTGGCAAAATCCGAGGTCCCCAACTTCGTAGCCCCCGGCATCAATCGTTCCAGATCATACGTCACGCGTTTTTGCTGAATCGTCCGCCCGATTCCTTCTTCAATCAACAGCCCGGCTTCTTTCCATCCCAGAAAGTCAAACATCATCGCCCCGGAAAGCATTACCGAACTTGGATTGATCACATCTTTGTCCGCGTATTTCGGTGCGGTGCCGTGCGTTGCCTCGAAAACGCCGTAACCATCGCCAACATTTGATCCCGGTGCCATTCCCAGCCCGCCTACCTGCGCGGCGCAAGCGTCGGAAAGATAATCCCCATTTAGATTCGGCGTGGCTAGCACGCTGTACTCATCCGGCCGCAGCAGCATCTGCTGAAAAACCGAATCGGCAATGCGATCATTAATTAATAATTTCTTCTTCCACTGATCCTTGCCGTGGCTGGCGTAAATCGTATCAAGCGTCTGCTTCACCTCGTCGTATACGCTTTTGCGAAACGCGTCCGTAGCCTGCTCGAGACCCGGTTCGACCATCGCGGCATTTTCTTCCACGCTGAGTTTCGGATTTTTATCGATGTTTCCGATAATCCAGCTTTCCCGCTCGGTGATTGTCTCGGCGCGAAACTCTTCACGTGCCAGGTCATATCCCCAATCGCGAAACGCGCCTTCCGTAAATTTCTGAATATTTCCCTTGTGTACCAGCGTCACGCTCGGTCGCTTGTTCGCCAAAGCAAATTGAATCGCCCTGCGCACCAATCGCTTGGTGCCAAAAGGTGAAATCGGCTTGATGCTCACGCCGGAATCCCAGCGAATTTGTTTCTTGCCGCCCTTCAACATTTCGTTGTTCAGAAATTCCAGAAGTTTTTTCACTTCCGGCGTGCCGGATTGC
Organism: Candidatus Dormiibacterota bacterium; assembly: GCA_035602385.1. Taxonomy (GTDB): domain Bacteria; phylum Acidobacteriota; class Terriglobia; order Acidiferrales; family UBA7541; genus Acidiferrum. Next base: position 127,891 of record DATNME010000019.1, read on the forward strand.
CATTCGATCCCAATATAAACGTCTTCGGTATTCTCGCGAAAAATCACCACGTCCATTTTTTCCGGCTGCTTTACCGGCGAAGGCACGCCCGCAAAATATCGCACCGGACGCACGCATGCATAAAGATCAAGCAGTTGGCGGAGCGCCACGTTGAGCGAGCGGATCCCCCCGCCCACCGGTGTGGTGAGTGGCCCCTTGATCGAAACGCGAAAATCTCGCGCCGCCTCCACGGTGTCATCCGGCAGCCACTGCTTAAATGTATTGAAAGCTTTTTCGCCCGCGAAAACTTCGAACCACTCCACGCGCCGTTTTCCGCCGTAAGCCTGCGCCACCGCCGCGTCAAACACGCGACGCGACGCTTTCCAGATGTCGCGCCCTGTGCCGTCCCCCTCAATGAAAGGAATCACCGGAGTGTCCGGCACTAGCAGCTTGCCATCGGCATAACCAATGACTTTGCCATTTGCCGGTACGGCCAGGCCGTTGTAAGAATTTTTCATGTTTTATGGATCCCCCGCGGGTCGACTCATTATCTACCACTTGGCTTGCTGCCAAACACCATTCACAGCAATCCAGGACGATACCATACTCGCCGCAAGACGTTGAAACGCACATATCCGAACGACGAACGCGGCGAGGTTGCTTACCGGCGGAAACCGTGAATCACAAAGAAGGCGGAAAGCCGATGAAGGGTGGACAAGCGGTGGGAAATAGCCGAAAAAACCTAATTCCCCTTACGACGTGAAGAAAGAATGGAACTGGTAAAGGTTATGGCCACCAGAGCCACAATGGACCCAAGAATAACAATGACAATCACGAACACTCTCCTTAAACATACGGGTGAGATGCACGCGTGAATCCAAAGTTGTGAACTTTATTTTGAGTCACTTACGTGACGCGAATACCCGGCTGCTTCCAAAGTGGGACAGGAATGTGCAGAATTAGACCTAAGAAGTTGGTACTGATAGTACTGAAACCTGAAATGAATACGAGCTCACGATTTGCTAAGTCGGATCGCTCCGTCGCCAGTTTGAATGGATAGCGTCGGCCCGCCACCATTCATTTTTCCGTGAATTTGCGACGTGCTGAAACTGCCTTCCACCGTTACCGGAATTCCGAGACTAATATGGCCGTCGTTCGTTTTTGCCTCAATGTTCGCTTGCAGGTCGCTGGGGACTACCAGGTCAATACTTCCGTCACCGGTATGAACACTCCATCCCGAAACGATTTTTGAGCCCGCACGAGCCTGGGCGTTTATGCTCCCATCCCCGGTCTTGAGGTTTAAAGAATCAAAGCGGCCGGAGATATTCATGGCGCCATCTCCGGTACTGGCGTCCAGGCTGCCATCCAGGTCGCGGCCTTCGATGTGCCCGTCCCCCGTCCTCAGGCGAATATCGCCTTGAACCCCGTTCAGCGAGATATGCCCGTCCCCCGTCGTGACGTCCACTTTTCCCGTCAGGGAACTCGCTTCCACCGCACCGTCGCCGGTCTGTACCTGCACGTCAGCGTTCTTCGGCATGTGAATCTCCACGCGAATGGAGCGAGAAACGTTGCCGAAAAGGTGCCAATGCGTGTTGCTGTGCACGGTAAGCTCGACACGGTCGCCATCCTGCTGCCCATCTATGCGCATGTCACGATCAAGCTTGTACCCGGTGTATTGCACGCGTATGTCGACTTGCTTGGCGTCACTGGTGGTGACGCGAACGCTGGCGTCGTCCGCCGAGACGTGTAGTTGCGGACGCCCAGATACGGCATAGCTCTTGGTCCATTCCTCGGCACTTGCCCGAGGCGCGAAACCATGAACTAGCACGGCCATTGCGGCCAACAAAGTGAAACGGGTCAATACGCTGCGGTAGGCGGGAAACGTCATGGTCAAACTCCTCGGAGAACGGTTTAGACACCGTTCAGCCCGGTGTTAAGAGAGATACGCAAGCGCAATCCCGAATGTTCCGCGCTCAACGGGCCGTTATCGAGCGGCTTGCTTGCGAGGGGTGACGGGCAAAGCGCCGGGCTTCGGGCGCAGGGCGGCCAGGAACCCCTCCATCGGCAGGGTATTGATCACGTCGCGCGCTTCAAGCCATCCCCGGCGTGCCGTAGTTACACCGTGACGAATGTGCGCCAGATGCGAGATCCGGTGCGAATCCGTGGATATCACCACTTTGACTCCGCGGTCTTTGCACATCCGCAGATAAACATCTTTTAAGTCCAATCGGTCCGGATAGGAATTGCACTCCATGGCCACGCCGTTTTTTGCGCATGCGTCGAGTATCTTTTCCATGTCGTATTCGAAGGCATCGCGGCGCAGTAAAAGCCGGCCGGTAGGATGCGCAATAATCTGCGTATACGGATTTTCGATAGCCGCCAGCATGCGCTCGGTCATAGCTGCTTGCTCGAGCGTGAAATAGGAATGAACCGAGCAAACCACCACATCCAACTGCGCGAGTAGTTCGTCGGAATAATCGAGTTTGCCACCCTTCAGAATGTCCACCTCCGCGCCTGCCAGGACGCGAATGCCAAGATTTTTTGCATTCGCGGCGCGAAGCTCCTTGATATGCGCAGCCATGCGCTTTTCGTCCAGGCCGTTGGCTACGGTCACGGCTTTGGAGTGATCGGTGATGGCGATGTATTGGTGATTGAGTTCGCGCGCCGCTTCGGCCATTTCTTCAATGGAATTTTTGCCATCGCTCGCGGTGGTGTGCATCTGCAGGTCGCCTTTGATGTCGCGCAAGGTGATGAGTTTGGGGAGCTTGTGTTGTTCTGCGGCGGAAATCTCTCCGGTGTTTTCGCGAAGCTCCGGCGGAACATAATCCAATTTCAGCTTGGCGTAAATTTCTTCTTCCGTGCGCCCCGCGACGCGTTTTTCTCCTTTTAATGTGGCCAGGGAATATTCATTGAGCGTGAAACCCAAATCGTTGGCGCGGCCGCGCAACGCGACATTGTGTTCCTTGGACCCGGTGAAATAGAGCAGCGCGGCGCCGAAATTATCTTTTTCCAGGAGACGCACATCCACCTGCAAGCCGGAATCGAGACAAAAACTTACTTTGTTTTCACCCCGGGCCAGCGTCTGATCAATCCGTGGATACTTCAAAATATGCTCGGCAATGGCGTCAACTTTCTTTTGTGAGGTGTGCCCTTCCTTGAGGATCAACAGAAGGTCCAGGTCGCCGATGGTTTCTTTGCCGCGGCGCAACGAACCCGCCGGCGTGATGGACTCGATACCTTCGCCGAATTTTTTAATGTGCGCGATAATTTCCGCGGCGGCGGCTTCCGCGGTGTCGATGCGAAAACGTCCAGTGGATTTTTTGAATACTTCCACTGCCTTCAAAATATTTTGTTCGGTTTTCTCGCCGAAGCCCGGCACATCACGGAGTTTGCCTTCGCGAGCCAGTTTCTCCACATCCGCCACCGTTCCGGCTTTAAAAGTGGACCACAAAAAGGCTGTTTTTTTTGGGCCCAGCGACTGCAATCGCATCACTTCCAATAAAGTGGGTGGGAACTTTCTTAGCAGTTTGGCGCGAAGGGAATAGTCGCCGGTCTTTAGGATTTCCTGGATGTGTTCGGCCATGCGGTCACCGATGCCCGGCAGTTCCGTAAGTTTTTCAACGTCTTCAGCCAGTTTCGCGATCGATTCGGACATGCCGGCAATCATCTCAGCCGCTTTTTCATAGCTGCGATACCGGCCGATAATCTCGCCATCGATTTGCAAGAGATCGGCCGTGTCCTGAAGAATGCGAGCGACTTGTTTGTTATCCATGGGAAGAGTATAGAACTTCAGGAAAAAAGAAGAAAACCCTGAAAAGAGGAAGCACGCAGGAGGAGCGCCGAGGCTAGAGCGGAGCAGCGAAAACGAAAATGTCAATTCGTTTTGGTGACTTCAGATGCTTGCGGCCCTTTGGTTCCCTGGATAATTTCAAATTCCACAACATCGCCTTCTTCCAGCCTGCGGAAACCTTCGCCAACAATCGCGGAATAGTGCACAAAAACGTCGGGACCATCTTCGCGGCCAATAAATCCAAATCCCTTGGCGTTGTTAAACCACTTCACTGTCCCTTTCAATTGCGCCCTTTCAATTACGATGGCTTTCGCGTTATTTTTTCTTCGCCAAAATAAAGTTAATGTAGAAAAGAATTCCCGCCACGGATTTTGCGTCGCGAAGTTGCCCTTTCCGAATCATCGTTTTTAATTCCTCCACCGAATACGCGCGTGAAGTTATTTTTTCATCTTCTTCCGGATTCGCTTCTCCGGGGGTAACGCCTTCGGCCAAAAGTATGTACATGCGTTCTTCCAAAAATCCTGGCGCGGGAAAAACATCCAGAAAAATCGTAAACTTGCGTGCCCGGTACCCGGTTTCTTCGATTAATTCGCGTTGCGCGGCCGCCCGGGGCGCCTCCCCATGGTCAATGCGGCCGGCAACCAGCTCCCAAAGAAATTGTTTGGTGGCGTGGCGGTACTGCCGAATCATTATGATTTTTCCGTCAGGAAGAACCGGAAGCACCACCACCGATCCCGGGTGCGTGATCACTTCGCGCGTGGTAGTTATGCCGGTAGGTTCGACCACTTTTTCGCGGCGAACTCCAAAGACTGGTCCTTCATATACCAATTCGGTGGAGAGAATCCTGGCGGTCTGCGATTTTCTGTTGGGCTTGGGCATGAGCCATTTTAGCTGCCATATGACCTGAAGGTTGCAGAAATCGTATGGATTCAGTTTTTGCGATGGAATTGCCTGATTCGCGGCGTGCGCCTATACTTTGCCCGAGGCCGAATGGCGATTACAACCATCATTGTGGATGACGAGCAGCCGGCGCGCGACGAACTGGCGTTTTTGTTGCGCGCTTTTCCGGAAATTAATGTGATTGGGCAAGGGAAAAACGGCGTGGAAGCGGTGGCGTTGATCAAGGAGCACGCACCGGACCTGGTATTTCTCGACGTACAAATGCCGGGGCTCGATGGATTTGGCGTGCTGAAAAAATTGGTGGAACGCAAAATGAAATTGCCGCACGTGGTCTTTGCCACCGCGTTTGATCACTATGCGGTGCAGGCATTCGATGTAAACGCCGTTGATTATGTTCTGAAACCATTTGATAAAGCTCGGATCGCAAAAGCAATTTCGCGCGCGCGAAAAATGCTGGAATCCAACGCTTCGCCAACGGACCGCTTGGAGCAATTGGTAAACCAGTTGGTTGCTACGAAGCAGGCTCCGGCGGCGCCAGTGAAATTGCTGGTGAAGTCGCAGCAAAAAATGCTGCTGGTGGACTCCGAAGATTTGGTTTACGCATCGATTCAAGATGGTTTGATCAGCGTAATGGCGCGTGATGCGGAAGGCACCTCGAACTATCGCACGCTGGAAGAATTGCACGAAGCTCTCGAATCGGAATCCTTCTGGCGGCCGCATCGGTCGTATCTAGTGAACATCCATCACATAAAAGAAGTGGTGCCGTGGTTCAAGTCCAGCTACATGCTAAAAATGAACGACAAGAAAGCCACCGAAATTCCCGTCAGCCGGGCACAAACCAAACGCCTGCGTGAACTGTTTAAACTGTAGCCGTCGTCTTGCTAAAGATTTTTCCATTTCTGCGAGAAGAATCCAAAGCGTGTTAGCATCGCGTGTGGTGACTTGCGAAACATTTTTACGTCACGCGTGCGATGGATTTTTCTCTTAACGACCACCAAATATTGATACGGGAAACGGTGCGGCAATTCATGGAGGCGGAGGTGCGCCCCGGGGTGAAAGAGTGGGAGCGCACAGAGACTTTTCCGGCCGCCCCCATCCGCAAAATGGGTGAAATGGGGTTTTGCGGGATGCTGACCCCGGAAGAGTGGGGTGGCCCCGGCCTCGATACGATGTCTTTCGTGCTGATGATTGAGGAAGTGGCGCGGGTGTTTGCGGCGATGTCGACGGCGCTGGCGGTGACCAATTCGGCGGTGCAGGCGCCCCTGCTGGAGTTTGGTACTGAGGCGCAGAAGAAAAAATATCTGAGGCGCCTGGCGACGGGAGAAATACTTGGCGCGTTTTGTTTGACGGAGGCCCAGGCGGGGTCGGACGCTGCGGCGATCCAGGCGCGCGCGTTGCGCGACGGCGCGGTGTACAAGCTTTCGGGAACGAAGACGTGGGTAACCAACGGGGGCGTGGCGGGGGTTTGCATTGTTTTTGCGAAGACCGATCCGGAGGCGGGCGCGAAGGGCATCAGCGCGTTTCTGGTTGAGCCGGGATTTAAAGGGTTTCGCGCGGGGCGCCATGAGGACAAGATGGGGCAGAGGTCGTCGCCGTCGGTTGAGATTTTGCTGGAGGAATGCGAGGTGCCGGCCGAGAACCGGCTGGGAGAAGAAGGGCAGGGGCTGAAGATTGCGTTGAGCGCGTTGGATGGCGGGCGGATTGGGATCGCGGCGCAGGCGGTGGGATTGGCGCAGGGCGCGTTGGACGAAGCGGTGAAGTACGCGAAACAGCGGCGGGCGTTTGGAAAAACCATCAGCGAATTTCAGGCAATTCAGTGGATGATTGCGGATATGAAGATGGAGATTGAGGCCGCCCGGGGGTTGCTGTATTACGCGGCGTGCCTGAAGGATTCGGGCGGGCCCGCCACGGCGGGCAAGCGCATGGGGGCGGCGGCGTCGAAGGCGAAGTTGTACGCCAGCGAGATGGCCAACCGGGTGGTGAGCAAGGCGGTGCAGATCCATGGCAGTGTGGGGTATTCGCGGGAGACGGATGTTGAGCGGATGTACCGCGATGCGCGGGTGATGACGATTTATGAGGGGACGAGTGAGGTTCAGCGGATGATTATTGCGAGAGAGCTGCTGGGCAGATGAGGGGGTACCCCCCCTCCCCCTTTTTCATAAGTGTTCATTGTAAAGGGACTTACGAGGCAGCGTTTTGTAAGTGTTCATTATAAAGGGGTTTAAGTTTATTGTTTTGATACACTTTTGGAGCTAGTTATAAAGGAGTTACCGGGGGCGCGGTTTTCACGTTTGAGAACTGGTGAACGCGGAAGTGTACTGATTCGATAATACTATGAAAAGTAAAAGAACGCAAGGGAAAAGTGGGGGTTGCGTGTCACGAGGGAGCGGAGATTGACGACAGGGGCTGAGGGAAAGAAGAGCAGGGTTTTGAGTGGGATGCGGCCGACGGGAAGGCTGCACATTGGGCATTATTTTGGGGCGCTGCAGAATTGGGTGCGGTTGCAGAATGACCCGACGTTTGAGTGTTTTTACTTTATCGCGGACTGGCATGCGCTGACCAGTGATTATGCGGATACTTCGGCGGTGGCGCGGAACAGCGTGGAGATTGCTACGGATTATCTGGCGGCGGGGATTGATCCGGCGAAGAGCGTGATTTTTTTGCAGTCGGCGGTGCCGGAGCATGCGGAATTGCATTTGTTGTTGTCGATGGTGACGCCGCTCGGGTGGCTGGAGCGGGTGCCGACGTATAAAGAGGCGCTGGAGAATATCAAGGATAAGGATTTGCATACGTACGGGTTTCTGGGGTATCCGTGTTTGCAGACGGCGGATATTGTGATGTACAGCGAGGCGGGGGTGCCGTTGTTGGTGCCGGTGGGGGAGGATCAGGTTTCGCATGTGGAGCTGTCGCGCGAAATCGTGCGCCGATTTAATACTTACTATGGTCTTGAAGTAAACATGGCAGGAATAGACACGGATGAGAAAGCAGCGCGCTTTATTTCGGGACTGCTCCCAAAACTTGCAGGCGAGGACTATGAGCTATTTCATGAAGCATGGCGCAGAAGCATACGGTCTGCTGCTTTGCAGTGGGGCATTTCGAATTTCCTGGAAAAGATCGAACCATATAAAAAATATTTCGCCTACTCGGAAGAGTTGACCGAGCCGCAGGCGATGCTGACGAAGACGCCGAGGATACCGGGGCTGGATGGGCGGAAGATGTCGAAGAGTTATGGGAATGCCATAACGTTGAGCGAGAGCGATGAGGATATTAGGGCGAAAACGAAGGTGATGAAGACGGACCCAGCTCGGCAGCGAAGGACGGATCCGGGAAATCCGGACGTGTGTCCGGTGTATGACTGGCATAAACTGTTCTCGGCGGAGGAGCCGGGGCGGCTGGAGTGGGTGCGGCACGGATGCACGACGGCGGGGATTGGGTGCATTGAGTGCAAGGCCGCGATGGCGGAGAATTTGATCAAGTGGATTACGCCGGTGCGGGAGCGGCGGGTGGAGTACGAAAAGAGTCCGGGGCGCGTTTTGGAGATTGTGGATGATGGGTCGAAGAAGGCGCGGGCGGTGGCGCAGGGGACGATGGCGAGGGTGAGGGAGGCGGTGTTTGGGTGGGAGAAGAAGAAGAAGAAGAAGGAGATTCGCGGTGGGTGAGTGGTTGTCCCGTCGGTGAGAGTTGGGAGCGTTGGTAGCCAAGATTCCTCGACTGCGCGAGCCAACGCTTTGCAGGAGCAAAGCGGAAGAAAAGTTGGCTCGCTCCGCTCGGAATGACAGTTAGGCTAAGGGTCGCTGCGTTCGGAATGACGGGTATGGTTAGGTTGCTCCGTGGAATGACAGTTTAGGGTAAGGGGTTCTCTGAGGAATGAGGGTTAGGATGAGGTCGCTGCGTTTGGAAAGACATTAGGGTAAAAGAAAAAAAGGACGAAATGGCTGCACCATACCGCGTTAATGTGCCGATGTATGAGGGTCCGCTGGATTTGCTGCTGGACTTGATCAAGAAGCACGAGATGAATATCCACGATATTCAAATCTCGAAGATCACCACGCAGTACCTGGAATATTTGCACAAGCTGGAAGAATTGGACGTCGATGTGTCGGCGGAGTTTGTGTACATGGCGGCGACGCTGATTTACATCAAATCGCGGATGCTGCTGCCGCCGGACCCGCTGGGGACGCCGGAAGAACAGGGTGACCCGCGCGCGGAACTGGTGCAACGGCTGGTGGAACACGAAAAGTTCAAGAACGCGGCGCAACTGCTGTATCAGAAACAGCAAGTGGAAGAAAACGTTTGGTCGAAGCCGGACAAGTCGCTTTATAACGCGGAGGGAACGGAAGGGGAGCTGGTGGTTTCGCTGGTGGATTTGGTCAAGGTGTTCCAGCAGGTGCTGGAGCGGCGCAAGGAAGTTTCGCGGATTGAGTTGAAGCACGATGTGTTCACGGTGGCGCAGATGATGGCGCAAATGCGCGCGCAAATTCTGGCGAGCGATACGAATTCGGTGAACCTGGTGAAATTTTTCGAGGAGTGCCCATCGCGGCACGCGATGATTGTGGCGTTTCTGGCAGTACTGGAAATGGTCAAGCTGCAAGCGGTGGCGCTGGCGCAGGAGACGCAGTTCGGCGAGATTGTGGTGCGAAAGCATAAGATGTTTGAGGCCATTTTTGATGAGAACGGAGCGATACGGGAGATTGATCAGGAATATATTTAGGGAACGGCGAGCGGCGGTATGAGGCCAGAATGACCAACGAAGAGAGAAGAGCGGCACTGGAAGCGATTATTTACGCGGCGGATGAGCCGGCGACGATCGAGCAGTTGGCGGCGGCGCTTGGGGAAGAAAAGTTGGTGGTGCAAGCGGCGCTGGATGAACTGGTGGCGGCGCACGCGGCGCCCGATCGCGGGATTGAGATTCGCGCGGTGGCGGGCGGATACAAAACGTATACGAAGCCGGAGCATCACGAGGTGGTGCGCAGATTCATCAAGAGTTTGCGGCCGGCGCTGCGTTTGACGATGCCGGCGCTGGAAACGCTGGCGGTAATTTCTTACAAGCAGCCGGTGACCGTGCCGGAAATTTCAGAGATTCGCGGGGTGAATACGTCGGGGGTGATCAAGACGCTGCTGGATAAGCGATTGATTACCACGGCTGGGCGCAAAGAAGTGATGGGGCGGCCGATTTTATACAAGACGTCGAAGGAATTTTTGATGCGCTTTGGCTTGAGTGATTTGTCGGAGCTGCCGAGTTTGAAGGAGTTCGAAGCGCTGGCGAGGGAAGCGTTGGGAAGCGATGAAGGGGTGGCGGTGGGGTATGAGGGCGGTGACGCAGAAAATTCGAAAGGTACAAGGATTGCGAGTGTGGCGGGAGAAAGTGTGATGGGCATGGAAAATTCATTGAAGAAGAAGGAAGAAGAGGTTGCGGCAGAGGCGTTAGCGACGGGCGAAGGTATGCCGGCGGGTGTGAGCGACGAATTGCCAAAGCCGCCGACAGGCGCTGAAGATTCGAAAATCGCGAAGAAGGAAGAGATTGCGGCGGAAGTTGTCGCGACGGGCGAAGGAATGCCGGCAGGGGAGAGCGACGAATTGCCAAAAGCGGCGACGGCGGGAGAATGACAGGGAAGCGGTTTTGGGTGGAAGAAGAAGGAAATTGGAGGAATGAGTGGTTGTCCCGTCGAGGAGAGACAGGGAGCGTTGGTAGGCAAGATTCCTCGACTGCGCGAGCCAACGCTTTGCAGGAGCAAAGCGGGGGAAAAAGTTGGCTCGCTCCGCTCGGAATGACAGTGTGTGGTGGCGGGGTGCGGCCGCGCAGAAGATGGTGCGGCGCAGTGGGACAACACACGGGTTACGTCTAGAGCGATACAGTATCCAGTACAGTTCCACAAATACAGCTCATCACTCAAGACAGTTCGGAAGACAGCAGGGACAGCGCAAAAATATGGAAGAGAGATTACAGAAATTGATTGCGCGTGCGGGGATTGCTTCGCGGAGGCATGCGGAACAGTTGATCGTGAGCGGGCAAGTGCGGGTGAATGGGCGGGTGGTAACGGAATTGGGGAGCAAGGCGGATCCGAGTAAGGATCGGATTGAGGCGGCAGGACGATTGGTGGAAGGCGCGGAGCCGAAAATTTACTTGATTATGAACAAGCCGGTGGAGGTAGTGTCCACGCTGGCGGACCCGGAAGGAAGAAAAACGCTGCGCAATTTGTTGCGCGGCTTGGGACAACGAGTGTATCCAGTGGGGCGGCTGGACTATGCGGCGTCGGGACTGGTCTTTTTGACCAACGATGGAGATTTGGCGGCGGAGATGTTGAAGGCGTGGGGCAATCTGCAGCAGGTGTATCACGTAAAGATTAAAGGGATGCTGCGATTGGACGAGATGGAACGGATTGGGCGGGAGGCAGGGGCGCGGTTGCAGACAATCAGGCAACCGGATTCGTCGCGCGGTCATGGAGAGAATTACTGGTACGAGGTGGCGCTGCAGGACTCGAAGAAAGATATTTTGCGGCGGGTGCTGATGACGGAGCGGCATCCGGTGGAAAAATTAAAGCGCATTGCGCTGGGGCCGATGTCGCTGGAGGGCATTCCGCAAGGGCGATACCGGACCATGAATGAAAAAGAATTAGAAGCGCTGCGGCTGGCGATGAAGACCAAGCCGAAGCTGGAAATTGGCGCGGCGAGAACGATTCATGCGGCGGGAAGAGAAACGTTTGAAAAGAAAAGAGAGTTGCGGCCGGAGAGAACGCATAAAACTTTATGGAAGAAGGCCGGCGAGAAACGGCAGCCGTGGAAACGAGGTGGGAGTCATAAGCCTCGTGGAGCGGAAAAACCAGATTGGCGAAGGTCGGAGGGAAATTCCGGCGGCGAAAAACGGGAGCCGTGGAAGAAGAATTCGCGCAGCGCTGGCAAACCGGAGTGGAAGAAACGCGACAAGAAAAAACCGGAAGAGAAGCGCGGGTTGAGAGAGAAATGGAGAAGGGCTGGAGCGAGGAAGCGAGAGGAATAGGCAGGCGAGAGTGTTGAACAGATTGGCAGGTGAGGCCTGGCATAAGCATGAGCGATTCGATTGGCGAAATTTTGCAGAAGGCGAAGACGATTGCGGTGGTGGGACTGTCGTCAAATCCGGCGCGGCCGAGCTATGAGGTTTCCGCGTATATGCAAGCGGCCGGATACCGAATTATCCCGGTGAATCCAAACGAGAAGGAAGTGCTGGGCGAGAAAAGCTATGCGCGACTGGAAGACGTGTCGGAAAAAATAGATATTGTGGACATTTTTCGCCGCACTGAGGATGTGCCACCGGTTGTGGAAAGCGCGATTCGGATTGGCGCTGGAGCGGTTTGGATGCAATTGGGAATTCACAATGTGGAAGCGGCGGAAAAAGCGCGTGCGGCGGGATTAGCGGTGGTGGAAGATAAATGCATCCTGGTGGAGCACCGGAGGAGGATGTAGAACTTTTGGAACGTGGGAACGGAATTTGCCCCGAGCGATTTTCGCCGGGGCTTTTTTATTTCCGGAGAAGAAGAATCAAATTAACGGGGAAGAGAGAAGACCAGGAGATTGTGTTTGCCAGGAGGAACGACGGCGAGGAGACGGCCGTCGGGAGAAATAGCGAAGTCGCGGAAGGTGAGGTCGTGGAGAATGGGGCGCGGGGTTGGCTGGAGGACGGCAATTTCCGCATCTTTCGCGGGAACGGTCAGCTCGGGAATATTGATCCACACTAAATCGCCGGACTTGCGTTCGGGAGCGCGCTTCAGGAGGATTTGATTTTCGCCGGGGGCCCACTGGTAAGGTCCAAGACCAATGCGCAAGCGGACTAAATGAGATGGAGAGGCGACATCGCGGACTTCGAGAACTTCTTTGTCAATAAAATAGGCGACGCGCTTGCCGCTGGGAGAGACGGACAAACCGGTTTCGTAACTGTCGAGCGTGGCGAGTTCTTTGTCTTCTTGAGCGAGGAGTTCCAGGCGCTGGAGGCGCGGCGGGCCGGAAAAGTCTTTATTGCGTTCAATGGCGATAGCGCTGTTGGTGCCGCGGATCGGATCGGAAGCGATGAAGGTGCGGCCTTCGAACGCTTTGCCCGCGGGGCCGGTCGAGAGATTTAAATATTGAAAAGAAAAAAGCGCGCGAGGCTTTTGCACTTCGGTTAGATAGACGACTGTGGAGTTATCTTTTAGCCAGGCGGCGCTTTCCGCGTCTTTCACGGCGCTGTCGCCCTTGCCGGGGTGTATTTCGCGCCCGCTATCGTCGAGGAAGAGCGTCATGGTCGTGTCCTGGCTGGGGCCGGATTCGTCGACGAAAGAGGAAGTGAAGAGTTGCACGGCGATGATTTTGCTGTTCGGGGACCAGCGAAAAAAATCGATGGTGTAAGTGAACGGGGTGGTGCCACGAATAAATTTTTCGCCGGCCAGGATTCGGCGACGCTTGCCGCCGACCTCCTGGAGCCAGATGTCGTCACGCTGGGTTTCGAATTTTTTTGTTCTGAAAATGTGGCGCACGGAATAAACGATGCGGCCATCTGGCGCGATGGCGAAGGCGGTGATGTCCTCGTCGATATTTTGCAACGGCTTGTCGAGATCTTGCGGCGCGGCGCTGGCTGACGGCGTGACTTGCGGCAGCGAGCAACAGCCGAGCAGCAAGCAAACCAGCGAGCAGAGTCTGCGAATTGCGCGGAAGCGGCTACGGGAGCAGGGGCAGGTCATGGGATGGGGTGAGATTTAATAGGGATAGATGCCTCATTCGGGATTTGCCGCACGGGTTTTAATTTTGCGAATTTCATCGAGGCGCTGTTGGATGCGCTGTTCGAAACCCTGGTTGGTCGGATGGTAGTAGGTGCGTCCGGCTAAATTCTCAGGGAGGCAGCGCATGCCGGTCACTTTTTTCTCGTAATCGTGTGCGTATTGATAGCCTGCGCCGTAGCCAACATTTTTCATCAAGCCGGTGACGGCGTTGCGCAGATGCAACGGTACCGGGTCTGCTTCGGTTTTTTGCACGTCTTCGCCGACATTGCCATAGGCAGTATAAAGCGCGTTGGATTTTGGCGCGAGCGAGAGATACACGGCGGCTTGGGCGAGGGCGAGGTGACCTTCGGGAGCGCCGAGAAATTCGAACGCGTCTTTGGCGGCGAGAGTGATCGCAAGGGCGCCGGGCTCGGCGAGGCCGATGTCTTCGCTGGCCATGCGAACCATGCGGCGAGCGAGATAGAGCGGATCTTCGCCGGACTCGAGCAT
>DATNME010000020.1:0-2633 GCA_035602385.1 Candidatus Dormiibacterota bacterium
CGCATACGAGAAATTGGGAGCCATTTTTTCTTTTTAGTTGCACCCACACCTGCACCCACACTAGTAGCGGACGACAAAGCTGAGCACCCGCCCTAGCCATTGATCTCTGAGGACTCGAACGCCAGACTTCTACCATGTCAATGTAACAACGTTAAGCTTTATAACAACTTACAAAGACCGCGGGGGCTGCCAAAATACGCGGAAGTCGTGCAAGACAGCCCACTCTGTGGGTTGGACTGTGGGTTGGAAGTAACTCAATCGTACTGTTGGACCCGGCATTTGAATTTAGACTGAGCGGTAACAAATGCGGTCAGGGGATCGAAAGAAATGCGCTGGACGGAACTCGAACCAGCCCCACAACGGTTTAGCAAATTCCCGATTCCACACGCTGTTGTTCGGAATCAATAGGTTACGTTCGGATGAGTTGCTTCATTGTTGGGCAAAGAGCCCCTGTTCGGAAGCATTTGTGCAACTATTGTGCAACCAGAATTTCAACGGTTTATCATGCCGATGTACGCCCATCACGAGCGGCCCTGAGTAGCTCCTCGGGATTGAATCCCCAAACTGATTTGAATGCCATAGTTCGACTCCTTTATTTATTTATTTATTCACGCTGCATTGCGCCGAGGCAAGAACTTCTGCGAACCGCACACGAACCTTAGTCACCAGCACGTTAAGTGATGCTGGACTACGAAATGCTGAAACCTATTGCCGCATTCTCGTCCGGCGAGGCCATCCAATATCCGTATTTTGCGGCGACCTCAAATAGTTCCTGCATCTCTTCAGGTGTTAGAGGAGCTGGGCGTTGATTTGGATCAAAGGGCTTCGCAAGCTCCCGGAAAAACGCATAGAGATGCGATTTCGTCACCAAAGCCAAAGTCACCGGAAGAGACGATCGGTTACGAAGCGCGTGCTTGACGTTGCTCGGTATAGCTATAACATCTCCCATGCCGGCGGTGGCCCATTGGGTTCCTTCCTTCGCCATGAAGAATTCAAGCGAGCCCTCAAGAACATAAAGAAGTTCTACTTCGGCGTGTTTGTGCAGTGGGACCACAACACCCGGCGGCATTGTGCCGCGAATGAGGCAAATCGCATCTCCGACTTCTTCGGGTGAAGCAAGGAATTGAAGGAGCACTCCAGCAGCGTTGAACATTTGCTTATCGACGTTATGACTTGGTTGAGTTTTCGTTAATACTTGCATTTTTTCTCCTCTTCATGATTTGTGTTGTGTGCGAGCAGTGAACCCTCGGCCCGCGTCTTCCGACTGTGATTGGCCGAGTGGTTTTTTCAAAGACTCTCGACTAGCTTTGCTTATGGCCCTCTTGTCCCCTCAATGAGAACCCTGACTGGCCAGCTTCGGAAAGCGCCCTCATATTGAGATTGGCTGAAATGATTGTCGCAAAGATGAAGAGCTAGCGAACAACCGCCAAGCGATGACTTTTGTCGAACGAACTCGCGATTCGTTTTCAGAGTTGATACAAATCCCCTGCGAGATATTTGAATCCGCTATCCACGGCGACAGTGGCTACCGTTTTTCCCGGTCCGAGTTCAGCCGCAAGTTGCAGTGCGGCGACAACATTCATTGCGGAAGACGTTCCCGCGAAAATGCCTTCATCTTTGGCTAACCGCCGAGCCACAGCGCGTGCCTCTTGCTCATCAACGGTGCGCGCCTCATCAAAATCGCTGTCCTTAAGATGTGGCGGACGAAACCCCACCCCGATGCCTTCCACGCGATGTGGTCCGCCTTTGCCGCGCGTGAGGACCGGTGACGACGCAGGTTCGAGCGCCACAATTCTGGCGCGGCATCCGCGCGCTTTCAGCGCTCGCGACACGCCCATCAGCATCCCCGCCGTGCCGACCCCACCGCAGAACGCCGCAATTTCCGGACCGGCTTGATCGAGGAGCTCGTTCCCGATTTCCATGTACCCACGAATTGCGTCGGTATTATTGAACTGATCGGTGTAATACGTCTCTGGCTCCTCGCTCAACTTCCTCGCCGTGTCAATCATGGTGCGGAACAGCTCTGGAGTGAGTTGCCCGTTTTCCGAAGAAATAATCCGCAAGTCCGCGCCGAAAATCCGCATGGTCTGCAGCTTTTCTTTCGCAAACTCATCCGACGAAACCGGCACGAACCGATAGCCCTTGATCGCGCACACGAGCGCGAGCGAACTGCCAGTACTTCCCCCCGTGTACTCAACAACGCGCATTCCCGGGCGTAAACTCCCGCGCGCTTCAGCTCCTTCGATCATCGCCAGCGCCATACGATCTTTATACGAGCCAGTCGGGTTGTAATACTCGAGCTTAACGATGACGTCCGCCATTTCGCGCGTGACCAGGCTTCGCAGCCGCACGGCGGGTGTATTGCCGATCACCTCAAGTACCGTATTTCTTACGTTGGTCCCCGACTTCAACGAACCGCCATCGCGAAAAGCAGAAGCCGCGTGACCGCGATCCTGCGGCAAAGATATCTTTACAAATCGTTCCAGCATCGCATTGACCTGTTCGGGTACTTCCAGCAGAGAAAAATGTCCAGATCCGATGGTCTGCGCGGTGACGAGCTGTGGACACAACTGCTTGAATTGACCGAGATCTGCCATGAGGTTGCTTGCCGCAATGTAGGCAATGGGCACGCG
>DATNME010000021.1:0-2926 GCA_035602385.1 Candidatus Dormiibacterota bacterium
GTCATCGCCCGTGATGGTGACTTCGTCTTTTTGTTCCTTCAGCATGCCTGCCGACGACGCGAAGTTGTTGATCGAGCGCGTCAGCGCTGAGCGAAAACCGGAAAGGTGCGTGCCGCCGTCGACGGTGTTGATGGTATTCGCAAAAGCAAAAACGTTTTCCCCGTAGGTATCGTTGTACTGCAGCGCGATTTCGATTTCGACGGTACCGCGCTTCCCCTCGATATAAACCGGCGAATCATGCAGCGTGGCTTTTCCGCGATTCAGATGCTTGACGAACTCCGTGATGCCGCCGGTGAACTTGAATTCCGCGGTCTTTTCCGTGCGTTCATCGGTAAGCGTGATCTTCAAGCCCTTATTCAGAAACGCCAGTTCGCGCAAGCGTTGCGCCAGGGTGTCAAAACTGTAGACGGTCTTTTCGAAAATCGTCGGGTCGGGATGGAAGGTAACTATCGTACCGGTCTTGCGCGTCTTCCCGGTTTGCTTCAGCTTGTTGGTAGGCTTGCCTTTCTCGTAAGTCTGTTCCCACACCGCGCCATCGCGCGAGATCTCCAGCTCCAGCCAATCGGAAAGCGCGTTCACGACAGAGACGCCGACACCGTGGAGACCACCGGAAACCTTGTACGTGTCGCTGTCGAATTTTCCGCCGGCGTGCAGCACCGTCAGGACGACTTCCGCCGCGGGGCGTTTCTCCGTTGCATGCATGTCCACGGGGATGCCGCGGCCGTTGTCGACCACGGTGACGGATTCATCGGCATGCACGGTGACGTTAATCTCATCCGCATAACCCGCCATCGCTTCATCGACAGAATTGTCCACCACTTCCCAGACGAGATGGTGCAATCCCATCTCGCCCGTCGAGCCGATATACATCGCTGGGCGCAGGCGCACGGCCTCCAGGCCGCCGAGAACTTTGATCGACTTCGCGTCGTACTTGTGGCCGCCCTGCGGCGTGCCAACCACATTTTCTTTGTCGCCCATTTTTTCTCCTGGCTCAGCAACTTCTCGCGTGTACCTGCGGCGCGTTGGACAGACCCCCAGCAATTCGGAGTGCGCGTCCGCGCTCAAGATTCGTTTTGTGTGAAGCAAGGAAGGCGTGCTTGCGGAATGATCCGTACGTCGCCTACCCTCTGATTCCGGTTCGCCGGGCGAATCCGAAACTCGTAGGGTTCCTGCTCCATCCCATCTCGCGCAGCGAGACGTGGCGAAGACTCATGTTTCTCCAGGTCAGTGCCCCCGGGCTCCTGGCGCGAAGCCCAATTTCTGGGTCACATTTACCTGGCGGACGTGTCGATTTGAAGGAGACTTAAATCGAATCGACAACGCTTTCAGTATAACTGAATCGAGGGGGGATTCTCAAGGCGGAACGGGCTGAAGAGCGCTCCGTAAGGTATTTATTTTGTATTATTTAGGGTCACCCTTTGCAGACTTGGCGGACTTTGAGGGATACCCGAATCTTGCGTGAAATCCGATAGGTTTTTTCGCTGGAATCGGCGTTTCCAACATCTGCCGAATGGCCTCGAAAACCGCCTGAAATCTTGCATCGTACCGCTTTTCCATCGCGTCAATTTTTCGGCGCAGCTCTTCGTGAGTTGTGAGCATCTCGCGAAGCCGTACAAAGGTTCGCATGATCGCGACGTTCACTTGCACTGCGCGCGAACTGCGCAGCACGCTGGAAAGCATTGCGATGCCCTGCTCTGTGAAAGCATAAGGAGCGTAGCGGCGGCCGCCTTGCACGCGCTTTGAGGTTCCCATCTGGAACCTCAAAATCTGCATTTCCTTGGATGAAAGTTGGAACATGAAATCGAAAGGAAACCGGCTGGCGTTTCGCTTCACTGCTTTGTTCAGATTTTTGGTCTCGACACCGTAGAGTCTGGCGAATCGGCGTCCAACATGACCCGGGTGCCACGCACAAAGAATATTTTATGACTGATAAAGGCGCTAGGGATGATGGATTTCTGCGAGGCCATCTGCATGGGAGCACCTTTTGAGGTTCCAAACTGGAACCTCAAAAAACAGCGCCTCGCAGGTTATATCCCTGCTTCGGTTAAATCAAGTCATATATAATTCATTGATAACATGTGCCGGGTTGTGCTGTTCTTCACGCAGGAGTTCAGATACGCATGGGCATGATGATGTAACGGTAGCGGTAGGATTCGTCGGCGAGCGGGCGCATTTGCCCGGCGGACTGTTCGTCCTTCAGTTCGATGCTGATGGGGCCATCGGCCGCGGCGCTCAGAAAATCCAGCATGTAGCTGGAATTAAAACCGATGGCGATGGGATCGCCTTTGAATTCTTTCTCGATGGTTTCTTTTGCTTCGCCGTATTCCGGGCTCGATGCGGAGATTTCGATGCCTTCCTTCGAAACGGCCAGCTTTACAGCGTGGGAGCGTTGATCGGCAAGCTGCGAGACGCGGCGCACCGCGTCGCTCAATTCCGCCCGCTCGATGACCACACTCTTGTTGTTGTCCCGCGGGAGCACCGCTTCGTAATTGGGGAATTGGCCGGTGAGAATCCGCGAAATCAGCAGCCGATGGCCGACCTGAAAAAAGAGGTGGCTTTCGTCTTTTGCAAATTCGATGTGCGCATCGGAGCCGGCGGCGCTGGAAAGCTTTTCGACTTCGTCCATGGCCTTCTTCGGAATAAGCACTTTTACTTCGCCATTTAGTCCCGCAAGCTTGTGATTGGTCTCCGCGAGCGCCAGCCGGTGGCCGTCCGTCGCCACCATGGCCAGCGTGTCCGGTTTCAGGATCAGCAGGCCGCCGTTCAACGTATACCGCGACTCTTCCATCGAGATCGCGAATTTCGTTTTCCTAATGAGGTTCTCAATGATCGCAGCGGGAATTTTTACCAGCGTGTGGGGCATCACCGGCAGTGCGGGGAAGTTCTCCTTCGCCATGCCCACCAGTTTATATTTCTTCTTATCGCT
>DATNME010000022.1:0-127937 GCA_035602385.1 Candidatus Dormiibacterota bacterium
ACCGTATATTCAATGGGAAAAATCGCGTGACGTTTGTGCACCTGGGCGTTATCAACGATGGACATCATCGCTTCAAGGCGGCGATCAGGAATATCAAAGACGCGCCCCATATAGTATTTCACGTCGTCGCGAGTAATGGTGTGGGGAGGAAGAGCGGTGGCCGTGGCAGCTATGGTGCAACTCTTGTAAAAACCGTTCTGCAAGTGTGCGGTCAAGAATACCTCGTTGTTTTTTTAACGGAGCACGACGCTGGGCAGCATGGCTCCGGTTCCCCGTGGCTCACCAGACTCTATAACAAGTCACTCACTTGGCCAAATGCGTGCGTAAATTACGGACTAATTATTCGTTGCTGGCGCGAATCTCCTGCCAACGGCGAGGGCGGCGGTTGGCGGGCAAAACTTTCTTGCGCAGTCGAATCGTTTTCGGGGTGATTTCCACGAACTCGTCGTCTGCAATGAACTCAATCGCTTGCTCCAGGCTCAACTCCCGGTGAGGAATCAAACGGATGGCTTCGTCAGCGCTGGATGAGCGCATGTTCGTTAATTTTTTCTCTTTCGTGACGTTGACGTCCATATCCTGCTCGCGGGAATTTTCACCCACGATCATGCCTTCGTACACCGGAACGGTGGGCCCAACGAACAGTTCGCCGCGCTCCTGAATATTCCACAAAGCGTACGCGGTGGAAACTCCGGCGCGATCCGCCACCAGAGCGCCGGTCGGCCGCAACGCCATTTCGCCGCCGTAATCGATCCAGCCATCAAAGATGGAATGAATCAACGCGGTGCCTCGCGTATCGGTGAGCAACTGACTGCGCAAGCCAATCAAGCCGCGCGAAGGAATCTTGAAATCCAGGCGAACCCGGCCCGAGCCGTGATTGCTCATTTTCAGCATTTCGCCGCGCCGCGTGCCCAAAGTTTCCATGATAATGCCGATAAAACTGTCCGCGACGTCAATCACCAGCCGTTCGACGGGTTCGAGCTTGCGGCCATTTTCCGTGCGCACCACGATTTCCGGTTTGCCCACCATCAGCTCGAAACCTTCACGGCGCATGGTTTCAATCAAAATAGCCAGCTGCAATTCGCCGCGGCCCAGCACGCGAAATGATTCAGGCGTGTCCGTGTCTTCAACGCGGATGGAAACGTTGGTCAACAATTCTTTCGCCAGACGATCGCGAAGATCGCGCGACGTGAGGAACGTTCCTTCTTTGCCGGAAAGCGGGCTGCTGTTCACCGTAAAGATCATGGCGAGGGTAGGCTCGTCGATGATCAGTGGTTCGAGCGGCAACGGATTTAAAAGGTCCACAACGCTTTCGCCAATTTGAATTCCTTCGAGGCCGGCAATGGCCACCAGGTCGCCTGCGCCCACGCTTTGTGCTTCATCGCGTTCCAGCCCGCGAAAGGTGTACAACTTTGTGATGCGCGTAGTGAGAAGTTTGCCGTCCAGCTTGCTGATGCCCACTTCCTCGCCGCGTTTCAGCGTTCCGTTGAACACCCGGCCGATGGCGATGCGCCCAAGAAATTCGCTGTAATCCAGATTCATCACCTGAATCTGCAGCGTGCCGTCGGGATCACCCGTAGGCGCCTTCATGGACTTCACGATAGTTTCAAACAGGGGCAGTAAATCTTTTGAGTCATCTCCAATAACGCGATGAGCTATGCCTTCTTTGGCGTTGGTGTACACCACCGGAAAATCCAGCTGATCCTCGGTGGCGTCCAAGTCGATAAAAAGATCATAGATTTCGTCGAGCACTTCTTTGGCGCGCGCATCGGGCCGGTCAATTTTGTTCAAGACGATAAGCGGTGGCAACTTGGCAGCCAGCGCCTTTTGCAAAACGTAACGCGTTTGCGGCAGCGGTCCTTCGCTGGCATCGACCAACAGGACCACGCCATCCACCATGCGCAGCGCGCGCTCCACTTCACCGCCAAAATCGCTGTGGCCCGGCGTGTCTACAATGTTGATTTTCGTGTCGTGGAAAAAAAGCGCGGTGTTCTTTGCAAGAATGGTGATTCCACGCTCGCGTTCGAGGTCGTTGGAGTCCATCACGCGTTCAATCAACGTTTCGTTGGAGCGAAAAATGCCGCTTTGCCGCAGCATGGCGTCAACCAACGTAGTTTTTCCGTGATCGACGTGCGCGATGATCGCGATGTTGCGAATATCCTGGCTCATAAATGATGTATGTTTCGCCGTTTAGTCGTTTGGGCGCAGCAGCGGCCAATGAAGACAAAAATAGCTGCTGAAGTAACCAGCAGCCCGGACAAATCTCCTCTTATTCTGTTGGCCGCCTGGCGGCCACGAATTCTCAGGTGTGGTCGAGCAACCGTTAGTTTACCAGAGCAGGCGCCCCGCGGCCAGTAAGTTAAGTGGCAAACGTGGGCGTTTTGGCCCTAAGACTCGGACCAGCAAGGAAGTGTTTCGCTTAGCGGTAGTAAAAGCGTGCTAGCGGATACCCGCCTTCTCAAAAATTTTGTCTCTCTTACTAAACAAGGCTTTTATCTCCGAATCTGAGTGGCCTGGGTGGCCACCGGCAGCATACCAATACTGCGCCTTAGCCATGTAATCGTGCGAGGCTTGGGCGTTGTTGGCCGTGTCCTCAAGCCATGCCAAGTGAGTGTACGTACCAGCCAGATCGAGTTTTTGATTCGTCTCTGGACTCAGCGTCTCGAGTTTCTCGAGTAAACGCGCGGATGCCAGCAGACCGGTCTTGGCGTGCTCAGCATCTGCGTGCCGATACTGCATAGAAGAAAAATCATCGAGCTCGCTTGACGCCGCAAATCGTCTTCCGTCGTAGTAATGTTTAAGAAGTTCCGCCTTGTACCAAAAGGCGAAGAGCGCCCCCACCGACAACCCGATAACTAATGCCAGCAGGTACACGATTCTTGCAGCCGGGGTCATTTCTCGCGCGCTTTTGGTCGCGGATGTTCCCACTTGGCGAGTTCCCGTTTTTCCACGGCCTTGAGCGCTTCCTCTGAATAGTCTTGCCAGCCCAAAGATTTGAAAATGGCCTGCGCTGACTGCATATACTTTTTTGCCAGCTGCTCATTCTTGTTCCGTTCTTCCGTCATCGCAGCACGTAGGTATGCGAGGCCAAGTTCGAGGTCCATCACGGATTTGATTTCGGGCTCTTTCGAACTTTGTTTGAGTTCTTCCAGTGTCTTGATTTCATCAAGCGTGTATTGCTGTTTCTTTTCCTCGGGAGTAGCTCTCGCAAACAATTGCAAAATCTGGAGTGCAGTAAGTTCAGCCAACTCAGATTCGAGTTGTTTCCGTTCGGGAACAGGCAGTATTTGCGTTCCCGGTTGATGCTGGCTGTACCAATATCGAGCGGACGCAGAGCCAAGCAGTGAGCCCGCCCAAAGACTCAGCACAAGAATGGCGAGCGCCACGCTGAACCACACCCCGATGGGACTTCTTTTCATGGGCCTCATTCTGCGACAAGTCGTTTGAAATTTCCAATAAATGCGCCCGCCCACCTGGTCCAATGGCTTGTGCTATTCTCGGCGGGCATTTGTAAATGGAGGGTTGGATGCAAAGGAAGCAAATACGAATTGGTGCGCTTTTAGTTTTAACGACTAGCGCATTTTTTATTGCGTCCAATGCCCGAGCCCAACAAGCGCCGTCTTCTGATCTATCGAAGCTTTTCGACAAGCACGAAGTGATGATTCCCGCGCGGGATGGCGTCAAACTCCACACAGAAATTTACTCGCCGAAAAACGCGAGTGAACCACTGCCGATTTTATTTGACCGGACACCGTATGGCATTTCAGCGCGTGACAATGGCGTAAGCCCAATGATTCGCCGCTACCCGGAACTGTTCCGCGAAGGCTACATTTTTGTCTTCCAGGACATACGCGGGCGCTACGGCTCCGAGGGAACATTTGAGATGCTCCGCCCGCTGCACGGCGACGCGCAGCCAAACGGAACCGATGAGAGCACGGATACCTACGATTCCATCGAGTGGCTGGTAAAAAACGTTGAACACAACAACGGCCGTGTAGGCATGGACGGAATTTCGTACGACGGTTTTCTCGTGGCCATGGGTCTGGTCCACCCGCATCCGGCGTTAAAGGCCGTTTCCGAGCAAGCGTGCATGGGCGACACCTTTTTGGGGGACGATTTTTTTCACAACGGCGCGTTCCGATTAAGTTACGCCTTCGAATATTCCGCGTTGCTGGAAACTTCCAAAGAAAATTACCGTTTCGCGTTTGACCGCGGAGATTTGTTTGACTGGTATTTGCGGCTTGGCCCGCTGTCCGATGCGAACGAAAAATATTTTCACGGCAAAATCCCCAGTTGGAATAATTTTGTCGCGCATCCGAATTACGATGACTTCTGGAAGCAACACGCCTTGGCCAACGGCTTGAAAGAAACAACCGTTCCCAATCTAAACGTGGCGGGTTGGTGGGACCAGGAGGATTTTTACGGCCCCATCGATACTTACGAGCGCCTGGAAAAACATGATGCGAAACATCTCAATTTTTTGGTGGTCGGCCCGTGGAACCACGGTGGCTGGGGGCATGGCTCCGGAGATTCACTTGGACCGATTCCATTCGGCAGCGATACCGCGAAATATTTTAGAGAAAAAGTGGAAGCGCCCTGGTTCGCCTACTGGCTGAAAGACAAAGGTACGCTTCCGCTGAAGGAAGCGCTGGTATTCCAAACCGGCAGCGGCAAATGGACAATGTTCGACTCGTGGCCGCCGCGTGAAGCTCATCCGCGAAATTTATACTTCCGCGAAGACGGCCAGCTTTCGTTTGAGCCGCCACAAACAAACACCGCCGAAGCCTTCGATGAATACGTGAGCGATCCTTCCCACCCGGTTCCAAACCGGCCGCGCCCCGTGGACATGACTTACCCCGAAGACCACGCTGGAAATTGGTACACGTGGTTGGTGCAAGATCAGCGATTCGTGGACCAGCGTCCGGATGTTGCCACCTGGCAGACGAATGAATTGCTGGAAGATGTGACTGTAGCGGGTGAAATCAACGCAAAGCTATTTGCCTCAACCAGCGGAAGCGACAGCGACTGGGTCGTTAAACTGATTGATGTATATCCCGAAAAAGTAGCGAAACAGAATGAGGACTGGAAGCTGGCGGGTTTTGAATTAATGATTGCCGACGAAATTTTTCGCGGACGTTTTCGCAACGGATTTGAAAAACCGGAGGCCATCACGCCCAACGCGGTGACGCCTTTCCGTTTCAGTCTGCACACCGCGAATCATGTCTTCAAAAAGGGGCACCGCGTCATGGTGCAAGTGCAGAGTTCCTGGTTCCCGCTTTACGATCGTAACCCGCAGAAATTTGTGCCGAATATTTTTGAGGCCAAGGCATCCGATTATCAGAAGGCCACTCAAAAAATTTACCGGTCCAAACAGTATCCGTCCAGCGTGGAGATTCCGGTTCTGCCGGAGGCCGCGATGAAGGAACGCAATTAATTTTTCTCGACTGAAACCGCCAACGGACCAGGAATATTTTTCAAGTTCAGCACAATCTGAAACCACCAATTTGGCTGATACCGGATTTGCACCGGCACACCGAGTATCGCTCCTTGCGTACCGACAAAAATTGTAAACGGTACTTTTCGGCCCGTGGTTTTGTTGGCGGAAAGAAAGTCCACCTGCAGCACGTTTTGATACTCGGTGTTGATTAGCGTTACGCCTTTCGGGCCGTGCAATTGCACCGGTAACTTTCCCAACATTTCCGTGCGTTCCACCGTCAAAGAAACTTCCGACGCATCATAAAAATAGCAGAGCGTGTACGGCGCTTTCCGGCCCTCGAGCGCAGCGTCAAGTAAAGCCGACACCGTGCCAAGAAACTGGCCTCCGCGAGCGCAAGTCGCCGACTGCATCGTTTTTAAAGGCCGGTCGGAAACCGCTATGCGATCAAGCATCACCGGCTGAGCCGCATCGTATTGCCGCAGGTTGTAATCCGTTGGCGATTGCAGTGGCACGATCAGCGAAGTGGCTCGGCCGGGTTCCGCGCGGCTCACAATCCCGGTAAAAAGATAAGTTCCCTGTTCCTTTTCTTTTTTCAACTCACCTTGCATTTCCGCGGCCGATTTTCCGCGCGAAGGTTTCATAAATCCAAAAAACGCGCTGGATACCACGTCATCGGTTTTGGGGTGAGAATCCACCGCGCCTTGATGCCACACCGCCTCCGTTCCCGCGCCCCAACGATTGATGCCACGCGGCGCCCTTGCCGGGTCAGACCCAAAAAGCACCTGAAACATTTCTTCGTGAGGATCTGCGCTGGAAATGCCGCGGCGAACGTAGCCGCCTCCCACGTCATCTTTTCCCGCCCAGAAAAAGACCAGGCGCACCCGCGCGGTCATGATGTAGTCATACTCAACCAGATTTGTCGGAGGTGTTCGTACCCAATCAAGGGAGTCGGACGATGCGGAATGGCCCGTTTGCTGAGCCCAGCAAGCAGGCGCAAACAGCAATACCAGAAGAAAGCGCGTCAACCGCCATCGAAATGGGACCTTCACGGGCAACCAGGATTTCCGGGCGGTACTATAGCACACGATTTTTCTTCATAGTCACTGTGGCGGTTACTTGTTGCGCAAGATTGCGCGAGATGGGGACGCGGCCGGCGAAAACGTAGCCGCTGCTTTCTGGGACACCGCCTTCGAGATGACCTACGAAGCGTATCGTTACTGCCAGGAAACTTCCTGGGCCGTGAGCAGTCCCCTCAAAAAACCGGCGCTCGTCCGCCTGTAATTTAGAATCGTCGTAGTTACCGAGTAGTGATAGACTGCGCGTTCCGGTTGCCTTGTTTTATTTTTGGGAGAGCCAAATGTACTGGTTACCGCTTTGAATTTTCGTGGTACCTCCGTATCCACATTTTTAATTTTGCTGAGCATACTAACGGGGATCTCTGCGTTCGGGCGCGTAGTGTTGGTCTTTCACGGGGTCGGCGCAGAGCCGGAGACACGGTTGCTCTGGTCATTATCGTTCCGGCTCATGGTGATGTTCTGGGTGTATATCGACAGGCAGGCCCGAGGCTTGAAGCTACCTTTTGAATTCGATGCCTTCGTTTTCTTTGTTTGGCCTGTCGCTCTTCCTTACTACTTGTACCGAAGCCGCGGGTGGAAAGGTCTTCTGTTAGCAGCGAGCATCGGTGGATTGTACATAACACCATCCTTAATAGCACGGACCGCCCAGATCACGCTAACGCGATAACGTGCACTCGGCCAAAAACAATTTTGTGCGCTGGTCGAAAGAGCGGTCGACTCTAGGAAGCCGCCACGAATTTTGGAATGAATGAATGCGATAGATTCTTTGCGTGGGACTTGCAGGACAGACTATCGTCGTAGTTGCAAAAAACTCGCGCTTGTTCGCCCGTAATCGCAGCGCAAATCGCCCGCTCGTTCCGCCAACGCCACTATCCCAATCGCCTCACTCTGAATCGTGCTCGAACGGTGGCGTGATGCCGGTGTAATCCCCGATGCGTTTAGCGTCGTAGGGAGAGTTGAGCCCGCCGTCTTTAACGCTCTTGGTGTTGTAGCCAAGCGAAGCGAGGTCGCCGAAGGTGCGCACTATTTGAAGATTTGGGCTGACCTCGATGACCCGGTGGTTGTATTGATCGCTAATCAGCGTATTGCCATTATGCAGGCGCAGGGCGCGCGTCGGCGAAGGGCCACTGCATATGCCACTGATGCAACGCGGATTGCTTTCTGGATCGGTGTTGGTGAAGTATTGCCAGAACACCATGCCCTTTTCATCTGTTTCCACAATTCGCGCATTGCCGGAGTCGGTGATCAGCGTATGCCCATTGGGAAGGCGGCTGGCAAAGGCCACTCCGCTAAAGAGCACTCCCCCGGCCATTATGTAGGCGTGCACGATAGTACTTGGCTTGGTGTGCGTGACTTCCAGGGCTTGGTTGTTGTTTTCGTCGCAGATCAGGATGTGACCGTTCTTCAATAGCTCCGCGCAGTTCGGATTGTTCAGGCCATCGTATTCCCACACAATGTGCTTGTCAGGAACGCGCACTTCGATAATGCGGCTGTTGCCCTGGTCGGTGATAAGCACGTGTCCTTGCGGGACCTTGCCTTCGCTGTCCTCATTGTTTTGCTCATCCACCGGAACCCAGGTATTTTGCACCGGAGTATTGAGCTGATCGAGCCCGGCGCCTGTGACCCCGAATTGCCCATACTGCCAGACAATGTGACCATGGCGGTCTACCAGCAACACGCGGTTGTCCGGGCACCCGGTCGCCTTCTTGCAATTAGGCGCCTCGGGCTGATTGGGGGGCGTCCCCGTACCGGCCATTAATGTGAGTTCGCCGACGCGCTGCGCATCGTTGACGCCAATGACGGACATCTTCGAGAAGTCCGCCGGACCCTTGCCAAAGTGCCAGACGATCTTCCCATTGTGCTCGACTTCGATCACACGATTGTTGAACTGGTCCGCAATCAGATAGTTGCCGCGCTCGTTGAACTCGCCGTCGCGATCGTCAGCCAACGCCCCACTAGCAATGGTAGCGAGCGCAGCCGCGGCAATCACAAAGCCTAAATTCACCAAACGAAGTTTTCGATTCATGGCTTTTACTCCTCTTGGGGGGACCGGCCAAGTCTTCTGCTTGAGTCTTTGCTGGTTGTCAACTTCTTGTCATATTCTTGTCAAAAATTTGTCTCCTAGTTTTGTTTGAACGCCGAGGCTGGTGGTGGTGTCTGGATATGTGAAGGCGGAGAATACGCTCTTCCCAGGAGGACACCTCGATGAAACAAACACGTTGCGTAGTTGCGCTGCTCGGCATGGTAATCGGGTGCGCGAACCTGCTGCATGCGCAAAATCCGACACCGAAATCCGGCCCAGTGGTTTCGGCGCTCGACCTTTCGAAGTTGAGTATCGCCACGACGTTGGCGCAGATGCAACCGGCGACAATCGATGCGAACGGCGAGGCCCCGGCGCCGATTCAGATCGTCGTGCAGTTCCTGCAGCTTCAGCCCGCTCAGGTGCAGGAGCTCGGACAATTGCTTCAGGCGCGGCAAGCCGCCGCGGTCCCGCTGCTGCAAGGGATTCAGCAAAGGACCAGGCAGGTGGAAGCACTGCTCAACTCGGGAGGCAACCCGGCGGCCGTGGGTATTTTGGTATTTCAAATCCACGCGCTGCAGCAGCAGGTGGCGCACGTGCAGCAGGATTTTCTCTCGAAATTTGTGAGCCTGCTGGACCCGGAGCAACAGCAACGGCTGGAAGCAGTTCGGATTGCAGCGCAATTGCAGCCCATCCTTCCTGCGTTTCGGGAACTCAATTTGTTCTGATGACGCCCAATCGAGAGCAACCGGGGGCGAGCGATGAAGATGCCCGCCCCCTCACTACGGGATCGCGTTCTCAACAAACGGCCGGGCGGCTGCCATTTGCAGAGTATTATTTCCTCAGCAGGGCCCTCAGCAGGGAGCGAAAAACAGTGGCAGGAACTGTAGGAGCTCAAGCGGCCTGGCGGTCGCGTGCGTGTATGGACGCTTTGATTGCGCGAACGGAAGCCGATGAACGCAGGGCAGGATTTGGCGAGCGCGTCGCCGCAAATCAGCGGCGCGTCTTTCAGATTGCCTATGGCGTTCTGGGAAATTCGGCCGATGCCGAGGACGTGGCGCAGGAAGCATTCCTGCGCGCGTACCAGAAGTTTCCATCGCTGCGCGAGGCGGAAAAGTTTCGCGCGTGGGTGAACCGCATCACCTTTCGTTTGGCACTGAACCGGCAGCGCGGGCTGCGTCGGAGGCTAACACGCGAAACTGCGTGGCATGCCGCCGGAACGGGTGAGTCCGTGGATGGAACGCGAAACGCGGAAGAACGCATGCTTACCGAGCGACTGCGGAGCGAGATTGCGGTCCTGCCGGAGAAACTTCGCCGGGTGCTGCAGCTTTCGATTGTAGATGACATGGATGCGACTGATGTGGGCGAAGTGCTGGGGATTCCCGCCGGCACGGTGCGGTCCAGGCTTCACACCGCGCGAAAACTTTTACTGGAAGCGATGAAATGAAACACGACTGCGCGAAATGGAATGATCACTTGCTGGAGGCGGCCCTGACGGGAACAGCGGCGGGCGGTCTCGAAGAACATTTGTTGAATTGCGCCGAATGTGCCAAGGAACTGGCGGCGTTGCGCGCGCGGCGGGAACGCCTGGACGCACTTCTGCCGCTGATGGCGCAAGGTGCGGAACCTCCGGCGGGATTTCATGCGCGAGTGTTGGCCGCTGCAGAGGCCGCGAGCGAAGCGAATCGCGGGTGGCCGTGGCGAACATGGGGGCTGGCCGGAGCAACGGCGACGATCATGGCGACGCTAATAATCGGTTTGATGCTGTACCGAAGAGAAATACGGACTGTGCCGGAGACCGAACTGACCGCTGCGCAAAAGCTGGCGGAATGGCGAGCACCAAGCGACGCCTTGCTCGAAACTCCCGGGCGAGAAATTTTGTGGACAACGCCGAGACTCGGTGAGTCGTACCTGCAAGTTCCCGCGAAGATGCCCCCGAAGATGAATGAGGAGGAATGAAATGAAAGTTAAAATTCTCTGCGTTTGCGCTCTGCTGTTTCTGGTGGCTGGAGTGGCACGCGGCCAACAACCGGACCAGGATCCGATCGGGCAGAGCTTTTTTGCGCCGGAGCTGGTGATCCAGCACCAAGAGGCCATCGCTCTGAGCGAGGAGCAGAAAGCCTTTCTCAAGACGGAAATCCGCCAGGCGCAGGTAAAGTTCACCGAGTGGCAATGGAAACTGCAAGACGAAATGGAAAAGCTCGTTTCGCTCGTTAAGCAGCCGCACGTGGAAGAGCAAGCGTCGCTGGCACAATTGGAGAAGGTGTTGTCGATTGAGCGCGAGATCAAGCGGGCGCAGGTGACGCTGCTGGTGCGGATAAAGAATAAGCTGACTCCGGAACAGCAGGCGAAGCTGGCGGAGATTCGGAGTAAGACGGGGAACAAGTGAGCGGGCAAACCCGGTGTCACCATCTGGGGCCAATCCTCTTAGCACTAGGGGTCCCCACGCCATCGATAGCATCAACGTTCTCTGGAATGAATGGATGCGATAGATTCTTTGCGTTGGACTTGCAGGACCGACTCTGACATCTTGGATATGTATTGAACACGTCCGCTGTGTAGCGGCGTGTGACGCGAACCCCGAAGTTCCCGCCTTACCCATGTGATTCCCCGGGCAACCCGCTTTGCCCGAAGTCCGCAACGTTCATGCACTTAAAGAAATAACGAAGCGCCGGCGCGCCTGGCAGAGTCAGTGCGCCTATCTCAAAAATCAAGCTGGAGGAATCAAATGAAAATGAACACGTTACAGAATAAATCGTTGCGAATGCGTTGGCTGGGGTCGGTCGTCTCACTCGGGCTAACGGTGTTCGCGGGGATTGCAAGCCCAACTCTTGCCAATGAAACTGTGCAAGGAGACGCCGTGAATGGAAAATTCACGCTCCCAATGCAAGCCCGGCTGGGAAACACAGTGCTCCCTGCGGGGAATTACAAATTCTCCGTCATAACCGTGGGCTCCATCCGGTCGGTCAGCTCGATTCAGACCGGGAACAGACTGGTGCAGGTGGTGGTATGGAGCCTGGCGAAAGGCGGTCCGCTTGCCAACATGTTCGCGACCGCGTCAAAAGAATCGGACATCACGGACCCGAAACCACTCGACATCCGCGAGGACGAAAACGGAATGACCATCCATTCGATGTGGCTGGAAAAACTCGGGATGGTGATTGAGTTCAACGGGAACAAGCCAAACAACGTGATGCGCGCGCGTGCCCCGGAGCCGCAGCAAGCAGTGGCATCGGCCAAGGGAAGCGATTAGCGCACGGACCAAGGGGAGCGAGGACGGGCCAAAGTCCGGGTTTCGGGCTCGTCCTCGCCCATTTTGGGAAGGCGAAAAAACGATATTTAACACGAGAAAGTTGCATTGGACAGGGGCGCAGGGAGCGGCTAGGTTGGGATATGACCAACGGTGTATTGGTGAACGAGAACCGGGAAGTAGATTTTCTGCATGAGATTGGGAGCCGGATCGCCGCCTCCGGTCCACTCCACGAAGTTTTGGGAAAAGTGGTGGACTTCATCTCTTCGCTGGCGAAGTTTGATTCTTGTTTCGTGTACGTGCTGGAAGACAACGAACTGGTCCTGCGCGCATCGAAGAACCCGCACGCCGAGGTCGTGGACCGGCTGAAGCTGCAAGTCGGGCGAGGAATCACCGGGTGGGTGGCGGAGCACAAACAGCCAGTGGCGCTGAAGCGCGACGCCTTCAAGGACCCGCGATTTCAATCCTTCAACGAATTGCCCGAGGACCGCTTTGAGGCCTTCCTGTCCGTGCCGGTGCTGAGCCGGGACAAACTCGTGGGCGTCATCAATTTGCAGCACCGTGAGCCGCACACTTACAGCCAGCGCGAAGTGCGCCTTATCTCCACGATCGGCTTCCTGGTCGGGGCGGAGATCGAAATGGCGCGGCTCGAGGGCGCCAACTCAGAACTCTCCGAACAATTGGAAACCAGGAAAGCGGTGGAGCGCGCCAAAGGAATTTTGCAGCGCGATCTGCAACTGAGTGAAGAAGACGCCTACCTCGCGCTGCAAAGGCAAAGCCGCCAGCGCAGAAAGTCCATGAGAGAAATCGCCGAAGCCATTGTGCTAAGCGAGGAGATCAAACGCGCCAACGCGCAAGTCTGATGCATTGAAATTCAATCCTTTCCTTGCGCCGCTTGGGATTTTGCGCTGTGTTGCCATTCCTCGCGTATTTTCGGAGTGATCCAGAAAAGTTGCGCCCCGCAGTCTTGAATGGTGCCGATGGCGTAAACGCCATCCATGTACATCGCGTTGCGGTCCGCCTCGAAATAAACCGTCCATTCAGCACGACGGCTCAATTGCTCAATAAGTTTGGCATGTAGGTCGTTGCGTTCCACTTCGTGACCGTTGACGAAGAACTGACCCGCGGCGTTCACGTATACCTCAAGTGTGTCGGGCCAAGGGCTCTTTTCCCAGGCTACGGCATTGGCCTTTCTCCAACTTACGAACATGCCCTTGGACGGGAGCCCTTCTTCAACAATCATGAAAATAAACATCAAAATCGACAGAAGCGCGACGCAAAACAATGGCCAGTGGGGAGGACCGTGAATTAGCGGCATCGGCGCGTGTTTCGTAATCGAAATAGCGTTTCGCAAAACCATTTCCGGAAACATGCGCGGCGCTCTGAAGGCCGCAAAATGGTTTTTCACGGCACGGGCAGATGCCAACAGAACGAGCGCCGCACCTGTACCCCCGAAGAAAATTTGGAAGATTCGTATGAGCGCAACCCCGTCCTCATAGCCTGTGGAGCCCGTGCTAACCAAGAGGCGAGGATGCCTGTGGTCAAGACAGGCAGCACTGGCGGGTAAATTCCATTCCAATTCATATTGTCCCGGAGTCGCGTTGAATCCGCCGAGGTAGTAGGAACGCCCAGTCGTATCAGCGGAATTCGCCCACAGCTCACGAGGTTTCAGGCTAAGCCGGTAGACTTGCCACTCCGAAGCATTCACACTTTTGTAATTGCAGCGGCCATCGTCATACCAATCATCGGCGCTATCGTCCAGATGAAGAGAAACGAAATAAGTTTCGTCCAAATTTATCTGAAAAGGTGGTGATTTAATTTGGCGAGACGCGAGCGAGACGCGATAGTCGAGAGAAGTGAAAATCAGGGATTTCAGCCAGTAGCCTGAAGAAATGTATATGGCCACAGCCACGAACAGAAAAGCCAACCCCAGACGCACTAGAATTTTGGGTGGCATTACTCTTAGTGTAGTTAGACACCAATGAACCAAGCGATGTTCCGCGTTGAAAGGTTCCATCTTCGCACCCGGCAAAAACACCCGGGCGCAGCCAGTGTCCGATTAACGCTCAACCGTCCAAGTGCATTTGAAGTTTTCGATGGAAGTGGCCGAACCAGGCTGCCCGTTTATCCAAGTCCGGGGAAAATGACTACCCCGAAAATATCCGCCCACGTGTGCGCTATCATTCCCGGCCTTAGGCTCTTCCGCCAGACAGCGAGCAGCCCGAACAGGACAGCGAACAGCATGATTCTTAACACGGGACCCACTCCTTCGTATAAATGGCCTACGCCGAATATGATCGCCTGGATCAGAACGGCCAATCCAACGCTGCCTGTCATGGCGTGAAATTGCTTCTGAAGATAGCCGCGAAAAGCCAGTTCCTCGCAAATACCTGCCGAGAAAGCAAGAGGTATCCACACCACGCGTTCAAGAATTCCTTGGGGAAGAAGCCCCCGCGCGGCATTTGTTCCACCACCCAGCATATGAGAATTCATCAATCCGATCCACAGCGCCCAGATGCCTGCGGCCACAATGATGTCTTTCAGGACGTCTGCTGGCGTCGCCCACCGGCCCCCAACAAGATCGCGCAAACCCACTCCGCGCTTCTGCACGCCCATCCGAACATACAGCACCAGGAGCCATTCAGAGATGATCACGGAAAGGTAGCCTGGCACGGCGTTAGCGCTGCGTGCTGCTGCGTGTGGATGCTCGTTTACGGCGTGCTGAAAGAAACCGCCAACGACAGCCAGCCCCACGAAAATAATAATGAACACAATCGTATGCCACACCGGAGCGATGAGCCGGCCGTTGGATGGGTGGGAAGTAGGGCTCGCGTTTGCGGCCATCGTGCCTCCTCCGCTCACTCTGTTCCTTCTCGGGCTCCGAGGTCACCGGAGAAGTGAGATATCATTTCGGCAGCAAAATCGCACGTCGTCTCGCCCCATGCAATTTCGAGCGACTCGTGACCAAGGTTGAGGAACATGCCAAAAATAACAGAAAATGACTAACAAGATCCGACGCTTCGGATTATCGCCCGCTTCGGCCTGCTGAGTTCAAAAACCGCCGGATTTTCTCAGGTGCCGGAATTCCTACGTAACCGGTAGAGCTGCGCGAGCGTGAAAACCAGAATCGCCAGCGCGAGCCAGGCGAACCAGTCGCCCAGCAGGACATAAAGAGTAGTGTCGTGCACCGCCGGTACATCCGCTACCAGCGTCGCAAAAGGCGCCGAGTCGCTCTGAGTCTCCGCCAAAATCCGGCCCCGGTCGTCGCTCATTGTCAGGTAGCCCTGCCTTGCCGCGCGTGCGATGCTGAAGCCGTTTTCAACGCCACGCATCACCGCCATGTGACCGTGCCACCACCGGTCCAGGACAAAATCCCAAGCGGGCACCAACATCAGCCCCACGTGCGCCTTGCCGTACTCACGCGAGAGCGGCGTAAAATCCATGTCCTTACAAATCGCCACTCCCCAGGTTCCCGAAGGCTCCGGCATCAGCGTTAACGTCGCTCCGGGTCTTAAGCTGGATTCAAAGGCCGGTAGCATGTGGTGTTTATCGTAGGTCAGCAGCGGAGTCCGCGGCGTATACACGCGCGCCTGGTTGTACTTCACTGGCGGGGATACCTCGATCAATCCCACGACGATCCTGGATTCAGTCTTGTCGGCCAAGGATTGGAAGATGGTGTCGGTGCTCTTGGTATCGGGATCCACGGCCACTCCCAGCTTTTCCGGCAGCACGATGACTTGCGTCCCCTGGGCGGCCAGCCCTTCCGCCGCAGAGGCATAGTCACGGAACAACCGCTCCGTTTTCGTGCCCTCATCCGCCACATCCACATTGCCTGGCGCGTCCGACGCGACGAGGCCTACCCTTACTCGTTGACCCGGCATTGGGAGCGCCAGGCGCACTGCGCCAAAGATCAGCGCCAGCACAATCGCGCCCAGCCCCGCCCCAACAATTCGCAACCCCTGCTTCGGCGCCGCATGACGTAGATGCACGCCAATGGCGAGCGTGGCAGGAAATAGCAGCAGCAAAAAACTCATGCCCCAGGGGCCGGTGACGGAGGCAAGTTGCAGGAACGGAAGGAAATTCAGTTGTGAATAGGAGAGACTGCCCGCCGTGCCGTGGGGCGAACTGACATTGAGCAGGTATTCGAAGGACACCCATGTTGCCGGGAACGCCAGCAACGCGCTCCACCAGGCGCCGCATCGCAGCAGCGCGCGGAACAGCAACACCGATGCCGTGAACAGCAGCGCCGAGATGCAGAAGATGCTCATCCAGATCGCGGGCGGCGTATGCAGCACGCGGAAGTAATGCCACATATTGAAATTGCCGGCGAGCCAGGCGAAGAATGCAGCGAGAGCTGCGCCCCACCATGAGCTCCGCGAGGCGAAAAGCAATACGGGGAGCGGCGCGAACCATAACAGCGGCCACCAGGGGTCTAGGCCACTGCCGAACCAAGCCAATCCCGCTGCGGATACCACCGCCAGGCAGGCGAAGCCGCTACGGCGATAGTCAGGCGCGGATGCCACGGATGTATCTCCTTAAGGACCGGCGGTAGAGAGCGCGAAAGCGAGCGGGAGTCATGCCCATACGCCCGCCCAGGTACAGCATGATCAGGCCATGCGACAAGGCACCCATCTCGAAGACGATCTCCCACACATCGTCTTCGCGGAAATGGCCGCTGTTCATCCCTTCCCGTATTGCCTCCGCCATCAGGTTGGCAGTGGGAGACTGGCCAGCCTTGAAGTCCTGGGGATAGCGGCGAGCGCCTTCGCGCGGCTCCAAGAACATGAGCTCGAAGAGTCGTGGATTCTGAAGGGCATGATTCAAGTAAATCTCCCCCATCTGTGTGAGCCGTCCCTCGATGTTGGTGGAGAAGCGTTTGACGGTCAGCCGGGCGGCTAACTCCTCGAAACCCTCGTCCGCTAAGGCATTCAGCAGAGCCGCGCGGTCCGAGTAGTGGCGGTAGATCGCCATGGGCGTGATACCCACGGCCTTGGCTACGCGGCGCATGGTCACGGCCTCGGCCCCTTCCTTGTCGAGCAGGCGGCGGCCGGCAATGGCGATTCTCCGAGTGGTCGTAGGGCTCGCAGTCACATTGTATACAGCGTATACCATTTAGGTCTACGGTGTATACTCTAAAATGGGCCCTATCGTCGTAGTCATCCTTCTCGCGACAAGTGGAAACCGCGCCAAAGGAATTTTGCAGCTCGTCGAGCCCGTCGGATTGCCTCACTCTGATGGCGCAGACTGAAAATATTTGGAAGTAGGCGGTCGCAATAGGACATAGCCGACTATCATCAACAGCACGACATGCGGCATAAATTCCGGCAGCGAGTGAAATGCGCTGACGGCAACGTGAAAGGCGAGCCAAGCGAGCAGCAGCCAGCGAGCCCAGTTGTGACCCATGAGCAAGAAGACTCCGCCGCCGACAGCGATAATCCGAATGATGGAAATCAGCACGATCCAATGATCGAGTGGACGTTCCGAAAGGTGATAGACGAGGCCTACTAAACCCGCAACGACGAACAGACCACCTGTGATCGTGACTTCGAGGGGACGTTTCATGTACGCGGCATGCGAGGCTACATTCTACGGCCGCACAGCTAAACGGATCAAAAAAAGAGTAACCAATGCCAATGTCCGGTAATCCGACTACACAGGAGTTGAGAGAAGGAATAGAATTTACGTTCTGGTGGCTCCACGGTACCGAAGGAAAAAAAGCGGGTGACAGATAAAGACTCCATGACTGCCGTCTCCGAATCCCCATTGCGCAAATTCCCCCTAAGGTTTCTGCCGGCATCGCCGCGCGCACGTATCGTGTGGCTTGTCGTGCTTCTTGGTCTCCCTTTGCTTCTTTCCGCACAAACCATCCACTATGCGAAACCTCCGAATGTGAAGAATGGACAGAAGATTTACAACGGCGGCTGCATTACCTGTCACGGGAGCGAGGGGAAGGGCGCGCCCATGGCGAGCACGGTTTTCAAGCGGCCTGATACGTTTCCGGAGTTTACGGATTGCGCTGCGACAACGCCTGAGCCGAACAGCGCTTGGAAGGCAGTGATCATACATGGAGGGCCATCGCGCGGGTTCTCGCAGATTATGCCTGCCTTCGGGGATCTGCTGACGGACGCGGAAATCAACGATGTGATCGCCTACATGCGCTCCCTTTGCAAGAATGTCCATCACTTTCCGCTGGGCGAGTTGAATTTGCCAAAGGCCTTGGTTACCGAGAAGGCGTTTCCAGAGAACGAGGTTCTGATTACTACGGCGGCGAGTGCTTCGGGGGCGCCGTCGTGGACTACCGACATCATTGATGAACGAACCATCATTGACGCTCGCACCCAGCTTGAAACCGATGTTCCCGTGAACTATGCGGACCAGGCGCACAACTGGACGGCGGGTTTTGGAGACATTACCCTGGCGCTGAAGCGCGAGATGTTTTCCAGTCTGCGGACGGGCTCGATCCTGAGTCTGCAGGGCGGTTTTCTGCTGCCCACCGGGGACAGCAAGCGCGGGTTCGGTGCCGGGACCGCGCAGTTCGAACCCTTTGCAGCATTCGACCAGCTGTTCAAGGAGAACACGTTTGTGCAAACCCAGTTGGGGGCGGACCTGCCGTTTGATACCAAGGTGGCTCCCCGCAGCATGTACTGGCGAGTCGCGGTAGGGCAGGCGCTGGCTCAGGACCACATGCTCGGACGGCTGTTTTCACCTATGGTTGAGTTTCTGGCGGTACGTGATTTCGCGCCCGGGGCAGCCACCAATTGGGACATTCTCCCGGAGATGCAGATCACCATCAGCAGGCGGCAACACATCCGGGTAGCCTTTGGGGTGCGGGAGCCGATCAGCAATACAGCAGGGCGAACGCCGCACGTGCAGTTCTATCTGCTCTGGGACCGGGCGGATGGAAAGTTTTGGCAAGGTTGGCGATGAGACTCCGTTGGTGTAGTGCCCTTGTTCTGGGACTCGCGGTGATCGGGATTACCGCAACGCTGCGCGGCCAGTCGAAGACAGAGAACGCGAAGGGCGACAAAATACCGCCGGGGACTTTTTTTCTCACCTCGGATCCCTGCGTGGCTTGTCATAACGGGCTCAAGACGAGTTCGGGCGAAGACATTTCGATCGGATTCGACTGGAGCGCCAGCATTATGGCTAACTCGGCCCGCGATCCTTATTGGCAAGGAAGCGTGCGCCGGGAGTCAATTGATCATCCGGAGTCGAAGCAGGTCATCGAAGGCGAATGCTCGATCTGCCATATGCCCGCCATCCGGATGGCCGACAGGGATGCGGGAAAGCACACTGAGGTCTTTGCGCGCCTTCCGTTGAAGAAGTTTCCCAACGGGGGCGCGGCAGCAGACGGCGTAACCTGCTCGGTTTGCCACCAGATTGAGAACACCGGGCTGGGGACGGCCGCGACCTTCGTGGGCAACGTGGTGTTCGCGAAACCGGTACAGAACAACTTGCGACCCGAGTATGGGCCTTTCAACGTCGACAAAGGTCACCAGACCGTGATGCATTCCTCGACGGCGACGTACCTCCCGACCAAGTCGGACCACATGCGCGATGCCGGTCTCTGCGGCAGTTGCCATACGCTCTACACCACGGCACTTGGCCCGAACGGTGAGCATCTCGCGAAGTTCCCGGAGCAGGTACCCTTCCAGGAGTGGCAGCATAGCGACTACGCGAACAAGCAAACCTGCCAGGACTGCCACATGCCGTTGGTAAATGAGGCTGTGGCCATCACGGCGCTGTACGGCCCGCCACGCGAGGGAATGCATCGACACGTGTTTGTCGGCTCGAATTTCGTAATGGAAGGGATGCTGCAAGATCATCGCAACGATTTGGCGACGGAGGCGCAGCCCGAGGAAATGGATAGGGCCATGAAGCGCACCGCTGAATTTCTAAAAACGCAAGCGGCGAAAGTGACGATTACCCGCGTGGATGCGACGCCGAATGGGCTTTCCGTGGATGTGCACGTGGAGAATCTGGGCGGGCATAAGCTGCCTACAGCTTATCCTTCGCGGCGCGCGTGGCTGCATTTTGCGGTGAAGGATGGCAATGGCCGCGTGGTGTTTGAGTCCGGTGCGCTCAATCCGGACGGGTCGATTGTCGGCAACGACAACGACGAAGATCCTCTGAAGTTCGAGCCGCATTATCGGGAGATTACCAGTTCACAGGAAGTGGAAATTTACGAACCGATCCTGAAGGATTCGCAGGGCAAGGTTACCACCGGTCTGCTCCGTGCTGTCGGGTACTTGAAGGACAATCGGCTGTTGCCGCACGGCTTCGATAAGGCCACCGCGGAAAAGGATATCGCCGTGACCGGCGACGCGGCCAACGATCCGGGATTCACGGACACCGGAAGCTCGGTGCGCTACGTGGTCGCGACCGGTGGCGCAACCGGACCGTTCAAAGTGGATGCGGAGCTTTGGTTTCAACCCATCGGGTTTCGCTGGGCGCATAACCTGGCGCCTTATAAGGCGGAAGAACCGCAGCGAATGGTGCGGTATTACGAAGCGGCGGCCAAGAACTCGGCTATCATGCTGGCTAAGACAGAGACTACCCACTAAGGACCACACCGGGAAAGAGGGGCGTCACATTTTTACGGCGTGACCCGACGCAAGGAGGTCCTCATCCCTTCAAACAAAAAACCGACTTTGCTTGCGCTACCCCTGTCGCTTGCGGTGCTCCTGTTGGTTGGCGCTACGGTGAGTTGCTCGAGCGACGCGCCGGCGCCCCCTCCTCCGCCGCCAACTGGTGCACGGGTGCTTTCGATCTCCGCATCACTGAAGCAGCCCACCGCGCCCGGCGATCTTGTGGCAGCCATCGACATGGTTTACAACGCCGGAGCACGCGGCCAGTTCATCTCCTATACGTGGAAGAATCTGGAGCCAAGTGCCGGCAATTTCGCATTGAACGACCTTTCCAACGGGATCGATTATCTGGGTAGAACGCGCGGCATGCGGCTGCTGATCGGAATTCAGGTCATCAACACCACAGGCAAAGAAATACCCACCGACTTAGCCGGAACTGCTTTCGACTCGCCGGTAATGTTGAATCGTTTTCACGCCCTGTTAGATGCCATCTTCCCCCGATTGAACGGACAAGTTCTCTACCTATCGATCGGCAACGAAGTGGATGTCTACTTGGCGAATCATCGCGCGGAGTGGCCAGCTTATAAGGCCTTTTATAACGACGCGCTAGCCTACGTCCACGCGCACCAGCCCTCGATAAAGGTCGGTGTCACCGCAACATTTTCAGGCGCAAGCGGCAGCACCCGTACACAAGTCGCGGACCTGAACTCCGGCAGTGATATCTGGATTCTCACGTACTACCCGCTCGGCCCCGCCTTTGTTCCCTTTGACCCGGCGGTCGCCCTCACCGATATTCCCGCGATGGTCGCAATGACCGGCGGCCGCCCCCTGGTGCTGCAGGAAGTCGGCTACCCGACTTCCGCCACGCTATCGAGCAACGAAGCACAGCAGGCGCGATTCGTGAACAACGTGTACACCGCCTGGAGTGCGAATTCTGCCGCTATACCCTTTCTAAACTACTTCGCGTTACACGATTTCAGTCCCGCGCAATGTGATCAGTGGGGCGCCTACTACGGCTTGCCCAACGACGTCAATTTCAAGGCCTACCTGTGCTCCTTGGGCTTGCGCCAACTCGACGGTACCCCGAAACAAGGCTGGCAGGCATTCGTCGACGGCGCGCGCGCCACCGGCTTGCCCTGAGGCCGCATAATAAGCGCGTTGCGTGTTCTAAAGTTATATGCGACCCGCAATTCCGAACTGGCTCCTCAACCTTTGCCCACAGGGTCAGGCGTCGCGGCCTCAGAAAAGACCATCCGAGCGCGTTCGAGTGCCTCATCGACACTTTCGCACATATTTTCTTTTCCGATGTGTCGCTGAAACTCGGTCTGATGCATGATTCTGGAAGGTTGTTCCCTGGCTCCGCAGAGAATCAGTTCTCGTCCCGAATCGTGGACCAGATCCGCCAAACTTTCTAAGGCTTGTAGGCCGGTGGAATCAATCGCGGTCATGTTGCGTAACCTTAGAATCAGGACCGGCGGCAGATCCGGTAATCGAGATGTGATTTGCTCGATCTTGTCCGTCGCGCCGAATAGAAAAGGTCCATGAATTCTGAAGATAGAGACATAGCCAGGGATTACCTTGTGCTGCAGGATGTGAGCATGACCTTCGCGAACGTACTCTTCGGTTACCTCCGCCACGGTGGTGGTTTGCGTGACTTTCTTAATGAAAACGAGCACCGCAAGAATCATTCCCACTTCCACGGCTACCGTCAGATCAGCAAATACTGTCAATAGAAATGTAACCAGCCACGTAGCAATCTCCATTCGCGAGAGCTTCAGAAGCTCCGGAATCTCTCTCCACTCACCCATGTTGTAAGAAACGACCATAAGAATTGCGGCCAGGACCGATAGCGGGATAAATCTTGCCAGGGGAGCAGCGAAGACCACGATGCCCAGAAGGGTTAAGGCATGAATCATACCCGCGACCGGAGTTTTCGCGCCCGACCGGATATTGGTAGCCGTTCTCGCAATGGCCCCTGTCGCTGGAAGCCCCCCGAATAGCGGAGACACAATATTTGCAATCCCCTGTGCCACAAGTTCCACATTTGGATTGTGCTTGTCATTGCTCATGCGGTCCGCGACTACCGCGGACATCAACGATTCGATTGCGCCTAGCATGGCGACAGTAATCGCGGACGAAACCAGCGGTCGCATCAAGCTCAGTTGAAAGTGCGGAATTCGCAACGTTGGCAGCCCTGACGGAATGCCACCGAATCGTGTGCCTATTGTCTCGACGGGTAGCTTGAACAGCACCACTGCGGCTGTGCCAATAAGCAACGCCACGATGTAGCCGGGAACCCGTTTCACATAGCGCATGAAAACAACGATCACGCCCAGGGCCCCGACCGCCAGGCCCGTCTCCAACGGGGAGAACGAAGAGAAGTTGCGCGCAACAGTCTCAATGCGGCCGAGAAACTCACCGGGAACCTTATCGATTTTTAGACCAAAGAAATCTTTAAGCTGCGTGCTCGCGATAATAACCGCGATACCGTTTGTGAATCCTACGACCACCGGACGCGGTATGAATTTGACCGCTGTGCCCAAGCCCGTAGCGCCAAGAATCAGCAGGATGACGCCGGCCATCATCGTGCACATGAAGAGTCCATCTACGCCGTATTTGGCGACGATGGCGAAAAC
Source organism: Candidatus Dormiibacterota bacterium (assembly GCA_035602385.1). GTDB lineage: Bacteria > Acidobacteriota > Terriglobia > Acidiferrales > UBA7541 > Acidiferrum. The sequence goes on from DATNME010000022.1 coordinate 23,005, forward strand.
TACGACAACGAACGCGCCGGTTGGACCACCAATTTGCGTCTTCGATCCGCCCAACGCGGAAATTACAAAACCCGCCACGATTGCGCAGTACAGACCGTCCTGCGGCGGAACTCCGGATGCGATCGCGAATGCCATTGCCAACGGCAATGCGACCAAACCAACGGTTATGCCTGCCATTAAATCGCCCACGAATAGGCGCTTCGTGTAGGACTTGAGACACAGGATCGATTTGGGTAACCACTTATTCATTAAGTTTTCTGTCTAGTCCTTTCAAAAGACATCGGCGCGCATATCAAAATCGTATACCTGTCCGGTGCGACAAGTGAAAATCAGTTACGATTATTCAACTAATCAGGCACTTAGGTTTCGTTTTTTGTTTTTGCTTTTTAGATTTGCGCAATGGTTGAGTTTCCACTGGGTATAATAGCGATCACGTTGAGCAGCATTTCACTCACGGAAAGAAGTTGCCAAACCCATGCAAGAAGCGGCAGAAAACCTGCTCCTGGTTCTCGTTGCGCTATTCCCCATCGTCGACCCGCTCGGAGGCAGCCCCTTCTTCCTGGCGCTCACCAGGCAATACTCACCCGAAGCGCGAAAAGCATTGTCGTGGCGAATTGCCATGAACAGTTTTTTCCTGCTGATTGGCTCATATTTTATCGGGACCTACATTCTCGCCTTTTTTGGAATCTCATTGCCGGTTGTGCAGCTCGGCGGAGGCCTGCTCGTCATCGCTACTGGATGGACGCTGCTCAAGCAGCGCGACGACGAAAAGCATGACGTACACAGAACCGTTCAGCCGCAGGACACCTTCCACCAAGCCTTCTATCCCTTGACCTTGCCACTCACAGTAGGCCCCGGATCAATCTCCGTCGCCATCACCCTTGGCGCGAATGCGGCTCACCGTCACCCCTTCCATCTTTTGACAATTTTCGCCGCTCTCATTGGATTAGTGTTGATCGCCATCAGCATTTTCCTGTGCTATGGATTTGCCGACCGCTTGGCGCGAATCCTTGGAACAACCGGGATGACCGTGATCACGCAATTGTCGTCGTTTCTTCTGGTATGTATCGGCGTGCAGATTGCCTGGAACGGACTCAAAGCGTTACTCGAATCGCTCACGCTCCATCTTGCTTAACCGCGCGCTCTATTCAGAAATTTCTTCGGCACGGCTCGCCAAGCGCCTGATTAATGCGCAAATCGTAAAAGTGGAACTAAGACGCTCAATATGGGCTGACGAAAATAGCGCTTAGAGGTAACCCACCAGGTGTTTAACCTGCCGCCTTCGCGGACGCCGAGCCACCGAAGGAATTCAGGGCGCTGGCTTCATCCTGCACAATATCAAACACGCGGTCCAGCTTGCTCATCCTGAGTAAATCGTGAAGATGTTTACTAGGATTCAGTATTTTGAGCTCCCCGCCGTGACTGCGTACCGAGGCATGAGTTCGCACCAACTCGCCCAGTCCGGAGCTGTCCACAAAGTCCACCGCCGCCAAGTTGAGCACAATACGGTTCCTACCTTGTTCAAGCAAGGTTCGAACTGCGTCGCGCACCAGGGCAGTGCCATTCGCCAGCGCAATTCTCCCGACGACGTCCACAACCGCCACCTCGCCTAATTCTCGCGTAGACACGCTGCTTTTCTGTGTGGCACCTTTTTTCATGCTTATCCCTCGCTCAGTGAGGATTTGGCATGCAGTCGCAGCAGTTTCGGGCGATTCGGTGCGCACTACGATAAGGGAATGTCCCTCGCCTAGAACTTTCTGGAAAAACGCCGTGTCTTCAGATGCAGCTGGTCCCGTAGTGATTGCAGGCGCATTGGGGTCGTCGGCTACGCCCGCTCCCACCGCCGCGCCGGTGCCTGCACCCACCAATCCGAGCAAGGCGGCTGCGCCAAGCCCCAATGCAAAAACGGGACCGATACCGGGAATCGCGAGCAACGTGGCGGCTGCAACCCCCGCGGAGAGTCCCGCCGCGCCGCCGACAAATCCTCCCGCGTAGGCTCCCAACTCTTTCCCTACGACTTTTGCCTCAGTCTCGGATCGGGTCAAATAAACGATTGCTTCCTTAGGAACGTCCTGGTCGAGCAGGTGCTTTACAGCTTCTTCGGCGCGCTCGCGTTCCGCAAATACTCCAATCGCGGTTTCCATAAAAGCTCCAATCCACGCTGGACGCTAGGTCGAGCCCAGCTATTTAGACTTTGAGATAAGGCAGGCACTCGGAGTTGGACCAGCAGCGGTGCGAAGACAGATACATAAGCTCAAACAGACGAGGTGCCTCGGACTACGCTCAGCCGCCCCAAGAACCCGGTCGCAGTTATGCGCTTAGACGTGGGGCTTGTCAAGGATAAGTTATCGATGCTTCTAGCGGGAGAAGTCCCTGGAATCCTCACTCGTTGTTATCGTAAAAGGCGCATCCGTGGTTCGAAAACCAACTCCGCGGACTTGCAGAACATATTTGCCAACCGCCAACCCAGAAAATTCTTGTGATTCCATCTCTCTGAACGATAGCGAGCCTAAAACTCCAGACGCAATTGAAACGCGATCATGCGGGGTGTGCTATCGCCGCCCAAACCGACGCCGAGTAGACCGGTCGGCGGAGAGGTCGCGTAAGTAAGCGCGCCGAACCCAGTCTGGGTAATGGGCTTTCCTGGAATACCGGCGAGCACCACGCTCGGAAGGCCGAAATTCGGATGGTTGAATACATTGAAGAACTGGGCGTCAAACCGCAGCTTCAACTGCTCGGTTAAGGGAAACCATTTCGATAAATAGAAGTCACTCCACGTGAAGTTGGGACCGCGTAGCGCGTTGCGGCCGAGGTTCCCGAACTGACAATTCTTGGGATTGTCGGGCTTGGGATTATTGGGGCTGCTCCTGTCGTAGCACGCTCCTGTGCTCGGGTCCACAGTCGAGATAAAGGCATCGGGGTTGAGCCACTGAACTGTGCCCGGTTGCGTAACAGCAATGGGATTGTGTTCATAGAGCGGCACGCCGGGAACAACGCTTGCGAATTGCGGCCCACTGCCGTTCACAATGCCACTTCCTGCTGAATAGGGCGTGCTTAAAACGGAGAACGGAATTCCGCTGTGCCAGAACGCGGTTCCCGAAACTTGCCAGCCGTTTAGCGCGTAGCCAAGCGTTCGGTTTCGGACCTTTGAGGGTAATTGATAGATATATTGCGCGTTGAGATTGTGCCGGATGTCATAGTCGCAAGGACCGTAGTCGCGTGCCAAGTTTCCAGGGAAAGGGGAAAGGATCCCTCCCGCCGAGAACTGCAGGAATCCGCCGTTTGAGACGGTGTCCATGCAACGGCTCCAAGTGTAGTTCAGTTGTCCCATGAATCCGTTTCCAAAACGCTTCATCGCGGTCATTTGCAATCCGTGGTAGTGACTGTTTGCTCCGGTAGAAAATTGCGTCACTGTCCCAAATCGCGGATCAGGAGATTGTCCGTATGGGAACGGCGCGAAACATCCATCGCATACCGTTTGATAGCCGTTCACTTGCGTCAGATACGGCTGGTTCACTGCACGGGTGCCGACGTATTGCGCGCGAATGCTTCCTGTAGATCCCAACTGGTGTTCCAAACCAAGACTCCACTCCATGAAATAGGGCGCATGAAGTTTTCCATCCGGTACCGCTGTGATGGCGACCGGAGGAAGACAATTGGAAGGATTCGCTTGTAGAGATGCGCAGGAAAGCTGGCCCTGCGCAAATCCCGAACTAAACGCCTGATTGGCGGCGATAGTCGCGTCTACAGCGCTGCCGGGCACTCCCGGCGCAATGGCCGTGCCGCCGACAGTTCCCTGAAGTCCGCCCTGGAAGGTTTTATTATAGGGCGGATTGAAGCCAACGATATCGGCGACGGTCCCAGGCAATATGTCGCTGAAAACCCCGAAGCCGGCACGCAGCACGGTCTTGGGTTCAAACTGCCAGGCAATGGCTGTTCTGGGTTGCAGTATCGCGAGGGGCGTCGAGGAAAACACGTTACCGAGACCGGTTTGAATGGCGGCGCTCAAAGGCTGATTCACATCATGCGAGATGGAATTGAAAGAGCCGCTCAGACGAGCGATGTGTTGATGTGGATTCAGCGGATTGGAATTCAATGTATCTCGTACACCGAAAGTCCACGTCAGCTTCTTGGTCACCTTCCAAGTGTCCTGTGCGTAAAGATCGAGATTGAGGAAGTTGAACGGTTCGTTCGCTGAGGTGGGGAAAATCTTTGTCGCCGTGGATGCAACTCCATAAATGTATTGCGGCAGGGTCGTGTAGGTCACAACCGGGACCATTCCCTGCCCGAAGTCATAGTCATTCAGCCGAAGAATGCGAGTATTGGTTCCAAAACGTAATTCGTGCGCCCCGAGGCTCCAGGCGAGATTGTCGTTGATAAAGAAACGGGAGGCGCGTCTTCCCTGGACCCAGGTGTTGTCAAGTCCCCCGACTCTCGTGAAAGGGGCGATCGCGCCACTGCCTTGCAAGACGATGGGAAACGCGGCCAGTGTCTTCTGAAAATCCGCGGGCCCGAACAGGCTCTCGTACCACGAAAATGCGGGATTGAAGTAGTTCACCAGATTCTGCGAAAAAACATGCGTATATCCCGCAGCAAAAGAGTAAAGAGGTTGCGGGGAAAGAGCGTTGAAAGAGGGGTTGATGGGATCTGTATAGGCGGCTTGCACTCCGGTATCCGTCTGAAACCGAAACCAGGTGGTGTTTTTCTCGCTGATGTTGTAGTCGATTCGAACTGTCTGTACCTGTTCGTGATCGGCGCTGGAATGCGAAATACTCTGGCGATTCGCGCAGCCGTTTCCATCATTCGCAATTGCAGGCGCAACTCCACCCACATCGAACGGACAGCCAAGCACGCTGAGTGGTGTTCCATTGGTATTTCCGTAGAGTGAAAACATCTTCTGATAGAACGGCACCGACTGCGGTGATGGCTGATAGACTGACCCCGTGACGGAATCAGTTCCACCCAAAGGGAGTTGCTGCAAAACATAATTCTGAAGCGCCGGGGTTGGAACTGTTGTCGCTGTGACGATCGGCAGCGCAATCCGAACCCACTCGCTATCGAAGAAGAAAAACAGCTTGTCGTGGATAATCGGACCGCCCACGCTGCCCCCGAAGTGGTTTACCGTCGATCGCGGCTTGTGTTTTCCTGCGGCATTCGTGAAGTAGTTGGCCGCGTTGAACTTCGCGCCATTCCACAACTCATAGAGGTTTCCGTGAAACTGGTTCGAACCAGACTTCGTGACGTAGTTGACCTGGGACGCTCCATACCGCCCCTGATCGACGGCATAGGAAAGCGTATTGACCGTCACTTCCGATATCGAATTCAGTCCGAGCACCAGGTTCGTCGAGAGTCCACTGTTCAGATTGGTCAGCGGGTCGTTCGTTTCCAGTCCATCGACGATGTAACCGTTCGAGAGAGCGGGCAGCCCATTGAACTCCACGTTGCCAAACCCATTCGTCCCGCCAACAAAATCGTTGCTGCTCCCTGCCGTATTGACGAGCGCGCCTGCGGCAAACTGAAGTGGGTAGGTTAAATCACCGCCTGGGTTCGGAAGATCTTCCAGTGCGCGTGCATTGAGAGTCGTCGAGGTATTCGCATTCTCGGGGTTGAGAATCGCGGCTTCGCTTGTGACCTCGATGCTCTCCTTGGCTTGGGCAACCCTGACGATGAAATCGACGGTTTGCTTCTGGCCAAGGCTAGCGGATACACCGTCATTCTGCAGCGGTTCGAAGCCTTCTGCTTCCACCTTGACCGAGTACGCACCGGGCTTCAGTTGTGGAAAGTTGAACCGGCCCGACTGATCGGTACTCGCGCTTCGCCTCAGTCCCGTCTCCTTATTCGTGACCGTCACCGTGGCCCTAGGCACCGCCGCGCCGCTTGCATCGCTCACTTGGCCGATGATCGCGCTAGTAGTTTCACCCTGGGCGAAGGTTGCTCCAGGCAAGAGAAAACAAAACGGCGCGACAAAAACAAATATCGAGAGAGTCGCGCGCAGCATGATTGTAGACCTAGTTCCATTCATCTGCATCGTTCATATGATTAACCTTACTTAAGATAGGTTATTAAGGCAAGTAAATACGGTATGAGAAAGCAAAATCTAATTGATTGGCAAGCTCGGTAGGGTCAATCCGCGATTGCGGCCGCATGATGGATAACTGGGAAATAGCACATGGGTGATTAACGCGCACACTGGACAAACTTTAATGGGTACCCATCCGCTCGCGGTAAAGAACACATGACCGCGGCAAGACTAACCATGCCCATGAAATAAGAGTCCATTTCGTCCGCGCAAAACCCTCGTGTAGAATTTCGCTTCATGCTTATTGCCATCACTCGCGCTGTGAGTCCCGGCATTGTCAATTGTGAATTGACTTTTCTCCCTCGCGATCCAATCAACCTCGCCAAAGCTCAAAAACAGCATCAAGATTACGAAATGTTTCTGACCAAACTCGGCGCGCGAATCATTCACCTTGACGAGGAACCTCACCTGCCGGACTCCATGTTCGTCGAAGATCCCGCGATTGTTTTCGACGAGCTCGCAATCATCTGTCCGCTCGGCACCGAATCGCGCCGCGCCGAGTCGGCATCAATCGCTGCTGCGCTCGGCAAATTTCGCCCGCTCTCTTACATCAACTTACCCGGCACCATGGAAGGCGGCGATGTTTTACGCATTGGACGCAAAGTTTACGTCGGCCGCTCAACGCGCACCAACGACGAAGGCATCCGCCAGTTGGCTGCAATCCTCGCACCCCACCACTATGAAGTTATTCCGGTCGCGGTCACCGGCTGCCTGCACTTGAAATCCGCCGTTACCTATCTCGGCAACAACACTCTGCTCGCCAACCGCGCCTGGTTTGATAGCGCTGCAATGCCAACGTACGACTGGGTTGACGTTCATCCATCCGAGCCCCACGCCGCCAACGCGCTCGCGCTCGGCGAAACAATTATTTTCCCCGCATCATTTCCCGAGACTCGCTCCCGCATCGCAGCGCGCGGCTTTTCCCTGACAACCATCGACATTTCCGAACTACAGAAAGCCGAATCCGGCTTGACCTGCTCCAGCCTGTTATTCGAGGCCCCTCACGGTTAACGGAAAAACCGTTAACAGAAATTTCACTTTTTGCGACTGCCGTTCCGTGGTATCTTCTTAATTGATATGGTTTCCATCGCCACCAAGCGCTCCATGTCCACGTCTTCCAAGTCGATTACCACGACTACGATTACGTCGACTAAGGCCGTTTCTGGCGAGTGGCGAAACCTCTAAAAAGCAAAACAAGGTTTCCAACCCACCGCCAGAAGCGAATCAGGCGGTGGGTTTCTTCTTTTACCCCCCGCAAGAATCGCTCCGACGGAAAAACAGGAGCATCACCCATGAGTCCGGAATTTTTGCAACAAGAGCCCGCCGTTGAACAGCGGACTGCTCAAGACCCAGCGCTTTCTGACCCGCTTGTCCATGCCCAAACGAACGACATGCCCACGCTCGCCTTCAAGTTTGGCGGCACTTCGCTGCTCGGCGCGGACCGTATGCTGAAAGCCGCTGCGCTGGTCCGCGATGCAGCAAAGACCGCGCGCGTAATCGTGGTCGTCTCAGCGATGAAAGGCATTACCGACCGGCTCCTGGAAATTGCCCATTCCGCAAGCGCGCGAACCGAAGCCGAAAGCATCGTAGGTCTCCACCACAAAGTTTTGAAGGCGCTTAGTCTCCCCGCGGAGATACACAGTCGCGTGAACACCGAGCTGTCCTTCCTCGGCCGCGATCTCATCCACGAAGCCGTGAAGACCCCGGATACAGCCACGGCTGCGGCCGCAAATCCCGAGCTCCTCGACCGCCTCGCCTCCTTCGGCGAACGATTTTCCGCGCGTCTATTTGCCACCAGCCTCGAAAAAATTGGCGTCGCCGCGGTCCCAGTCAGCTCGTCAGACTTCATCGTCACTTGCGGCACTTTTCGTGATGCGCAGCCGCACCTGGCGCAGTGCCAGCAAAAAGGACGCGAAGTATTGCTCCCGTTGCTGCACGCCGGAATCGTGCCCGTAGTCACCGGCTTCATCGGCGCAACGCCCGACGGTCGCATCACCACCCTCGGACGCAACAGTTCCGATTTTTCCGGCGCCATCACCGCTCACATCATCGACGCGCAAGAGCTGATCATTTGGACCGACGTCGATGGCATTTACAGCGACAACCCCAACGAATCCGACGAAGCCAAAATGTTGCACAACCTGAGTTACGATGAAGCCCATGCCCTGGCCGCGGGCGGCGCCAAAGTTCTTCATCCCCGCGTTTTGCCGCTCGCCGCGGAAACTGAAATGACCGTGTGGGTTCGCAACACTTTCAAGCCGCATTTGCGCGGCACCCGTATCGGCGCAGCTTTCAAAAAATCGTCCAGCCTGAGAGGCTCGCTATGACCGTCCCGCAACATGAAAATGTCAAACGTGAAAACGTGAATCGTGAAAACGTCAAACGTGAAAAAAAATGGAAAGCCGGCGTCCTCGGCGCCACCGGAATTGTCGGCCAGCGTTTGGTAAAAATGCTCGCCGATCATCCTTGGTTCGAATTGACCGAAGTCGCCGCCTCGGAACGTTCCTCCGGTAAGCCCTACTCGCAAGCCATGCGCTGGCATCAGGACGGCTCAATTCCCGCCGCGGCCGCCAATTTAACCGTTAAAACTCTCGCGCCCACTCTCGATTGCGACTTTGTTTTTTCCGCGCTCGATTCTTCAATCGCCGGCGAAGCCGAAGAAATATTCGCTCGCGCAGGATATCCCGTGGTGAGCAACTCAAAAAATCACCGCATGGCCGCTGACGTCCCCTTACTCATTCCCGAAATCAACGCCGCGCACCTCGACGCCATCGACCGCCAACGCAAAAATCGCGGCTACCACGACGGCTTCATTGTCACCAATCCCAATTGCTCCACCGCCGGGCTGGCTCTGGTTTTGAAGCCCCTGGCCGACGCCTTCGGCCTCAAAAAAATCTTCGTGGTTACGTTGCAAGCTCTTTCCGGCGCTGGCTACCCAGGCGTCGCCTCGCTCGACATTGTCGGCAACGTTATCCCGCATATCGGCGGCGAAGAAGACAAAATGGAAACCGAGCCGCAGAAAATTTTGGGAACTTGGCAGGACAACCATTTCGTAAATGCCGACCTGGCCATCAGCGCGCACTGCAACCGCGTGCACGTAATGGACGGTCACTTGGAATGTGTTTCGCTCAGCCTGAAAAAAAGTGCGTCTCTCGACGCCGTCCGCGAAGTTCTGCGAAATTTTGAAGTTGACGCCGAACTCGCTTCATTGCCTTCCGCCGTTCGCCACCCCATCGTTCTAGTCGACGACGAAGATCGTCCCCAGCCCCGTCGCGATGTCCACGCCGGAAACGGAATGGCCGCCGTCGTTGGTCGCGTGCGCCAATGCCCGCTTCTCGACGTGAAACTCACGCTGCTTTCCCACAATCTGGTGCGCGGCGCGGCAGGAGCGGCGCTGCTCAACGCCGAGCTCCTTGCGGCTCGCGGCTTTCTAAATTCACGCGAGTCGCACAGCGTCGCGACTTCTACAAAAGCAGAAATCTCCATTTAGTCGCGCGCCGCTGCCGCTAAATTATTTTCGTCTCTACATTGTGCGCGGCCGCATATTCCATAAGCAATGCGGCCAGACGCTGACTCGCGCGCTCCAAGCCATCCACCCCACCAAGCGCCACAACGATCGCCAGAATTTGCGTAGTAGCCCCCGTCACCATCGTGCGTTCTGAATCACTCGTCGCGCTCCCATGCGGCCCCGCATCATCGGCAAAAAGCGGCAAGCACTCCAGGTTCAAATCATATTTGCCAATCCCTTTGTAGCTTTCCCCCGGCAAACCCGCGCGAAACACCACGTCACCTCGGACCTGCGCGCGATCATACAATCCGATCGGTAGGCGGCTCTCCACGCTCACCAAATTAATCACATCCACCACCGCATTAATCCGCGGCAGCCCTTTTCCGCTGATCACCCGCCGCAAAAGCGCTTCCGCCGATCCGCGATACCGCGCCGGATCTTTTCCCAAAACTTTGTATCCCGCGCGCGTCGCGACGATCGGCGCCGACTCCAGCACCGCGCGCGGCTCCGGCAATTTCAGAATTTCCGCCACGCGAGCGTCCATCGCTTCGCCCAGCCCGCCCGGCGTCTCCCCAGTGCGCACCTCCGCGGTCACGCACCCCAGTGCCACCCGTGGACATTTGGCTCGTAAAGCCGGGTCGATCGTCACTACCATTGTGGAAGCCTCTTCCCCTCTCCTATTGCCGACCAGCCAACACCGCGAAGCGCGAAGTATAGCCCCAACCCACCCCCCGGCCATACGCCATATATAAGGACCAATGTTCCGGCCAAAAGTCTATCTTCCTGGGGGCCAATATTTCGTGCCCCTTTTTTTTGTCTCCCCGCCTCCCTCTCCCCCTTCCCCCTTTGAAAATCCCTCATAGCTGTCTACACTGTCCTAACCCACCACCCATGGAGAGCTGTAGTTCAGAAAATTTCGGGCGAGAATCTGTAGTTCACAAAATTTCGGGAGAAAAACAAATGTCCAGCGCGTCCCAACAACAGCAAAAGCCCACTCCAGAGCGCTTCTTCGACGCCGTCAACGCCCACCAGCAAACCGAAGCCATCAAATCCGCAATCGAGCTCGAACTCTTCACCGCCATCGCTGAAGGTCACAATACCGCTGAAGCCCTCGCCACCCGCTGCAAAGTTGCTGAACGCGGCGCTCGCATTCTCTGCGACTTTCTCACCATTCACGGCTTTCTAACCAAAGCCGGCTCGCAATACGCCCTCGCTCCAGATTCCGCCATTTTTCTCAATAAGCTTTCGCCCGCATATATCGGCTCAGCCGTCGAGTTCCTTCTCGCCCCGCGTTTGCGCGAAGCTCACGCGCAGCTTACCGCCGCCGTTCGCCACGGAGGCACCGCGCTCGGCGAAGGCACTCTCGAACCGGAAAATCCCGATTGGGTGAAGTTTGCCCAGTCCATGATGCCGCTCATGTTTATGCCCGCTGAGATGATGGCCGCGCAACTTCTCGAAGGCGGCCCCGCGCACAAAGTCCTCGATATCGCCGCCGGCCACGGCATTTTCGGCATCGCCGTCGCCAAAAAAAATCCCGGCGCGCACATCTTCGCATCCGACTGGAAAAATGTTCTTGAAGTCGCCAAACAGAATGCCGCGGCCATGGGCGTTTCCGCCCGCTACCACTTGCTCCCCGGCAGCGCGTTCGAAACCGATCTTGGCGGCGGCTATGATCTCGTGCTCATCCCTAATTTCCTCCACCACTTTGACAAGTCCACCTGCACCGCCTTTATGCAAAAAGTGCACACCTCTTTGAATCCCGGCGGCCGCGCCGCAATTCTTGAGTTCCTGCCGAATCCCGATCGCGTCTCTCCGCCCCCCGCTGCCTTCGCCTTGATGATGCTCGCCACCACCCCCTCCGGCGACGCCTACACCTTCGACGAACTCGAAACCATTTCCAGGGACGCCGGCTTCTCCCGCGTCGTCCTAAGCCCCGCCGAAATCGGCATGGAGCGCCTAATCATCGCCCACCGCTGACGCCTCGTGTCTTTTCCTCTTTTTTTCTGTCATCCCGACCCTGCCTGCGCAGGCAGGCGAAGCGGAGGGATCTCGGCAACACTTTTCCACACCCCAATCGATGGAATAGCCGCCACCCACGTGACAACCGGGCCCCATCCGTGCCAGAATCCGCGACCGTGGCGGTCTACCATCTCTACATCCTTGCCAGCGCAAACGGCGTTCTTTACACCGGCGTCACAAACAATCTCGAACGGCGCGTGACGCAGCACAAGCAAAAGCTTCTAGCCGGATTCACAAAAAAGTACGAGGTAATTCGTCTCGTGTACTTCGAGCCTTTTGGCGACGTGCGTAACGCCATAGCACGTGAGAAACAAATCAAGCGCTGGCGTCGCGAGAAAAAACTAAACCTAATTCACTCCACGAACCCAGGTTTTTGCGATCTAAGCGAGACCTTCCACCGTTAAGCCCCGACCGGCCTGACCTGCCCGCTTGCCTTCTCCCTCTTCCTGTTCCTCTTCCTCCCATCCCGCCTTCCTCTTCCTCCCATCCCGCGCTTCCTCTCGCTGTCATCCCGACCGAAGCGGAGGGATCTTGGCAATATTGAGTCCACCCCTCAATCGATGGAACCACCACAAACTTCACCGCCATCGTCCTTAACTCACTTTTGTCTTGACTTTGCAGTTACTACAATGCTACACTCTTCCCATCCAGTACTTCGTCCCGCTTCACCGGGACTCCCATTAAAAATCCAAAACTCTTTCTTAACAATGGAGACACCTATGCCCGTCCGCCGCTCCTCATCTGCACGCCCTGTCGACGCCCCAAATCCTGTCGCCCCCGCTCCTATAACCCCGCCTCGCCAAAACCTCTGCACCTTCACCTTCTCCAACGCCCGCCAGTGCCGCAACCCTCTCCAATCCACTCATCCCTATCTCTGCCCGTTCCATGCCAGCAAAGACGACCAAGCCCTCGCCTCCGAACAATTTGGCAAAGACGTCGCCTATTTCCTGTCCGCGCAATATCTCTCTGCCTGCGACCTCACCACCGCCCTCGGCCACCTCTTCGCCGCCCTTGCCCAGGGCAAAATCAAACCCAAAACCGCTGCCACCCTCGCCTATCTCGCCCAGACCATGGCCCGCACCATCGAAATCTCCGAGGATGAATACACCAACGCTTTCGGTACCGATGACTGGCGAAAAATCATCCGTAGCTCCGTCACCGCCAACAACAAATACCTCGATCCCGATCCACCCTCGGCCTCCGCTGCCTCTCCCGCCGCACCGGAAAACTCAGCCACAACCGACAGCCAGCCCTTTCCGCCGCGCATCCCCAGCAGAACAAATTAATATCTGCCAGAATGTTGATTTGAGGGGCGAGTGGGACCTTTTTGTAGTGGAGATTTGCATTATATTGTCAACAAACTCTCATTATGTAGTCAACGCAATAAGAAATTCATTGACAAACCATAGTCTATAGAAGTAGTCTTTTATGTCGGCTGACTAACCGACAATCGGCTGACTACCGATAAAAAGGAGAGACAAACATGGGTCTAAACGCTTACCCAGTGATTGACCCGACTATAAGACACGTGGGGGTTAGTAAGCTCAGGGCCATGAACGCTACAGCCCTGAAGGAGACTGAGGACACGTTCGTAATTCAGGACAACAATACGCCATTGGCTGTTTTGCTGACGTATGAAAAATTCTTGATTATGCAGCAAAAGTTGATGTCGGTGATGAACACGCTCGATCTCCTGACCGAATCTAAGGAAATTGCTGGTGTTTTGGCTGGCATACAGGAGATGAACGCTGGACGGGCACGGCCCCTGGCAGATATTGAGGCCGATCTGGAAAAGGGTAAATAAATGAGCAAGCCTCGTAAAGGTCGCCGAAAGTCGGAGTTAAAGAAGAATCGCCCAGTCGCTCCGTCTTCGGCGCCATACGAGGTCGAAATGATTCCCTCGGCCGAGGCCGTATACAGGACGCTTTTCCAGAATATGAAAGATGCAGAGGCGCGAGGCGAACAAGCTAGTCACCATCACACGAAGTTTCGGATGGTTCAGGAAGCCATAAAAACTTTCATTCCTCGCAATCCAATCGACAAGTCATTTGGCCTCTCCGGTCCACTTTCAAATTATTTTCGAATTAAAAAAGGGCGTATGCGCATCTGTTGGGCGGCTTCTTCTGAGAAACGGAAGGTAACAATTTTGTTTATTTCGGAAACTCTCAGAAAAGAGGGCGACCAAAACGACCCGTACGTTATTTTTACCAAGATGGCCATGTCAGGGGATTTCGATAAGTTCCTGGGTTCGATGGGTCTGCCCACGCCACCACGGAGCAGCTTCGCGGCCGTAGCTGGAAGCTTTCAAGTACAATAAATTTAAACCCACGCTTTTTGCGCTACGATCAGTGCCGGAGCTGCTACAAGAGTTTCCCGAATCGATTGGCCCCGAGCGGAGGTTTCCGCAAAGAGGAAGGAGTATAACCCCGTCATGTCTGTGCTCTCAGATATTAGACACTCCAAACCTTTTCAGCTCGCCTCTGATATCTCTGTCGGTCACTGGATTTTTACTATTCTCGCTGGATTCGTTCCGTCTGGTGGGGCAATGCTAGCTCATCAGCCATTCTGGGCTGTGGTCCTTGTTTTTATCGTCGCCTGTGCAGCCGCATTTGCAGCGATTTACTTCCTAGGAAAGCAACTTAATTCTCTAGAAAGGGCTGAAATTACGGTACTTGCGTTAGTTTTAATCTTTGGCGTTGTGATTTGGGCGGCCACGCACCCGGCCTCTAAAGTCACGGGGATTGCTAGAGCTACTCCCACAGTTGAACCCAGCCCTGCTGTGCAACAGCCGCCCCCTCCTCAACCCGCAAACTTTCCTAATGGTAAGAACCAACCAAGAACCACTCGCCGAAAAGAACCAGAAAAAAGTCAGCCCACAACTGGTCCCATCACAACAGGGCCATGTAGCAACGTTCAGGTGGGGGGCAGCGAGAATCAGGCAACTGTAAACTGTGGTCCACCACCACCGCCCAGTAGAAGCATCGTCGAGAACGGTGGGAAAATGGAGGGCCTGGTCATATCCGATGGTGTAGTCACTTCATCTCCGAATTCCAACGCAACCGCTCTGAAGACGCTTCCCGGAAGCGAAACGATAAATCCCACAGTCAAGAATGTACGCGTTTCAGAATCGCCTTCTGTGGGCGCTACAGAAGACCCTAGGTCTGCCGCGTTTGCCTTTTCAAAGAATAGCTTCGTTTCCGACGAGCTAATTGTAGGACAGGTGTCATGCGGAAATCGAAATATACTCCGGGCGGAGGGAGAAGCCCATAACATTGAAGTTCGCGACAGTAAAATGGACGACCCAAAGACCTGTAACTGGGTGCAATTCATAATAACAGCACTAAAACATCGAAAGGATATGGATGTCTTCCTGGATAAATGGAACGAAACCATGGAGCAATCATGGACAGGTATTTCCGCAGAACGGAGAGAAGAATATCGCGGCGAACTAGGGGCTATAAGGAAAAAGTTAGTGGATGCCGCTAAGACGAGTGATTTTCAGGGTGTCGCAATTGGCATGGGTCGCAATCCGCCAAACTTTGAAGTGAAACAGCCTTAGGCTGCTCCCATCACTTTGGCTGTTAATGATTCTTACGATTATGGATATCGTCAGATCGTACGCATATTACACGTGTAAAACTGTATCAAAACAAACAACTTGATCTGTCTTTAGAATGAACATTTACCAAAAAGGGGGGAGGGGGGTATAAATCATTGGACTTAGCCTGCTTTCACGATCTCCAACGCAACGTCACCGGACCGCTCATCGGATGCTCCGCCCTAACTCCGCTTCGCCGCTCCTTCAGCAAATTCGCCTTCAACGCGAAATACCACTTTGGAGAACCGCGTTCGCAAAGAATCATGTTGAAAGTAACGTTTCTCGGGAGTACAGATACTATCTTAATTCCGGCACGCATGCTGTTCTGCCGGACAGAAGGAGCAAGTCAATGCCAGAAGACACAAGTGGAACTGCCGAGCACGCAATAAATCTAGCCTATGAAAAGGGCGTTCAAGATGCCTTTGCTAAGTTGGTTTCCGACGGACCTAACAACGGCACCGCGCAGGATGCATTTCGGAAAGCGCTAAAGAACCTGGTCGAAGCCCGTACGGTCGCTTTGAGGTTAGCAGAGGAAGTTGAGCCGAGAAAAGCAAAGGCCGCTGGAAGCGATAAGTAACCAAGCGTACCCAATCGGGTTCACTGAAAAGGCTCAACTTCCCGTTGGGCCTTTTCCATTAGCGGCCCTTTTTTCCGCTCGTATCCGTGCACAAGTCTCGTGCAAGAAAAATCATCCTAAAACTGTATCAAAACAAACAACTTGATCTGCCTTTAGAATGAACACTTATGAAAAAGGGGGGAGGGGGGGTATAAATCATTGGACTTAGCTCGCTGATGGTCATTCCGAACGAAGTGAGGAATCTGCTTTTTCCGGGCTGCAGCACCAATCACGACCGCCACCGCAACATTACCGGCCCGCTCATCGGATGCTCCGCTCTCACTCCGCTTCGCCGCAGGCCCCTAGGAAGCGCACACAAGAAATTCACACAGGTTTTGAGCGAACGGATAGTGCCTGCGCCTGTGCCCGGATTAGTCCGGCTGTTGCGACGCCCGTTGAATTTGCAGCGGCCAGGCTTCTAGTCCTTCGCTCGGATTGCGGTTGCGGGAAAGCTCTAAGTTTTTCTCAACCCCGTCGGAAACGTAGCACTGACCTTTCCAGGCGTCGAGTTTAGCGGGCACCCCTACGATGCCGGGCACCAGGGGCGGGTGTAGCGGTTCGGCGCGCCATTTTTAGGATGGCGACGGAAAGCTTCCTCTACTGAATCACAACAGGATTCGTAGCCTTAAACGGATCGAGAACGACAAGTTTTGTTCCGGTCTGTTGATTCACAAGAATGTAATCGCCGGGTGAGCCCGCCGCCAGTTGCCGGATGCGCACGTTCGCTCGGTCAAGGGTTGAGGCTGATTCACGCCAGAGAACGGAACCATCGGCTTGTGCTCGGAAAATATCAAATGCATCAATCATGAGAGGGCCTCGTATCTTTTTCTTGGTTTATCGGGGTCGGGTATTGGGCCAATGGACGTAGATTGCGCTAAACCAAACCCGAAAGCTGTATCAGATAGCACAAATGGGCGGTTTACTTCCGCGCTCCCGGGCGTGCTTTTTTGAGCGCAGGAACGTCAGCAAGGATACGGTTGCAGAATCGCCGTAAACTGTATCAAAACAAACGATTTGATCTGCCTTTAGAATGAACACTTATGAAAAAGGGGGGAGGGGGGGTATAAATCATTGGACTTAGCCTGCTTTCACGATCTCCAGCGCAGCGTTACCGGTCCGCTCATCGGATGTTCCGCTCTCACTCCGCTTCGCCGCTCTTCCACCAAATTCGCCTTCAACGCGAAATACCACTTTGCCGGCCGGTCCGCATCATCGATCAGCATCAACCTTGGATTGTGCTTCAATCCTTCTGACTGCTGAATCATCGTCTCCTGATCCTGCCGCAAAAACTCTTTAGCAAACGCCCGGAAAATCGTCACCGGCAAAAAAACATTCCAAGCCGCCACAAAATCTATCCTGCATAAATCGCGCCGCACAGGAGTCACGGTCGTCAAACTCGAAAACCATAAATGCCCGCTGCGAATCTCTTCCAGCCGCATGTTCGGCAACACAAAATCAATCATCGTCGTCGTATTCTCACCCGAAAAATATTTCAATATTTTGTAAGGCAAACTGTTCGACGACGGTTCGTGCTTGCTCATCCGGAAACCGTTCGGAATCGGTTCAAACTGTTTTACCTTTTCATGGATACTCTGTTTGCTCCGCCAGAACCACGATTGATGCACAAACGGTCCATGCGCTGGATCCATCAATCCAATAATTCCATGATCAATGTGTGACGGCAGCTCGCACGCTAGATGCGTGCTCTTATATTTCCCGCCGAATTTTGCCAGCTCCGGCGCAGCCGGAACCTTCTTCGGCGCTTGTCCCGGCGCAGTTGGCACGTTCTCCGGCGCTCGCGTTCCCGGCGCTGTCATGAACACCCACACAGTTCCGTCGCGCTCCTCGCACGGATAATGTCCCGCAAAAATTCGTTCCACCTTCAATTTGTCCTGGCTGCTCAACGATGGAATTTCTAAACACTGTCCGCTGCAAGCATCAAATCGCCATCCGTGATAACTGCATTCCACGCTCTTCCCGTCAAATCGCCCGTAAGAAAGCGGTATCCCGCGATGCGGACAGGAATCCCGCATCGCAAACGCTTTTCCCTCTGTCGTCCTTCCCAGCACCAACGGCACTTCCAGCAACATCGCCGTAGCCAACCGCTTCCCGGAAATTTCCTCACTCCGCATCGCCGGATACCAAAAATCCCACAAAAATCCCGCATCCGCCGCGGCCAAATTCTCCCGCTCCGCGCTTAGACAACCTTCTAAAATCGTGCCCTTCGCTTCGCTCATAGCTTCGTTCGCATCGTAATATACAGTGTCATGCACGAGCAACCATCCGAAATCATGGCAGCCGTATACTTCGGCGTCATAAGGCCAAAATGCTATTTCCCAAAATTATGCTGGATGCGAAAAGGCGTTCTTTACTTCAGGTGTAATTAGTTATACAACTTGCATGGTTCTTAATCTTCCCAATGGCGACGAGCTTGGGCGATTCCAATACTGTCAAAGAAACGAATGAGATGCTCGCTGACTTCCTTCGGGAAGTCGCAGCTTTAGTTCTCGTGTTTGTGCCGCTGGAAATCGCAATTAGAGACCACACGCTGAAACAGATGGTCTATTGGACGCTCTCGGCATGCGGTGTTTCTGGCCTTGCTTTGATTTATGGAGTAGTCTTGGAAAGGAGGCGAGAAGATGATGCAAGCAAGCGTGTTTCTGCTTCTTGGTGGCTTCCTGTCCATCGTTTTCTTGGTCGGTTTGCTAAACGCAAAAAGAAACCGAAATTCACACAGACATGATCCGCGCCAGCTAGACCTTCCAATGGAACAACCCGGCAAAGAAGAGCGGGAAATGGCTTCAGCTCACCGCTAACAACCGAAGCTCAACTTTACCAGTCCAAAACACCGCATTTGCGCGTGACGCCATTCGGCGTTATTCTTGTGTTAGCAAATGTACGCAACCTTCTATTAGCGCGTCCTCCCTTCGCTCCGCTCTGGAGCTGCTCCCGTATTCATAAGCCACAATCACGAATTGCGATTCACGTTTCCTAATGAGGCACGCACATGGCTACTCTTACGCTATCGGAAAAATTAGATCAGCTTGGTTCCCGCTACGACGAATTGACCCAGGAACTTTCCACCGCCGAAATCGTCTCGGACTCCGCGCGCTTCCAGAAAATCGCCAAGCAGCACGCCGACCTCGGTGAAATCGTTTCCCGTCACCGCGAATACAAACAGCTGGAAAAAGACCTTGCCGGCGCGCACCAAATGGTCCTCGAAGCCGAAGACATCGAAATGAAGCAGATGGCCCAGGAAGAAGAAAAACAGCTCACCGTCAAAATGACGGAGGTCGAACGCCAAATGAAGTTGCTCCTTCTTCCCAAGGATCCCTTGGACGATAAGAGCGTCATCGTCGAAATTCGCGCTGGCACTGGCGGTGACGAAGCCGCCCTGTTCGCCGCGGAATTGTTTCGCATGTATTCACGCTATGCGGAAACCGTGGGCTGGAAAGTGGAAGTCCTGGAAAGTTCGCCATCTTCCATCGGTGGTATGAAAGAAATAGTAGCCGCCATTCAAGGCAACAAGGTGTATTCCAAGTTGAAATATGAAAGCGGCGTGCATCGCGTCCAGCGCGTTCCCGCCACGGAAACTCAGGGCCGCATCCACACTTCCGCCGCAACCGTCGCCGTCCTTCCCGAAGCTGACGAAATCGACATCAAAATCGAAGCCAAGGATTTGCGCATCGATACCTTCTGCTCTTCCGGTCCCGGCGGGCAATCCGTGAACACCACCTATTCCGCTGTGCGCATCACGCACATTCCCAGCGGCCTGGTGGTTTCCCAGCAGGACGAAAAATCGCAAATCAAAAATCGCGCCAAAGCCATGCGCGTTTTGCGCGCCCGCCTCTACGAAATGGAACAAGCCAAGCAGCAGGCCGCGCTCAGCGCCGAGCGCCGCGGACAAATCGGTACCGGCGACCGCTCCGAAAAAATTCGTACTTACAATTTCCCGCAAAACCGCGTCACCGATCACCGCATCGGTTTAACGCTGCACCAGCTCAGCGACGTGATGGAAGGGAAACTCGCTCCGTTAGTCGACGGTTTGCTCAGCCATTACGAAGCCGCGCGCCTCAAACAGGAATTGGGCGAAGCCTAAACGCGACTTGTAACGTCTCGCCCTACTCAACTTTTATAAATGGACCTCCGCACCGCCCTGAAACTGGGCATCGCCAATCTGCGAAACGCCAACGTCGACGCCTACACTCTTGCCGCCGAGATGCTGCTTCTCCACGCCATCGGCCGCGATCGCGCCTGGCTCTACTCCCACCACGACGAACCACTCACCCAGGAGCAAGCCCACAATTATTTTTCCTGGATCGACCGCCGCTGCGCCGGCGAACCTACCCAGCACCTCACTGGCAAACAGGAATTCTGGGCACTCGATTTCGAAGTCACTCCCGACGTGCTCATACCACGCCCGGAAACCGAACACCTTATCGAAGTCGCACTCGACCGCCTGGCCCTCCGCGAGGTTCGCTTCGGCCGCCCTCAAAAGAACTCCGGTGAAGGCTTGCTCATCGCCGATATCGGCACCGGTTCCGGCTGCATCGCCATCGCCCTCGCCACAGAACTTCCCGAAGCGCAAATTTATGCCACGGACATTTCTTCCGCAGCACTGGTAGTCGCGAGACGCAACGCCGACCGCCATTCCGTTTCCAGTCGCATCCATTTCGCAGAGTGCAACCTGCTCGACGATCCCTCACGCGCCCTGTCACAGCCGTTCGATCTAATCGTCTCCAACCCCCCGTACGTAGCGCGCCGCGAAGCCCACACCCTCACCCGCGAAGTGCGCGAACACGAACCCGCCACCGCCCTGTTCGGCGGCGAAGAAGGCTACGAACTTTACGCCGAACTCATCACCCAGGCGGCCCGTCACTTGAAGCCGGGCGGCATCCTCGTCCTCGAACTCGGCTACAACACCCTCCCCGCCGTGCAGCCCCTGCTAGGGGCCCCCATCTGGACCAACATCGCCGTCACCGACGACCTGGGGGGCATCCCCCGCGTCATCGCCGCCGACCGCTCCTAACGCGGCCTCCCTCGCGTATAGCCGAAGAACGCGTATAGCGCGCTTGTCGCATTGACACCGTGCTTGTCGCAGTGACGACGCGGGGGTACGCTAGCGTCATGCCCGACCTGGCTCGCTTCCGCGCGAAACATGAGGATGCTGCGACGCTTACGGCGGAATCGCTGGCATGCATTCTGCATGTGGATATGGACGCGTTTTTTGTTTCGGTGGAATTGCTGGAACGGCCGGAGTTGCGCGGCAAAGCTGTGATTGTGGGGGGCGCCCCGGACCAGCGCGGCGTGGTCACCGCCGCCAGCTACGAAGCACGGAAATTTGGCGTGCATTCCGCGATGCCGCTGCGCACCGCGGGGCGTTTGTGCCCGCACGGAATTTTTCTCGATGGTCACCACGAAAAATATTCGGAGTGGAGCGACCGCGTCGCGAAAATTCTGGCGCAATTTTCTCCGATCCTCGAAATGGTTTCAATTGATGAAGCGTATCTTGATTTAGCCGGGACAGAACGTTTGCACGGACCACCGTTCGCCGCCGCTCACAAACTTCTCACCACAATTACGCGCGACACGGGGCTACCCTGTTCCGCGGGGCTTGCGACTACTCGTCTGGTCGCGAAAGTTTGTTCGGATCAAGCCAAGCCGCGCGGACTTCTTTTTGTTGCGCCGGGGCGGGAAGCAACATTTCTTGCGCCGCTTCCGGTGCGAAAAATTCCTGGAATTGGCGAAGTGACGGAGCGAGCGCTTCGCGCGCTCGGAATCGAAACGGTGGGGCAACTGGCGGCGTTTCCGCGGGAAAAACTGGAAAAAATATTCGGGCAGTGGGGGTCCGCTTTGTACCGCAAAGCGCGCGGCGGCGATTCCTACGAATTTCTGATCGACGCGGAACCAAAATCCATTTCGCAAAATCACACTTTCAACGAAGACACTTTTGACGCCGCTGAAATGGAAGCGACCTTGAGTCACCTCTCGCAAAAAGCCTGCAAACGGCTTCGGGAATCTGGATTGGCGGCGCGAACTCTTACGTTGACGATTCGCTATGCGGGATTTGAAACTTACACGCGCTCAGCTACGCTTCCGGAGCCCTCGCGGCTCGATGCAGATATATTTGCCACGTTTCAAAAATTATTTCGCGAACATCGTGACAAGCAACGCAAAGTGCGCTTACTCGGAGTGGCGCTCACTAACCTCACCCACGGAAATGAACAATTGCAGCTCCTTGAAGCCGCGCGACGGGAAAAACTCGAAAAAGTAACGCAGGTCGCGGACAATTTGCGCGATCGGTTCGGTTTCGGTTCCGTGCAATTTGGCGGTTCGTTGCGCCGCGAAGATTCCTGAAATTTCCCCGAAATTTGGCCGAAATATTCCGGGGCCCTCTCCAGTGACCTATACTGTTCTTTATGGGTGTGAAACGACCAATATTTCCAGAACAACCCTTATTTGTTTCCGTTCGCACGGCTCGCCGCAAAGTCAGTGGACACGTCCGCGATTTCTGGGGGCGCCTGAGCGAGGACAGTCAAATTGACGATCTGTGGGCGCAATTCGCGGCGGATACGCGCGCCAGTTATGGGTTTTATGGCCGTGATGTGGACTGGGCCAAAATCAATCAGCTGCCTGGCTGGCGCAAGCCACTGCACATAGCCAATCAATTTTTCTGGGCTTTGATGTTGAAATTGACTCCGGCGCGCCGCGTGATGGTTTTGTTGGCGCTAATCATGCTGGTTCTTTCAGGAATTAAATTTCATTTTGGCGAAAATATTAATTTTTCTTTTAATTTTGAATTTGCCGCGGCCGCGCTTTTACTTTTGCTGCTTTTTCTGGAACTCTCCGACAAAGTAATCATGAAGCGCGATCTGGAAATTGCGCGAGAAATTCAGACCTGGCTGGTTCCCGCTTATCCTCCGGAAGTGACCAATGCCGACATTGCATTCGCCACGCGTCCGCAAAATTCCGTGGCGGGCGATTATTACGACGCATTTTTCCCGCTCAATGACGGCGCCAGAGGGGGGAAACTGTTGGTAGTAATCGCGGATGTGGCGGGTAAAAGCGTGCCCGCCGCGCTGCTGATGGCGACATTTCAGGCCAGCCTGCGAACGATCGCCGGCGGAGGCGTGACATTGCACGAACTGGTGCACCGGCTCAATCAGTATGCAAGTGCGCACAGCCTGGATGGCCGGCGATTTACGACCGCGGTGGTCGCCGAATACGAACCCGCTACGCGGCGTTTCACTTATGTAAACGCCGGGCATAATCACCCGGTGCTGCGCCGCGCGAATGGCGAGATGCAGCGATTGGACAAGGGGGGGCTGCCGCTCGGAATTCTTGCCGAGGCCACTTATGAAGTGGCGTCGCTGGAAATGCATCCTGGAGATTTGCTGGTTTTTTATACCGACGGGGTAGTGGAAGCCTTCAATGAAAGTGGCGAACAATTCAGCGAAGCGCAGTGGGCTGAGGTGGTGCAGAGTTTGCCGGCGTTGAGCGCCGCGGAATCGTTGCGATTCCTGATGCAGCGTGTCGACGGTTTTGTGGGAATGACCCGCCAGTCGGATGACATCACCTGCCTGGTATTTCGCGTCGAATGAATTTTCCTGAGGTTGTAGTTCCTCTTCCGCTTCTTCGCGTAATTTTTTTGCCGGCCAGATTTATCAATGCCAGCGATTAGGGTCGAACTGAAAATCTATCAATCCGTCTCGATAATCGATCTTTACATCCATTAGCCGCAACATCGCGAATCCAAGAATACCGGCAACTTCGGTTCCGGTGTCATTACTAATTTTGGAGGTATCGAAGGAAACGAGGTTCTCCCGCTCATGCCGGAAATGGGAAAACTGGATTTTCACAGTATCAGCCCGGTAGACCTTATCGACTGCTCCGCTTAAGCCCTTCACTTTAGTATCCCAATCACCAGACACTTTAGTGACCTCCCGCGCAAGCGTGGGAGAGATAGAATCGTCAAAGCCTCCTGAATCGATGAGGAATAACCTTGGAAGCGAGTCGTTCACTCGTGTGGGGATTAGAAGATCATGACCGAAACGGAGGATTGGCGTATAAGATTTCATCTCGGGCGCAATATACTGGTCGTAAAAGTGTGGTTCGGCCGCGGGGTCAGACTCGGTCGAGGAATCCTTAGCTAACTCTCCTGGGCGTGGCGGCAGCTCGCTTAATTTCAATTTTCCGTCGGGAAAGTCGATGTCCACGAGGTAACGGGCGAAAACATTGGCTCCGATTAACCCATCTTGGTTGCTCGAAAACTTCTTGTCGATCACTCTCACATAACAGCTCTGGAACTCGAGATTCCCGATTTGCACCGAGTCGGCAAAACCGACGTAGCCACTCGCGTCGCCTTTGTCGCCGATGCCTCGGATGTTTGATTGCACGATGCGTTTGATTCCAGCCTTTTCGGCGACCTTGCGATCGACCAAAATTCCACTTGCACCCGTATCGAGTAGCAATAGTGCGGAAGTTCCGTTTAATTTGGCAGCGAGTCCGACACCCTCGATGCGCTTCGGATTATAACCAAGTGGTTCGAGATTCATCGCCGTAGAGCTAATTTTTGTGCGCAGGTGGCAGGCCGCACGCCCGCGCTGACTTATGCGATCCTGAAGTACCGTGAGCTCCCGCTCGAGGCCGCTCCGGTCTTCTGCATCGTCGTTCGTTTCGCCAGCCAAGTAACCTTGCAAGGCCTTGAGCTGTTCTTCACGGTTGAGCGTCCACATCCGGTTCTTTTGTATGTCGGGATCCGCCGGATCCAGTTGGTAGGCTCGCTCGATCATCTGCTTGGCACTTTTATCAAAAGAAAAAGCTTCGTAAAGCAGCGCCATCCCCATATATGCACGCGCCTCCGTCGTTCCTCGTTTAATTTCCTTCAGGAACTCCTTTTCCGATTCGTCCATTTTGCCCTGCCGGAAATACACTTCGCCCATCGCCACGTGGACCGCCGCCAGCGGAGGAGCCAACTCCATAGCTTTGGCTGCAGCGGCGGACGCATCCGTTACGCGTTTTTGTTTGAGATAGACACGAGCAAGTCCGACGTAGGCGAGCGCTGATCGAGGGTCTCCCTGAAGCAAATCATTGTATTCATTTTCAGCATCGCCGAGTCTTCCACTGCGATAGAGGTTCAGCGCTTTTGCAAATGCAGCTGACCGGGGAGACGGAGGTACGGCGGTGGACACCGCGGCTGCCGGGCCAGCTTGCGCGGGCGAAGTCCGCGCTAACTCTGACCCCTGTCCGAAGGTTGAAATGAACGGGATCGCGAGGGAGAGCAAACACGACAAAAAAAGGAGAGAAATTCGCTCGCACATATGAGTCTCCCAAGCCAGACTGTTTACGGGAACTGCCAGGTACTATAACAAAATTGTCTCCGGCCCTTTATTCGTAATTTTAGCTCTAACCAACACTGCCGCCCACGGCTGCCTGTTTAACGTTTCTGTTGATCACTTCTCAAAAGTTTTCTTCGCCCTGTAACAGACTGATCAAAATTTTAGCGTCCGAAACTCAGGTGCACGAGAGACTGAATCGTCCGGGCGTCACCGAATTGTCACTAAAAGCAACGATCCAAAAAAGCAAGCAAGAACCAAAAAACAGAAGTTGTTGCTATCTCCCCGGCTGACAAAAAGATTTAGTTGAGTTTTCTATCAGATGCCGAATCGGTGATTTGGTGGATAATTGCTGTATGAACCCGCGGGGGCTGGCCAATTCGGTTTGTGAGTTGCTGATACGCAACGGACATCAAGCGTTTCTAGTGGGGGGGTGCGTGCGGGATTTGCTGTTATCGCGCGCGCCCGCGGACTTCGATGTGACCACGGACGCGACACCTGAGCGTGTTTTGCAGCTCTTTCCCGAGGGGCTGGCAATTGGCGCGCAATTTGGCGTGATTCTGATTCCGCGTGATGGTCAAAAAGTGGAAGTGGCCACTTTTCGTTCGGACGTGGGCTATTCGGATGGGCGGCACCCGGACAAAGTTGTTTTTTCCACCACCGCTGAAGAAGATGTGCGGCGCCGGGATTTTACGATCAATGGCCTGCTGATGCGCCACGACACCGATGAAGTGGTTGATTACGTTGCAGGCCAGCAGGACCTGGCGCGGGGAATTGTGCGGGCTATCGGGGAGCCGTCGCGACGTTTCGCGGAAGATAAACTTCGCATGCTTCGCGCGGTTCGCTTTGCGGCGCGATTTGGTTTTGCGATAGAAGCGGAAACTTTTGAAGCGATACGCGCGCACGCGGCGGAAATTGGCGTGGTTTCCGCTGAACGCATTCGCGAAGAGCTGACAAAATTGCTGACCGAGGGCGCGGCACGGCGTGGATTCGAGCTGCTCGATGAAAGTGGGTTGTTGAAGCAACTGTTGCCTGAAGTAGCGGCGATGAAGGGGGTCGAGCAGCCGCCGCAATATCATCCGGAGGGCGATGTGTGGATTCATACGCTGCTTATGCTGCGCGGTCTGGCCGCGGGTGTTTCGCCGACTTTGGCATGGGGAGTGCTCTTGCACGATGTGGGCAAACCCGTGACGTTTAGATCAGCATCGGAGACTGGGGACCGCATCCGATTTGATGGGCATGTGGAGGCCGGAATTTCCATGGCAGCAAACATTTGCAAGCGGCTGCGGTTCTCGAATGAAGACGCGGGTCAGATTGTTGCGCTGGTTGCGAATCACATGAAGTTCAAAGACGTGGGGAAAATGCGCTTGAGTACTTTGAAGCGTTTCGTGCGGCAACCTTTATTTGAGGAGCACTTGCAACTGCATCTGCTGGATTGCCAATCAAGTAATAAGCGTATGGACTCCTATGAGCTAGTGCGCAAATTTCTTAGGGAGACTCCGGCCGAGCAGGTGCGACCCCCACGCATCTTAACGGGCGAGGATCTCCGGGAGCTGGGGTTTGCACCCGGACCGCAATTCGGGGTTATGCTACAAGCGCTGGAAGAAGCCCAACTGGAAGGCGCAATCACCAACAAAACAGAGGCTTTATCGTTTATTAAGGAGCATTTTGCGAAGACAGGGTCATAGCAACTAAGACGGGGCAGCTTGTTGCCGAGAATTGGGTTAAATGAAGTACTAGTGTTATCGTGCTTCCTATACCTTAGTATTACACACTAAGATTTTATGATTCTACGCGACGCAGTAAAAGATATCCTTTTGAAGGCGTGTGCATCTAATTTCCCATGGCGCAACGCAGTCGCGCTATAGACTGGGGTTACCATGGCTGAGAAAAAATATACAGTCCCAGAAACTCTTTCGATTTTGCCGGTACGCGATACGGTGCTTTTCCCCGGCGCGGTGCTACCGCTGACGGTTGGGCGCGAAAGTTCACTGGCGCTGGTGGAGTCGTTGCACGGCGAGGAAAAGTTTCTTGGGGTTGTGGCCCAGCTGGATCCTAGAGTGGAAGATCCGGCGGCGGCTGACCTACATATGGTCGGCACACTGGCTAAAGTTCATAAAACCGTAAAAATGCCGAACGGCAATGTAGTGGTGTTTCTTGAGGGTTTGCAACGCATCAGGATTATTGAGTTGTTGAGCTTGCGTCCTTTTCTGCGCGCGCGCATTGAATCGCAACCAGACATCGTTGGGGAAGTGGATTCAGAGCTGGAAGCGTTGCAGCGGAACGCGCAAGATTTATTTCGGGATGTGGTGAGTCATTCGCCGCAACTTTCCGACGATCTGCAGGGCGTGGCGATGAATATAGACGACCCCGGCCGTCTGGCGGACTTTGTGGCTGGGACGTTACCTTCGCTTTCGACGCTTTTGCGTCAAGAGCTAATCGAAACGCCGGATGTTCGCAAACGTCTGGAAATGTTGATTCGGGAACTTTCCAAGGAATTGGAAGTTCTGGAGCTGCGTTCGAAAATTCACGAGCAAGTGCAAGAGCAGGTGAGCCAGAACCAGCGCGAATATCTGCTTCGCGAACAGTTAAAAGCGATTCAAAAAGAATTGGGCGAATCGGAAGATGGCGTCCAGGAAATTGACGAGCTACGCGCGAAAGTAGAAGCGGCGGGCATGTCTCCGGAAGCAAAGAAAGAATGCGACCGTGAAATCAAGCGGCTTGCCAAGATGACTCCGGCTTCCGCGGAATACATGGTGTCGCGAACTTATCTGGAATGGATGACTTCGTTGCCGTGGTCAAAATCCGCGGGCAGCGCGGAGATTGACATTACCAAGGCGCGGGAAATTTTGGACGAAGATCACTATGACATCGAGAAAGTAAAAGAACGGATTCTGGATTATCTGGCGGTGAAAAAGATTCAGCCGGGAATGAAGGGTCCAATCCTTTGCTTTGTCGGGCCGCCAGGCGTGGGTAAAACTTCACTGGGCAAATCCATTGCACGCTCGCTGGGACGCAAGTTTGTGCGCATCGCGCTCGGGGGCATGCATGACGAAGCGGAAATCCGCGGGCATCGCCGCACGTATATCGGCGCGTTGCCAGGACAAATTATTCAGGGACTGAAACGCGCGGAGTCCAACGACCCGGTGTGCATGCTGGACGAAGTGGACAAGCTGGGCCGCGATTTTCGCGGAGACCCATCGTCGGCGTTGATGGAAGTTTTGGACCCGGAACAGAATTCCACTTTCCGCGATCACTATCTGGATGTACCGTTCGATTTGTCGAAGGTGCTTTTTATCGCCACGGCAAACTGGATGGATCCGATACCCGAACCATTGCGGGATCGCATGGAAATCATCGAGCTTCCCGGTTATTCCGGTGAAGAGAAACTACACATTGCCAAGCGTTACCTGATTCCGAAGCAGGCCACGGAACACGGCCTGAAAGTTGGGGAACAACTTGAATTCACTGAAGAAGGCTTGCGCGAAATCATTCATAGCTTTACGCGCGAGGCTGGCGTGAGAAATCTGGAACGCGAGATTGCGACGATCACGCGCAAACAAGCGCGGCGGCTTGCCGAAGGCAAAACCGACAAGATGATTGTTACACCGGAAGTGGTGCGCGAATACCTGGGCGTGCCGAAATTCCGAACGGAAAAGGAAGTCGAAGAGCGCGTCAAGAATCCGGGAGTTGCGGTGGGACTGGTGTGGACGCCGGTGGGCGGAGACATCGTGTTCATCGAAGCAAGCCGGATGCGCGGCGGAAAACAATTCACGATGACCGGACATTTAGGCGAAGTGATGCAGGAATCCATGACCGCGGCGCTTACCTGGACACGTGCAAACGCGGAACGGTATGGAATTGATGCCGACTTTTTCCGCAAGCAGGACATTCACATTCACGTGCCTTCCGGGGCGGTGCCGAAGGACGGCCCGTCAGCCGGAGCGGCGATGGTTACTGCGTTGATCAGCCTTTTGACTGGCCGCCCAGTAAAGAATCGCCTGGCGATGACCGGAGAAATGACGCTGTCGGGAGTGGTGCTACCGATCGGTGGCGTTAAGGAAAAGGTTCTTGGCGCAAAACGCGCAGGAATCAAGCACGTTTTGCTTCCGGCAGATAACGAACCGAACGCCGTGGCGGATCTGACTCCGGAAATTCTAGGGGACATCAAAATCACTTACGTGCACACGCTGGACGAAGTGTTGGAGCATGCGCTGGAAAAGACAGCGGTGGCGCCGCCGGTGGTACCGCCGGACTCCGGGAAAAAACAGCCGGGGCCGGATGTACCGCGGGCTATTCACTGAGTGATAGCGTAATGGCAACGCGAAAATTAGTGGTTGGATAAAAAAAGCCCGGCGAATGCCGGGCTTTTTTTTATGCCACAATGCTGACGATGGCGCGCTCACGGTACGATTTGCGGGAAGATGCACCGGCGGAGCTTGCGCGTGAACTGCCGGCGGCGGTGCAACGTGCGCGAATTATTCCGCGTTTCGTGGACTCTTATGTGGTGGAGCATGGCCGATATGGGCTGCAGGTGCATGCGGCGCTATATCGCGATTTGCTTTTGTTATTGCAACGTGAAGCTTTGCTGGCGGTTTCGGTTCGCGCCCTGGAGTTGTTGCAGTCCGGCGAGCCTTTAAGCGCAAATTCGCGGATTCAACCTTTTACGCGAAAGGACGCGATTGTATTCCGGCGCAAATTTTTGGCGGCGTTAGCGCGGCAAAATGGCTGGAACGCGGGAGATTCGCTGGATTTTCAATCCGATTTGCAAATGTATCAAGATCTGCTGGCTTGTAACGCGGCGCCGCGGCGCCGGCGAAAACCATTTGAGTCGGCGAATCATCCTTTCGTGGATCGCTGCGCATTCATGCTGGATTCTTCTTTTTTGGAAAAGGCACGGCTGGCGGCAAGCCGCGCGTTGACGGACCTGGATGAGCTGGCGGAAAAATTAGTGGTTCAATTGCATGAACCAAAAATCGTGCACCCACCGGGGTGAGTGCGGCAGCGGCGTGACGCGCGCAATTAATCACAGGCGAAAACTTTACGTATTTCGTTCGACTTGCACGGCGGTGCCATAGGCGAGAACTTCGGTGACGCCCTGCATTACCTCGGTGGCGTCGTAGCGCATGCCAATCACGGCGTTGGCGCCGTGCTCAGCGGCATGCTGCAACATCAGCTCAAAGGCGTCTTCGCGAGTTTTTTCACAAAGATTCGAGAAAATGGTGATGTTGCCGCCAATGATGGTTTGCAAGCCTGCCGCAAAAGTTCCAATCACGCTGCGTGACCTGACGATGATGCCGCGAACAATTCCGCAATTGCGGGTGATGCGGTAACCCGGCAATTCAAAAGCGGTTGTGACCATGGACATATCGACGCGGTTCATGCTGTTGGCCTCTCTTGGGGCAAGATGTTTACCGGTGCGATTCTAACCGCTATATCGTGCGTTGCGGGCTTTCTGGCTCTGTTACTCTCCTAATGAGTTACTGCGTCCTGGGTCAGGAGCGATGGAAACCCTTTTCTATCTGCTGTCTGTTGTGCAAATCGCGATGGGGCTTTATTTGATTCTGCAGGCGATTCAGTGGCGGGGGTATGTTCGCCGCCGGATGCAGACCGATCCAGGTTTTTATTCGCCAAAAACGGCGGTGCTGTGCCCGTGCCGGGGAATGGAACCTGGCCTCGAAAGAAATTTATTGGCGCTGTGCGAATTTAATTATCAAAATTACGAAGTATTTTTTATTTTAGCTTCCGCGTCGGATGTGGCGTACAGCACGGTTAAGCGAGTTGCGGAGCAGTCGCGCGTGAAGGCGCACGTGGTGATTGCCGGCAAGCCGGATGCGTGCGGGGAAAAAGTTCACAATTTGCGGGTGGCGATCTCGGAGCTGCCAGCGGAATTCGACGTGCTGGCTTTCGCGGATTCCGACGGCCGTCCGGGGAAGGGCTGGCTGCATGGACTGGTTGCGCCACTACATGATGCGCGCGTCGGCGCGACGACCACGATGCGCTGGTTGGTTCCCAATGACAGCGGTTTCGCCTCGGCATTGCTGGCGGCGTGGAACGCGCCGGTTGTGACCATGCTTACGGAAAATGGCCCGAATTTCTGCTGGGGAGGCGGCACCGCGATCCGGCGGTCGCTTTTCGATCAGATTGGGGCGATGGAGGCGTGGGAACATTCCGTGAGCGACGACTACTCGCTGACAGCGGCGTTGCAACAGGCGGGGCGACCGATTTTATTTTTACCGGAGTGCTTGACACTTTCCTTTGTGCAAACGGATTTTGCGAGCCTGATGGAATTCACGAACCGGCAGATCGTGACGACGCGGGTTTATTATCCAAGAGTGTGGACGCCAGCATTCGCGACGCACTTTTTGTATTGCTTCACGTTTTTATTGGGCTTGGTTATAACCGCGGGAGAAATGATTGCAACTAGGCCGGCATTCCATTTGGCTACGCTGCTGTTTCTGCCGCCACTGCTTTCGGCGATACGCGCGGCGATACGCTTGGCGGGCGTGACGGAGGCGCTGCCGGGGAGCCGCGAACAGATCATGTCGCAGGCGTGGATTTATATTATTTTGCCGATTGTGACGCCATTCATTTACCTGGCAAATTTTGTGAATTCGTTGTTTACGCGGAAAATTCGGTGGCGCGGGGTGACGTACGAATTGGTTTCCGCGACGCAAACGCGGATTATTTCCTATTAATTGGGCTAGACAGAGGGTGCCTGGCTGTCCTAGAGGCGTAAAAATACAGGAAATACCTGATACCGCAAGGGGCGAGGGTTTTGTATTTTGAAGATGGCTAAAAGTCGGCTTTTGGACTGGCCCGAACTGTCCCTTTGCAGAAGTTTTTTCTCGCAGTGGGCAATTCCTACCTATACGTATTTTCCTGTATACAACCCCGGCTTCCAAGTTGTTGATTCCTTTAGATTAAATAATATTCGAGTTCGGCCCTGAGTTTGCAAAACCCTGTCACGGTCGGTTGCGCTGCTCCAATAAACCAAAGGAGCTTTTTTGCCGGGTAAATTAGGGATCGAGGCCCTGAATTACGCGGTAACCCCCAGCCTGGCTCTTCCGGGGCAGACAACTTCGACGAGCCTTCTGACGGAGGCGTTAGTTCAATTTAAAAATTGATTCGCTTCGTCACCCAGAACGAGGCCTACACGAAGGGGTGCACGTGAAGGTTATCCGCAGAAACGAACAGTCTCATTTATCCCAGCAAAATCATGCAGCTTCGAGCAACCTGTTTGTGTTCTACGAAAAGAGCACGGGCGCGACGCATTTCCATGTGGAAGCATTGCCCAACGGGCAATTCCCGGTGGATCAGGCGGCGGGGCTGCTGGCCATGCATTGCATGGTGCGGGGGCAATCGCCGAGTGATTATGTGGTGATGGTGCAAGCGGATGCGCACGTGGTTGGCGGCGTGAATGAACGCGCGGAAAAACTGCTGCAGGCGGGGCACTCAGCGAAGTGCACGGTGAAGCTGACGCGGCGTGAAGAAGAAGTTCTCGACGGAATCCTGCGCAGCCTTTCGAACAAAGAGATTGCATCGGGACTGTATCTTTCGGAGCGCACGGTAAAATTCCATGTATCGTCGCTGCTCGCGAAGTATAAGGTTAGCGGGCGACTGGAATTGATTCGCCAGACGGGGCGCAATATTTCGGCGCCGCTACCGATGCCCATTCCTGCCGCGAAGCGCGAGATCGGATCTTATGCTCCGCAACCGGCGTATCAACGTCCGATGGGGGGTCCGATGGGCGGGCGCGCGACGGTGGTACCGCTCAGCAAGGCGCAACAATTCATGGCGTAAAGTTATTTTGTGTGAAAATTAGAAAAGGGCCGATTCGGATTATCGAACCGGCCCTTTTTATTTTGCGATTTATTTTTGGCGACTCATTTTTTCGCCGAGGCGTAGAGTTCCGCGGCTTTGTCCCAATTTACGACATTCCACCACTGTTTAATGTATTCGGGCCGCACGTTTTGATACTTCAAGTAATACGCGTGTTCCCAAACATCGAGTCCCAGAACCGCTTTGCCGCCGAGGAAATAGGGTGTGTCCTGGTTCGGCGTGGAGTCAATGACTAATTTTCCGCCCTTGAGCACGAGCCAAGCCCAACCTGAACCGAAGCGGCCGATGCCGGCAGCGCTTAATTTTTCTTGAAACCCAGTGAAGGAGCCGAAAGCGGAATTAATGGCTGCGGCCAGATCGCCTTTGGGTTCACCGCCGCCGCCTTTTTTCATCAGCGTCCAGAACAGGGTGTGATTCCAGTGGCCGCCGCCGTTATTGCGGACGGCAGCTCTGATATTTTCCGGCACGGCGTCGAGATTCTTGAGAAGGTCGTCGATGGATTTAGATTGCAAGTCCGGGTGACCTTCGAGAGCTTTGTTTACATTCGTAACGTAGGCTCCATGATGTTTGTCGTGATGAATTTCCATGGTTTTGGCGTCAATGTACGGCTCAAGTGCGTCGAAAGAATACGGAAGCGGCGGCACGGTAAATGGCACGGTCTTTCCTCCTGTTTAGAATTCGTTTGTTTTCCATCCGGCGTGAAACCCGGTGGTGTTACCTGGGTCCCCAAAGTTCTCTCGCTGACCTTCTCTTGCTAACCTTCTTTAGCTAACCCGGGCTGCAGTTTTAAGGAGTGCGGTGAACCACGGGGAATTCAAACCAACGGTGGCTCTGTATTGCGTTGCGATTATAACCCCCGGCCACCTTGCAAGCCAATTTCAGACGGATGGACCTTCATCTGGTGAGATGCGCGAGAGGGCCCATTGGGCAGATTCGGCGATGGCGGCGTCCGTGGAAGATTCGAGGCGATGTAAAAGCGAAAGGATTCTTGCGCGGACGGCGGGGTCATGCGGCATGGCGGAATTACCAAGGGCGATGCACGCATTGCGGACCAGGCCGCGCCATTTGGTTCGCTTGATGGCGCTGCCGCGAAATATTTCGCGAAATTCGGTTTCGCTTATTCCTGCTAACCATTCCAGGCTGGGCATAAACAAGGATTGTTCTTGGTGATTGGTTTCTGAATTTTGCGGTGGGCTGTAATTTCTTGGCGCAAATTCAGATTCGCCGGTTAGGGGAGCTCTTCTATTCCAAGGGCAGACGTCCTGGCAGATATCGCAGCCGTAGACGTGCCATCCGATTGATTCACGAAATTCTTCGGGAATGCTGCCGCGAAGTTCGATGGTCAAATAAGAGATGCAGCGGCGGGCGTCCATTACGTAGGGCGCGACGAAAGCTTGGGTGGGACAGGCGTCGAGACATTTCGTGCAACTGCCGCAGCGATCGGCGGGAGGGAAATGAGCAGCGTCGATGGAGGGTTGCAGGTCCAGGGTGGTAAGGATGGCGCCCAAAAAAAACCAGGAGCCATTTTCCTCGTTGAGCAACAGCGTGTTTTTCCCGAGCCAACCCAGGCCAGCGTATTTTGCAAGGACGCGTTCGGCGACAGGACCGGTGTCGGAATATGCGCGCGATTCGAAGGATGCTGAAAAGTGTTCACGCATTTCGGCTTGAAGCGCGTTCAATTTTTCCCAGACTACTTCGTGATAGTCACGACCCCAGGCATAACGGGAAATCCAGCCACGCGGACCGTTTTCCATTTGTTGAACAGCGGCGGTTGAAAGCGGGTGGTCGGAATTGTAATTTATGGCGCAAACGATGATGCTGCGAATCCCTTCCATGGCTGGTGCTGGATCCTGGCGTCGAGGATCTTGCAGATATTGCATTTCGCCGGCGTAACCTTGCTGCAACCATGGTTGCATTTGAGCAAGTTCCGGAAACTGAGCGGGCTGCACGATGCCGCACATGGAAAATCCCAGAGCTTTGGCGCGGTCTACGATCCATGAGGTGTGGGAAATATCGCTCACAATAAACAATTGTGCCGTATCACAGCGAATAGCGCGACGTGGAAAGGGTGCTACTTAAAGCTTTGAATGGCTTTGGATTCTTCGTTGAAGACTTCGAAGACGGTGAACAGTTTGGTGATTTGGAGCAGATCGTGAACTTTTTTGGTGAGGTTCAGAAGCTTCATCTCGCCACCGCGACCTTTGACGGTGGTGAAGGCGCTGACCAGCTCGCCGATGCCGGAACTATCGATATAGTTCACGTCGGCGAGATTCAGCAGAATCAAAGTACGATCTTCCGCCAGGAGCTGGCGCACCAATGTTCGCAACAACGCGCTGCCGTCCCCGAGGGAAATTCTCCCGCTCATATCTACTACGGTGACTTTACCGGAATCGCGATGCGTGGCTTGAATGGACATAACTCAGGCTTCCTGGTGGGGGTCTTTTCCTTCGTTGCCATGGCCCACCGCACTATCTCCCAACGGTTTCGCGGCTGACGGGAGGCGTTTCGACATAATAATCTCAGCGCCGCCGGTACGACCTTCCACCACATCAAAATCATCCATGAAGGAACGCATCAGAAAGATTCCGCGGCCGGAGGTGCTGAGAAGGTTTTCCTCGGCGAGCGGGTCAGGGACGTCACCCAGCTTGAATCCTTTGCCTTCGTCCATGACGTGGATAATTAATTTTTCGGAGGTAAGTTCCACGGTGAGATGAATTTTGCGGTCCGGGCGTTCCTGATTTCCGTAATGAAAAGCGTTGATCACGCCTTCGCGGACGGACATGCCGATGCGGTAACAGTCTTCCTCGCCGAAGCCGGCAGCTTCCGCGACGCGGAGACACATTTCCTCGGCAAGGTTTACGCTCTCTACCTGTGTTTCCAGAGTGGTTTCCAACTGCTTGGATTGTGGCGTCATCCTTGCCTGCGGCACGTTTTGGCAAAAATTAGGTGCTCCTATGCGTAACACAGCGGCCAAAGGCAAGTCAATGGAATGCAGCTAGGGGCAAGTGGGTCAACTTGGACATTCAAAGGTGATCGGCAAGCGATTATGTGCCATCCTTCACCGAACGTCATGCCAGTCTCAAAAGCCATCGCGGCGATCGGTGTCAATATTTTAGTTCCATTGCTTGGCGTTATTGTTTTTGTTTTGCTTTGTCGCAGGATGCGGCGAACGCATATTCAGTCACCGCCGTTTTTCCAATATTTCATTTTATTTGCCACGTACGGTGGTTGGCTGATGGTGTTTTTTACGGTTTTGTTTTGGGAGTGGTCAGGGATGGCTTCGCTCGGAGTTTTTTATTTGGTTCTGATCGGTCCATTTGTCACGGCTGGAGTAGCTTTTAGTTTGCGTCGTAGTTATGCCTTGTCGGTTTTTCATCGCGTAGCATACATCGCCAGTATGGTTTACAGCGGCCTGATGGTGGTGACACTTGGGGTTTGGTTAGGCATTCAGTTTTTCGCGAGATAGACGATTCGATACGCCCAACGCTGCACACCTTCTAGATTAGGATGCAAACTGACCCACTACCCAGCTAAGCCCAGTAGGAGCGGTCGAGGGTGCGGTATTGAATGCCTTCGCTGAGATGACGGGTTTCGATGTTTTCGGAGGCGTCCAGGTCAGCGATTGTGCGGGCGACTTTCAAAATTCTGTCGTGAGCGCGGGCGGATAGACCGAGGCGAGTGATTGCGGTTTCGAGGAGTTTTTCGCCGTCTGGTCCGATGGCGCAATACTTTCTGATTAATTTCGGCGCCATTTGGGCGTTGGAGTAGGTGCCTTTTTCCGAAGCGTATCGTGCACTCTGCTTTTTACGCGCGGTGATGACGCGTTCGCGGACTTTTGCGGAATCTTCGGCGGAGACCGGAGCGCGTAGTTCTTTATATTTAACGGCGGGAACTTCGATGTGAATATCGATGCGGTCGAGGAGCGGGCCGGAAATTTTGGAGACGTAGCGCTGGATCATCGGCGGGGTGCAGTGGCACTCACGGGTGGGATCACCAAAATATCCGCAGGGGCAGGGATTCATTGCGGCGGCGAGCATGAAACGCGAAGGGAAAGTGACCGAGGTCGCTGCGCGAGAAATGGTTACAGAGCCGTCTTCAAGGGGCTGGCGCATTACTTCGAGGACGTTGCGCTGAAATTCAGGAAGCTCGTCCAAAAATAAAACACCGTTGTGGCCGAGGGAAACTTCGCCGGGACGGGGCACGGCACCGCCGCCTATTAATCCGGCGTCACTGATGGTGTGGTGCGGGGAACGATAGGGGCGAGTGCCGACGAGGCCGTTACCGTTTTCGAGAACGCCGGCAACGCTGTGAATGCGCGTGGTCTCGATGGCTTCATCGAGAGACATGGGAGGCATGATGGTGGGAATGCGCTTCGCGAGCATGGTTTTTCCGGCGCCGGGAGGGCCGATTAACAGGATGTTGTGGCCACCGGCGCAGGCGACTTCGAGAGCGCGCTTGGCGGCTTGCTGACCGTGCACGTCGCGTAAGTCCACCGAATATTGCGCGGCTTCGGTGAGCATTTGATGAGCATCGACACGCACGGGAGTGAAGGATTCTGGAGAGTTGACCAGATCGACGGCTTGCGGCAGCGATTTGACGGCGAAGACATCGACACCTTCGACGACGGCGGCTTCTCTGGCGTTGGCTTCCGGAACGGCGAGAGCTTTTAGTCCGCGATCGCGGGCGGCGAGAGCGGCGGAAAGCGCGCCGCGAACGGGGCGGACGCCGCCGTCTAAAGAAAGTTCGCCTAAAAACATACAGTGATCGAGCTGCTTGCCGAAAAATTGACCCATGCACCCGGCGAGACCAAGCGCCATGGGTAAATCGAAACCGGAACCTTCCTTGCGGACGTCGGCGGGGGCGAGATTTATGGTGACGCCCTGACCGTAGGGAAATTCGAATCCACAATTACGCAGAGCGGATTTAATGCGCTCGCGACTTTCTTTCACGGCGTTGTCAGGCAAACCAACGACGTTAAAATCCTGCATGCGCGCGGAGCCGACGTCGACTTCAACTTCAACGAGATAGGCGTCGATGCCGTAGACCGAGGCGCTGATAGTCTTGAAGAGCATGAAACTTCTGTCCGGCGTGGGTGGGGCAAAAAGCACGCCAATTGAGAGACCGGCGGTAACATTGAGAAAATAGCCGCGCAGCGAGCATATACGAGAGCGGCACTCTATTCTAGTAGTAATGCCTACCGTATAGGGGTAACAAAAAAAAGCCGAGAGCCGGCGGCGAGTGAGTTACTATGCTGCGGCGTAGGGAGCGAATGTCTGACCAGGGGGTAGGGGGAGCGGCGTGAGAAAAATTGGGGCGATGCCGATTATTGTGGCGTATTTTTTCTGTTCCGTTTACGGAGGATATTGCGCGGCACAGACAGGGCAACCTACCGACGTGTTGCTTCAGCAAGGGCAGAAACTTTATCGCGAAGGCAAATTGGACGAGGCAATCGCGATACTCCGGCGGGATGCGGCGCAGCGACCGAACGATCCAAATGTATCGTTTGCGCTTGCTGCCGCGCTTACGGATCAAGGTTCGCTGCAAGAGGCGGAAAATGTCTACAAGAAGACCATTTTGCTGTACCAGCAGCAGCAGGCTCGAGAAGCGGGAAGTGGCGTTAACTACAAACCAAATATCGCGATGTGCGTGAACAACGTAGCAGTAATTTACCAAAGAGAGAAAAAGTACGATCGAGCGGAAGCTACTATTCAGCTAGCGATGACCGTATGGAACAACGCGAAAACGACGCCGGCAAATTTTTTCGTGACGCAGGGGATCATATCAGGCGCAGAACAAAAACGAACTGGCGCTAGGAAGTTTTAAGACAGCGCTGGCGCGGGAGCCAAAGAATCCGGAAGCGTTGCTGAACCTTGGAATTCTGCTGGGCAGCATGGGTAACAAAGATGAAGCCGTGGAAGTATTTCGCAAGGGCGCGGAAGCGGCGCCGGATGACGGCGATGTGTTTGCAGCGCTGGGAAGCGCGTTAGCTGCGAAAGGATTGTGGAGCGAGTCGGTGACGGCGTACCGGAAGAGCGTGGAGCTCAAGCCCGATGTGGCGAACGTTTACTACAATCTGGGAGATGCGCTGCGCCATGCAGGGAAGAATGCGGAAGCGATTGAGGCGTTGAGGAAAGCTCACGCGCTGGCGCCAAATGATGCTGCTGTTACAGCGAGCCTTGGAACGCTTCTTCACCAAACAGGGCAAAAGCAGGAGAGTGCGGCGCTGTTGAAAGGAACTGTTGAGGGCGCGCAGACAGATGCGGCAGATGCGGGGGGTTCTTATACGCAGGCCACCGGTTTACAGGCGCAAGGTCGGACGGCGGCGGCGATTGTGGCGGTTCAGAAGGCTTTGCAACTTCGCGCAGATTTTCCGGAGGCGAGCGCATTACTCGGTTCACTGCTTATCGAAACAAATAAAGTAAGCGACGCGGAAAAAATAGTGGGCGAAGCGCTTGCCAAGCACGATGACAGCGCTGATCTACACAATGCGTATGGCCTGGTGATGCTGGCGGAAAGAAAATTGAAGCAGGCGGAAGAACATTTTCAGCGGGCACTCGCGATCCGGCCGGACTACGAAGATGCGCATGTGAATCATGCCGCTATTCTAAATCTGGAGCAGCGAGGCGTCCTGGCCATTCCGGAATTTCAAAAAGTTTTGCAAAGCAATCCCAAAAATTTAAAGGCGCAATCGAACCTGGGGGTTACTTTTTTTGATCTGCATCGCTACGCGGAGGCCAGCGAAACTTTTGCGCTGGCGGTAGAGTTATCGCCGAACGATCCGGACCTGCGCGCCAACCTGGCGCTGTCATTGCAAAAAGCCGGGCACAGCGACGAGGCGAAAAAGGCGTTTGCGGAGGCGCGGAGATTGCGAAACGCGGCGGCGCCGAAAGATGCAGTGGCGAATTGAACGGCGGCGGCGGTGGATTCTAATTTGTTGCTGTTTAGTTCCCTTTCTTTCGAAGCGGGCGCGCGAGTTTTCTGGATTTTATTTTCGTTTTTGATTTGTGTTCCACGGGGACGATATGCGATTTATGGCAAGGCGTTAAATATCTTTACGGAATGCCTTTTGCGTCTTGTAATGCTTGTAGCCGTTTTTTTGGTAAAATTCGTGGGCGCGCTCTCGTTTTACGTTGGAACGCACCGACATACTTTTGCAGCCGGCGTGTTTTGCCCAGGCTTCCACTTTTTCAAGCAGGAGTTTTCCGGCGCCGCGACTTCTAGCGGCTTCGTCGACGACTAAACCATCCACTTCCGCGCGCGGTTCTACTTCCAGGAGGCGCGACGCGCTTACGCCGATCCAGCCGATGACGCGGTTTGCCTGCACGGCAACGAACAACGCGTGTTGCGAGGCGGGCTGGAGGCGTTTGATGCGCTGCACCATTTCTTTGCTGTTCGATGGGTAGCCAAGTTGCGTGGACAGTTCCGCAACCCGCCCTGCGTCGGCAATTCTTCCCGGCCTGACAATAATGTTAGGCGCATTTCGTGGAGTTTTTGCGGCTGGTAATGAGCGCGGTGGAGCCGACGTTCGCTTCAAAACGTCTTCTCCGAATCCAGCAGGAGTGTGATGGGACCTTCATTAACCAATTCAACCGACATGCTGGCCTGAAAAATACCGGTAGCGACGGTTATGCCCAACTTACCGAGCGCCGCACAGAATTCCTGGTATAGCGCTTTGGCAGTTTCCGGTCCGGCTGCCCCCATAAAACTGGGACGACGCTGGCCGCGAGCGTCGCCGTAGAGAGTGAATTGCGATACCACCAGAGCAGAGCCTTTTATATCCAGCAGGGACAGATTCATTTTTCCGGCACGGTCATCAAAAATGCGAAGATTGGCTACTCTTTCCGCCATTTTCGCGGCGGTCGATGACGTATCGGTTTTTCCGACACCGAGTAAAATCAAGATACCGGCGGCTATTTCGCCGGTGGTTTCGCCTTGCACGGAAACTCGCGCGCGGCTTACGCG
The DNA here is from genome assembly GCA_035602385.1 of Candidatus Dormiibacterota bacterium. GTDB lineage: Bacteria > Acidobacteriota > Terriglobia > Acidiferrales > UBA7541 > Acidiferrum. The sequence goes on from DATNME010000022.1 coordinate 63,964, forward strand.
TTGCAGCACGGCCCTCATACCTTGGTATTTCTCCGATCCTGAGGCAATTTTGTGCGCTTCTTTTTTTTGGGGATGACGTGCGTACCCTTTACAGTTCCCTGACAACGGGGACAAAAATAACTGCTGCGCCCCGCGACGATGGCGCGTCGAATGGTTTTTCTACAGCGGTAACAACGCTGGCCTTCACGACCATAAACCTGATGGTGCTGCTGGTATTCGCCGGCCAGGCCGTCGGTGTCCGCAAAATTAGAAATTGTGGAACCACGAAGAACGATGGCGCGGCGCAAAATTTGTTGCAAGGAACGGTGCAAGACAGAGGCCTGGGCCAGGGTTAGACGCGAGCCAAGACGAGCGGGATGAATCCTGGCCTTCCACAAACTTTCGTCAGCATAGATATTACCTACGCCGCGCAACACACGCTGATCGAGGAGAAGAGCTTTGATACGCGCGCTTCTCGAGCGAATTCTTTGCGCAAATTCCCTTTTGCTCATTTCGAGGGGATCGACGCCAAATCTGGCGAGTTCCTTGTCGAGGGTTTCTCCAGCAAGGTAGGCCATGCGGCCAAACCGGCGTGCATCCGTGTAGCGCAACTCGCGGCCGTCATCGAGCAGCATGCCCACGTGAGTGTGCTTTTCCCAGGCGTTTACAACGTCGAACGAAGCGATGTGGCCAGTCATACCCAAATGCACAAGAAGAGCAGTGGATTCATGATTTGCCGGGGTTGATCTCGCAGAAAAACGGAGCAGCATAAATTTGCCGTAGCGTTCGACGGAAACAATTTTTTGGCCGGGAAGATATTTTTCCAGCGCGACGGCATCGTCGATAAAGTCCGTTTTCTTCAGGGAGACGGCGATAATGCTTCGGCCGACGATGGTGCGGCGTAATCCGCGAACAACGGTTTCCACTTCAGGAAGTTCGGGCATCGGTGCACCGGCAAGCCTGGAATACCTATCATATGGCCGACTAAGGGAAAAAACAGAGCCATCATTGGAAGAGGGCGCAAAGCAGATTCCTGACTTCGCCTGCCTGCGGCAGGCAGGCCCACCTGGGCAGGCAGGTTCGGAATGACAGATAAGCGTAATTGCAGGTGTGGAGCATTCGAAGCAACACGCCGGAAGCTGAGTAGCCATTACCGTGCTAAATTCTTTTTGAGGGGACCCGATGGGCAAATCGCTTTTTATACTTTTTGTTTTTTGTTTGTTGGCCGCGAATCCCGCGAGGGCAAAGAAAGTAGAAACAGGCTTTCTGGATCGGTCGATCAACCTTCGGGGCACCGAGTACAAATACCAGGTGTACGTTCCGCCAGATTGGTCTCGCAGCAAAAAGTGGCCGATTATTCTTTTCCTTCATGGGTCAGGGGAACGCGGTGACGATGGACTGCTGCAAACAGCGATAGGCTTGCCGGCGGCTGTTCGCAATGATCGAAGCCGGTTTCAGGCGGTTATTGTGATTCCGCAGTGCCGCAAAGAATTTTGGTGGCGTGACGCGCCGATGGATGAAGTGGCGATTGAAGCTCTGGAAGCTGCGCAGAAAGAATTCCACGGCGATCTGAAAAGAACTTATTTAACGGGCCTTTCGATGGGCGGCTACGGAACGTGGCATCTGGCGGCAAAATTTCCGGGAAGGTTTGCCGCGCTGGTTCCGATCTGTGGAGGAGTGATACGCCCCAAAGAACTCGAGGACGGTCGACTTTCTCCTCATGCTTCTTATGAGGAAGTCGCGAAAAAAATAGGAAGCGGCACACCGGTGTGGATTTTTCACGGCGACGAGGATGACAGCGTGCCGGTTTCCGAGTCACGGAACATGGCTGCGGCAGTGAAGGAACTTGGCGGGGAAGTTCGCTACACGGAATATCCGGGAGTGGGACACAACTCGTGGGATAAGGCATATGCAGAGCCGGAGTTGATGACTTGGATGCTTTCTAAGGCGACGGGAGGTTCGGAGAAAAAAAGAAAATAGGGAGGACAGGCGAGAGAAGAAAGGTCTGCAGAGAGATTTCATCACGCACAAAGAATGTGCGTGATGGTGCAGAGGTCTCTCTGCGCAGGCCAACCTTTCGCAGGAGCGAAAGGGAAGAAAAGATTGGCCTGCTCCGCTCGAAATGACGGGTGGGGAGGCTGACGGGGTGACGGATTTCAGCGCGGGCACGATGTATCGTGCCCCTACGAAGGAAGAGAAAGAAACGGAGCGGAAAGATATTCCATCGATTTGAGGAGTGGAAGGATTTTGCCGAGATCCCTCCACTGCGAGCCGCAAAGGCGGCGGCTCTCCGGTCGGGATGACAGAAAAAAGATATGAGAGCCACGGCGGCAATCCGCTGCCCGCACCTTGTTTTTGATCGCGAGCTAGCTGCTCAGTTTTTTGCTGGAGGGGGCCAGAAGCCTGGTTCGGTGATGTCCAGGGAATCTTGTTTTGGAGCGTATTTCTTTACGGCTGGAGAAATCTCGGATGCTTTTCCGACCAGGACAAAGACGAGATCGTCGCCGGGAAAGTGTTTTTGGATAGCCTGACGAACCATTTCCGGCGTAACCGCGTCCAATTTCGCTTCCAGTTGATTGACCTCATCATCGGTCAGACCGTAGAACTCGTTTCGGGCAATGAGGCTGGCGAGTTGCGTGGACGTTTCAATTTCGGGGGGAAATTGTCCCTTGATATAAGTTTTTGCCGAGGCGAGTTTTTCCGTGCTGACGCCTTCCTTGTGCAACTTGTCGAGGACTTGAAGTGCGAGGTCGATGGCTTTGGTGGTGGTTTCGTTGCGGGTGTAGCTGAAAATCGCAAACGGTCCGGGCATTTTGTGAGCGTCAAAAAAAGACTCCGCTCCGTAGGTCAATCCGGACTCGACGCGGAGCGCTTCATTGAGCATGGAAGTAAATTGTCCGCCGAAGAGCAGATTGACGACGCGGGTGGTAACGCGATCGGGATCCGTTACGGCCGTTCCCAGATTTCCAATCGCAAAATAAGTTTGCGTAGCGTCGACTTTGTTGACGAGTAGCAGACGCCGGCCTTTTGCGGGCTCGGGGGCGGGAATCGTTGATGGAGACACCTGGCGTGCTGACCAGACAGCTAAATCCTGCTCGATTTTTTTGCGCATTTCGCCGGCATTGAAATCTCCGGCGACGGCAAGAATCATATTTCCTGGCGCGTAATGGGTTTCATAAAACTTTAAGACGGATTCGCGTTGGATTTTTTTGAGGGAAATTTCGGTGCCGCCTTCGGGCCGCCCGTAAGGATGGTTTGGCAGTAGATATCCCTTGTAATACTCAAAAATTACGCTTCCGGGGCTATCTTTTGCAGTTTTTATTTCGTCAAGACTTTGCGCCAGCAACTTATCCGTTTCGTCTTTTGGAAATATGGGGTGCAGGAGCGCGTCGGAGAACAGCTCCAAGCCGCGCGCAAGATCCTTGGCGAGGAACTCGGCGTTCACGGCGGTGTAGTCGTCTTGAGCACCAGCGCTGAAAGTTGCGCCGATATAGTCTAGGTCCGTCGAAAATTGCTGAGCGGTACGGTTTCTGGTGCCCTTGCGTAATAGTCCCGCGGTGATGGAGGCCAAGCCCTCCTGGCCGGCAGGATCGGCGGCGGCACCGGCTTTAACGATCGCGGAGATGCTGATGATAGGTACGCCATGTTTTTCCATCAGCAAAAGAGTCAAACCATTTTTCAGCACGACTTTTTCGTGCGGAGGGAGCTTAAGGGTCTGAGCGCTCACGGTCGCTGACAAAAGCAGAGTGAGGAGGGTTAATGCGAGAAGGCGAAGGGTGTTGCGTTGGGTCTTCATTGCTTGGCCTTTTCCTGGTTCTCGGGGGTCTCAGGAATGAGCGTTGCTACGGTGCGGTTGTTAGGGCTCAAATACATTTTTGCAACGCGCTGGACATCTTCCCTGGTAACGGCGGAATAATTATTCGCGGCATCGAAGAGCTTGGTGTAGTCGCCAAAAAATACTTCGTAGGTTCCGATGGTGTTGGCGCGACCATTGATGGTGCGAATCTGCTGGTAAAACTCGGATAGCCGGATATTTTTTGCTTTTTGCAGCTCAGTATCGGTTATCAATTCACGGGCGACACGTTGGAGTTCTTCATACAACTCTTTTTCGCAAATTTGCGGATCGACTCCCTGCTTGGGCTGGATGCTGATTTCTTCCAAGCCGGGATCGAACCCGGAGATCATGTTGTCCTCGACGGAAAACGCAATCTGGTCTTTATCGACAAGTCTGGAATACAGCCGTGAACTCTCTCCCTGGAACAGCACGGTGCGCAAAATATTCAGGGTGTAAAAATCCGGGCTGCTGCGTTTAGGAACGTGGTAGGCGACGTCGAGCAAGGGAAGCTCTGCGGGCTTTCTCACCACGATTCGACGTTCGCCCATTTGTTCCGGTTCAATGGTAGTGACCGGCGGAGGCGGCGCGTGCGAGGGAATTGATGCAATATATTTTTCGCACAATGCAAATACTTCTTCCGGAGAAACGTCGCCAACTATGACCATAGTCGCGTTGCTGGGCGAATAGCCCATTGCGAAATGATTCTTCAGGTCATCAATGGTCCAATGTTCGATGTCGCTCATCCAGCCGACGACGGGCCATTGATAGGGATGGGCGAGGAACGCAGTAGCCCAAAGCTGTTCATTGAGGATGCCGGTATTTTCGGCATCGACGCGGGAACGACGCTCGGACGCTACCACGCCGCGTTCGGATTCAATTTTTTTCGGATCGAAATTCAGGTCGCGAATGCGGTCGGCTTCGATGTCGAAAATTAAATTGAGCGCGGAGCGGGGAAACCAATCCTGATAAACGGTAACGTCGCGGTTGGTGTAGGCGTTATTGGCGCCGCCGTTGGCTTCCATCACCTTATCGAGGTCGCCGGGCCCATATTTTTTTGCGCCATTGAACATCATGTGTTCAAAAAAATGAGAAAGACCAGTGGTGCCAGGGCGTTCGTTTCGCGAGCCGATGCGATAAAAAACGTAGAGCGCGACATTCGGTATGCTGTGGTCGCTCTGCACGAGAATTTTCATGCCGTTTTTAAGCGTGCGAGTTGCGACGGGATATTGCTGGGCTCCGGCAGGAAGCGAAAAACACGGAGCGGAAAACAACAGAAGCAAGATGGTTCTAAACCAGATTTTATTCATTGTTAAGGGCACCTTGTGAAGGTTCATTCTTTCAGACGCACGAAACCCACGAAAGTTCAGGCCGGTTTCTCGGAAAAACTATAAAAGCGGGATTCCGGGCATGGGCACGATTCCGGCCATCCGCAGGATTTCCTGATATTCGGTGTCAGTGATGGCGGAAATGATCAGTCGCACGTTTTTCATGAGTTTAATTTTTCGCAAGGTAGGGTTGGCGCGCATTTCGGCGAGGGTTACCTGCCTGGGCAGCTTTTCGTAAGCTCGCAGGTCGGCAACGAGGTTTTTGCCCTTGAGATCATGCGGGTCGGGATAGGGGTCGCGCGTGACTTCCGCTATGGAGTAGAGGGTGCGTTCTGGCTGGGAGTGGTAGCAAAGAACGCGATCACCCTTGCGGACCTGTTTGAGGGCGCGAATGGCGTCGGGCTTGGAACCAGCGCCGTGCCACATTTCCTTGCCCTTCACGAAAAGGGTATCCCAATGATAGTGGTGGGGGTCGGCGCTAAATATCCAATAATGTCGTTGATGAGGTGGTGGCGTAGCCATCGGTACAAAAGTCCGTTGCAATATACACGGGATAGACGGAAAAGCCAAATAAATGTGAGGGATACGGCGAAATTTGAGCAATGGTGGTGACCGGAAACGCGTTCCACACTGGAAAAGTGTATTATGTACTGTGTTTTGTTATAGATAGCTAAATCTACGGTAGGTCGATGAAAATTTCTTCACCGCGCTGTTCGACGGGGTAGCAATCCACGGTGGCGGTGGTGTTTTGGACGCCTTTTCCGGTGGTGACGTCATATTGCCAGGCGTGCCAAGGACAGGTTACGACGGTTCCTTCCAAGGGCCCTTGGCCGAGCGGGCCGCCCCGGTGGAGGCAGGCGTTATTTATGGCGTAGAATTTGCCGCCAACATTGGCCAGGGCGACGGTTCGGCCCGCAAATTGAACTTCGCGGATGGTCCCTGGAGCGACTTCAGAGACTTTTGCAACTTTGACGAAGGCCATCGAGCGCACTCTTCAGGTTTGGATTAATGGCCAATCTTGGCTAGCAGTTCGACAAATTTTTGCTTGCGCTCGGATTGATCGTGGCCGCCTTCGGCGTCGGCCAGTTGAGTGATATTCATGGAACAGAATTTCGGTCCGCACATGGAGCAGAACTTAGCTTCTTTGTAAAAATCATCGGGAAGCGATTCGTCATGCATGGCTTTGGCGGTTTCGGGATCGAGCGAAAGCTCAAACTGTTTATTCCAATCGAAGAGGAAGCGGGCATAACTGAGAGCGTCATCGCGATCACGCGCACCGGGACGATGGCGAGCAACGTCGGCAGCATGGGCGGCAATTTTGTAGGCGATAACGCCCTGCTTCACGTCCTCGGGATTGGGCAGGCCGAGGTGCTCCTTGGGAGTGACGTAGCAAAGCATGGAAGCGCCGTGCCAGCCGATCATGGCGGCTCCGATAGCGCTGGTGATGTGGTCGTAGCCGGGGGCGATGTCGATGACCAGCGGGCCGAGGGTATAGAAAGGCGCTTCGTAGCACCATTCCATTTCCTTGTCGACCTGTTCCTTGATTTTGTCGAGAGGGACGTGGCCGGGACCTTCGATCATGACCTGCACATCGTGCTCCCAGGCTTTTTTGGTGAGTTCACCGAGAACTTTTAGCTCGGCGAATTGCGCTTCATCACTGGCATCGGCGATGCAACCGGGGCGAAGACCATCGCCGAGGGAAAAACTCACGTCGTGCTTCTTGAAAATTTTGCAAATGTCTTCGAAGCGCTCGTAGAGAAAATTCTGCTTTTTGTGATGCTCCATCCAGTGGGCCATTAAAGAGCCGCCGCGACTGACAATGCCGGTAATGCGTTTGCGGACCAGGGGGACGTGCTGCCGCAAAACACCGGCGTGAATAGTCATATAGTCGACGCCTTGCTCGGCTTGCTCTTCGATTACTTCGAGCATCAAGTCCATGGTGAGATCTTCGGGGCGACGGACGCGCGAGATCGCTTCGTACACTGGAACGGTGCCGACGGGGACGGGGGAGGCGTTGATAATGGCTTTGCGAATAGTGGGAATATCGCCGCCGGTGGAAAGGTCCATGACGGTGTCGGCGCCGTAGTGCACGGCGTGGTGCAATTTTTTGAGCTCTTCGTCGATGTGAGAAGTGGTGGAAGAGTTGCCGATATTCGCGTTGATTTTGCAGCACGTGGAAATGCCGATAGCCATGGGCTCGAGATTGCGGTGATGAATGTTGGCGGGAACTATGGCGCGACCTCTGGCGATTTCGCTGCGTAACAGCTCGGGCTCAAGTTTTTCGCGCGTGGCGACGTAGGCCATTTCTTCCGTGATGACACCTTTGCGGGCGAGATGCATCTGGGACATGTTACGGTTTCCGTTGGCGTTTGCAGACGCCGCTTCGCGCTTTTCGATCCAGCTATCCCGCATTGACATAAAGCCCCCAAAAAAACGGTTGGTGCTAATTCGTGACTTGCGCGTGGCAAGGTGTCGCTTGTGACTGACGGTCCGGAGTATGGCTTAAGAAAGAATTATGGCACTGGGAAATGGGTGCCGCAACTTAGTGAGAGATGCGGAGCAGTTTACGAAATTACGCGAGGGGTGGAGAGAAGTCGGTTAGTGAAAGAAAGGTGGATTCGACTTTTTCCACTATTTTGCCATTGGCTTCGGATTTCTCTTGAACCGATTTCCATTCAGGGTCGGAGTGAAATGCATCCCAGCTGGCTTTGGCAGCTTCACGGCTACGGTGAGCGAGGATGTAGATGAGAGTGTTGCTTTTCGCCGGTTCGTCGAGCGACGTCCAATAGGCGACGTTTTTCATTCCGTGTTTTTCAAAGATTTTGGTGGTGTGCTCGCGAAAACGGCGAAGGAGGTCGTCGAGTTTGCCAGGGTAGGTGTGATAGACGCGCAATTCGTAGATGGGTTTGGATGATGCGGAGTCCTGTGCCGCCCAGACAGCGCCGGGAAGCAAGGCTGCCGCAGGAAGAGAACGAAGCAAGGTGCGTCTTTTCATGGTGGAGATTCTAGCAGAGGCGGTGATGCAGGGTCTATCTGACGAGGAGGCACGGGAAGAATTATTGAAGCGAAAGCACTTTTGCCTGGGTGAACGCATCAAATTTACGTAACCATTCCTTTTCGGGCGGAAATTTTTGGCAGTAACACGAAATATGCGTGTGACGCTCGGTTTGCGCCGAAATTAAAAATTCCGAATGCAGCTTGCGCCGGTTGGAGAACTCCTTTACGCTGAAAAATTGAAAGTGGCGCGTCCCCCCTCATCTGCCGCTAGTCGATAGGATTGCGGGTAGAAGTAATTCCAGCGAAGGAAAACAAATGCGGACGCACGGGTTAGCTGGTCTGTTGGGCGCGGTGGCATTGAGTTTGTGTCTCGGGGCTTGTAAGGATACAAAAACCGCGCAAGAGAATGAGCAGCTGAAGACGCAAGTCGCGGAGCTACAAAAAGAGAATGGCCAATTGGGCAACGAACTGGAAGCCATGACCGCAAGCCGCGACACGTTAGCAAAGGAAAACGCTAACCTGAAATCATCAGAGCCCGCGGGGAGAAAATCGAGGTCGAAGCGGGCGGTGGTTAGAAAAACACGCCGGCAGCATCATCGGCGCAGGCAAAGTGTCTCGTAATAGAGAGATGCGCAAAATTATTCGGTGCGGAGATAAATTTTACGTTTAAAAAGGGGGATCAAAAAGATGAAATCATTTGAGGTGCAATTCCGCTTTCAGGATCGCGGCGAGGGTCACGTGGAGGCCACAAAGATAGTTGCGGCGTCGAGTTTGCCGGGAGGCGTCGCGAAGGCGACGCGGGAATTCGTAAAGGGCCTGGACCGCAAACAAAGATTCGACATGAACAAGAACGGGCTAGAGATTAAGGCGAAGCCCACGGACGCGAGCACGGGTCAAGGAGAGTCCGAGGCGGCGTCGGCGAGCTGAAGATACAGCACTCGCGGAAAATCCAACGGATGATCCTCAATTTCAGACAGTGGGGACGAGGATTTCCGTCATTAATTGAGGCGGCGGCGTGGTTCTTGGATCGTTGAGATAGTTCTCAATGCTGAAGTCATCGCGGAGCGGAATTTTTTTCTCGGAAACTATTTCGAATACGCTGCGAGAGGCCGCGGGCAGATCCGAGTAAGGGCCGGTTAAAACAAAGCGGCTGTATTTGCCGCCCTTGAATTTTGTGTATTCAAGGTCTGGCGGCAAATTTTTTGGTGGCGCGGCAATTGAAACGCCGGCGCGGTAAATTTTTGGACCGACTTTGTAGAGGCTGGTATAGCCAGTGATCTGATTGTTCCTGGAAACCTCGGGAACAAGGGGATGCACTTGCTGCCAGGCTTCCGGAGCCGTGGTTTGAAAAGGACCGGTTTTTTCGATGTATAGGTAATGGGTCTCTGGCCAAGTAACGATTTCGGGAATTTCGGTAAGATTCATAAAAATCCTCTGCAAGTTGAAAGTATACGTGCCCAACGAGGAATGCAGCGTGGCACGATTACTTGTGAAATGCAAGTTAAATTATGTTAGGCTTCGGGAGTGAGTAAAAAGCGGCCAGCGGCGTGGCGATCCGGATGCCCGTTGAATGCATCGGTGGAGATGCTGGGGGACCGATGGTCCTTACTGATCCTGCGGGACATGATGGTGCGAGGCTACCGGACCTTTAAAGAATTTCTGGGATCAGATGAAAAGATCGCAACGAACATATTAGCGGAGCGCCTGAAAAGGCTGGAGGAATATGGAATCATTGCCGCGAAACGAGATCTGAAGGATGGACGAAAGACCATTTATACGCTGACGGCCAAAGGGATCGATCTTGCGCCGGTGCTTGCGGAAATGGTGTTGTGGGCGGCCGCGCATGAGAAAACCGGGAATCAGGCGCTGGTGCGGCAGTTGCAGAGAGATAAGGAGCAGTTCCTGAGGGAGATCAAGAAACGCTGGAATGAGTAAGCTGCCGGAATCGGGTGTCCTGAAGTGGACAGACCGTCGCAGCTGACCGAACTAACCTGCGGTTTCATGTTGATTGAAGAAGAGGTTATCTGCTGAGCGATCGTCGGCGAATTCTGGGAATATGTTGGATCGTGTATGGAATTTTGCGGCTACTTGCCGCAGTTTGGCTGGTCTTTTTTCAAGGAACAGCCACGGTAATGTTCGGAGCACTGCTGGTTCGGGTGCCTAATCCCTTTGCGCTGATGAGTGATTTCCACGCCCTTTACGGCGCGTGGATCGTTTTATCGATTCTGTGCGGGGTGTTGGGGCTTTTAGCAGGAGCTGTTCTGCTGAGTAGTAAATCATCGGCGCGCACGTTACCACTGATAGCTGCATTTTTATCGCTGTCCGAAGTGCCGTTCGGCACGACTCTGGGAATATACACTCTGGTTGTTTTGCTCCCCGCCGAGAGCGGAGTGCCTCGCACACGACTTTAGAGGCCTGTTCTACCTCCTGTGCAAAAAACTGTGCAAAAAAATCCCCGTGTTTGCCTCTATGGAATGCCGCAGGTGACTGCGTAATGCACACACCTTACTAAATTTCATTTTCGCAAATTTTGGGGAAAACCTTACGGCAAAGTACAGCATTCGCTTGATAGGCAGGGCGTTGAAACAGGCGCACTGTAGGCCCGTGAACGAAGTTTGCGTGGAAAGTTTTGCGTTGCAGTTTGATCCGTTTTTGCGCCGCGCCGTATGGCAGATTCCTGAGAAAAATCGCTATAGGCTTTTTCTCAGTCAAAATTTAACGGAGAAGCTCTATTAATTTAACGGCGAGTACTGGGTAAGCCCTTATCCGACATCCGCCGATTGCAACAAGCGACAGCCAGTAAAACCAATATCCAAGTTAGCGCCGTGGAATTAAGTGAGTTGTCACGGAATAAATCATTTTAGAGAGGATGCATCGCCATGAACATGCAAGAGAGCAGCTTGAAGAAGCTTTACGTGGAAGAGTTGAAGGATTTATACAGCGCCGAGACGCAATTGCTGAAAGCGATCCCAAAGATGGCCAAAGCGGCGAGTTCAGACGAGCTTCGACAAGGCTTCGAGGAGCATTTGAGGCAGACGGAAGAACATGTGCGCCGGCTCGAAACAATTTGTAAAGAGCTGGGAGAAAGTCCCAAGGGAAAAAAGTGCGTCGGGATGGAGGGATTAATCGAAGAGGGAAAAGAACTCATCGAAGAAAATGACGAGTCCGCCGAACTTGATGCGGGGTTGATCTCGGCTGCGCAGCACGTGGAACACTACGAAATTGCAGGGTATGGCTGCGTACGCACATACGCCAAGCTGCTCGGTGAAAGCCGCGCGGTGGCGCTGCTGGAGAAGACGCTCCAGGAAGAAAAGGAAACAGACGTCAAGCTCACGGAACTTGCGGAGCAAATCAATCTCGAAGCACTGGAACGTGAAGACGAGGAAGGTTCCACACAGAAGAAGCGCGGTCAGAAGCAGATGAAGAGGTCGGCGACAGCGTAATAGCAGCGAACGAAATCGTATTTCAAAATAAGAGAGGAGAAATGAAAATGAATTTTCGCAAAGGCATAAACTGGACATCGCTGCTACTGGGAGCATCGTTGCTCACAGTTCCGGCGGCGATAACGACGCCGAAACAGGAATCGTCTCAGCAACCAGCCGACAATACGAAAATAAATAAGCGCGACCGGGACAAGAATAATCCGACCGCTGATCAGCAGAAAATGAATCCGAACGATCGCGAACTCGCGAAGAAGATTCGGTCCGCAATCCATGGTGACAAATCACTATCAATGTACGCACACAACGTCAAGATCATTGCGCAAGACGGCAAAGTGACCTTGAAGGGGCCAGTGCGCACTGAAGACGAGAAGAACGCCATCGAGGCAAAAACCAAAGCAGTGGCGGGCGACGGCAACGTAATCAACCAAATTGAGATTGCTCCGAAGCAGTAAGAGGCTGGCAAATAAATAAAAAGGAGAAACGATGAGCGACAATAAGAAAACCTCAGTATTTGGTATTTACACAAATCGCGACACGGTGGAACGCGCCGCTGACACGATCGTAAAATCCGGATTTTCCGCTTCCGATATTTCCGTTTTGTTGCCGGAGAATCTTGGTTCGAAGCAGATTGGAACCGAGAAAGCCACCAAAGCTCCGGAAGGCGCAGCCACAGGCGCAGGTTCCGGCGCGATTCTTGGCGGAACGCTCGGATTGCTGGCGGGAATCGGCGCGTTGGCCATTCCGGGCCTCGGGCCTTTCATCGCCGCTGGTCCGATCATGGCGGCGTTAGCGGGTGCCGGCGTTGGCGGAACGGTAGGAGGAATTACCGGCGCGTTAATTGGGCTGGGAATTCCAGAATACGAAGCCAAGCGGTATGAAGGCCGCGTTTCGAAGGGCGGGATCCTGCTGTCGGTGCACTGCAACACTTCCGAGCAGGTGAGCCGCGCCAAGGAAATTCTGAAGAACACCGGCGCCGAGGATATTTCGTCGACGGGAGAATCTTCCGCAGATTCCAAGAGCGACCGGGACCGGGAACGCGCCCGTGGCGCATCAGCCACTGGTAGCGGTTCAACGGAGCATGGAACCGGCTCGACGGAATATGGAACGGGCAAGAAGGAAAAGTATTAATTAAAACGAGGGCAAGCGAGCACGAATGTTGCAGAGGAACGAGGGCGGCGTATTTTCGCCCTCTTCACTTCTAAAAGTTAGTTTTTGCCGAATTAAAAGTTTTGGATTTTTGATCGAGAATCAAATCAAGGAGAAAGCAAAATGGATAACGAATTCAATAAAGAACAAGGTCAAGGCAACTATCCTGGACAACAGCAGGGCGGCGCCGGCAATACCGGCACAGGCACAGCTGCCAGGATGAAAGAAGAAGTGTCGGACAAAGTTTCCGCGGCGAAGGAAAAGGTTGCGGAATTTGGACGCAAGGCCGTGGACAGCATCGATGCGCAGCGCGCTCCCGCGGCGAATGCTTTGGATAAGTCCGCCGCCGCTCTGAGCCAGACCGGAGACAAGGTTGGCAACGCGGTGCGTGCCACGGGCGATAAGCTCAAGGCCAGCGCGGATTATTTGCGCGAAACCGATGTGAAGGGCATGGTAAGCGACGTTAATGATTTAGTGAAGCGTTATCCAGGCCAATCGCTAGCGGTAGCGGCAATCGCCGGCTTCCTGCTCGCACGGGTAATGCGCAGCAGCGATTAATCATTGAACGCTAGGGAACGGGAGACCAATATGCACGCACCAAACCAGAGAACTGTTCCGGAAGTTTTGCAGGACATCGTGGGAAACATCCAAGAAATCATCCGGTCCGAGTTTCGGCTCGGCACCGCGGAGATTAAAGAAGAGGCCGCGGAGGCGGCCAAACCGGTGGCCACAGTTGGAGCAGGAATCATTTTTGGAATTTATGCTCTTGGTTTCTTGTTCCTAGCGATTGTTTACGCGCTAAGCACCGTGGTAGCACCGTGGATGGCGGCTCTGATTGTCACTGGAATCACAGCGTTGATGGCTGCGGTACTAGTGGCTTCGGGACGAGGCCAATTGAAGAGGGTTAAAGTTGTACCAAAGAAAACTATCGCCACCGTGAAGGAGAACGTGCAATGGGCAACCAATCAGATGAAATAGAACGGCACATCGAAGCACAACGCAGCGAGCTGGGTGAGAACTTGGGCGAGCTGAAGGACAAGGTAAAAAACGCGGTTGACTGGCGCGCACAATTCGAAGAGCGGCCACTGGCGATGATGGGGCTTGCGTTTGGCGGAGGAGTTCTGCTGTCGGCGCTATTGCCCAGCTTTCACCGCTCGAATGGCAGGAGCAATGGAACGCTGCGGCGTGCTGAAGAAGGCGGCGTTGGCTACGTAGCTGGGGAACGCAGAACGGAGCTGATGAAGCCGAAATCGGAGGCGTGGAAAAAGGCGTCCCAAACATTGGACGGCGTCAAGGGTGCTCTGTTCGCGGTGGCCGCAACCAAAGTAACGAATTATCTGGAGGAGCTAGTCCCGGGCTTTACCGAGCAGTTCAGGAAGTGGGAAGGTCACAAGAGCTACTGAGCTTTATTCACTTGTGAAAACAATAATTCTGAGTAAAGGGGCCATGCCCAGTTTAACCGCCGGCCATGGCCCCTACTATTAGCAGGGGTTCTTTCCCGGAGACTACCGCGGGGGGCAGAGGAGCGTCTGGCGATTCGAGCGAAAAATCTTCCTGGCACGCGAAGAATCTGACGAAGGGGCGGCGCTGGTGGGTTACATGATCGCGAATTGTTCCTTGCAACATTGGGTAACGAGCTTCAAGCGAGGTGAGCACGGAAGAAAGCGTCGGCAGATCCGCAACGTCGATTTGCACTTCGCCGCTTACGCGAGCGAGGGATTTTAAATGGGCGGGAAGTACAACGCGAATCATGACAACGTTTGAACCTCCACGGACAGGACGGCCGGCAGGTCTCGCACGATGGGCGACCAGTTGTCGCCAGAGTCTGGGGATGCATAGACCTGGCCGCCGGTAGTTCCGAAGTAAATGCCGCACGAATCCAAAGAGTCCACGGCCATGGCGTCACGCAGGACGTTCACGTAACAATCCTTTTGCGGCAGACCTTTTGTTAGTGGTTCCCATTCATTGCCACCGGTGCGACTGCGGTATACGCGCAATTTACCCTCAGGCGGATAGTGTTCCGAGTCACTTTTTATAGGCACGACGTAAATGGTTTCCGGCTCGTGGGCGTGCACGTCGATGGGGAAGCCAAAGTCGGAAGGCAGATTGCCGCTCACTTCGGTCCAGGAGTCGCCGGCGTTATCGGTGCGCAAAACGTCCCAGTGCTTTTGCATGAATAAAACGTTTGGGCGCGAGGGGTGCATGGCAATGCGATGGACGCAGTGGCCGACTTCAGCGGTCGGGTCGGGAAGTTCGTAAGGCGATTTCAATCCGCGATTAATGGGTTGCCAAGTTTGGCCCGCGTCGTCGGAGCGAAACGCGCCGGCGGCCGAGATAGCAATGAAGATGCGCTGAGGATTCACGGGATCAAGCACGATGGTGTGCAAGCCCATTCCTCCGGCGCCGGGTTGCCAAAGGTCGCCTTTCGCGTTGCGGAGCGAGGGGAGTTCCTGCCAATTCTGGCCGCCGTCGGTGGTGCGGAACATGGCGGCGTCTTCCACTCCAGCGTAGACGGTATCGGGATCTTTCAGGGATGGTTCGAGATGCCAAACGCGTTTGAATTCCCAGGGGTGCTGCGTGCCGTCATACCATTTATGAGTTCCGGGATTTCCCTCGTAGATAAATTTGTTGCCGACTGGCTCCCAGGTTTTTCCGCCGTCGTTAGAGCGCTGAATTAACTGCCCGAACCACCCGCTACATTGCGAGGCGTAGAGACGATTGGGATCAACGGGAGAACCCTTGAGATGGTAGATTTCCCAGCCTGCGAAATGCGGGCCAGTCACATCCCAGTTTGTGCGCTTGGCGTCTGAGGTGAGGATGAAGGCGCCTTTTCGTGTACCGACCAAAACTCGAACACTGCTCATTGCAGCTCCCGCGGTCGCGCTTCGGGATTGCCAGGCGCACGGCCGGAAACGGCAGCGCGCGGATCAATAAGGCAAAGCGCGGCACTTGAGAAAATAGTGTGAATGGGATGAACCAAAAAATCCATAGAGAAAGAAAGGGTGCGGAAAATACTGGCGAAATGCAAGTTAAAAAATAGTGAAAAGCAAGTGGGAAAAAATTAGTCGGTAAAGACAACGCCGACGGCGGTGCAACCCGGCTCAGCGCCCGGTTCGATGCGGACAACATAGCCACGAAGCTGCATATTCTGCTTACCGTCGGAGCCGGGGGCTTCCATGTTCACTTGCAGCTCGGATTGAAGCTGGGGGATATGCTTGAGACAAATCATCGCGCCCTGGAGGGACAAGTCGCGCACCACAGTTTCTTCCTGGAAGGCCTGGCCGTCGGCGCTAGAACCGGAGACATAAGCGCGGAATTGAGCTTCGCGGCGAAGGGTAGTGCGCGCTCCCGGCATATGCGCTTCAACATTTGTGCCGGAAGCGCCGAGAGTGATGACCATGCCTTCGCATGCGGCGAAAACGGAATCATATTCTTCGCGAGCTTGGCGAAGTTCGGTGTCGACCATGCGATCGGTGGAGTCCGGGTCGTGATGAAAGAGAACGACGGTTTTTGCAGCGACTTCGCGAGCGGTTTTCAGGCCGTGGCGCCAGGACGAATGACCCCATCCCTTGCGCGAGGTGGCAAGCTGTTCAGGGGTGAATTGCGCGTCGTTAATGAAGAGGTCGGCGCCGGCAGCTAAATCGCGAAGGCTTTGGTCGAGGACGGGATCGCCTGGCTCGTTGTCGGTGGCGTAGACCAAGGTGCCGGCAGGGGTCTCGATGCGAAATCCGAGACATCCTTGGGGATGGTTCAACCAGCGCGCGGTGATTTTATTTTCGCCGATGGTGAAGGATTCGCCGCCATCAACTTCGGTGAAATTTCTTTTGGCATTCATTGCTGAAATATCGACGGGGAAATAGGGCAAAGCCATTTGCTTTGCGAAGACCTGCTTGAGGCTATCGCGACCGAGAAATTTTGAACGAAAACTGTAGAGATGGAATTCATTATTCTCGACGTAAAGCGGGGCAAAAAACGGAAGGCCCTGGATGTGGTCCCAGTGGTAATGGGTGACAAAAATATGTGTGCGCGGCGTGCCGCCGGTGTTGGGTGGGGACCAGCGATTGCCAAGCATGCGAAGACCGGTTCCGCAATCGAGGATAAATTGATTGCCATCGGGCGCAACGAATTCGAGACATGGGGTATTACCGCCATAGCGCCAAGTGGCATCATCGACGGTGGGCGTGGAACCGCGTACACCCCAAAAAGTTAATTTAGCAAGCGGAGCAGTCATTAGCTTAAGAACGGGGACCCGCGTTCGCTAGCCGTCCGGCTGGGAGGCGGAAGCGATTGGGAACCTGCTTCGATGGTGGCAGCGAGCGGCGGGAGCGTCAACGAATTCGCCATGGGAGTTGTCAAACTGCCTAATAAGGAGGATGCGTGAGGCTGCGCTGGGATAGAGGTGTGAGTAGAATGTGGTTATGGATGACGGGGGACGAGACTCAAGGGCCGAGGCGAGCCACAGCCATGGGTCGGGTGATCGTCACGGGCACACGCATGGGCATGTGCACGGGCATCCGACGCTGAAGCCATCGATACTGGCCTGGGCGATGGTGGCGACGCTGGGATTAGTGGTGGCGGAAGTTTTAGGCGGATTGATTGGACATTCGGTGGCGCTGCTGAATGATGCGGTGCACAACCTTTCGGATGTACCGGCGCTGGGAATATCGTGGCTGGCGATGCGTTGGGCGTCGCGTCCAGCGGACAGCGAAAAGACGTATGGCTACCATCGCGCGGGAACGCTGGCGGCGTTTACTAATTCGCTGGTGCTGGTAGTGCTGTCGGCGTGGCTGGGATACGAAGCGATCGTTCGATTGCGAAGCTCGGTGCAAGTGGTTGAAAGCTGGATGATCTGGACTTCGATTGGCGCGCTTGCGGTAAACGGCGGAATCACGATGGCATTGGTGCGCGGGCGCAATGATCTAAATTTGCGGAGCATTCTGATACACAATTTTGGCGATGCGCTTTCGAATATCGCGATTCTGGTGGGCGCATTGGCGATTCGCGCGACCGGCGCTTATTGGATCGACCCAGTGCTGGGCTTGGCGATCGGCGTACTGGTGTTGTGGTCCAGCATAGGAATATTACGAGAGTCCGCGCATATTTTGCTGGAAGGACGGCCGCGTGAAATGCATGTGGAAGAAGTTGCGCGAGCGATATTAACCGTGCCCGGAGTAATGGAAGTACACGACGTGCATATCTGGTCGTTAGGTGGCGGGCATAACGCGTTGAGCTGTCACGCACGAATACCGGACATGCACCTGGATCAATGCGAACACTTGTTAAGTTGCATACAAAACAAAGTGGCGAAGGAGTTTGGAATCGATCACACCACGGTGCAGATGGAACGCGCGGGGTTGCCGGCGAGGTCTGGATACGTGATGCCGGAACCGGCGAGAGAATAGAGCGGAAAAATTTAGGTCGGCATGCGGAAGGTCAGTCCGCGTTGCTCGTTGAACTGGTGAGTGGCGTCGAGATCCAGCGAGTCGCTGGAGATGGATTTGCGCAAACCCTGGCGAGTGATGTAGCGCAGAGTTTTTAGATCCCACGCATAAGCTACGGCGAAGAAAACCGTTCCATCGCGACGGACGAAGACGTATTCATCGGACTCCGCGAGCGGGTAGGGAGCAGGGAGATGTTCGACCGGAGGGGCGGGAACTTCAGCCAATTGCGTTGAAGGTTGGCGACGCAGGGGCGGCGGCTGGTCATACTGGGGCTCGCCGGGCTGCTCGACAGGCGGTTGCGCAGCCGGTTCATCGACGACAGGGCTATAAGAGGGATAGTACCCGCTGCCGAATATCGGGATAACGGCGCCATTTTCTGGATTTCCTGGATTACGCCGATGCGCTTGCTGAGGATGGGTAGCGGCAAAGTGGACATAGTCGAAACCGAGGCCGGGAACGGCAAGATCGGCGGATCCATCGAAAGAGTTGGAGCCGTCACTTAGGCTTGGTGACGAGGCGATTTGGGAGGAGGAAGGAATGGCTTGGCGGGGTGCACCCGCAGGAGGGCGACTAGGCTGGGGGCGCAGAGGTGCAACCCGATTGGGAAGGGGTCGGGGGACCGCGGCGGGACGGACGGCAATTGGAGCGATGGGCGCCGGGGTCGGCCGGGGCGCTGGAGCGGAGATCGCGCCGGGATGGACAGGCGTTGCAGCGACCGGCGCACGACCTGGCCGAGGGGCCAGGGCAACTTCGTCGGCAGCACGATGTTGCGCTGACAACATGGAAGGCAGCAGCAAAAATCCGACAAGAAGCGGGCAGCGCATAAGTAAGGCCTCTATCAGAGACCGCGACTACAGTCTGTAATAGAAGGATGCGGCGAACCGGGGCAAGGTTTCAAGCGACATTTTGTGGAAGGTTGATAGACCGAAGTCATAATTCCGGCCGGGAGTTGTACTGCTTGCGCTTTTCCGATGGCAGGGGATGTGCTATAAACATCGAGCCGTGGAAGATGGCTACAAGCGGAGTGGCGCGGTACCATTCGGGACAACTGTCAGCCGGGCGGAAACTTTAGTGCAGGCTCTGGATTCCGATGCGGAGGAGCTTCCCGCAGTGGTAAATACCGAGGATGTGTCGCGGTATTGTCCGGTGTGTTCGCAACGATTGGAATCGCGGCGGTGCAAGTTGGTTTGCGGGGTCTGCGGCTACTACATGTCTTGCGCGGATTATTACTAGTAAATATTTTTTGGGTTTCGAGCTGATGAGGCCGGAGCCGTCAACAGATCAGGAGGAATTAACGTGGCATTGAAGATGACGAATCGTGAAGTTGATGGCGTGGCGGTGGTGGCGCTGGACGGCCGAATCATTCTGGGAGATGAGAGCAACGCCCTGCGTGAAAAAGTGAAGAGCCTTATCGCTGAAGGAAAGAAAAAAATTGTTTTGAACATGGACAATATAACGTTTATTGACAGCGCGGGACTGGGAACGCTGGTAGCAGCGCATCACAGCGCAAAAAGCCAGGGAGCTTCGCTGCGGCTGTGTCACCTGGGAAGCAAGTTTCAGGAAGTGCTGCAGATCACGAAGCTGCTGACGGTTTTCGATGTGTACAAGACCGAGGCGGAAGCGGTTGCCAGTTTTCCGAAGTAACTCTGCGGCGTGTAGTGAATGGTCGAGGACGCGCTTAGGCGCGTCCTTTTTGATTTACTGAGGAGAGTTAGTCAATCAGACGGCACATGGTGATGCCGCTCATCAGCTTGGGAAAAAAGTCGGTAGATTTTTGTGGCATCACTTCTCCGGTGGTAGCCACGGTCATTACTTCTTCCACATCGACAGGATTGAGGAGAAAGGCAATCTGCGCGGCGCCGCGATCCACAGCATCGAGCGCAGCGGCAGCTTCGCGCTCATACGTGAGGTTCGCTTCCTTGGCGACGGATTGCGGCGTGATGCCGAGTAGTGGTTGAAGAATGCCCTCGTGCAGCAGGACCACGTCGAGCTGGCGTTGCAACGCGGAACGATCTGGCAGAAGCCGTGTTAAATCCGCGCCCGGGCGCAAGGAAAGAACGTAAAGGGCGCGTTTAGCGGATTGGGCCGTGGGGTAAACGCCGATGGCACGTTGCGATCTGAGTTCGGTTAGCCGCGTCAGGAACTTGTTTCGCGCTTCCGTTTTTTCCGCCTCGGACGAGAACGAAAAAACTTCCGAACTAAACCAGGGTTCGAGTTGCGAGAGCATTTTGTTCCAGGAAAAATCCTGAAGATTGGCGACCACGCGGTGAGTTGGCAGAATCACCAGACCTTCGCTGCGGGTATTCACAAAAGTCATCATGGCGTTTTCGTAGACGGCGTCAGGATCGGTTTTTCCGGCACGCGAGCGCAACTCATTCCGATAATTTAAAGCGGTTTCATAACGATGATGGCCATCGGCGATAACCAGTTTCTGGTCCGTCATGGCCTTCTGGATCTCCGCAACACGTTGCGGATCGGAAATTACCCAAAGACGGTGAACGACGTCGTATTCGTCGCGGATTTCGGTGGCGGGGGCGTTGTGCGTTTCGACTTCCAATAATATTTGATCAATTTTTCTGGCCGGATCGGAATAGAGCATGAAGAGTTGGCCGGTGTGGGTATTGGTGTGGCGTAGAAGTTCGAGACGGTCAGCCTTAGGACCAGAGAGGGTATGTTCGTGACGAAAAACAATGCCGGCGGAATACTCTTCCAACTTAGCAAGTCCGATAAAACCGTGACGCGTGGCGCGCTGCCGGGTTCCTGGAACGGGAAATTCCTGGGAGTACGCGTAGAAGGATGGCGTGGGGTCCTGAACCAGCACGCGTTTTTGAATCCAGTCGTTCACTGCAGCAGAGGCACGCGTGTAGACATTGTTGTCAGGGTTGTCGGTGGGAAATGCACGCCCTTTTTCCACGGTAATTAGATTGTGAGGATCAGCGGCATAGTATTTGCTCTGCATTTCAGTCGAAATTTTGTCGTATGGCTGGGTGAGAACCTGCTGGAACGACACTCGCTCGGGGTTGTAGCGGAAAGCGCGAAAAGGTTGAAGCTGGGCCATGAAGTCTCCGGAGGCAAATTGTGTTGCTCTATGAACCTACTAGTTTACGCGAGGATGGGTAATTTCGAAAAATTGAGAAAACAGGGACATTTAAGAAGAAGCGGGGCATTTAAGAAGAAAGCGAACAACGGGGCAGGCTACAATATAGGAACCCATGCAAACTCCTGATCTGAGATTGGTGCGCGCCCTGATTTTTGACCTGGATGGGACGCTTATCGATTCGAAACTGGACTTGATTCACTCTATCAATGCCGTGCTTCGAGAGAAGAAGAGGCCGGAATTGCCCGCCGAAACAATCGCCGGGTACATCGGAAACGGCGCGCCGGTGCTGGTAGCGCGAGCAATGGGCGCTAACGCATCGCATGAAGAACTACAAAGCGCCTTGGAATTTTTTCTCGCTTATTACGAAGCGCACAAAATGGATAATACCGTTCCCTATCCGGGAGTTCCGGAAGCATTAGAGCAACTCTCTGAAATGCCGATGGCGGTATTAACCAACAAACCTGTACGGATCAGCGCGCGCATTCTGGAAGAGATGAAGTTGGCTAAGTATTTCCGTGTAATCTACGGCGGAAATAGTTTTGAGAAAAAGAAGCCGGACCCGATGGGAACGAACGCGATTCTTCGCGAACTGGGTGTGAAACCGGACGAGGTTCTCTTTGTCGGGGATTCCGAAGTTGACGTGCAAACTGCGCGGAACGC
This sequence comes from Candidatus Dormiibacterota bacterium, assembly GCA_035602385.1. Lineage (GTDB taxonomy): Bacteria > Acidobacteriota > Terriglobia > Acidiferrales > UBA7541 > Acidiferrum. The sequence goes on from DATNME010000022.1 coordinate 85,890, forward strand.
GGGAACATGGGCTGCGACGGTAAATTTCGGCTTCGGCACGCACGACCGTATTGCGCATCCGCCCGATTTGTATCTCGAGCGGATGACGGATCTAGCGGCGATACTTCGCGTGGGGATACGGCAGGGATAATTTCCAGAGTTAGCGTGACTTGCGCTGGTTAGGGACGATTGGCAGACGGCCTGTGCTGATAGGACTATTCACGGAATTGGACGCGCCAGGCGGCGTACAGCGCGCCGGACGGCACCTTGCAGCGGTGCTCAGCGAATATGCAGCAAGCCGCGGAATGGAATGCCGTCTACTGAGCCTAAACGATTCGCAGGAATTGCATCGCATGTCGGTGGGTGGAAAGGAATTTGTTTTTACCGGCGCCGACCACGGCAAGGCGAGCTTCACGACCACGGCCATTCGAGCGGGGCGACGACATCCGAAACTGGTGCTGGCCGCGCACCCACATCTTGCTCCGGTAGTGCAGGCGATGCGACTGACGGCTCCCCGATTAAAGAGCATTATCTGGACGCATGGCGTGGAAGTGTGGGAGCCGCTTTCCGCGTTGCGGCAGAAGTCATTGCAGCGGGCAACGCTGGTCGTGGCACCGAGCAAAGACACCGCCAATCATGTTTGCAGCCAGCAGCACGTTTCCAAAAACCGTGTTCGGGTGGTTCCCTGGGCGCTGGATCCTGAATTTGAAACGCAGATTGCGGAATCAGGGAGCAATTCCCTGCCCGCGAATTTCCCATCAGGCCGGGTAATACTGACGGTGGGGCGATGGCTCGCCAATGAACGGTACAAAGGAATGGACACGCTGATTACGGCGTTGCCCCGTTTGCTTTTGCGTTTTCCTGATCTCCAGTTGGTTGCGGTGGGCGAAGGGGATGATCGTAAATGGCTGGAGCACATGGCCGAAAAAAACGGCGTGAGACGACATGTATATTTTCTCAGCGGCCTGAGTTACGCGGAGCTTTCGGCTTGTTACGCCGCGAGCGAATTGTTTGCACTGCCGAGCCGTGGCGAAGGCTTCGGGCTGGTGTATCTGGAGGCCATGGCGCGGGGAAAACCGGTGATTGGGGGAGCACATGGCGGCGCTCCGGAAGTGATTGATGATGGCGTGACGGGTTACCTGGTGCAGCACGGGGATCCAGTGCAACTTGCGACATCGATCGAGACGTTGCTGGAAAATCCCATTATTGCCAAGCAAATGGGCGCGCGAGGCAAGCAGCGCGTTGAGCATGAATTTCGATTCGGAGTTTTCGCAAAATCGGTGAAAAAGCTTTTGCGGGAAGTATGCGAATCCTGAATGTTACGCAGAGCTATGCGCCGTTTTATGAATTCGGCGGACCGCCTGCGAAAGTTCGCGCTCTATCCGAAGGTTTGGCAGCCCGGGGCCATAAAGTCACGGTGCTTACCGCGGATTGGGGACTAGCGCAAAGACTTAAAGAGAATTCTAACGAGGTTGCAGCGCAAAATTCAGATTATGGACTGCGGAGAACTGAAAACGGCGTTGAGGCAATTTATCTAAGGAATTGGCTGCAATATCGGGCGCTTACCTGGAACCCAGCGCTGTATGGATTTATCAGCAAGGAATTGCAGAGGTTCGATGTAGTACATATTTTTGGATTGTACGATTTATTAGGTCCCGCAATTGCGTCCGCGTGCCGCCGGCAAGGAATACCTTACGTAGTGGAACCGATTGGGATGTTTGTGCCGATCGTGCGAAATCTCTGGTTGAAAAAGATATACCACGGTTTTTTCGGAAGGAAATTGCTGCGAAACGCCAGCGCGGTGATTGCCACGGCAGAGCAGGAAATTTCAGAGCTGATGGCCGGAAAAATTTCCCGCGAAAAAATCGTACTTCGCCGAAACGGCGTAGAGATTCCAGCCAGGATGCCAGAACAGGGAAATTTCCGGAGGGCTCGCGGCATCGAATCTTTCGTGAAACTTGTTTTATACCTGGGACGTCTATCGTTAAAGAAAAGCCCAGACCTGCTATTAAGAGCATTTGCGCAACTTTGCGGAGAACACCGCGAGGCTGCGCTACTGCTTATTGTTGCCGGGCCGGACGAAGCAGGAATGCAGAAGCGCTTGGAAGAGATGGCGAGAGAATTGGGCATCGAAGCACGCGTGCAATTTCCCGGCGCGCTTTTCGGCGAGGAGAAATGGAGCGCGTACCGGGATGCGGATGTTTTTGTGTTGCCATCGCAAAACGAGAATTTTGGCAACACCGTGGCGGAATCCATCGCCGCGGGGACGCCGGCGATTGTAACGGATCAATGCGGGATCGCGGCGTTCGTCGATGATGTAGCGGGAATGGTGATCAAGCACGACCAGCACGAGCTGACCGCGGCGCTTGCACGGCTGCTGTTCGAGCCGGACTTGCTTGAAAGATTGCGGGGCGGGTGCGGAAGCGTTGCGGCAAAGCTTGGATGGGCGCAACCCGTCGGGGAGATGGAATCTCTTTACGGCAACATCGTTCAGGGAGCGATTTCCGCGCAAAGCAATTAGAGATGGGAATAATTGTTGATGACGGGAAGGCATCGGCTGTTCAGAGTAGCCTGGTGGATTTGCAATTTTTTGTTGGCGGCTACGATTATTTCCACGGTGTACTGCGCGGTGTGGGAATTTACCGTCCGTAAATATTTGGATGGTTTCTCTGATGCCGTGGTGCCGGATTTTATTCCCGATATAGATAAGGTTCGCTATATTTTGAGATGGATGGGAAACGGGCCTGTCCGAACGGTGTCGCCGGATCCATCCGTACTTTCCGACCGCGATCCACAAACGACACTGAACTACAAGCAACTTTTGGCGATCTGTGGCAGCGCCACAAACGCGTTCCTCAATCTGGCGCGAAGCTCGGATTTGGTTACGCGACGACTCTTGCTACTAGGCGACGATAATCGGGTGAAGCACGTGGTTGCTGAAGTCTTAATCGATCACCGGTGGGTGGTGGTGGATCCCGCTTTCCGCGTGATGTTAACGGACGAAGCGGGACATCCACTCACACGCAAGGAGCTGCAGGACCCGTCGCTTTTCTGGCAAGCAACCCATAACATTCCGCATTACCTGCCTGAATATAACTATAATAATTTAGCGCACGTGCGATTGACGAGAATACCCTTGGTGGGGTTGGCCATGAAACGATTACTGGACAGGATGCGGCCGGGTTGGGACGAGAAAATTGACTGGACCTTATTACTGGAGCGAAAGTCTTTTTTCTTTTTGTTTGTTTCATTTTGCGCATGCGTAATGTTTTTTTTGCTTCGACTGGTGCTCGCCTGGTATGCGGACCGGCGACTTCGCGTTCCACGCTTCAGGCTGCGTTCGCATCTGCATCGAGCGGGAGCTGCGCTACTTTTCAGCCCGGAGATCAAGTAACCGGTGTGCGGAATTTGCGGATTTGCCCTGGCCGCAAGATCATCCGATGCGGCGCGGTACGTGCGAGCGATGGCCGGCGCGATGATTCATCGCGGCCCAGACGAAGATGGTTTCCTGCTTTCGGATCCGCGCGCTCCCGGACTGGGATTGGGCATGCGGCGGCTGAGTATCATCGATCTGCCGGGCGGGCATCAGCCAGTTTGGAACGAGACGCATGATGTAGCGGTGGTATACAACGGCGAACTTTACAATTATCGCGAACTTCGGCAAAGGCTGGCGCTTTGCGGCCACAAATTTGAAACGCAATCCGACACGGAAATTCTGGTTCATGCGTGGGAAGAGTGGGGCGAAGACTGCCTCAATGAACTGCACGGCATGTTCGCATTCGCATTGCTGGACTTAAGAAAACGTTTCGCGACGGCTCCGGTTTTATTCTTGGCGCGAGATCCGCTGGGCATCAAACCGCTTTATTACACGCAAACCAGCGAAGGCTTCGCATTCGCGTCGGAACTCCGCGCGTTGATTTCAGCGGGAATTACTTCGCGGAAAATATCGCCGGACGCGATTACCGCTTATCTTTTATTTGGAAGTGTTTCTGAACCGATTACGCTGCTTGAGGGCGTATTTTCCGTTCCACCGGGCCACCGGCTGTTGCTGTATGTGCCGGACCGCCGGCGAATTCCCAGACCACGACGGTGGTGGGATCCGCATCGAAGCCCCGCGGCGATGGACAGTAGAAAACCTTCAGAGTTCTCAGACGCGGCTTTGAGGCTGCGCCCTTTACTTGAAGATGCAATCAAAAAACATTTGATTGCCGATGTACCAGTGGGACTTTTTCTGTCCAGCGGATTAGACTCCAGCGCGATTGCTTCGCTGGCGGCGCGGGAACGGGCACGCATCCAAAGTTTCACGCTGTCTTTTCCGGGCACCGCCTACGACGAGGCGCCGCTTGCGCGGTTGGTGGCGGAGAGATGCGGGACGAATCACACGGAAGTTCCTCTGGACGGCGAGTCCATGATCCGGCGAGTGGATGAAGCGGTGGCGGCCCTGGATTTGCCGACCATGGATGGCATCAATACGTATTTCATTTCGTGGGCTGCGCGCGAAGTGGGCCTTAAAGTTGCGCTTTCAGGACTGGGTGGGGATGAACTTTTCGGCGGATATAAAACATTTACAGATACGCCGAAACTGCAGCGGCTGGAGCTGCTCGCGCAATTCATACCGGGAGCGTTTCGAAGAATCATGGCTCCCCTGGTGCGTTCTTTGGGAGCAGGGCAAGATTCACCGGACGCAGCTGGAAAGATTGCAGCCTCATGGCTAACGCCTTCGGCTTTGCCACATGCGTATTTTTTCACCAGGCTGCTGTTTCCTCCTAACGAACTGTCGCGATTGACCGAGCCGCGTTTTCGGCCGAGCACGGTTAGCGCCGACGGTTTTTCGCTGGAGCCGACGTGGCTGGGCTGGCTGGAACGTGCTGCGGACGAAGCGCGAAAATTGCAGCCGATGGGAGCGGTCTCATGGCTAGAGATGCGAACATACATGGTGAACACATTGCTGCGCGACACTGACTCGGTCAGTATGTCGCGATCATTGGAAGTGCGCGTCCCGCTGTTGGACACCCCGTTGGTCGAATTTGTATTGGCTTTACCGGATGCGGCCCGGCAACGCGCGGGTGCGAAAAAAGCGCTGCTGGTGGAGGCGTTGCGAGACGTTTTGCCGATAGAAATATTGGCGCAAAAGAAGCGAACATTCACGCTGCCGTGGGAAGAGTGGCTGCGCGGACCGCTGCGAGCGCGCGTGGAAGCCAGCATGGCAGACATTGTCCCGCCGCTCGCGCCGCATATTCGCGCTGAAGGGGCGCAATCGGTGTGGAAAGCGTTTTTGGCCGGGCAAACATCGTGGTCGCGGCCATGGTCTCTTTACGTTTTAAATGAATGGTGCCGGCGAAACCTGGGTGCCTCCACGTAATTTGCATCTGCGGTACACTAATTAGTCCTTTCATGAACATTCTCGGCATTAATGCATATCACGGCAACGCTTCCGCAGCGATCGTCTGCGACGGCCGCCTCATTGCAGCAGTGGAAGAGGAGCGGTTCAATCGGGTGAAGTACGCCGCCGGCTTCCCTGCGGCGGCAATTCGTTACTGTTTGCAGGAAGCGGGACTGACGCTGCGGGACATCGATCACGTGGCGATTCCGCGGAATCCTTATGCCCGGCTGGCTACCAAGTTATTTTATGCGGTGAGGATGCCTTCTTTTGCGCGGGAGCGTGCAAAGGTAATTACAAAATTCACGGGGATTCCGGAAGCGCTGGCTGCGGCTTTCGATGTTGACGCGAGCACAATTAAGGCGAAATTCCATCGCATAGAACACCATCAAGCGCACCTCGCGAGCAGTTTTTTTGTTTCGCCGTTTGAGAAGGCGGCGCTGCTCTCCGCGGATGGTCTTGGCGATTTTGCCAGCACGATGTGGGGAATGGGACAAGGTAATCGCATGCAAATCGATGGTGCGATTGCTTTTCCACATTCCCTAGGCTTGTTTTATACCGCGGTTACGCAACATCTCGGATTTCTAAAATATGGCGACGAATATAAGGTGATGGGCCTGGCGGCGTATGGCCAGCCGGAGCAGATGAGTGCGCTGCGAGAAATTGTGCGATCGGAAGCGAATGGCGGCGCGCCAAATTTCCAGCTGGGCTTGAAATATTTCACGCATCATCGCACGGGTCCGGATATGAGTTGGGCGGAGGCCGGAAAAACGCCCACGCAAGGAAAATTGTATTCGGAAGAAATGGACGGGTTGTTAGGGCCGCATCGAGCTCCGGAAGAAGCGCTGGAACAGCGGCATCATAATCTGGCGTCGTCGCTGCAAGCGCGGCTCGAAGAGGTGTACCTGGGAATGCTGCGACAACTTGCAGGGCGAACAGGATTGAAAGCGGTTTGCCTGGCGGGTGGTGTGGCGTTCAATTGCGTGGCGAACGGAAAAATATTTGATGAGACACCGTTTGAACAAGTGTACGTTCACCCGGCGGCAGGAGATGCGGGACTTTCGGTGGGCGCGGCTTACCACGTCTGGCACCAGACACTCGGGAAGCCGCGTTCTTTCGTAATGGAAAACGCGTATTGGGGACCGGGCTATAACAACTCCGAGATTCGGGCAGCAATCGAGGCCACGAAATTATCCAACGATGGATGCGTGATTTCTGAACTTCCTGAAGAGGAGCTTGTGAAGCAAACGGCGGCAATCATCGCGGAAGGAAAAATTCTGGGATGGTTCCAGGGCCGCGCAGAGTGGGGACCGCGCGCGCTGGGTAATCGCAGTATTGTGGCAGACCCGCGCCGGCCAGAAATGAAGGAAGTTCTCAACCGGCGAATCAAGCATCGTGAAATTTTCAGACCGTTTGCGCCGTCCATTCTGGCGGAAAAAACGGCTGCGTGGTTCGAAAAGTCGCATCCGTCGCCGTTTATGACGCTGGCGTACTCGGTGCGCCCTGAGATGCGCGACAAAATTCCCGCGCCGACGCATATCGATGGCACCGGGAGATTACAAACGGTTACGCGCGACGCCAATCCACGATTCCATGGGTTAATCACTGCGTTCGAGGCGCAGACTGGCGTGCCGGTAGTGTTGAATACGTCTTTCAACGACAATGAGCCGATCGTGTGCAGGCCGCAGGAAGCGCTGGACTGCTTTCAGCGAACACAAATGGACGCAGTGGTACTTGGGAATTTTTTGATCAAACGTGTTTAAAATAGTTTGTAGGACCTTCAGTGCGAATCAAGAACTTCGTGGTTGTGACAACCCTCGCTTAATCCTTCGCGGCAATGCGCATTAAAAATATGGCGGCCAATGAAAAAGCCGAAGACGCTTCCTACGAATACGTCGGCAGGAAAGTGTTCGCGGCCCGTAACTCTCGCTATGGAAACGGCGGCAGCGGTACTGTACGCAAGCCATTTCACCCAGGGGCGCGGGTATTCGTGGGCGATGACACTCGCCATGGTCCAGGTGAAGAGTGCGTGTCCTGACGGAAACGCGCTTCCATATGCGTTGTTTTCAAAAAACTGGCCGTGGCCATTGCCTTCATTCGGGCGCTGCCTGCCCAAGCTGTAACGCATAACTACGTAGAGGGGAAACGAGTTGGCCAGAGCTTCCGCGGTGAGAAAACCAGTTTCACGAGCATGGTCGTTGTGCGTGGCGACTCCGGAAATCCAAATTATTCCCGCGGCCGCGGATGTTCCGTAAAAACCGGTGTCAGAGATGCGCCTGCTTATATTGATGTTCTCCGACGAAATAGCGCCGGTGGCATGTTTATCGGTCGCGATAAAAATTCCGGTGCCAGCAAGAAAAAGAGCGTCCCATTTCAAGTTGGAAGGATGGAATGGGGCCGAATAAATTCCGATTTGATCCTTCGCGAGCCGGGTCAACAGCGATCCACTATCGTCGGCGGAAAATTTTTGAGGTGATGGGGACGGGGTTAACAAGGGTTTTGCGAAGCACAACTGGTGAGGAGTGAGAATGCAGAAGTCGGCGATAGGACCGCGGGCAGAGTGAAGTGCCAGGAGCTGCGGGGCCGGAAAACCGGGCAGCGTCTCCGCCGCTACTGCATTGCCATGGAAAACAGCCAGCAGCAATAAAGGAAAGAACAGGATCTTAGGTGGTAGAAATTTAGGAAACAATTTCAATGTGGTTGGTGGATGCATTCGTTTGCTCATTCCTGTTGATCCTTGGCTGCGAGAGGAAAGTTGAAAATAAAAAGCCGAAAGCAGTGCATCTTTTGGCTGGTCCAACCGCGAGAGGAGTAGACGCAGACGTACTGGTTAGATGAGGTAACACCCACTAAGTGGTGCAACGAGTTGAAATTATCGCTAAGCGCAGAAATCAGAGACTTATTTGACGAGCGAAACGACTAAGCCACCGGCAATGATCAATGCACCGCCGCAAAGAATTCCCGTTGTGGGTTTCTGGCCAAAGCCGAGCCATGCAATCACCTGGGAAACTACGAAGAAAAACGCGACGTAAATGCCGAGCAGGCGGCCAAAATCCCAACGCGGAGCATTTACGGTGTAACCGTATGCGGCGAGAACCAGGCAGCCGCTTATGAGGAATAATGGACGCCAGGCATGCGTGGAAGTTTGCATTCCGGCGCGCATAAGACCGTCGCCACCGGCCTCAAGTATGGCGGCGAGAAGCAGCAGGCCCATTGCTGCACTGTAACCCATGAAAATACCTCCTGCGGTGCGAGTCATCGCGACTGTACTTCCAAGAATCGTTAGAACTATTCGTTTTCGGCGAGAGCATCGGCGATGGAGAGTGCCTGGTCTAGTGCGGCAACTCCGAAATCAATTTGCTCTTTATCGATGATGAGCGGCGGAGCAATGACGAAGTGGCTGATCCACGACTGGACGGTGACACCGTGCTTCATCATTTCCGCAGCAACCTGATCGACGGTAAGAGACTTGCCTTCGATTTTATCTTTCATGGTATTGAACGGTTGCTTAGTAGTGCGGTTTTTTACGAGATCAACTGCCCAGAAAAGGCCGAGGCCGCGCACATCTCCAATCGAGCGATGCCTGGCTTTCAACGCGGTAAGTTTCTCGCCCAGGTATATGCCTAATTCGCGCGATCGCTGCACCAGGTTCAACCGCTGCATTTCGTGAATGGTGGCAACAGCGGGAGCGAGAGTCATGGGATGGGCTTCGTAAGTATGTCCGTGAGCGAAGTAATGATCGTTGAAATGCGCGGCAATCTTCGCGGTGGTTGCACAGAGACCGAGCGGCATATAAGCGGAAGTGATTCCCTTTGCGGTGACGAGAATGTCTGGCTTAACGCCCCAATGATCCATGGCAAACCATTGTCCGGTGCGTCCAAATCCGGTCATAACCTCATCGGCGATAAGTAATACTCCGTGCGTGTCGCAAATTTTGCGCAATTTGGGCATGTATTCCACGGGCGGAACTAAAACACCATTCGTACCGGTAACGGGTTCGACGACAACGGCGGCAACATCGCTCTCGTTGACAATCATGTGCTCGAGGTAATCGGCGCACGCAATTCCGCAAGATGGATAGGTGTGCTTGATGGGGCAGGCGTAACAGTTCACTTCGGGCGCAAAGATAAAACCTTGTGCTTTGCCACGCGGCTCCATGGCCCAGCGACGGGGATCACCGGTGGCGGAGATCGAGGCGGTTGTTGAGCCGTGATAGGAACGATAGCGAGCAACGATTTTGCTTTTGCTGGTGTACATGCGCGCAATTTTGAAGGCCGCCTCGTTGGCGTCGGTGCCGGAGGTGGTGAAGAAAAATTTAACGAGGCCTTCGGGAAGCACCTCAAGCAACAGGCGGCTTAGGGCGGCGCGGGTATCGGTAGCGTAGGCAGGAGCGATATAGGGGAGCGCGCGCGCTTGTTCCTCGATGGCCCGGATGACGGCAGGATTTTTGTGGCCCAGGTTGACGCACATGAGCTGCGCGGAAAAATCAAGATAACGCTTTCCATTGGCGTCAATGAAATAGCAACCTTCGGCGTCGACGACGTGGATCGGGTTCCAATTTTTCTGGAAGCGCCAGGTTCCATAGTTCAATTCCCTGGTGGCGTCGACAACCTGAGATGATGCAAGAACTTCCTTCATTGCAGACTCCTTGAGCAAATTTTCAACTTTTCCGCAAATCGATCAGGCCTGCTGACCTTAGAAGGCTGCTGGGCCTCAGGATACAGTACTCCGTAATGGAAATGAAAACCGCCTCCGGCGTCCGCCATGGCCGCTAAAGAGAAGATCAGTTGCACAGAATTGTCGATTTTCCGAGCTCTTGTTCGACGTGTAAGTAGGAGCCTGGCAAACCAGGTTCGGGAGGCGGCAGTGGCAAAGCAATTTTCGGTAAAATATTGGCCGGCAGTGGTGATAATCATCGTTAGTGTGATGCCGGCTGTGGCTTTTTGTGAACTGGCCAGAACCATGCCTTGCTTGTGTGACGTTGTGGTACGCTCCGCGCGTATTCTGGCGGTGGTTTTGCGGCAATTTTGCCCCGTGGCGGGCTTAGGAGCGCCTCTATCTACTTGTATTTGGGGCAGTTTGAAGGCGTTTGAAGTTTTGCTGCATATTGGGGAGGCGGTTAGGCCGCTTGCTTGTGCTGCAATCATTTAAAAAAGAAAACTCGGATGTCGATTTTATGACTGGTGGTTCGACGTTAGAGTGAAGGGAAAGCTGAGAAGATTGAAGTAGTCGCGAAAACAGGCTTCCCAAATTCAAATGAGGAGAAAAACGATGCGTGTGATGGTGATTGTGAAAGCCAGCAAGGATTCCGAGACAGGTGCTCTCCCCAGCCAGAAACTCCTGACGGAAATGGGGAAGTTCAATGAGGAGTTGGTGAAGGCCGGAGTGTTGCTCGCTGCAGAGGGACTGCAAGCCAGCTCCAAAGGCAAGAGGGTACGGTTTTCGGGCGCAAAGCGAACCGTGACTGACGGACCGTTCAGCGAGACCAAGGAATTAATTGCCGGGTTCTGGTTGTGGCAGGTCAGGTCGATGGAGGAAGCCGTGGAGTGGCTCAAACGGTGCCCGAATCCGCACGAGGGTGAATCCGAGATTGAAATTCGCCAAGTCTTCGAAGTGGCGGATTTCGGCCCCGAACTTACGCCAGAACTAAGGAAGAAGGAAGAGGAGCTACGGGTGCGAGCCGCGGACCGGAAGAAGTAGCCTTTATTCCAAAAAATTTTTGTCGGCTGAGTCGATTTGGTGGTTTCCTATTCGACGTACTGATAGAGCCAGAAATGGACTACCCGTCGCGATAAATAGCGATGGCGCAAGATTCATTAAAAAAAAGGAGAGATGGAAATGAAATTCATGATGATCGTGAAGCATAAAGAAAACAAGGGGTTTCCTCCCAAGGAACTGATGGAAGCTATCGACAAATCTGCAGCAGAAGCGACCAAGAAGGGTGTAATGCTTGGCGCCGGAGGGTTGAAGCCGACGGAATCCGGAGCTCGCGTGGTGCTTTCCAAGGGCAAAATTTCGGTTGTGGATGGCCCGTTCACCGAGTCAAAGGAAATTATCGGTGGGTACGCGCAGTTCGAATTGAAATCGAGGGAAGAAGCAGTACAGAGTGCAGTGGAATTCATGGAACTTCATAAGAAACACTGGCCTGGCTGGGAAGGTGAGACCGAGGTTCGCCAGATGTACGGACCCGATGACTTCCCTTGTAAACCGTAACTGATCTGCACTGTTAGGCGTGTTCTTTCTGCCCGCGATGGCCGGCTTGCACGGTAAACACGAAGATGGTGTGATGATGGGTAACCGTGAACTCTACACCCACTCATCGCGCCATCGACGCTGTCTGGCGGATTGAATCCGCCAGGATTATTGCTGGCTTGACGCGGATCGTGCGTGATGTCGGCATTGCCGAGGAACTGGCGCAAGACGCCCTCGTCGCCGCCCTGGAACAGTGGCCGGAGTCGGGCATACCGGATAACCCGGGAGCCTGGCTCATGGCCGCCGCGAAGAACCGGGCGATCGATATGTTTCGCAGAAACAAGCGCGTTGAACGCAAGCACGAGGAACTTGGCCGCGAACTCCAGGTTCAGCAGGAGATGGCCGTGCCGAAATTCGACGAAATGCTCGATGACCATATCGGCGACGATCTTTTGCGGTTGGTGTTCATATCCTGTCACCCGGTGCTATCAAGCGAATCGCGAGTGGCGCTCACGCTGCGATTGCTGGGTGGATTAACAACCGAAGAAATTGCCCGCGCGTTTCTGGTTCCTGAAACCACTATCGCGCAGCGGATTGTTCGCGCTAAACGAACACTTGCCGAAGAGCGCGTTCCTTTTGAACTGCCACTCAAATCAGAACTTTCCGCACGGCTTGCGTCGGTGCTCGAAGTTATCTACCTGATTTTTAATGAAGGATATTCAGCAACGTCAGGCGACGACTGGATGCGCCCCACGCTTTGCGAAGAAGCTTTGCGATTGGGACGTATCCTTGCGGAACTCGCTCCAGAAGAACCGGAAGTTCATGGACTGGTGGCGCTCATGGAGATTCAATCCTCTCGCGCAAGAGCGCGAGTCGGCCCGGAGGGCGAGCCAATTTTATTGCTGGAGCAAAATCGCGCGCATTGGGATCAACTGCTGATCCATCGCGGTTTAACGGCGCTGGAACGCGCGGAAAAACTCGGAGGAATGAAGGCTCCTTATGCCGTGCAGGCCGCAATTGCGGCTTGCCACGCGCGCGCGCGAACGCCGGACGAAACAGATTGGGCGCGTATTGTGTCGTTGTATGAAGCTTTGGCGCAGATTATTCCATCGCCGGTCGTGGAACTCAATCGCGCGGTTGCCGTTTCGATGGCGTATGGGCCGGAGGCGGGACTGAAATTGATTGACGCGCTAATCGGAGAGCCTGCGCTCCGGGAATATCATTTATTGCCGAGCGTGCGGGGAGATTTGTTGAAAAAACTTGGCCGCGTGGAGGAAGCGCGAGTGGAATTCGAGCGCGCGGCTGCGCTTACCCGCAACGCCCGCGAAGTTGAGCTGCTGAATGAACGCGCCCGGGCATGCGCAGTAAATTAAAATCTACAATCAAAGAATAGTTGATCAGCTGCGTTGCAATAGCGGGCGCAGTTCGCGAACGTCTTTTACTTTCTCGAGAGCGAGGAATTTCTCGATTAGCTTTGCGGCGGTTTCCGAACCGAGAACAGGCGATATCAGGTCGCGAGATTTTGCCACTATCTCGTCGCGCGACATGGGATTTTCGGGCGTGCCGCGAACGGCGTCGATGCGCTCGGAAATTTTCGTTCCGTCGTTGAAGCTAATTTCCACTATGGCTACTCGCCGGGGAAGCTTGCTTTCCAGTTGCTCGTCGGGAATGAGCTTTACCTTTTGCCGCGCGGCCAGGACGGCAGTGTCGTTCATCCGCGGCTTGTCATGCACCGAACGGAAAGTAACGTTCTTGTCGATCATCATCACCGCAATCATGTGCTGCAGGTTGACGTCGGGCATTTCGCGGTTATTCACGATGGTAGCTTCGGTATTCGCCAGGCGGACGGTGACTTCGCGAACATCGGCGACAGCGAACGTGCGGCGTTTCAGAAGAACCTCCATGGCGTCCAGCGCACCCTGGATGGGGGAGCCCACGGTCCATTTTTTGATATTGGTTCGAGCGATTTCATAACGTTCGCCGAGCGATTCGACCAACCCCGCAGGATCCGCCTTGGGTCCATAAGCTTCAAAAAAATTATCGCTGCCGGACAGAATGTCGTCGAGCCCGGTCCAACCGGAGTTCACCACCAAAGCCGCAGTTACGCCGTTACGCGCGGGCATTCCACCGTATACAAAAGCTTTTTCGATGTGTTCGGTGTCTCGCTGCCATGCTGCAATTCCGGAAGCTTGTTGCGAGGAATAGTCCAACAGCCAGCGCATTTGCTGAACGGTGAGATTGGCCGCGCAGCCTGCCGCCGCGGCAGCGCCAAAAGTCCCGGCAAAGCTGTACGTGCTTTTGTGCTCCTTGTTCTGGAAGTCCACGCCGCCCAGGGTCATGGTCAGGCGGCAGCCCACATCGTAGCCAAGCGTAACCGCGCGCACTAAGCGCGTTCCGTCGACGGCAAATTGTTCCGCGGCGGCAAAAGCTGCCGGGACGATGGCGCAGCCGGGATGCGTTCGCGAAAAGGCGTGCGAATCGTCGGTTTCATCCGAGTGGGCCAGCATGCCGTTTACCAAGGCAGCTTCAATCGCGCCACAAAGAACCGGCGAGGCAACAATCGTAGCGGTCTTGCCGCCTGCGTAAGATTCGACGAAGCGCATTGCAGCGCGGCCGGGAGGCAGGCCGGCGCCGGAAATCATGGCAGCAAAAGTGTCGAGAATGTGTTGCTTTGCTTTTTCGGAGACTTCGTCGGGAATAGAGCGGCCAGCGGCTGCGTTCATATAACTGCTCAGCTTGATCATTACGTCGCTGGCTGACTGGGCCGCCAGCGCGCTTCTAAACGGCAGGGCTGAGATCGCAGCTACCGAACCGGCGCGCTGGAGCCACGCACGGCGCGTAAAACTGAGAGCTCCATCATTGGTTCGCTGACGCGAATCTTTGGGCATATTTGTCCTCAGACGAAGTTGAAGCGCAAGCTTGCCACATCGTTTCCAGTCAATACAAATTAATAGAAATTAAGGGAGAGTGCTGCGACGGAGGTGGTTATTGTTGTATTCGTTTTTTTACGGCGTTGCGGGTTGCTTCGAGGGTGAAGTTGAGGGTCTCCTTGGGAATGCTGGTGACGAAAGGACCGACTAGCCAGCCAAGCCCAGTGGGAATATCGCGCGTTAAGGTAGCAGCTTCGCTCTGGATATAAACTCCACCGTCTCGTTCCTGGACACGCCACCAGGTTTCCATACGCCAAAGGAATCCCTGGTCGTTGCCGAGGGGCTTCTCGCGTTCGCTGGACGTGCCGGGATTTTCGACCTGTGCGATGCGTGTGGAGGAGCTTCGGCTGTGCGCCCTGGTGGCGTCATCCCGAAAATATTCGATTTGGTGGTCGGTATTGAGCACCACGGTGATGATTTTATGTCGCCGGAACCGCAGAAATACGCGAAACCGATTGCCGTCTTGCGACTCGATTTTGGAGCGTTCCACATCGGGCGCGTAATAGATGGCGTGACGGTTATAGTCTTTCAGCACTGCGAGCACGTCATCGAGTTTGGCGCCGGGGATAAACGCGACACCAACCCAATGGGGGATCATGGCCCCGGGACAGTCGATGGTTTCGCCGTTTTGCAGGGTTTCGAGCCGCTTCACTTTGACTTCGCCCATTTTCAAAGCAGAGAATGCTTCGTTGCGTTCTTTCTCCGGGAGAGAGTCCGGCCACAACCAGTGATTCTTGGCGGTGATCTCCGATTGATTGCGAGCATCGGTCAAACGGACGTATTGCTGGAAGGCAGCGTCAGCTTCCGGCCGTAACCTGGCGGGCTGTGGCGGCGACGGAAGGGCGCTCACACTGAAAACTGCAGCGAGCAGGAGGAAGGTGACGATACGAATTGTCGCTGGCGAAATGTAAGGAGAATGTTTCACAAGCTATTTTATCCCGACACGCGAACTCGGGCGCAAGAGTAGAAGCAACAGATTCGAATCGGCTTAATAAAGAGATGACGGGTCCCGCGCGATAGGCCTTGCAAGGGACCTGCCATTGGCAAGCCTTGCAGTCCGAGAGGGCAAAACGATTGGCAGAAAACTGGCGGGCTGGGTAGCTGCACACGACCCCTTGCGAGGCCGCTGTCCCCGCGCGGCCCCCAACCCGTTCTATGCATGTTATGTAAACGGCGCTTGCGAACCAATGGACCTGGAGCCTCATTTTTAGGAGTACCGGGGTCGTGGTACCCGCTAGTACTCTCGGTGCGCGGGTGCAAATCGTTGAAAATACGATAGATATGTATGTTACAAAGGCGATTTTTGCGGAAATTGATGGAGGCTACTGACCGGGTCCGTTTACGCCGCTTAGGAATCCTCCCAAATGTCCGGTTAGCGATATAAGGACCACGCCTAAAAACCCAAGCGCGAGACGATAAGCGCGAGGTTCCAACTCACGGTGCGGAGCGCGAAAGTGTATCCAAGAGACCATCCAGATGATTGCCGCCGAGACGCACCCGAGCACCAAATAGCGGCCTCGCGGAAGGTTAGAAGTCTAGTGTTTTGCGTTTTTGCTTTTTACGTTGAGTCCCTTTTTCGGCATCTGTTTCGCGTAAATCAGATGCAGGGTCACGTTGGTCGGGACTCCCTTGCGAACGGTAACATTCTTTTCCCACTCGGAAAATATTCCCTGGGAAGTGGCGCGCACGTCGTAATTATCGGCAACCAGCCCGGTTATTCTGAAGTGGCCCCTAGCGTCGGCGCGCAACGCGTGCGGATCGTTCCCGCTAGAGGATTGGTAGGTTATGCTGGCGTGGGAGACGGGCTTATCGTCGGGGCCAAGAACCACGCCCTCGAATACGCACGAACCCTTGAGAGGTCTGCGGTTTGCAGAAGTTGTTCCTGCTATCGACAGCAAAGCCAGCACTGCTGTGAGGCAAATTATCGTGCGTCTCATAGTCGCTCCTGAAATACTTCGCTCTTCGCCTTGCGGGAGATGCCTTTAAGAGAAAGTGTAACCTCCCAGACCGCGCTGAGGGGATGCAATGCACTTTTGTGCCGCAACCTTCACCTGTCATTGTGGGCAGGTCGTTCGGTGGTTCGAATCGGGAACTCTGCAATTCGAAGAATGAAGGGTCACGTGCGCAGCGAAGTTTTTCTATGGAATACTTGAGGAGATCCGTTGAGAGGGGCTTTCCATGCCGCGATATTTGACGCAACACACGCTTGCTTGCCTGACACGGCAAGGGGCGGAAGCGCTTGCCGCGCGAATGCAATCGGGAGGAACCGCACACGCCGATCGCGTGCTGGTAAACATGGTGGAAGGAAAAATGTTTGTGGAATTTTTGGCGGAGTCACGCGAAGCGCTTGAAGAGTGGCTGAAGAATGAAGGAATGCATTTTGATTTTCTGGTTCGCATCGAGTGGGAAACGAAAAACGGGAAATTGCAGCCCGCGGTGTAGAACCATGAAGCGCGAGCGCGGCGCCGCCTACTATCCATAAATCGCATTCGTAAAATCACTCTTATTAATGCATGAATATTTACCAGAAAGAGGATGATTTCCTCCTTGCGGTGAGCTACGCTTTCCTGATTCTACTGACGGAAGGAAATTGTCATGTCGCAATATGCGCATCCCGAAGTTCTTGTATCCACCGAATGGGTGGCGGCCCACGCCAAGGATCCCGGCGTGCGTTTGGTGGAAGTTGACGTTGACACCACGGCATTCGACCAAGGTCACATCGAAGGAGCGATTTCCTGGAACTGGCAGACGGAATTGCAAGATGCGCTTCGCCGCGATTTGGCCGAGCCTAAAGCGTTCGAGGAATTGCTGGGCAAGGCTGGAATTTCTCCGCAGTCCACGATTGTGCTTTACGGGGATAACAACAATTGGTTCGCCGCGTGGGCTTTCTGGCAATTGAAATATTACGGGCACGAGAAGGTATTGCTGATGAATGGCGGGCGCAAAAAATGGATTGAGGAGAAGCGGCCACTGGCGACCGAGGTGGCAAAATATCCCGCGGCCACATACCAAGTGAAAGCGCCGAATAGCAGCATTCGCGCCAAGCGTGATGAGGTACTCGCGGCGGTTGAGAAGAAAAGCGCGGCGCAGTTGGTGGATGTGCGATCCGCGGACGAATTCAGCGGGAAAATAATCGCGCCGCCAGGAATGAGCGAAACGGCGCAGCGTGGCGGGCACATTCCGACGGCCGCGAACATTCCGTGGTCGCAGGCGGTGAACGAGGACGGAACGTTCAAGGCCATCGATGCGTTGAAGCAGCTTTATGGCGCAAAAGGCATCAGCGGAGACAAGGAAGTGATCGCGTATTGCCGAATCGGGGAACGCAGCTCGCACACTTGGTTCGTGCTGAAGTATTTGATGGGTGTAAAAGATGTGCGTAACTACGACGGCTCCTGGACGGAGTGGGGAAACCTGATTGGCGCGCCCATCGAGCGAGAAGTTGCGGCGGCTGCTACAAAGTAAAAACAAAAGCACATTTCTCAAATTGATGGAAAAGAGCACGCTTGCGTGCTCTTTTCTTTTTAGGACGCGGTGTTTTTGAGATAAGTGGAGACAATGCGGGCGTAGTCGGCGATGGCGATTTCCGGATCTTCCAGGTCGGGGTGCCAAACCTTTTCCCATTCAAAGCAGAAGTACCCGGGATAATTCATTTTCTTGAGCGCGGCGATCTGGCGCTGGATGGGAATATCGCCGCGGCCGGTGAGAACGTATTTGCGTTCTTTGCCACTGTTGGTGACCACGGAATCCTTCAAGTGGGTGTGGTGAATCCAGCGTCCGAGCTGGCTGACGGAATATTCGGGAGATTCGCCGGCGTCGGCAAAGGTGTGATGCGCGTCCCAAAGCAGGCCGGTGTGAGGAGAATCGGCACCAGTAAGAACGTCGCGCAGAACTTCCACAGAGGTGAAATTGTCGTGAGACTCGATGAGCACAATAACATTGCGCGAGGACGCGTAATCTCCTAACTCTTTGAGACCGGCGGCGACCCGGGCGCGAAGGTCTTCGTTTGGTTTTTGGCGCGGCACGTTGTCGGAAGAGCTACAGAAGACCCGAACATAGGGAGAGTTCAGCGACGAAGCGAGATCGATGGAGCGCCGGGCATCGGAAAGTTGCTTGGCGCGCGCGGCAGGGTCTTTTTCATGAAGGCTTGCGGAACTGCTGACGCACGCGACTCGCAAATTGTGAGAGAGAATTTCGCCGCGGGTTTGCGCGATACGGTCGGGAGCGAAGATTGGATGCGAAGGCAAGTCAAGATTGCCCTGCAATCCACGCAATTCGACTGCGGCAAAACCATGCGAAGCCGCGAAGTCCAGAATTTTTTGCCATTCCCACGCGGGGCAGCCGAGAGTCGAAAACGCGATGGGCAACCGGGAAGAGTCTTGCAAAAGGAAGGGAGGCAGGAGGGCTGCAAGCGACATATTTCGCAAAAAGCCGCGTCTGGTAACGGTCATGAGCAGCATTGTCCCTCAGTCTGGGAGGGTTTACCAGAAGCGATGAATTACAACAGGCATGTGACATTTAGGTGAAATAAGGGTTACAGAAGCGCGCGACACAGTGTAGAATGGCGGCGTCGCAAAAACTCCTGGCAAAGGAGAATCATGGCGGAACGACTTGTCCCCTCAAGAACCGCTCTCGTGAAATTGTGGCAATGGATTAAAAATGAAGTCGTACAAGAAGTGCCGGCGGGATTAAGCGTGTGTGAATTCGAATGCCGAAGGCCCCAGTGTACCGTTTCGCACTGGAGTGGATGCGAACTGGTCGGAAATAGGCCAACGATTGAGCCCGTGCAACTCTTTCCAATTCAGTAACGCAGCTGCAACAAGCAAGTGACGCGACCGTTCGGCGACTCAATGCGATTGTGCTGGAGCGGTTTCGGCGAGATGTATCTCTTTCTGAATGGCCAAAAAAGCTTCGTGCGGGGTTCCCATGTGTCGGTAGTGAGTAAAAAAAGTGCGCTCGTGAATATTAAAATTCATGAATAATTTGCGGCCATCGAAATCGTATTGCGAGAAGGTGGGGAGCCAGCAGCCGGGGAAAAGTTCGTAACGCTCCTGCATGAAATAACTGCCTTTGTTGACGCGAGCGAGAAACATGCCGATGGATATATCTTCGGTAGTTTCGCCTTGGATGCGCGCGAGCTGCCCAGCGGCCTCATCTACCCATATCAATCCACGGACTTTGGAATATAACGAAGTGTTGCGGGACGTCGCTTTGTAAGCGGGATTCGGTTCCATGCGAAATTTTGCGAGCACGCGGTTGCCGCGAGGCTCACGGGCGATGAAGGTGAAAATAAAGGCTTGACTCGCGGCGCTGATGAGTTCGTCTCGTTCCCTACGTTTCTTTTGGATTTTTGCGTAAGCTTCGGATTGCGCGTGTCCGGATTCCGCCGCCCAGGCCAACTGATGTGCCAATTTTAGAAGCTCAGCACGATAAACGGCGGCGTCGGCTGGCTGTCCGTCGCCGCGAACCGGGATGCGGCCCGTCCCGGTGCCCGCGGGAATCACGCGATAGCTTTTCTCGGAGTACGGTTTCGGGTCATGGGAGTTTCTGCGCATTTCGATGCGCTCCAGGCGCTCGTATACATCCAGAGCCTCTTCGACTTTTTTCTGGTTGGCAATGACTCTTTCGAATAAGACATGTGTTTCGGCTTGATCGGCCGCATCTGGAATATTTTTCTCAGCCGACAGGCCAACCGTACAGACCAATAGCAGACAAAGCGCAAGTTTAGGAAGGCTCGGGCTTGGGGAGACCAGTTGGGCGGAGCGCATGTGCAAGCTTACCTTTGATTCTCAAGGTTAACGAACTGTTGCACCTCGCGGGGTAGAAACGGGTGGAAGCGGGGGACTAACGGCGGCGGCCGGCGGCCTTCGGTACCCGCCCGGACGCCGATTAGCCAAAATTGGACGGGAAAAACTGAAAGCAAAGCTGCTTTTCCAACGTCTTAGATGTAGATAAAGAAAGAGCGATATAATGCTCAAAACCGTCTATCAGGTAGACGACGCGGTCCTTCGAGTGAGCGTCTGGAGGGCAATTTGGCATTGAGTTCCTCAGAACCGTTGAACGTATTCCCTCAGATGGTTGGAGGCAAGGTAGGCGTGGCCTCCAAGCGATCCGGAATGCGCGGAGCGCTGGTCACATTTTTTGAAACGTTGAAGCTCGCCCTGGACGCCCTTCGCGGTCATAAATTGCGCAGTTTTTTGACTTTGTTGGGAGTCATTTTAGCGGTGACCACCCTTGTGGCGGTAATGAGCGTGGTGGCCGGGTTGAACTTTTACGTGGCGGACCGGGTAGCAAACCTGGGGGCGAACGTTTATCTGGTGCATCGGTTTGGAATTATTACCAGTTATGACGAGTGGATAAAGGCGCAGAAACGGCCATTCGTTACCATGGATGACTATCAGCTTCTGCGAGAGAACATGAAGACCGCGTCCAATGTCGCGGCCCTGTCGGAACACAACATGGATATTCGTTACGGGAATATCCTCCTGGAAAATAGCGATTTGATGGGGGCGACCGCCAATTACGCCGAGGTTCGCAACATGAATCTGGCTGCCGGCCGATTCATCACAGAAGCTGACGATCTGCATCATTCCCCGGTCTGTTTTATTGGCTCCGATGTGGTGAAGAAATTCTTCAGCAGCGTTGATCCCATAGGCAAGACCATCCGGGCCGGAGGCAGTACCTATGAGGTGATTGGCACGGCGCAGGCGATTGGCAGCGCCTTTGGCGAGTCACAGGACAATTTTGTACTTATTCCGCTCAACACGTTTCGCAAGGACTGGTTCACGCAAAACGATTGGGTCACGATTTTTGTGCAAGCCCAGAATGCGGAGGTGTTGCCGGCTTCGCAGGACGAGGCGCGGCTATTAATGAGGGCTGCGCGGCATCTGGGTTACAACGCGCCGGATAACTTTGCCATTTTTGGATCCGATTCGATTATGGCGCTGTGGAAACAAATTACCGGCAATTTATTCGCGGTGGCGGTGGGATTGACCGCTGTCTTTCTCGTGGTAGGCGGCATTGTGATTATGAATATCATGCTTGCCAGCGTGACCGAACGTACGCGAGAGATCGGGCTGCGGCGGTCCCTAGGGGCGCGTCGCAAACACATTGTCCTGCAATTCATGACGGAATCCGCGGTATTGGCCGCGGTTGGTGGGTGTATCGGACTTTTACTGGCTTACGGATTAGTGGCGTTGGGTCGAGCGGCAACGTCGATTCCCATGAGGACGCCGTTGAGCGCGGTGATACTTGCGCTGTGCGTATCCACCGGCGTGGGATTATTTTTCGGAATTTACCCGGCAATGCGCGCATCGAAGCTGGACCCCATAGAAGCATTGCGCGCGGAAGGCTGAGGAAGAGAAATGGCGCAGGCGTACGGCGAAAATCTGAAACAGGCGTTGGATACGCTGCGCGCGCATAAAATGCGCAGCGGGTTGACGGTTTTCGGGGTGTTTTTGGGTGTGAGTGTGCTGATGCTGGTGGTCGCGCTGGTTACCGGCTTCGACCAGCAGATTCAGGAGAACATGAAGCAGTTTGGCGCGGACACCGCGTTTGTTTCGCGATGGGATCAGGGTCCACACGGAGACCAGCGGCCACTCGAAGAACGTTTGCGCAAACCGCTGACACAGGAAGATGCCATCGCGCTTAAGGAAGGGGCGCCGGCCATCAAGAACGTGACCGTGTTTCTGACCTGGTGGGAAAAACCGCACACGGTAAGAACAAAAGCTGGAGAGGTGACCGCCATCGATTTCCGCGGCGTCCAACCAAATTTTGGGCAGGTATACGCGAATGCTTCGGTGCTGCGAGGCAGATTTATCGCGGAAGGTGATGATCTGCACCGCGAGAAAGTGGTTATGCTCGGGGAAAATGTGGCCCCGGTGCTATTTCCAAATCAGGATCCCATCGGCAAAGACGTAATGATCGATGGCTCGGACTTCCAGGTGATCGGCGTGGTCGAGAAGCCGAAGGGCGGCATGGGCATGGGCGATGAAGACCGCCGCGTGCTGATTCCCTACAATACTTTTGTAAAAATATATCCAGGCGCGTACGAAAATCAGATTCGTTTTCAGGCGTATCCCAACATGCTGGACCAGGCCGTCGACCAGGCGACGGAGATATTAAGACGCAGAAGGAACGTGGCCTACGCGGCGAAAGATAGTTTTTCGATCCGGACGGCGCAGCAGGAAGTAGAAGAGTTTCACAATATTATTGGGATGGTGGCGGTCGGGATGGTGGTGCTCAGCTCGATTGGATTGCTGATCGGCGGCGTGGGCGTGATGAATATCATGCTGGTCAGTGTGACGGAGCGAACGCGGGAAATTGGAATCCGAAAGGCGATCGGAGCGAAGAGCAAAGATATTATTTGGCAATTTCTGCTGGAAGCGATGACGCTGACAGGGTTGGGGGGCCTTCTCGCCTTGGTGCTTACTAACGGACTGGTGATTCTGGTGCGGCTTACCCTGGAGTGGCCTGGGAGCGTTCCGGTATGGGCAGCGGCGACGGGAGTGGCCGTAAGCGTAACTGTTGGGCTGGTTTCAGGAGTGTGGCCGGCGATCAAGGCGGCAAAGCTGGATCCGGTGGAAGCGTTGCGATACGAGTAACGCCGCGATTCTAATTCCCTTGTAAAACTGTAGTCATCTTTATTTTAGTGAGAAGGAGCGCGGGGAGGGTGCTGGCGTGGCGTGCTCCGCTGAAACTGTGTGCGAGCTTGGCCAGGTGACTTCAAGCGTGTCTTCGCGACGAAGCAATATTTTTTTGTGATGACTGACGCGGATCGCGAGAGTGTTGGAATTCTCCGTACGAAGATCCGTGAGACCTTCTTTCTGCGCCAACAGACTCTTATCCGGACGATAAAGAGCTACACGAAGCTGGTGCGGACCCGCGGGCAGACTGCGCTCAAGATGTATCGACTCTGCGGTGCCGGCGTGGAGCTCCGTAGTAAACAATAAATTTTGGTCTGAGAACACTGCCAGAGTTCCGTCGTTGGTGGTGGAAGTGATGGCAATTTGCAGCCCTGCCGTTTCGACACTCGGTGCCGCGGCGGTGGGAACCACGACGGGCACTACTACGGGTAGGGGAACTTGCTCTGAGCTTTGGGCCGTGGACGGCGTGATTGCGGAAGTTTTCGATTGCTTTGAAGCTAAATGCGAAGCTGGTTTCGGGGCTTTTTTGGAGGCGTTGTTCTCCGTTACTGAAAGAGTCGATTCTGGAGGCGCGACGTCTGATTGCGAGTAAGCCAGCAATTCACTGGGAACTTTTGGCGCTTTTGCCGTAAAGATCGGGAGCGGAGCAATTTTGGAACGATTGTTCAAGGCGTGAGTTATGGTGGCGCCCATGCCAGCGATAAGAATTGCGGCGCCGGCGGCCCACAAATCCTGCGAGCGCAATGGCCGCGCGAACCAATTCGTTGGCGCTGGAGGTTTAGCGGTGGTTTTTCTGGCGCGAGCGAGAACATAAAGCTCGCGAGCCAGTTCTTCGCCGGACTGATAACGATCCCGCGGATTCTTTGCCAAACAACGCGCAACGATGCGATCGAAGACTGGAGGAAATGCCGGGTCGAGCTTCGACGGACGAATTGGAGTGGCTTCCAGTATTTGCGCGCAAACCGCGGGCAATGAAGTTCCGGCAAACGGCCGGACGCCGGTGACCATCTCATAGAGCACGATGCCGAGAGAGAAAATATCGGAGCGTTGATCCTGTTTTTCACCCTGGATTTGTTCAGGAGAAAGATAGGCGGGCGTCCCCATGACGCGCCCTGATCCAGAAATTTGGGTGGCAAAGCGCGCGATGCCGAAATCGCCAAGTTTTACTTTATTTTCAGCGGTTACGAAAATGTTTGCCGGTTTCACATCGCCGTGAATAATCCCAGCGCCATGCGCTTTGCTGAGCGCGTTAGCAAGATCCGCAGCCCAGGCGCATGCGCGAGGCAAAGGCACTTTTGCCTCCGTCAAATAATGAGCGAGGGTGTTGCCGGCGACGTACTCCATAACCAGGTACGCGGTGCCTTGTTCGTCGGTACCCACGTCATAGAGTTGAACGATAGCGGGATCCGAAAGCTGCCCGACAATTTGCGCTTCGCGAAGGAATTGTTTTTCGCCGTCCTCAACGAACCCGGTATTAAAAGTCTTTAGGGCGACGGTACGTCCTATTACGCTGTCTCGCGCCTTGTCGACGCGGCTAGACGCTCCGGTCCCCAGCGTGTCGATCACTTCGTATCGGCTGATCTGCAAGGTTGTGGTCATGCGGACCTCAGCAAGCGGGCCGCGCGGCTGCGTAAAGTTACGGCGGGTGGCACAATCGGCACGGCAGTCGAACTCCGCGCAAATGGGTACAAACTTTCAGCCACCAATTCAGCTGTGGCGATGCGTGTGAGTGTATCTTTTTGCAGACAGGCTGCGATGACTTCGTTTAGCGCGGCGGGCAACGAAGGATTGTTGTGTGACGGCGGCACTGGACTCGAAGATAGAACCCGGCCGCAGATACCCTGGAGCGAATCGGCGGCAAATGGATTCACTCCGGTGAGCATTTCATAGAGGACCACGCCCAGAGAAAAAAGATCAGAACGCGCATCCTGCGTTTTTCCGAGAATCTGTTCGGGGCACCAATACGCCGGTGTGCCCAGCAGAGGAGCAGCCAAGGTATCGTGGTTAGCCAGACGAGCCATGCCGAAATCGGTTACTTTGACCCGGCCTTCCGTCGAAATCAGAATATTCGCGGGCTTTACATCACCGTGGATAATGCCTTTGCGGTGAGCGGCGGCCAGAGCCTTGGCCATCTCTGCTCCCCATACGCACGCTCGCTGAAAGGGCAAACTGCCTTTCGCAATAATTTGTTCAAGCGACTGTCCCTCAACGAGGTCCATGATCAGATAGGGAGTGGAACTGGACTCTTCGATGCCCATATCGTGCAGTGCCACGATAGAGGGGTGAGAAATTTGCCCCACGACACGAGCTTCGCGCAAAAAGCGCTCGCGTGCCTGGCCCTGGGCCAGGCTTGGAGAAAAAAGCTTGATAGCGACGTGGCGGCCGATGAGTGGATCATAGCCTCGCGCTACGCGGCTATATGCACCGGTGCCAATGGTCGCCTGAACTTCATAACGTCCAACTTGCACGCGCACCCTTCCAAATAGCGAAGTAGTGAAATCCTTAGAAAGAATGGAGGATGGCGATGTTTACGGGAATGAAGCAAAGGTTCATTTCTGACGGTACGAAGGTACTAAGGGCTCAATTCGACGCCGGCGGGGAGGCGGGCAGCGGAGCGCGCAGATCGAAGAAAACAGGATTCTCCGCAAAATTTTGCGGGAACGTTTTGACGTGGTGACTCATGGAGATCAGAAAAGTGTGGAAATGAAATTGATGCATCTCGTTATAAGCCTGATCGATACTCCACCGCTGCTGAGTCATACGGAAAGCGGCGATAGCGACGCCGGTTCGATCGGAGCCAAGATTACAATGCACGAAAATCTTATCGTTGGGATTCGCTATTACGATTTTCAGAAATTGCGCGATTTGTTCGTCGGTTGGCCCAGTAATAAGGCTGGCGGGCATACTGACATACCGCATGCCAAGTGACTCCACTATTTGTTTTTCTTGTTCCATTCCAGCGCCGGTGTTGTGCATATCTATAACAATGCCAATACCTAAATTTTTGAGTTGCGGATAGCCTTCTTTTTTCGGTTGCGCGCCGCGAAAAAGATTTTCGGTAACTTTTCCGGAGTTCGGCAGGCCCGGCAAAGAGAGTTTTTCAGGCGGAATGATCTTTGGAGAAGCCGACATGGTGGCTTCGACGTGCGGAGAAACGGGGTCCTGTTGAAAAACAGTGAAAATGAAGAGGGCAGCAACAGGAAAAACTGAAAAAGTGATTGGTGTTCGCATCAGTATGAAGTTAGATGCTTTAGCATGTTCCGGCGATGGCCGGGGCGAAAAAACGCAGAGCCGAGGGAAGTAGTGTGCGCGCAACGATACCACTACAGGTAGACGCGTATCCAAAAAGTCATCCATATTTTGTTGTTTTCTCTTGACACCGGATTCGCTGGCGTTGATACTGCGACTCCAGATTCGGAGTACGTGGAAGCGCCATGCGGATGCATTCGGGGGAGTTAGCAGGTCCGCAGAAACCCACTACCGGAACTAACCGAAAAATCGGACGCAAACCCCAACCTTTGCGCCCGCAGTAGCAGGAGAGGTGCCCGTATAAGGCTGTCGCGAAACGGCAGCCACCGCGGGCGCGTCTCCCATTGGGACGGTTTTTTCCGGCGGTCGGCTTTCACGGAACTTGGATTCGAAACGGTGCCGCCTGTGGTGGAGGCACCGAGTCTTCGCGCACGGCGAAGGTGTAAAATAGAGAGGGGTTCCCCGCCGAAAGCCGGGGAATTAAGGCGGGGAGGAAGAGATGGCGACGGTAAAATCAGTATTGCAGGGCAGAATAATGCGAAGCGAAAAAAGCGCGGCAAAAACGGCATCAGACCTCCGCACCGGGTTGGTTTTCAAGCGATATTTTACCGATGGAAAGACCTCGCCATTCGAAGCGGTGGAATGGGAAAAGCGCACAGCGCTGATTGGAAACGAAAAAGGCGTGACGATTTTCCGCCAGGAAAACGTGGAAGTGCCGAAGAATTGGTCGCAAACGGCGACCAATATTGTGACCAGCAAATATTTTCATGGCAAACCCGGCTCGCCGGAGCGCGAAGGATCCGTGCGGCATCTGATCAGCCGCGTGGTGGATACGATTGTTCGCTGGGGCGAAGAAGGCGGCTATTTCACTGACGCAGAGTCGAGCGACGCGTTTCGCGATGAGCTGACGCACCTGCTGGTGGAACAGAAAATGAGTTTCAACTCCCCGGTATGGTTCAACGTAGGCGTGCAATCGAAGCCGCAATGCTCGGCGTGCTTCATCAATTCGGTGAGCGACAGCATGGAATCCATCATGGGGCTGACGCGCACCGAAGGAATGCTTTTCAAGTGGGGTTCAGGCACCGGCACGAATTTTTCGACGCTGCGCGGCAGCAAAGAAACACTTTCCGGCGGAGGAATCGCATCTGGGCCGGTAAGTTTCATGAAGGGTTTTGATGCGTTCGCGGGAGTGATTAAGAGCGGCGGGAAGACTCGTCGCGCGGCGAAGATGGTAATCCTGAACGTGGATCACCCAGATATTCTGGAATTCATCGAGTGCAAGACCAAAGAAGAGCGCAAGGCGCAGGTTCTGATCGAGAACGGGTACGACAGTGCGATTGATGGCGACGCTTACACGTCGATTTTCTTCCAGAACGCGAACCATTCGGTGCGCGTGACGGATGAGTTCATGCGCGCCGTGGAGGAAGACCGCGACTGGTGGACGAAAAATGTAATCGACGGGCAGCCTTGTGAAAAATACCGCGCGAAAGAGCTTCTGGAAAAAATGGCGGATTCCGCGTGGCGCTGCGGCGACCCGGGCATGCAATTCGATACCACGATAAATCGCTGGCACACATCAAAGAATACCGCGCGGATCAACGCCAGCAATCCATGCAGCGAATATATGTTTTTGGACGATACCGCTTGCAATCTGGCTTCATTGAACCTGATGAAGTATCTGAGCGCGAATGGGAAATTTGACGTGGCAGCATTTAAACACGCAGTGGATGTGACCATTACGGCGCAGGAGATTTTGGTGGACAACGCCAGCTACCCGACGCCGAAGATCGAAGAAAATTCGCACAACTTCCGGCCGCTGGGACTTGGTTACGCAAATCTGGGCGCGCTGCTGATGTCCATGGCATTGCCGTATGACTCGGAGCAAGGACGCGACGTGGCCGCAACCATTACTTCGCTGATGTGCGGAGAGGCTTACGCGCAATCTTCGCGTATTGCGGAGCGCATGGGCGCATTCCCCGGCTACGCCGTAAATCGCGAACCGATGCTGGACGTAATTCGCATGCACCGGGATGCCATGCGGGGAATTAAATCCCAATACGTGCAGCCAGAACTTTTCATGACCGCGCAGGAATCCTGGGACACCGCGTTGCAACACGGTGAAAAACACGGCTTCAAGAATTCTCAAGTTACCGTGCTGGCGCCGACCGGAACCATCGGCTTCATGATGGATTGCGACACTACCGGCATTGAGCCGGACCTGGCGCTGGTGAAATTCAAGAAATTGGTGGGCGGCGGACTGATTAAGATCGTCAACAATACCGTGCCGGCCGCGCTGATGAGCTTGAATTACACTCCGGAACAAACCAGTGAAATCGTCAGCTACATCGACAAAGAGGGAAAAATCGAAGGCGCGCCATACCTTAAGGATGAACACCTGCCGGTATTCGATTGCTCGCTCACACCGCAGGGTGGAGGGCGGTCGATTGCGTGGACGGGACACGTTCGAATGATGGCCGCCACGCAGCCGTTCCTTTCCGGGGCGATCAGCAAGACCATTAACATGCCGGAGGAATCGACCATCGAAGACGTGATGGATGCTTACCTGGAATCGTGGAAGCTTGGCCTGAAAGCTGTAGCCATCTACCGCGACAATTCGAAAAAATCGCAGCCCCTCAGCGCCGCTGGACAAAAGAAAGACGAAAAGAGAACGGACGCTCCCGCGGTAATGGAATCCATGCAACGAGAGCTTTTTGCGCGCGCGCAACGGGAGAAAATGCCGACCGAGCGAGCTTCCGTGACGCACAAATTCAGCGTGGGCACGCATGAAGGCTACATTACCGTGGGCATGTATGACGACGGCCGTCCTGGCGAAATTTTCATAAAGATGTCCAAGGAAGGTTCGACACTTTCCGGCGTCATGGATGGGTTGGCGCTGACCGTTTCCCTGGGCTTGCAATACGGCGTGCCGCTTAAGGTTTATGTAGACAAGTTGCTGAACACCCGGTTTGAACCTTCCGGCATTACCGCGAATCCGAACATTCGATTCGTTTCCTCGGTGCTGGATTACATTGCGCGCTGGCTGGGCGGACGATTTATTTCATCGGAATATTTGAAGCTTAATAACGGGACGCACGTTGAAAATGCTTCGGCTGCTCTGGGAGTTTTGACGCCAGTACAAACGATGCCCGTCGCTCCGCTAGCGGCAGCTGTGAGCAACTCGCCCAGCAACGCTCATGAAGGTGCGCCGACTTGTTCGGAGTGCGGCATGCTCATGGTGCCT
The DNA here is from genome assembly GCA_035602385.1 of Candidatus Dormiibacterota bacterium. Taxonomy (GTDB): domain Bacteria; phylum Acidobacteriota; class Terriglobia; order Acidiferrales; family UBA7541; genus Acidiferrum. Next base: position 115,503 of record DATNME010000022.1, read on the forward strand.
AACGGAGCCTGCTACAAATGCGAAAACTGCGGAAGCACATCAGGTTGCAGTTGAGAATGTCACCAAGCGAGGAGAACTCTATCGGATGAGCGCAGTCTCCCCCGGCCTTATCTCTGTATTCGACATCGCGCCCAGCCGTCCGAGGGCTTTCTTAAATATTGCCAGGCACGGCGTAGGGCCGTCCGCAACATACGTGCTCACCTATCATCGGCTGGACCGCCAGAGTGCGCGACCCAAGCCCGCGCTGGCCGAGGGAGCACAATCGCTCATCGATCTGCTGGAACGCATTGGCGTGGACTTCAGGCTGAAAGACGTGCGCGACGCGCTGGAAGATGTTTTACGATTCGGCTCGGCCAACATTCCGGATTTATGGCTGAGCGATGAAGAAATCATCGAGAAGGGTTTGGTAGAAACCTAAAATTTTTTGCAATAAAAACGAAGGCCGGAGGCGAATGCTTCCGGCCTTTTTGTTTTTAGAACAAGCAGACCTTTACTGGTTAAGCTGAAAAATAACGTCGATGGTGGTGTCTACTTCAACAGGCGCGCCATTTAGGGTGGTAGGCGCATAGCGCCACTGGCGAACGGCGTCGTATCCCGACTGTGCCAGCGTACAAATACCCTGTTCGAGTCGGAGTTGCCCAATCGTGCCGTCCTTCGCGATGATCGCGCGGAAACGAACGGTTCCCTGCAGACGTTGTTGGCGAGCTTCCTCCGGATATTGTGGTTGAACTTTATGAATCAACTTCGCGCCTGCGACGTTACCGCCCTCTCGAATCCGCCCTGTGAACGGAGCCGCTGGCTTATCCGCGGGAGCAGACGCCATCGTCTGTTGTGAGCGTCGCGGCTTTGGCGGAATAACAAAGCGAAACCCACCTTCAACGAAAGCGAACAAAGAAATGCGAAAAAACTGATTTCCATTAATAAAGCGCAGATCGTAAAGAGGCACTGGAACGAGGCGAGCCTGCAGAACATTGAAAATCTCTTCCGAAGTATTTAGATCGCAGATGTGCCCGAGACGCACCGCGGTCGGGTCGGTCGAGTTTTTCTGGTACAGGTCCAGAAACGAGGAGCCCAGTGCAACAGGAATGCGCTTGCTTGCCGCTTCATAGGCCACTCCTTCGTTCGCGGCGGCTGCCTCGCCAAAGTTTTCCCCGTACCAGCTACGAGCATGAGGAAGCACGAGGCTCTCCAGCAAGCGCCCGGCGGTGACCGTGTCGCTCTCTTTTTGCGCTTTCAAAATATCTTTAGCGAGTTTTTCGAGACCGCCGGGATTATCCGGGTAATTGAGCTTGACCCCCGGAGGAGCGGGCGAAGAGACGGGAACGTTGTCCTGAGCTATAGCCAAGCTCGGCGTCGACAGACAGAACAGACTGAGCAAACAAAGTCCCGTGCAATAAAAGTTCACGGACGATGTTCGCCCGAGTCAGATATTTAGGCAAGTTGAACCTTGGAACAAAACGCGCCTTCGGCTGGCGAGAACTTCCCGAACAGGCTAGCGGGGACGCGGGCGAAGCGGAGGGCGCGCGGCGAGAGGTCGTGGGCGCATACGGAAGTGCGGAGTAAGTGGTGGCGGAACATGGCGCAATAAGTCGCCGCAAGACGGGCAATGTTCGCTGCCCACGATATCGGCGCGAAGCCAATGACCGTGAGCTTCGCAAATCGCGTTGATACACTGCACGGTACAACCAGGCAAGAATTGCATCAGATTCTCCCCATCAGCCGCCTAGCTCGCTGAACCGTGCGGCTGTCCCCTGCCGGTACTTCCCTGGATGTTTTGAACCGATGCGCGAATTTTGGCGCTAGAGTCATGGGGTGTCAAGAAAAAACGACACAAGATATTGTGGTTGACTTGACAAATCTGTGGATATTTATCGCGCCGCATAAAGCCGCATAGACGGGTTGACCGATTCGCTCCAACCCATCGGGAAAGAATGCCGTTCGCCGGAACGTAGTAGAAGATGAATGCAACAGATGGTCGGAGTATTGGGAGCGGAGGCGTAAATGGCAAACACAACGCGTGATATCGATTTGGGTTCTTCTCTACCTCAAATGCCTAACTTCCGGGGATTCGGCGGCCGGATCTTACGCATAGCTGCGGTAATTGCAATTTTAATTCTTTTGATGACCAGCACGACTTCAATTCCTACCGGTAACGTAGGGGTGCTCACGCTATTCGGACGAGTTACGGGAGAAACCTTGGCGGAAGGAATTCATCTTATTAATCCGCTGAAATCCGTGCAAAAACTTTCGGTTCAGACCCAGTCGGTGAAGGAAAGCGCCAATGTGCCTTCGAATGAGGGACTGATTCTAGCTCTGGACACATCGCTGCTATTCCGCCTGGATAAAACTAAAGCCGCTTTTGTCTACCAGACCGTGGGCGACAATTATGCGGAGAAAATTGTAGAGCCAACACTTCGCGCGGCGATTCGCGCTTCCACTTCCGCGCACTCGGCAAACGCTCTTTATACCAATGCGCGCGAATTGGTCCAGCAGCAGATACAGGACGAACTTACAGCGCAACTAGCGCCGCGGGGAGTAATCGTGGAAAACGTATTGCTGCGCGACGTGCAGTTGCCCGCAATGCTGAAAGGATCGATTGAAGCGAAACAGCAGGCCGAACAAGACGCGCTGCGCATGAGCTTCATTCTGCAAAAAGAGAAGCAGGAAGCGGAGCGCAAACGCATCGAGGCGCAAGGCATCGCGGATTTTCAGAAGATTGTAGCTCAGGGAATCAGCCCGCAATTGCTGGAATGGAAAGGAATTGAAGCCACCGAAAAGCTTGCGACCAGCGCAAACGCGAAAGTGGTGATTATCGGCAATCCCAAGAACGGCTTGCCGTTGGTGCTTGAACCTAAATAGCCCGCCGCCCGTTGGGAATGGTCAAGCCGTCGAACCGGATCAAGGTTGCTTTGGTGGAGTCGTACTCTTCACGTTCAGTTTCTTTTCGAGCGCCGCCAATTTCGTTCTTAAGTCGTCAACAGTCTGCTGGTTTGCGGTCACATCCGCCTGGATGGCGTCCAGTTTCTTCTTGCCGGCTTTATCATGCATGTAATCCGGATTAGAAAAATATGTGTCCTGCTGCAGCGACAGATTGAGTTGCGAAAGCTCCAGATTTTTCTCGGCATCGGCAAGTTGCTTCTTCAGAGCCTTCAATGCTGCATCTGATTCCGCGGCGGCCGCGGCCCTCATCTCATCCGCCTCCGGCGTAGGCGAATCCTTCGTGGTTAGCACGATTGGGGTGGTCGAAATCGTCGAATCTTCGAGGGGGCCACTGGTGCTTGCCGAATCGGATCGTGGTAAGGGTTTGAGGGTATCGTCGGTCACCACGGTAACTGGTTTATCGGACTTTTTCTTTGCGCGGGACTGCCGAGCGGCCTCCGCCACCGAGGGGCTCGTGGAATCCTGAGCTGACGCGGCAGGGATAAAGACCGCAACAGCCGCTAGTGCCGCTGATACAAAAGCTAAGTGAACAAAGAAACGTTTCCTCATGCTGGTTACTCCCATAAACGGCGACTGACGGCAAATCGGTGCCTAGTTTTAGCATATTCCTCCTGGCAGCGAGGAGACAATAGCTGCGCAGCGGATAGCCCTCTAAAGAGGCACTGTATAAGTCTGGGTGTTTAGCCATCCCCACATTCAAAGGTGCGCCGGAAATCGAACGGGGCCTTTTAGGCGTCTAATATAGAGTAGTCTCAGGGTCGGCCAACATTGATGAAGCCCGATAGAGAACGGATGAAGCGAAGGGTCGGTACCGCGAGGAACTGGTTGCTGCGATGGTTTTTCCTGGCAGTAGCCGTCACGGCTTTCGTGCCCAGAACTCTCCCGCAAAACGGTAACACTCGCGTTCCGAACTCCTCCGAATCACGACAAGCCGAAAACGCGGGTGCGCCGGCACAGGCGGATGTAGAGCGGTACACCCTTTCACACGAAAGGTACGAAAAGGCAGTCGCCTATGCCAAGGCGGCATACACCTTATATTTCATTTCAGTCTTCTATGGCGTGATTGCGCTGATACTGATTCTAAGACTGGGCATCGCGGCGAAGCTACGCGACTTCGCGCAGCAGTTGAGCGAAAATCGCATTCTGCAATCCATAATTTTTGCGCCATTGCTGATTTTGCTGTTGGATCTGCTGCACCTCCCCTTGCGGATGTGCTGGCATATGATTTCGCTGCATTATCAGCAATCGATACAAGGCTGGGGGTCATGGTTTCGCGACTGGGCCAAGGAAGAACTTCTCGGTATGGGCATTGCGGCTGTGCTGGTGACCATACTGTTCGAAGTAATAAGGCGAAGTCCGCGGCGGTGGTGGCTCTATTTTTGGTTCACGTCGATACCCATACTTTTGTTTCTGGTTTTTATCATGCCCTGGTACATCGATCCCCTGTTTCATAAATTCCGGCCGCTGCAGGAAACGCATCCGCAACTGGTCGCGGCCATCAAGAAACTTTCTGATCGCGCGGGCGTGCCTATTCCTCCCGAGCGCATGTACTTGATGGATGCCAGCACAAAAACCAACCAGTTGAATGCGTATGTAAACGGTATTGGAGCCTCCAAGCAGGTAGTGATGTGGGATACGACGCTGACCAAAACTACACAAGACGAGGCGCTCTTTATTGTTGGCCACGAATTGGGCCACTACGTTCTCGGACACATAGTGGAGGGCTTTGTATTTTTCTCGGTTGGACTGCTTTTGGCGCTGTACCTGGGATACCGCGCATTGTTCTGGATCCTGGATCGCTGGGGCAAATCGTGGGAAGTCTATGGTCAGGCAGATTTGGCCGCGCTAGCGGTGCTTCTGCTGGTGCTGGAAGTTTTATCCTTCGCGTCTTCGCCAATCGAGAACGGTTTCAGCCGAATGCAGGAGCACAACGCGGATATTTATGGGCTGGAATTAATTCATGGCGTGATTCCCAATTCTGAGCGCGTCGCGGCGCACGCCTTTCAAGTGATGGGTGAAATTGACTTGTCCGACCCTAATCCTTCACCCTTTATAAGATTTTGGCTTTATGGCCATCCGCCGCTCGCCGAGCGATTGGTATTCGCTTATAAGTATGATCCGTGGTCCAAAGGCAAATCGCCAAAATACGTGAAGTAAAAATTTAGGCGCGTTTAATTACGCGGCTTGCGGCGGCGCGCGAAAGCGGCAACCTTATGGCGATTGCCGCAAAGAGCCATCGAGCACCAACGGCGGCGTCTGGTCCGCGAAGCATCGTAGAAAAATAATCCGCAATCCAGGTTGGCGCAGCGGCGCAAGGGCGCGCGATCTCCCTCGATGATAATTTCCGCAGCCGATCGTGCGATCGCAGCCAGCAGCCAATCCAGCCCGCCTTCCCGCGCGACAAATTCCATTTGCCATGCGCCACCATGCAGCGTCAGCTCGTCGTGTCCTTCGGTAACCCGCAAGATTTCATTAATCGGCTCGGTCCATTCGGGAGGGAATTTTTCTTTCGCGACAATGGCGTTGAAGATGGCACGTAGAGATTCGCGCAGGCGCAATGTTTTTAACAAGACACGATCCACGGCTTGAGCTTCAGTCAGCGACAAAGTTAATAATTGGGCACTGCGCTCGGGCGAAACAATACGCCCGGCATCGAGAAATTGCAAAAATTCCTCCCAGGAAAGATATCGCCCAGTTGGTGTAATATTGGCGAAATCGATGGCGAGTCTTCCGCCAAGAAGTTGGCGGTTAGGCAAGGTCGGCCTCGTAGTGGCGAGAGCCACGCAGCATAGGCCGTAAAGATAGCACGAGTGGTTTGACGTTTTACCGGTTCAATGCGGTTTGGAAAGGCGCTGTCCTTCGTCTTGACGAAGCAGATTTAGGGAGACTTTCGATGAAAAAGTCCTTAGGCGTCGTGTTGCTGCTCTTGTTGTCGATTTTCGCGGTCGCGGCATTAACGAATCGAAAAACTGAAGCAGCCCAGAACCTTGTCGCGGCCGTCCGGACTCCGGTGATTGTTGAATTGTTTACTTCAGAAGGATGTTCCAGTTGCCCTCCCGCGGATATTCTGCTCGCCAAGCTTGAGCAACTGCAGCCCGTGGACGGCGCGGAAGTGATTGCGCTGGAGGAGCATGTGGACTATTGGAACCACTTCGGTTGGGCGGATCCGTTTTCATCCAGTGAATTCACTACGCGCCAGCATGATTATGCGGATGTATTTAACTTGAACAGCATGTACACACCGCAGATGGTGATTGATGGGAGCAAGGAGTTGATCGGCAGTTACAACCGCGACGTGCGCATTACCATCGCTGAGGCGGCCAGGCAGCCAAAACTTGAGGTGAAGCTGGAACAGAATTCGCCGGCGAAAGAAAATGAATTGCGGTTCACGGTGTCCACTGGGAAATTGAACCAGCAACTCAAGGACCGCAAGGTGGACATCTGGATCGCAGTGACCGAGCGGGGGTTGCATTCCGACGTGAAGCGCGGCGAAAACGCTGGTGAGAATCTTCACCACGCCGCGGTAGTGCGCGCGTTGCGCGAGATTGGCACTGCCGAAAGCGGCAAGGAGACTTCCTTCTCGGGCTCGGCAATCCTTCCCGTGGACCATTCCTGGAATCGCCAAAATCTACGCGTCGTGGCGTTCGTGCAGGAGAGAAGCAGCAAACAAATTGTCGGCGCCGCGTCCGCTGCGATTATTTAAACCCCGCAAAATAGTTTTGGATTCCCATCGAAGCGCGGTGTATCGTCCATGGGCGCCGCCGGAGGAAACTTTTTGGCTCCTTGAGGCGTATCTATTGGAGCGCGAGCCAAGCTGGTTGGAGTAAATTTCGATGGACAGCGAAATCAGCGGAGTTCCGAATCACGGCGTTCCAGATAACAACCTGGAAAATAATGCGCGTCTGCCAGATCTTCTCAGAAAAATATTTCTGAATGAGTCTGGACTGCGCGCGGCATGGCGCTTTCTGATCTATTTGCTGTTACTCGTGGCAATCAGCCTGGTGATCGGCCCGGTAGTTAGCCATTTTGTCGGCCACGTTCGAGGAACTCCTCCGCCACGATTGCTGTATCTCCAGGAAATCATGGGTTTCGCCATAGTGTTTGGCGCCGCGTTAATTATGGCGCGCATCGAGCACCGGACCGCGGCGGTCTACGGTATCCCCGCAAAAGGCGCGTTTGGAAAACTCTTTTGGCAAGGATGGCTTTTCGGGCTGGCTGAAATTTGCGCGCTGGTGGGGCTTATCGCGGCGTTTGGCGGCTACGCATTTGGTTCGCTCGCGTTGCATGGCACTGATTTGCTGCGATGGGCGCTAATTTGGGGGGTATTTTTCGTTTTTGTCGGACTTTTCGAAGAGTTCTCATTTAGAGGATATTCGCAATGCACACTCGCCGACGCTACATTGGTTGAAGTGGCCGCGCTGCTTGCTTTGCTTTTGATATTGCTTGCGAAATTCGCGCCACATTTTCCCCGAAAACCGTATGTATTCGCAATCTGGGCAGCTGCTGTCTTGCTCGTAGGGTTGGTGCAGAGACTCTCCTATCGCGGACCCACTCAGCTGATGCTCAAAGAAGGCATCGGCTTCTGGCCCGCGGCGACATTACTTTCCGTCGGATTCGGCGCGATCCATCTCGGCAATCCTGGCGAAGGTTTGGTCGGCGCGGCCAGCGTGGTCGTCGTCGGTCTGTTTTTGGCATTCACTCTGAAGCGCACCGGAAATTTGTGGTTTGCAATAGGGCTTCACGCAAGTTTTGATTTCGGCGAAACATTTCTATTCTCCGTGCCGAACAGCGGGATAGTCATGGATGGCCATCTCTCCAACTCGTCACTGCACGGGGCGAAATGGCTCACCGGAGGCACGGTGGGCCCGGAGGGCAGCGTATTTAGTTTTATAACTATGGGACTTCTGGCGGTCATCGTTCACTATTGCTACCCGCCAAAAAAGCAGGATGTTGTCGTCGTAGCGGATTCCCAAATAGCTTCGACTGGTCCGCTGTCTTAGTCGCTATTTGTGGTGCCGGCGAAACTCTAGTGGACCAAGTCTGAAGCGGGAACCAACCTTACACCTTGCTCAGCCACCTGAGGCAATGCCTCACGCAACACACGCAGGGTGGCCGCGTGGGGGTGTCCGATGACCACCGCCTCGCCGGTTTTTTTTGCGTCACGAATCGCCAATTCAAGTTGCCTGCGGATAGCGGATTCTTCCTGTACATCATCAAGAAACGGCACGTTGCGAAACGCGCAAAGCACGCCGGCAGCTCGCGCGGTATCGTACGCCACGGTTGCGGCGGTGGTGCGGCTATCAATATAAAACAAATGATTTTCACGCAGCAGCGGCATGAGCGCTTGCATTAACGTGGGATTCGCGGTGGCTTGCGAGCCTTGGTGATTGTTCACGCCTGCAATGTAGGGAAACGACCTCAACAGCGGGGACACCAGGGATCGCACTTCTTCCTCGGACATTCCCGGGCGCAACTCTTTAGCCTCGGAAGTCTCCTGCCCGACCGACTGCATCGGGAGATGCAGCATTACCTGGTAGCCGCGGTCGTGTGCGGCCTCGGCGATCTCTACGGAATGCTCGTGGTTCGGCAGAATGGAAATGGTAAGCGGGTAGCGTATACCGAAAATGATGTCGGCGACGGCGCGATCCGAGCCCAGGTCATCAAGAATTATTGCAAGACGCGGTGTGCCTTTTTTATTCATTCCGGGAAATGTGGCCATGGTGTCGCCGGAAAACTGGATATGAATCGCATGGGTGGCAACGCCGGCCCGCAAATAAACCAAAAGCATACCCTCGCGGTTTTCTGAAGATTGTTCGACCAACCCGTGTCGCGTTCCAACCGCATTGAGAGCCTGTAGCAAGGTCGCCGTAATTCGGCGCGCTTCCTGAACGTCGCGGCTTCCTGGGATTTTGACAGTAAGTTGGTCGGCAGCGTCGCGAGCGCCGTTAGCCAACCCAAACTCCGCCTTAACCTCAGCTGATCGCGGAATTGCATTCCTGGCGGCGGCAGCTAATTCTCGCGTGATGGAATGAACCTGGTCAGGAGTAAGTTGAGAAGGGGCCTTGCGTTTGCATCCAGCGAAAAAGATCGCGAACGCCAGAACAAAAATGAGCAGTGATACGGTTCCAGGATTTTGAATTATTTTTAAGAAGCGCAAAACTGCCCGGTGATGGTGGAAAACTCGAATGCGCCCCAAGAACTAAGCGGCCTTTTTGGCCGGATTCTTCAGCAGCTCCAAAGCTTTCTGTAGAACGGTGTCTTCAGGCGACAAGGGGCGCGGGCCCACCGGCAGCTCTTTCACCGTTTTTGCATCTGCTTTTGCTGGCGCGGCGTCATTGCCCTCTGCGTCATCTTCATCGAGAGAATTGGCTGCCGAGTGCACTACCACGCTCGGAACTACGCCTTCTTCCAATATCGACTTCCCGTCACCATTCACATAATTCGCGGTGGTCAGGATAATAGCCGAGCCATCGTCCAGAGAAATCAATTTTTGTTCGGAGGCCAATCCAAAAGTTCGCTCACCCACCACGTCGCCGCGTTTGTTCGCACCCATTGCGGACGCCAGAACTTCGCCTGCACCAGAAGTGGTCGGATCGATCAACACAGATACCGGGCCTTTCCAAGCCACTTTCGCGGGTTCGGCGGAGAATTTTTGTAACGGAACGGTTTGCCCGCGCAGCGTGGCCAACGTTCCGTCCGGCACGAACAGGCGTGCGATTGCCACCGCTTCAGAAACCGGGCCTCTCCCGCATTCACGCAAATCCAAAACTACCTTGTGAATACCTTGCTTTTCCGCTTCGGCCATGCGCGCTCGCAGTTCCTCCGCTCGTCCTGCATCAAGCGTGGGAAAGCGAAATGCGATGGTATCGGAATCTACTTTTTGCACCATTAGCTTCGCGGGACCAAGTTTTTGGCGAACGATGTCCACATCTTCAGGCGTCGCTTTGCCACGGCGAATCACGCCCACCTTGATTCCCGTGCCAGGCTGCCCTGCCAGCAGATTTTTTGCCTGCCCCGTGGACATGTCGCGAGTGGTGAACCCTGCCACCGATTCCAGAATGTCTCCGCTATGCAATCCAGCTTTTTCCGCGGGGCTATCAGGCAAAACAGAAATCACGATGATGTAGCCGAATCGTTTGCTCAAATTCAGCCCGGTTTCGCCGCCTCCTGCCGCAACCGCTTTTTGTTTATATTCCGCGTATTCGCGCGGCGTGAAATAGCTGGACTCCGAGTCGAGCGATTCCAGCAGCCCGCGCAGTGATCCCGCCGTCACCAGGTGCATGTTGGGCTCGTCCACATAATCCTGCTGAATCTTTTGCAAAACCTCGCCATAGACAGTTAGCGATTTATAAGCTTTGTCGTCGTGCGTCCGTCCGAGAAGATGACCAATTCCCGCATAGCAAAATATCACCACGGAAACTGCCACAAGCCCTACGCGTGCAACTCGGTTCATGCTCCACCTGTCCTTCTAGTTCACTTCCAGGAAACGAATTATAACATTGACAGAGGATGGGATGCAGGAAGTTAGGGAAAGGAAGGAAGCAGTTGTTACCGCCCTGGAAACTAGATGAACCGAAAAGAGACATCCACAGAGCCAGACGTTGTGCAATTACCACACCAGGACAGTTTTTTGGACCTTAGTCGTTGCTAAATCATTGATAACAAGCAACAAAGTATCACAGTCATGGCCAACAGAGTGCTATGATTACAGTAATGTTTCAGACAACTATCATCCACAAGGTAAGTACAGAAGGGGTTGGCCTGCACACCGGAGTCTACGGCCATATCCGCCTGGTTCCAGCGCCCGCGGACACCGGAATCGTATTCAGGCGGTTTGATCTCGACAATTTTCAAATCGAGGCGCACGGCCGAAACGTGGCTCGAGTAAGTTACGCGACCAGTTTGATGAAACAAGGTGTACTCCTCTCCACCACCGAGCATTTGCTGGCAGCAATTTATTCCTGCGGCATCGACAACGTCTTTATCGATCTTGACGCTATTGAAGTGCCGATTTTGGACGGGTCTGCGGAACCGTTCATGCAAATGATCGAGGAAGCCGGAATCCGCAAGTTACGTCGAAAGCGGCGATTTTTGAAGGTTCAAAAGCCGGTCGAAGTCATCGAAGGCGACCGGCGCATAGGCATCTATCCCGCTGATGAATTTCACGTGCAATGTTACGTGGATTTCTCGCACCCGCTGGTAGGCAAACAAAAAGTGGAAATGGTGGTAAACCCGGAATCGTTCCGCCGGCTTTTGGCGCGTGCGCGAACTTTCTGCTTCGAACGCGACATCCTGCCATTGAAGGCTATGGGGCTGATCCGCGGCGGTTCTCTGGAGAATGCCATCGTTCTTACGGATGACGGGGTAATGAATGGGCCGCTTCGATTCGAAGATGAATTTGGACGCCATAAAGCGCTGGACCTGATTGGCGACCTCGCTCTAATTGGTCTGCCGCTCCTCGCCAGAGTAGAGGCCCACAAAGCGGGACACGCTTTGCACACACAACTGGTAAGCCGGCTGCTGGCTGATCCTTCGCTGTGGACCATCACTACACAAGAAACGTCCGCATCTGAAGAGTTCCTGCCCACGCATCAATTTAATTCGACGTCCGCCTCGGTCATGGATTAGTCACTTTCATTTAGTTGTAGCCATCCTGCCATTGCGAAATCGTTGGACCTCCCGCAGAATGTGTTTTCAAGGCTTATGCCAAATAAAAATCGCAACAAAGATGTGGCCATTCTCGTTCTTGCGGCGGGCAAAGGCACGCGGCTCAAATCCAACGTTGCAAAAGTGCTGCATCAGGCCGGCGGACGTGCTTTGGCGGAACACGTTGTTCGCGCTTGCCTTCCCCTGAAAGCCAAGAAGATTGTCGTTGTGGTGGGTCATCAGGCGGAGCAGGTGACCCGCGTGGCCGAACCTCTTGGCGCGCTAACGGTTCTGCAGCAACCGCAAAGCGGTACGGGGCACGCCATGCTGGTTGCCAAGCGCGCCCTGGGTAACGCTAAGTTCGTAATCGTGCTGCCCGGCGACGCGCCTTTAATACGCACCGAAACTTTGCGCGCTTTGCTGGAGAAACACCGTTCCGGAAACGCTGCGGCAACTTTGTTGACTGCCGTGGTAGCCGATCCCTCCGGTTATGGCCGCGTAGTCAGAAAGTCCGGCGAAACCGTGGCCGCTATCGTGGAAGATTCCCAGCTTGCACCGGAGCAACGCGAGCTCAATGAGATCAATTCCAGCATCTATTGCTTTACGCTCGCCAAGTTGTGGCCCGCGCTGGCGAAGGTAAAACCAAATAACAAACACCGGGAGTTATATCTCACCGATGCCATTGGCGTGCTCGCAAACAGGAGAGAAACCGTGTTGGCGGAAATCGCGCCCGATGCGCGAGAAGCTCTGGGTTGCAACACTCGCGCGGATCTTGCCGAGGTGGACCGTACCTTCCGTGAATGGAAACGCGCCGAATTGATGGATGCAGGCGTCACCATACTATTGCCA